>NZ_SPHY01000035.1 GCF_004796535.1 Sphingomonas flavalba | reverse complement strand
TCGATCTCGATGATCAGCATGCGCGGGAAGTCGGGCGAGATCCATTTCTGGTAGAAGGCATAGGCCTCCTGCGCCTCGATCCGGTTGTAGCACGGCTCGCCGAACCGCGCGGCGGGCACGCACGCCTCGTTCGGATCGGGCGGCGTCGTCCGGAACCCGCCGAACTCCTTCGGGAAATGGCCATGGAAGACGACCAGCGGGTAGCGCGCCTCCGGATGCTTGTCGAAATCCTTCGGCACCAGCACATGCGCGTTGATGAACACGTCCCGGCCCCAGAATTTCGACAGGCTCGGGCTGCGGAACTTGAAATAGCGGACGAACTCCGTGTCCTTCGGCTCGGCGATCGGCGGCAGCACCGTGTCCAGCACCACCTTGATCTCGCCGGCCTTCGCCGGGTCGAAGGTCACCTGCACCGGCTTGCTGATCACGTTGCCCGGCTCAAGCCGCCAGTTCTGCCCCGCGCCACGCGCCGCCGGCAGCTTCACCGTCTTGCCGTTCGACAGATTATACGTGTCGTATTTGTGCAAAACCGCCTGAACGTAATAGGTCCCGGCGGGGACCTGACCGA
>NZ_SPHY01000034.1 GCF_004796535.1 Sphingomonas flavalba | reverse complement strand
CAGGACCCATTGATCAGAGCCAGAAGATGACGGTTGCTGCGAGTGCGATGGCGGAGAAGAAGGCCTGCGGGCACCGGTCGTAGCGCGTGGCGACGCGGCGCCAGTCCTTGAGACGGCCGAACATGATCTCGATGCGGTTACGGCGTCTGTACCGACGCTTGTCGTATTTGACGGGTTGAAGCCGGGATTTGCGGCCCGGAATGCAGGGCTTGATGCCCTTTGCCTGCAAAGCCTCTCTGAACCAGTCGGCGTCATAGCCGCGGTCACCCAGCAGCCATTTCGCTTTGGGCAAGTCGTCCAACAGAGCTGCAGCTCCGGTGTAGTCGCTGATTTGCCCGGCCGTCATGAAGAAGCTTAAGGGACGGCCGTTGGCGTCGCTGATGGCGTGAAGCTTGGTGTTCATGCCGCCCTTGGTGCGGCCGATCAGCCGCCCGAGATCCCCTTTTTAACCCGCAGGCTCGAAGCCGTGCGGTGCGCCTTCAAATAGGTCGCATCAATCATGACCGTCGCTGGTTCGGCACCTTCAGCAGCCAGCCCTTCCATCATGCGAAGAAACACGCCCATATCGCCCCATCGCTTCCACCGGTTGTACAGCGTCTTGTGGGGGCCGTACTCCCTGGGCGCATCGCGCCAGCGTAGCCCGTTGCGGTTCACGAATACGATACCGCTCAACACCCGCCGATCGTCAACCCGCGGCTTCCCGTGGCTCTTGGGGAAATAGGGCCGCAGACGATCCATCTGCTCGTCACTCAGCCAGTACAGGTCGCTCATGCTCAGTCTCCTTACGGAG
>NZ_SPHY01000033.1 GCF_004796535.1 Sphingomonas flavalba | reverse complement strand
ACCGCTCAACACCCGCCGATCGTCAACCCGCGGCTTCCCGTGGCTCTTGGGGAAATAGGGCCGCAGACGATCCATCTGCTCGTCACTCAGCCAGTACAGGTCGCTCATGCTCAGTCTCCTTACGGAGTCTGAATCAGATCGAGCCTCTCACATCAATGGGTCCTGAGCCTAAGAACTAACATTTCACGAACGTCAGCCTATGTCATATTGGCTCTGAACATCTGAAACCCTCGCAGCCCGCGCTCTCCGCCCCTACGCCGCCGCGTCGAGCGGCGCCGGCGCGCGCATCGCCAGCAATTCGCCGGCAATCGCGTGGGTGCGGGGGTTGTCGACGTCGATCGCCTGGGCGCCGTCGGGCAGCACTACCGCGCGGATGGTGACGCCGAACCGGCGGGAAATCCGCCGCATCGCCCCGTCGGCGCTCAGCACCCCCAGCCGCAGCAGCAGCAGGTTGGCCAGCCCGAATGCGGCGACGATCCGCCCCGCCTTCTTGGCGAACTGCCCGCCGCCGCGAAACGCGTCGGCGGCGGACAGAGCCTGCGCGCCGGCCAGCGCGTAGAGGTTGCAGTTGGAATAGGCGTCGTCGCGGAACCGGTGGAACCGCCGTTGCCCGTCCGGGTGGGCGGCGAGCACCGCGGCGCGGGTGGTCAGCGCCACCGCGCCCTCGGCGCCGCCGTGCAGCGCGACGCGCATCGCGCGCACCGCGTCCGGGCTCAGCAGTACGTTGTCGGCGGTGGTGACGATCAGCGGCCCGGCAATGCCCTCGGCCCCGGCGCGGACGCTGTCGGCCAGATTGTCCGCCGCGACGACCGGCTCGACGGCGACGCCAAGGCCGGTAGCGACGGCGCGCACCGCCGCGAACGCCGCCGGCTCGACGACGATCCGCACCCGCTCCACCCCCGGCACCCGCGCCAGCGCGGCGACGACATGAACGATCAGCGGCTGGCCGGCGACCGGCACCAGGCATTTGTGCGACACGCCCGCCGCCACCGCCAGCGGGTCGGCATCCCCGGCGCGGCTGGCGGCAAGGACGATCGCGGTGAACGGGGGCAGCGCCACGGCGTTCAGGCCGCCAGCGCCTGGTCGCGCGCCATCAGCCCCTGGCGCAGCAGGCTCTCGGCGAGGATCGTCTCGATCAGTTCGGCATGGCTGAGGCCGGCCAGCGCCGCCGACCCGGCGAACGCCTTCTTCGACCACAGGTTGCAGTTCAGGTTGACTTCCATGAACAGCATCTCGTCACGCTCCACGTCGTAGCGGAACTCGAACCGGCCATAGTCGAACGGGTGGAACACCTCCGCCATCCAGCGGGTCAGCTCGGCGACGCGCGGCTGCCAGCGGGCGTCCTCATAGGCGACGGTCTCGTAACGCTGGCCGCCCTCGGCTAGGTCGCGCTTCTCATCATAGGTGCGCAGCAGCGTCGGGTCGGCCTGGGCGAACTGCATCATCGGCAGGATCACCGGCACCCCGCCCTGCAGGATCACCGGCACCTCTATGTCGCTGCCGGCGACGAACGGCTCGACGATCGCGTCATGGCCCTCGGCGTGGATCGCCTCGACCGCCGCCTTGACCCCGGCCCAGCTATCGGCGTCGCGCACGCCCCACGACGCGGACGACGCGTTGGGCTTCACCACCATCCGCGCGCTCATCGGGCAGGCGCCTTCGCGCACCGGCGCGCCGCGGCGGTAGAGCACCCACGGCGCGGTCGGCACGCCGCGCGCCTGCGCCTCCAGCTTGGCGAGATGCTTGTCGTCGCCCAGCCCGCGCAGGATCGGGCTGGCGCCCAGGAACGGAATGCCGGCGCGCGTGCACAGCAGCGGCAGCAGCATCTCCGAATTCAGGAAACCACCGCGGTTCAGCAATGGAAAGACGAAATCGACATCCGGCGTGCCGAACAGCGCGGCGTAGGAATCGGCAACCGTCAGTTGCAATCCCATACCGCGCAATACTTCGCGAATCTCGGCATGATAAGGGGCATGATTCCCGTCCTCCGGGTGCAGACCTCCCTGCCACAACGCATGTTTCGCAACCAGCATGACGCGCAGGGAATGCTTCGTCTCATCGCTTATCAACGATGACGTGATCGGATTCATGGCAGGGTGCGCCCCGTTACTTATCGCAGGGCATCACCTCTATCCGCGCAATGTTTCAGCCGTGTGTCACACCTGATAACCTAGTTGATAAGATCGCCTCGGCCATCGCGTGGTCGCTGACCTTGTCGACGTCGATCGCCGCCTCCGCGTCGTCGAGCGGCACCAGCGTCGCCGCAAAGCCGCTGCGCCGCCCCGCCGCCCGGATTGCTGCGGCAAAGCCGATCGTCCGGCTGATCGCCCGCAACGCCAGCACCGGCCCGAAATGGCGGAACAGCTTCCACGGCGTCTTGCGGTCCCGCTCCGCCTCCGCCCACAGGGCGAGCGCCTTCGCCGCCGCCGGGGTCCGAAGCGCGAACAGGTTGGCGCCGGACCACGCCCCGTCCCGAAAGCGCAGCCAGGTCCGCTTCGTCTCCGGGTAGCGCGCCAGCATCGTCCGCCGCTCGACCGCCGCCACCGCGACGTCGCCGTCGCCCGCCCCGTCGAGAAACGCCGTCACCATCTCCACGCTCAGCAGCGGGTGGTCGGCAGTGGTGACGAACACCGGCCACGGCGCCTCGCCCCCGGTCAGCGCCTCGATGCTCGTCGCTATCCCGGCCCCCGCCGTCGCATAGCCGATGCGCGGGTCGTCGGGCAGCGCCGGGCGCAGCACCGCCGGCTCCTGCGACAACAGGATGATCCGCCCGATCGCCGGCACCGCCAGCAGCGTTTCCGCCACCCGCGCCACCATCGGCACGCCGCCGACCGGGATCAGCGCCTTATATGTTTCGCCGAACGCCTCGGCCAGCCGGTCGGCCCCCGGTCGCTGGCCGGCAAGGATGATCGCGGTCCAGCCGCCCGTCACCGTCATGGCATTGTCATATGGCGCGACGCATGCTGATTGGCTAGGGGAGCCGGCACCACAGCGCGGAAGGACTGCCCGATCATGTACCAGCAAGAAATGGCCCGCAGCGGCAAGCGGCTGTTCTTCGTTCGTGGCCTCTACATCTACACCATCATCGCCGTCGGCGCGGTGATCGTCTGGTGCACCGGCATCAGCGGCCCGTTCGCCGATGCGCAGGCCAACTGCGCCTGGTTCTGGCTGGCCTTCGCGGTCGCCGCCTCCGGCGCCCTCGTCCGCGTCGTCACCTCCGGCTTCGCCGCCCTCGGCACATCCGGCCGCGCCAAGGTCGCCGCCGAGGCGATGGAGCTGAACACCACCGGCCCCTACTCGCTGGTCCGCAACCCGCTCTATGTCGGCCGCATCCTCAACTTCACCGGCATCGCGATGCTGACCGGCTCGTGGGTCTACGGCGCGATCGTGTTTCTGCTCGCCATCCTCGTCTACGAACGTATCTCGGTCTACGAGGAGGAATATCTGCGCGACAAGTTCGGCGCCGCCCACACCGCCTGGGCCAAGGACGTGCCGGCCCTCCTCCCCCGGCTCCACGGCTGGGTGAAGCCCAAATACCCGTTCTGGTGGCGGCGGATGATCTGGCGGGAACAGAACAAACTGTTCCTGCTCGCCACCGCGATCGCCCTCTACGCCTTCGCCCGCGTCGGCTTCGATCCGGCCGCCGTGCCCGCGCATCAGATCCCGTGGTTCAAGGCCTATGGCGCGCTGGTCGTCGTCCGCTTCATCATCGGCGGCATGAAGATGGGCGGTTTCTTCAAGGACCTTAGCTGACGGTGGCGGAAACGGAGGCGCTGGCGCCGCTGATCGCCGTCGTCGGCACCGACGGGTCCGGCAAGTCGACCGTCACCGCCGACCTGCTGAAGGCCCTGCGCGCCGACGGTCGCCGGGTCGAGCTGTGCTATCTCGGCCTCGGCACCGGCGATCTCGGCAACCGGATCAAGCGCTGGCCGCTCATCGGCCCGCTGCTGGAGGGCTTCCTCAGCCGCAAGGCCGGCCAGGCCCGCGACAAGGACGCGAAGATCCCCGGCCTGGCGACCGCTCTCGTCCTCTACCGCTATTCGCTGGTCCGCCGCCGCCGCTTCCTGCGCACGCTGGCGCTGCGCCGCCAGGGCGTCACCGTCCTCACCGACCGCTATCCGCAGGTGGATGTCCCCGGCTTCTACGACGGCCCGGCGCTGTCGGCAGCGCGGGCGGAGGGCTGGGCGGTCCGCCGCCTCGCCGCGAAGGAACGCGCGCTCTACGCCTGGATGGCCGAACACCGGCCGACCCTGGTCATCCGCCTCAACGTCGATGTCGAAACCGCCCTCGCCCGCAAGCCCGACCACGCCCGCCCGCTGATCCAACGCAAGGTCGCCGCCACCCCACTGCTCCGCTTCAGCGGGGCGCCGATCGTCGACCTAGACGCCCGCGCCCCCTATGCGGAGGTGCTGGCCGCCGCGCTGGCCGCCGCCAACCGCGCGCTCGCCGCCGCCTGAGCCTACCGCGCCACCCCGGTCTCGATCGTCCGCCAAGCCGCAGGCTGGCGTTCCCGCAACCGCGCGGCAAGGTACAGCGCGCCATAGCGGGTCAGGTGCCGCCGGTCGGGGGTCATCGGGTTGCCGGCATCGTCGAAGAAGCGGATATGCCTGCCGTCCGTCCCGAGCAGCCTGATCAGGTCGAGATACTGCGCCGCCGGCAACGCGCGGACCAGGGCGTCATTCGCGCGCACCATCTCGCCCGGCACCGCCGCGTGGCTTGCCTCCCTGTCGCGCATCGGCACTCGGCCGAACGGATTGATGTTGTATCCGAAATTCTTCGATCCGATGAACACCACCGGCGCGGCGGTCAGCCCCGACAGCACCTTGCCGATCCGCGCCACTTCGCGCGCGTCCTGGTCAAACAGGGCGACAATCACCATCGTCGCCGTGGCATAAAGCCGGCGCTCCTCCGCCGAAACCGGCCGTCCGGCCGGCGTGTCCGGATAGCCCTCGACATAGACGAGATTGCGGTTCTCAACCACCCCGGCCTCGAGCAGCAGGTTTCCGGCATCACGGCCGTAGCTATTGCCGACAAGCAGGTAGTTGGCCCGGCCGTTGTCCGGAAACGCGCCGGTCGAATAGCGACGGATGCGTTCGTTATACGAGAACAGGACATCTCCCGAATGCGCTATGTTCGGGAAGGTCCAGCGCGGGAAACCCTGTTTGACGTGCAACACCATGCCGATCGCGAGCAGCAGCACCGTGCCGGCCAGGACAATCGGCACGAAGCGGCGCAGCGGCATTGTCGCCGCCCGGCGGAACGGCACCTCCACGAACCGCCAGCTAGGCTCAGGACCCATTGATGTGAGAGGCTCGATCTGATTCAGGCTCCGTAAGGAGACTGAGCATGAGCGACCTGTACTGGCTGAGTGACGAGCAGATGGATCGTCTGCGGCCCTATTTCCCCAAG
>NZ_SPHY01000032.1 GCF_004796535.1 Sphingomonas flavalba | reverse complement strand
CACCGACGGCGGCGGCAGTTGCTCGGCGGCGCCCGGCGGTGCCGCTTCGGCCGGCGCGGCCTCGGCGGCCGGCTGGTCCTGCGCGACGGCCGCGCCGCCAAGGGCGAAGGCGGCGGCGATCAGCAGCATCTTCATCGGTATCTCCATCGTTGCGACGGGCGCCCGCACCGGCACCACCCCCGACAAACGCCGGCTGAACGATGTCGATCCATGGCCGGCCCCTCGCCGCGCCCGCCCCGCAAGGCGAAGCCGCACGGCCGCGCGCGACGATCCGTCCGCAAAACCGCGCCCGCACGCCACATCCCCCGTCATTGCAAGCCCCCGCAGGGGGCGCGGCAATCCACGCGCCGACGCGGATCGCGGGCCACCCGGCCCGCCCGGTCACATGTGGATCGGCTTGCCGGTCACCGCCATCGCCGCTTCCTTCACCGCTTCCGAATGGGTCGGGTGGGCGTGGCAGGTATAGGCGATATCCTCGCTGGTCGCGCCGAATTCCATCGCCTGCGCCGCCTGGGCGATCATCGTGCCGGCGACGGAGGCGATCATCCATACCCCCAGCACCCGGTCGGTCTTGGCGTCGGCGATCACCTTCACCCAGCCGTCCGGCTCGTGGTTGGTCTTGGCGCGGCTGTTCGCCGCCATCGGGAACTTGCCGGTCTTGATCTCGCCGCGTTCCTTCGCCTGCTCCTCGGTCAGGCCGACGCCGGCGATCTCCGGCGCGGTGTAGACGACGGACGGGATCACGTCGTGGTTCACGATGCCGGTCAGCCCGGCGATGTTCTCGGCAACCGCGATGCCCTCGTCCTCCGCCTTGTGGGCCAGCATCGGGCCGGGCGCGACGTCGCCGATCGCCCAGATGCCGGGCGTCGCGGTGCGGAACTGGTGGTCGACCTCGATCTGCCCGCGCTGGTTGGTCGCCAGCCCAGCCGCCGCCAGCTCCAGTCCATCGGTGTTCGGCCGCCGGCCGATCGATACCAGTACGGCATCGGCCTCGATCGTCTCGCTGGCGCCGCCCTGCGCCGGCTCCACGGTCAGCGTGGCCTTGCCGCCCTTCACCTTCACGCCGGTGACCTTGGTCGACAGCTTCAGCTCCATGCCCTGCTTCTTGAACAGCCGGCCGGCCTCCTTGCGGATCTCGCCGTCCATGCCCGGCAGCAGCTGGTCGAGGAACTCGACGACGGTCACTTTGGCGCCGACCCGGCGCCACACGCTGCCCAGTTCCAGCCCGATCACGCCGCCGCCAATCACCACCAGATGCTCCGGCACCTTGCCCAGCTCCAGCGCGCCGGTCGAATCGACGACGACCTTCTGGTCGACCTCGACGCCGGGCAGCGGCGTCACCGACGATCCGGTGGCGATGACGATATTCTTCGCCCTGATCGTGCGGTCGCCGACCTTGACCGAATCCGTGCCGGCGAAGGCGGCATGGCCGTTCAGCCACTCGACCTTGTTCTTCTTGAACAGGAAGGCGATGCCGGCGGTCAGCCCCTTGACCGCGTCGGTGCGCTGACCGTGCATCGCCGCCAGGTCCAGGCTGACCGCGCCGGTCTTGATGCCCAGCTTGGCCAGCGCCCCGCCCGCCGCCGCCTCGTACAGCTCGGACGCGTGGAGCAGCGCCTTGGACGGAATGCAGCCGACGTTCAGGCAGGTCCCGCCCAGCGTCTCGCGGCTTTCCACGCAGGCGGTACGCAACCCCAGCTGCGCCGCCCGGATCGCCGCGACATAGCCGCCGGGGCCGGCCCCGATCACCAGGACGTCATAGTCATAGTCAGCCATGAAAAGCTCCTTCCGCGCCGCCGCCGGCGATACTTGGCAATCCTTACAGGTCGATCAGCAGCCGCGTCGGGTCCTCGATCGCGTTCTTCAGCGCGACGAGGAAGGTCACCGCCTCGCGGCCGTCGATCAGCCGGTGGTCGTAGCTCAGCGCCAGATACATCATCGGGCGGACGACGACCTGCCCGTCGCGGACGACCGGGCGGTCCTCGATCCGGTGGAGGCCCAGCACCGCCGCCTGCGGCGGGTTGATGATCGGCGTCGACATCAGCGATCCGAACACGCCGCCGTTGGAAATGGTGAAGGTGCCGCCCTTCATCTCCTCGATCTTCAGCGTGCCGTCCTTGGCGCGGCGGCCGAAATCGCCGATCGTCCGCTCGATCTCGGCGACCGACATCGCCTGCGCGTCGCGCACCACCGGCACGACCAGCCCGGTCGGCGCCGACACCGCGACCGACACGTCGACATAGTCGCGGTAGACGATCTCGTCGCCCTCGATCGCGGCGTTGACCGCCGGAATGTCCTTCAGCGCCTGGCACGCCGCCTTGACGAAGAAGCCCATGAAGCCCAGCCGCACGCCGTGCTTCTTCTCGAACAGGTCCTTGTACTTCGCCCGCGCCTCCATCACCGCCGACATGTCGACATCGTTGAACGTCGTCAGCATCGCGGCGGTGTTCTGCGCCTCCTTCAGCCGCTTGGCGACGGTCTGGCGCAGGCGGGTCATCCGCACTCGCTCCTCGCGCCGCTCGCCGGCGGCGGCCGCGGCGACCGGCGCCGGGGCGGCGTCCTCCGCTTCCGGCGCGGCGGCCGGCTTCGCCTCGGCGGCGCGCAGCACGTCCTCCTTGGTCAGCCGGCCGTCCTTGCCGGTGCCCTTGATCGAACTCGGGTCCAGCCCCTTTTCCAGCACCACCCGGCGCACCGCCGGGGACAGGGTCCGCTCGCTCGCTTCCGGCTCAGCCGCCTTGGCCTCCACCGGCGCGGCCGTGGCGGCGGCCGGGGCCGGCGCGGCAGCGGCGGCGCCACCGCCTGCCTCGATAATCGCAATCACCGCGCCGACGGTTACGGTATCGCCGACCTGCGCGGCATGGGCGCCCATCACCCCCGCCACCGGCGCCGGCACCTCGACCGCCACCTTGTCGGTTTCCAGGCTGACGACCGGCTCGTCGGCCTTCACCGGATCGCCGGGCTGCTTCAGCCACTCGCCGATCGTCGCTTCGCTGATCGATTCGCCCAGCACGGGCACCTTCACGTCGGTCGCCATGTCCTGTCCTCTGCTCCGCGCTTCAGTTGCCGCGCTTGGTGAAACTGTCTTTCCGCTTCAAATCCGCCAGCGGCACGGCCCGCGCCACCGCCAGCGCATCATCGTCGCAGGCCCAGCGCAACGCCGCGCCCAGCGCCTCGTAATCGTCGAATAGCATGGCGCCGCCGCCGTCCGAAGCCGGCGGCACCCGCATCGCCCCGGCCAGCGCCGCATCGACCGGCGTCGCGGTGGTCAGCGCATGGTCGACGCTGAACGCATCGATCCGGCGCAGCCGCTCGCCGGCGCAATCGGCGTCGACCACCAGCAGCGGGTTGTCCACCCCCGCGCCCTCGGCCCGGCCGATCTGCAGCGTCGCCACCCGCCGCCCGGCGCCATCATCCGCCGCCCGCGCGACGCCGATCGCCGCGCGTTCGCCCGCCACCGGCTTCAACGGAAACCAGGTGAACGCCGCCAGGTCGACGCTCGCCGGCGCCGGCAGCAGCAGCAGGGCAAGGACAGGCGCCACCGTTCGGTTCAGCCCTTCTTCTGGCGCTTGATCTCTTCGCGCACGCTGTGGCCCAGCGCCTCGGCGATCAGCGCGCCCTGCTCGGCCAGGTGGCGCTTCATCAGACCGGTCGCCGGCGAGGCGGACCCCGCCCGCCCGGCATAGCGCGCCCGCTTCGGCTTGGTGCCCGCCTGCTTCAGGCACTGCTCGATCAGCGGCTCGACGAAGAACCAGGCGCCGTTGTTCTTCGGCTCCTCCTGGCACCAGACGACATTGTCCAGCGCCGTCAGCCGCTTCAGCAGCGCAACCAGCGCCTCGCTCGGGAACGGATAGAGCTGCTCGATGCGGACGATCGCGATGTCCTCGTCCGCCGCCGCGTCGCGCGCCTCGATCAGGTCGTAGGCGACCTTGCCGGAACACAGCACCAGCCGCTTGACCGCCTTGTCCTCCGGCCCGGTCGGGTCGGGCAGGATCATGCGGAAGCCGCTGTCGCCGATGAACGCGTCGGCGTCGGATACCGCCATCTTGTGGCGCAGCAGCGACTTTGGCGTCATCATCACCAGCGGCTTGCGGAAGGTCCGCAGGTTTTGCCGGCGCAGGATGTGGAAGTAATTGGCCGGCGTCGTGCAGTTGGCGACCTGCATGTTGTCGCTGGCGCACAGTTGCAGGAACCGCTCCAGCCGCGCGGAGCTGTGCTCCGGCCCCTGGCCTTCATAGCCGTGGGGCAGCAGCATCACCAGGCCGTTGGCGCGCAGCCACTTCGCCTCGGACGAGGCGACGAACTGGTCGATGATCACCTGCGCGCCGTTGGCGAAGTCGCCGAACTGCGCTTCCCACAGCACCAGCGTCTTGGGGTCGGCCAGCGCATAGCCGTATTCGAAGCCGAGCACGCCGAATTCCGACAGCGGGCTGTCGAGCACCTCGAAGCGCCCGTGCGGCACCTGGTCGAGCGGCACGTAGCGCGCCTCGTTTTTCTGGTCGACCCACACCGCGTGGCGCTGGCTGAACGTGCCGCGGCCGGAATCCTGGCCGGACAGGCGCACGCTATAGCCTTCGGACAGCAGCGCGCCGAACGCCAGCGCCTCCGCCGTCGCCCAGTCGAATCCCTCGCCGGACTTGAACATCGCCCGCTTGGCGTCGAGGATCCGGCCCAGCGTCTTGTGGATGGTCAGCCCTTCCGGCACCGTGGTCAGCGTCCGCCCCAGGCTGTCGAACAGCTTCGCGGTGATGCCCGTCTTGACCTCGCGGTGCTCGCTGCCGCTGTCGGCCGGCTTGTGCAGGCCGGACCAGCGGCCGGTGAACCAGTCCGCCTTGTTGGCCTTGTAGCTGGCGGCGGCGGCGAATTCGTCGTCGAGCAGCGCGACGAAATCGGCGCCCGCCTTCTCGACGAACGCGTCGTCGACCACGCCCTCGCCCTTCAGCCGCTCGGCATAGACCGCGCTGACCTTCGGGTGCTTGCGGATGCGCTCGTACATCAGCGGCTGGGTGAAGCTCGGCTCGTCGCCCTCGTTATGGCCAAAGCGGCGATAGCACCACATGTCGATGACGATGTCGCGGCCAAAGGTCTGGCGGAATTCGATCGCTATCTTGCAGGCGAAGGTCACCGCTTCGGGATCGTCGCCGTTGACGTGGAAGATCGGCGCCTGCACCCCCTTCGCCACGTCCGATGGATAGGGCGAGGAGCGCGCGAATTGCGGGCTGGTGGTGAAGCCGATCTGGTTGTTGATGATGAAGTGGACGCAGCCGCCCGTATTGTAGCCGCGAATGCCGGAAAAGCTCAGGCATTCCCACACGATGCCCTGGCCGGCGAACGCCGCGTCGCCGTGGATCAGCACCGGCAGCACCCGGCCGTGCTTACCCGGCTCGTCCTGCACCATGTGCTGCGCGCGCGCCTTGCCCAGCACCACCGGGTTCACCGCCTCCAGGTGCGACGGGTTGGGCACCAGCGACATGTGGACGCTGATCCCGTCGAACTCGCGGTCGGCCGATGTGCCGAGATGGTATTTGACGTCGCCCGATCCGCCGACATCCTCCGGGTTGGCGGAGCCACCGGAAAACTCGTGGAAGATGACGTGGAACGGCTTGGCCATCACATTGGCGAGCACGTTCAGCCGGCCGCGATGCGCCATGCCGTAAACGATCTCGCGCACGCCGTACTGGCCGCCATATTTGATCACCGCCTCCAGCGCGGGGATCATCGCCTCACCGCCGTCCAGGCCGAAGCGCTTGGTGCCGACATATTTGCGGCCAAGGAACGCCTCATACTGCTCGGCCTGGATGACCTTGGACAGGATCGCCTTCTTGCCTTCCGGCGTGAACTCGATCTCCTTGTTCTTGCCCTCCATCCGGTCCTGCAGGAACCGCCGCTCCTCGACGTCGGCGATGTGCATGTACTCCAGGCCGACGGAGCCGCAGTAATTGGCGGTCAGGATCGCGACGATCTCGCGCACCGACGCGTATTCCAGGCCCAGCGTGCCGCCCAGGTAGATCGGCCGGTCGAGGTCGGCGCCGGAAAAGCCGTGATATTCCGGCATCAGGTCGGCCGGCAGCTCGCGCTTGGACTGGCCGAGCGGGTCGAGCTTCGCCGCCAGATGCCCGCGCACGCGGTAGGTACGGATCAGCATCTGGGCACGGATCGAATCCGCCGCCGCGCGCGCGATCGCGTCGCTGTCGACCGGGGCGGCGGCGCGGGCGTCCCGCTTCGGCGCGGCCGGCGCCGGCGCCATCTGCGTCGGGTCAAGCCCGGCGGTCAGCGCGTCGGTGTCGGCCGGCGGCCAGTTGTGCCGCTTCCAGCTCGGCCCGTCATGGGCGGCTTCCAGCCCGGCGAACCATGCGCGCCAGCCGGCGTCGACCGACGCCGGGTCGGCCGCGTAACGGCGGTAGAGTGCCTCGACGAACGAAGGGCTGGCGCCTTCGACGAAACTGAAGTCCTGGCCTTCGATACCCATCTTCACCTCGTCGTCCCGGCGGAAGCCGGGACCTTGAAACACGCAATCCCGAATCCCCGCCTCAAGGCGGAAGGTTCAGGCCCCGTTACCCCTTCAGCACCCGGGCCAGCGTCGTGCCCAGTTCGGACGGGCTTGGCGACACTGTGATCCCGGCGGCTTCCATCGCCGCGATCTTGTCGTCGGCGCCGCCCTTGCCGCCGGACACGATCGCGCCGGCATGGCCCATGCGGCGTCCCGGCGGGGCGGTGCGCCCGGCGATGAAGCCGACGACCGGCTTCTTGCGCCCGCGCTTGGCCTCGTCGATCAGGAACTGCGCCGCCTCCTCCTCGGCCGAACCGCCGATCTCGCCGATCATGATGATCGACTTGGTGGCTTCGTCGGCCAGAAACAACTCCAGCACGTCGATGAAGTTGGTGCCGTTGACCGGATCGCCGCCAATGCCGACGGCGGTGGTCTGGCCCAGCCCCTCGTTGGTCGTCTGGAACACCGCCTCATAGGTCAGCGTACCTGAACGCGAGACGACGCCGACCGATCCATTGGAAAAGATGTTGCCCGGCATGATGCCGATCTTGCACTCGCCGGGGGTCAGCACGCCGGGGCAGTTCGGCCCGATCAGCCGCGACTTCGATCCCGACAGCGACCGCTTGACCTTCACCATGTCGAGCACCGGGATGCCCTCGGTGATGCAGACGATCAGCGGCACCTCGGCGTCGATCGCCTCCAGGATCGAATCGGCGGCGAAGGGCGGCGGCACGTAGATGACGCTGGCGTCGGCGCCGGTCGCGGCAACCGCCTCGCCGACCGTGTCGAACACCGGCAGGCCGATGTGGGTGGTGCCGCCCTTGCCCGGCGTCACCCCACCGACCACCTGCGTGCCGTAAGCGATCGCCTGCTCGCTGTGAAACGTGCCCTGCGCCCCGGTGATACCCTGGGTGATGACCTTGGTGTTCTTGTCGACAAGAATGCTCATGGGTTCGCTTCGTCCTTCGCCTACGCCGCAGCGGCGGGTGCTGTGTCGGGCGCACAGGGCCGCCGCCGGGCGACCCCGCGCATGTGGATCAGGCCAGGGAGCCGTCGATCGCCTTGCAGGCGTCAAGCAAACCCTTCACCGCGTCAACCGAGGTCTGGAAATTGGCCTTGGCGGTGTCGTCGAGCGCAATCTCGACAACCTTCTCGACACCGCCGGCGCCGATCACCACCGGCACGCCGACATACAGGCCGTCGACGCCATAGGCGCCGTCGACATAGGCGGCGCACGGCAGCAGGCGCTTCTGGTCGTTCAGATAGGCTTCGGCCATCGCGATGCCGCTGGTCGCCGGCGCGTAGAAGGCCGAACCGGTCTTCAGCAGGCCGACGATCTCACCGCCGCCCGAACGGGTGCGCTGGACGATCGCGTCGATCCGCTCCTGGGTCGACCAGCCCATCTTGACCAGGTCGGGCACCGGGATGCCGGCGACGGTCGAATACTGGACGACCGGCACCATCGTATCGCCATGGCCGCCGAGCACGAAGGTGCTGACGTCCTTGACCGACACGTTGAACTCGTCGGCGAGGAAATGGCTGAACCGCGCCGAATCGAGCACGCCGGCCATGCCGACCACCTTGTTGTGCGGCAGGCCGGAAAATTCGCGCAGCGCCCAGACCATCGCGTCGAGCGGGTTGGTGATGCACACGACGAACGCGTCGGGGGCGTTGGCCTTGATGCCCTCGCCGACCGCCTTCATCACTTTGAGGTTGATGCCCAGCAGGTCGTCGCGGCTCATGCCCGGCTTGCGCGGCACACCGGCGGTGACGATGATCACGTCGGCGCCGGCGATGTCGGCATAGTCATTGGTGCCGGTAATCTTCGCGTCGAAGCCCTCGATCGGCCCGCACTGCGACAGGTCCAGCGCCTTGCCCTGCGGCACGCCCTCGACGACGTCGAACAGCACGATGTCGCCCAGCTCCTTCTTCGCCGCCAGGTGCGCCAGCGTGCCGCCGATATTGCCGGCACCGATCAGGGCAATCTTTTTCCGGGCCATCCATTCCTCCGCTTCGGGATGCGCGAAATTGCCGCAAAGCACCCGCGCGCGTTGAACTCGGCGGGGCCTTAGGCCGAATAAGTTAAGGCTTCAACTGTCCAGTCCTGTAAATCTTTGCACTTGCAAATCAATTGCAATTGACCGCGTCCGCCTCGTATCCCGAACCCGCGTTCCGCTACGGATGGCCGCCCTCCCGCCCCCGCGTCGGCCCGGCGGGCGCTTTTCCGCGATGCCGCGATATTTCGCACGGAAATCCGAAAGCAGCCGCCCTGCCCCGCCCCTAGAGTTTGTCCGCTTGAAGCGGAAGCGGAAGCGGCACCGGCCCGCTCCCTCACCCGGCCTCCCAATGGCAGTATCTTGTGGGAGGCCGGGTG
>NZ_SPHY01000031.1 GCF_004796535.1 Sphingomonas flavalba | reverse complement strand
GCCTCGGCCAGCCGCCGGGCGAGCGGACTGGCCTTGACCCGGTCGCCGGACGCGGCCGGTGCCGCCGGCGCGGGGGCCGGCTTCGGCGCGTCGGCCTTCGCCTCCGGCGTGGGCGCAGGCGCTTCCGCCTTCGCTTCGGATGCCGCGGGCTTCGCCGCCGGTGCCGGTGCCGCCGCCGCGTCCTCGCCCTCGCCGGCGATCACCGCGATCACCGTGCCGACCTTCACGTTGTCGGTGCCCTCGGCAACCAGCAGCTTCGCGATCGTGCCCTCGTCGATCGCCTCGAACTCCATCGTCGCCTTGTCGGTCTCGATCTCGGCGATCAGGTCGCCCGCCTGGACGGTATCGCCTTCCTTGACCAGCCACTTGGCGAGCGTGCCTTCCTCCATCGTCGGTGACAGGGCCGGCATCTTCAGTTCGATCGGCATGGGCGGGCACATCCTCGTAATCGTCATGAGCAGCGGATCAGGCGTCCTCTCTCGACCAAGCCCCGAAAACGGTCAAGACCATGACTTGCGCGCGCCGCCGTCATGCTTCACCTTCGCGCCACCGGACGATTTTCACCGGAGGGGGACGACGAAAACGCATGCGCACCTATCTGGTGGTGATCGACGAAACGGCCGAGTCGGAAAGCGCGCTGCGGTTCGCCGCCCGCCGCGCGGCCAAGACCGGCGGCGGCGTGCAGATACTGGCGCTGCTGCCCAAGCCTGAATTCGTCCAGTGGGGCGACGTGCAGGCGACCATAGAGGAAGAAGCGCGGTTGCGCGCCGAGGCGCTGGTCACCGGCGCCGCCGGCACCCTGCTCGCCGAATCCGGCATCCGCCCGTCGATCACCGTGCGGCAGGGCGACCCGATCAAGCTGGCGCGCGAGATGCTGGCCGCCAACCCCGACATCGCGGCGCTGGTGCTCGGCGCGGCGGCGACCGGCGGGCCGGGGCCGCTGGTCACCCACTTCACCGGCGTCGCGGCGGGCAGCCTGCCCTGCCCGGTGATGATCATCCCCGGCTCGCTCGACAGCGATGCGATCGACCGGCTGAGCTAAGGCGCCGCGACCGCGCTCAGCGCCGACCGACCGGCACCGGCTGCGACTGGATGACGATGGTGGTGACGACAGGCGCCGGGTAATACCAGCCGCCCGCCACATAGCCCCCGGCGGGCGCGGCCGGCGGCGGCGGCGGCGCATAATCCGGCGGTGGCGGCGGATAATAGGGCGGCGGCGGCACGGCGCGATAGGCGCCGTCGTAACGGCCGCGATACTGCGCCACCGGCGCGTCGTCATAGCTGCCGGTCCAGGTGCCGGTCCACGTCCCGTGATAGGCGCGGCCGTCGGCGGTCACGCCGTCATAGGCATGGCTGTAGACCGGCGACGCGGCGGGCGGCGCCGGCGGCATCGGCTGATAAGGGAGGCGCGGCGGTGGCTGGGCTGCGGCGGCGCCGGCCAGCAGGACGGCGGCCAGAGTCGCGGCCGGGGCGGTTGCGTCCATCGGATCCTCCCTCGCTGCCGCATCGCCGCGCGATCGCCGGCGACGAATACGGTCGCCGGCCTGTTTACCACGCCGCCGCCCGGCGCTCCACGCGCTTGCGCGGTTCAGGCCGTCCCGTTCCGGGCCAGTCGCGGCGCGAGCAGCGCGACCAGCGCCTCGCAGCCGGCGGCGTCCTCCGCGTCGAAGCGGCCGGGCGTCGGCGCGTCGATGTCGAGCACGCCGATCAGCCGCCCGGCATGGACGATCGGCACGACCAGCTCGCTCGCCGATGCCGAATCGCAGGCGATATGGCCGGGAAAAGCATTGACGTCCGCGACCAGTTGGGTCGCGCGGGCAGCGGCGGCGGTGCCGCACACTCCCTGCCCCATCGGGATGCGGATACACGCCACCTTGCCCTGGAACGGCCCGAGCACCAGCGCGTCGCCGATCAGCCGGTAGAACCCGGCCCAGTTGATGCCTGGCAGATATTCCCAGATCAGCGCGGCGGCATTGGCCATGTTGGCGACCGGGTCCGGCTCATCGGCGGTCAGCGCGTCGAGCGCTCCGGCGATCTCGCGATACAGCGCCACCTTGGGCGCCGCGCTGTCGATGTCGAAATGATGCATAACCCGTCCTGTCAGTCGAGGGCGATCCGGCCCCGCCCCTTCTTCACCGCGGCGCGGATGGCCTTGCCCTCCAGCCGCTTCTCGCGCGCCGCCCGGCCCGGCCGGGTCTTGACCCGTCGCGCCGGGGCGACATGCGCCTTTTCGACCAGCGCCGCCAGCCGCGTCCGTGCCTCGGCCCGGTTCGCCTCCTGGGTGCGGTGGACGCGCGCGGTGACGACGATCGCGCCGTCCTGGGTCCAACGGCTGCCGGCCAGCGCCTTCAGTCGCGCGAACACCGCCGGGTGCAGGCGCAGCGCGTAGACGTCGAGACGCAGTTGCACCGCCGTCGCCACCTTGTTGACGTTCTGCCCGCCGGGGCCGGAGGCGGTGATGAACCGTTCCTCGATCGCATCCTCCGGCAGGGCGAACGGTTCAGGCACTGAACCCGGCCTCGTGGAACCGCTCGGGCAGCGGCGCGCTCGCCTCGACCGGCGGCTTCGGGTCGCGCGGCAGGCGGATGTGGCTGGCGTGGAGCAGCATCGCGCCGCCGCCCTTGCCGTAGACCGGGTCGCCGACGATCGGCATGCCCAGCCCGGACGCGGCATGAACGCGCAACTGGTGGGTCCGCCCGGTTTCCGGCACGAAGCGGATCAGCGCCCGCCCGTTCCGCTCAGCCAGCCGGGTCCAGCGGGTGACGGCGGGCTTGCCCTTCTTCGCCGGGATCATCCGCCAGCCGGCCTCGCGGCTGCTGATCTTGGCCAGCGCCAGATCGATGACACCGCTCTCCGCTTCCGGCACGCCGTCGACCACCGCCAGATAGTGTTTCTCGACCAGCCCGGCCTCGAACGTCTGGGCGAAGCGCTTCTGCGCCTTGGCGTTGCGGGCGAGCAGCAGGCAGCCGCTGGTGTCGCGGTCGAGCCGGTGGACCGCGACCGGCCAGCGGTGGAAGCCGAAGGTCAGGCTGGCCAGATGGTTCTCCAGGCTGAGCGATCCGTCGCGCGGCGGGTCGACCGGCAGGCCGGCGGGCTTGTCGAGGACGATCGCCTCGCCGTCGATGAACAGGACATGGTCGCTCAGCATCCCCGGCATATGGCGCCCCCGGCGGCAAAGCGAAAGCCCCAGCCGGGGAACCTGGCGCGCCCGCCGCCATCCAACCCCGTGACAGGCCGGCACAGGCGCCGGCGAAGGGGAGGAAACATGCTTGGCTATGCGCTTCTATCATTTGCCGTCGCCGCCGTCGGCGGGCTGATCCTCGCCGCGTCGGTGCTACGCGGCCGGCTGGCGCCGTGGGCGCTGTCGCTGGTCCATGCCGCGCTCGGCGCGACCGGGCTGGTGCTGACCCTGCT
This sequence comes from Sphingomonas flavalba, assembly GCF_004796535.1. GTDB lineage: Bacteria > Pseudomonadota > Alphaproteobacteria > Sphingomonadales > Sphingomonadaceae > Sphingomonas_L > Sphingomonas_L flavalba. Next base: position 5,756 of record NZ_SPHY01000031.1, on the reverse strand, counting down.
CGCGGTGCTCGGCGGGGCACGGGGCAGTGCCGCGCTCGCGCTGGTGCTGCTGCTCGTCGCCGCGCTCGGCGGCTTTTTCCTCGCCAGCTTTCACCTGCGCGGCAAGCCGGGGCCGAAGCCGGTGGTCGTCATCCACGCCCTTGTCGCGGTGTCGGGCGTGCTGTGCCTGACCGGCGCCGTCCTCAACCTGGCCTAGGCAGGCGGCGATGCGGCTGTTCGGCCACCCGATCCACCCGATGCTGGTGCATTTCCCGGTCGCCCTGTGGGCGCTGGCGACGGCCGGCGACGCGCTGACGCTCGCCGGCGTTGCCGCCGCATGGCCGCTGGCCTGGCTATGCACCGCCGCCGGCGTCGCCCTGGCGATCCCGGCGATGGCGGCGGGGCTGGTCGATTTTGCCGCGCTGGCGGAAGAGGCCGTGCCGGTGGCGCTGCGCCACATGACGCTGATCGGCGGCGCGTTCACCGCCTACGCCACGTCGCTGGTGCTGCGCAGCGACGGCCTCGCCGCGCTGCCGTCGCCGGCGCTGTCGGCGATGGCCGCCGGGCTGGCCGGCTTGCTGCTGCTCACCGCCGGCGCGTGGCAGGGCGGCCAGCTCGTTTATCGGTTCGGCGCCGGGACCTCCGCCCGGCGCTGAAGCGCCCCTGCCCGTCCTGCGTGCGGGCGGGGGTATTGGCCGGCCCATGCGCCGCCACGCGCCGCCCGACCCCTGGCGGCGCTACGCCGTGCCAAGGGCCATGGCCGGCCCGGCCCTCTCCCGCGTCAGGCGGGAGAGGGCTTTGCCGCGCGCGGTCGTGGTCAGGCGGCCAGCTTCGCCGCCGTCGTCGCCACCCGCTTGCCCAGGTAGCGGGCGCCGGCCAGCTCGTCCGGGTGCGGCTGGCGGCTGCCGTCACCGCCGGCGATCGTCGTCGCGCCGTAAGGGGCGCCGCCGATCACATGGTCGTGGCCCATCTGCTGCGGAAAGCCATAATCGAGGCCGACGATGGTCATGCCGAAATGCAGCAGGTTGGTGATGATCGAGAACAGCGTCGTTTCCTGTCCGCCGTGCTGGGTGGCGCTGGACGTGAAGGCGGCGCCGACCTTGCCGTGCAGCACGCCGGACTGCCACAGCCCGCCGGCCTGATCGAGGAACGCCGCCATCTGGGATGAGATGCGGCCAAAGCGGGTGCCGGTGCCGACGACGATCGCGTCGTAATCGGCCAGGTCGGCAACCTTGGCGACCGGCGCCGCCTGGTCCAGTTTGAAATGGGCGCCGCGCGCGATCTCTTCCGGCACGGTTTCCGGCACGCGCCTGACGTCGACGGTGGCTCCCGCCGCCCGCGCGCCTTCGGCAACCGCCTCAGCCATCGCCTCGATATGCCCGTAGGCGGAATAATAGAGCACCAATACCTTCGCCATTACATGAACTCCTGTTTGGAAGAATGAGGGGGGTGGCCCCGCGCGCAGGGGAGAGGGACGCACGCGGGGCCGGGGCCAACGCCTATTCGGCGTCGACCAGAACCAGTTCGCTGTCGGCGTCGGCGGTGATCGTCACCGTCTGGCCGCCTCCGATCGCGGCGCCGTCGCGCGCCGCCAGCCGCTCGCCGTTGACGCTGACGCCGCCGGTCGCCGGGACAAGATAGGCATGCCGCCCCTCGCCCACCGCATAGGTCAGCGTCTCGCCGGCCTTCAGCGTCGCGCCCAGCACCCGCGCGTCGGCGCGGATCGGCAGCGCGCCGCCCTCGGCGATATCCTCGGCAAAGCCGCTCGCCAGCGTCACGAACTGCCCGGAACGGCTGTTCTTGGGAAACGGCTTCGTTCCCCAGCTCGGCGCACCGCCCAGCCGCTTCGGCTCGATCCAGATCTGGAAGATCGTCGTCGGTTCCGCCTCCAGATTGTACTCGGCATGGCGCACGCCGGTGCCGGCGCTCATCACCTGCACATCGCCGGCGGCGGTGCGGCCTTCGTTGCCCATGCTGTCCTTGTGGGTGATCGCGCCCGACCGGACATAGGTGATGATTTCCATGTCGCGGTGCGGATGGGCGGGAAAGCCACTGTTCGGGGCGATCTCGTCGTCGTTCCAGACCCGGATCTTGCCCCAGCCCATGCGCGCCGGCTCATAGTAATTCGCAAACGAAAAATGGTGCCGGGCGTTCAGCCAGCCGTGATCGGCGTGGCCAAGGCTCTCAAAACTGCGTTTCTCAATCATCTTATCTCTCCGGGAAGCGGGGTTGGCCGCTTGCTTGCCGTCAAGATAGAGGCCATGATCAAAACGAAAATAGAAACAGTAGAAACGGATCGTTTCTGTTTATGCGCCTTCCCGATTTCGAAGCCTGGGCGATTTTCGCCACCGTCGTCGAACAGCGCAGCTTCACCGCCGCCGCCGATACGCTCGGCCTGTCCAAGGCGACCGTGTCCAAGGCGGTAACCCGGTTGGAAACCTCGCTCGGCACCCAGCTTTTCCACCGCACCTCGCGCAGTCTGACGCTGACCGAAGCTGGCCGCGCCCTCGCTCCGCGCGCGCAGACCATCCTCGCCGAAGCGCACGCCACCGAAGAAGCCGCCCGCGACGAAGCAACCGCGCCCAGCGGCACCGTCACCCTCGCCGCGCCGATGACCTTCGGCTTGCAACGGGTGGCGCCCGCGCTCGCCGATTTCCTGCATCGCTATCCGGCCATCACCATCGACCTGCGCTTGAGCGATGCCAAGATCGATCTGGTGGCCGAAGGAATCGACATCGCCCTTCGGATCGCCAGCCTGCCGGACAGTTCGCTGCGCGCGCGGCGCGTTGGCTCGGTAAGCGGCCATATCGTCGCCGCCCCGGCCTATCTCGATCGGCATGGCCGGCCGAACCACCCGGCGGAGCTGGGCGAACATGCATGCCTTGGTTACTCGCTGCTGCCGACGCCAAACCTGTGGCGGTTCACCGGCCCCGACGGCGCCGAGGTTGCGGTCAGACCCACCGGCCCGCTCATTGCCAATAGCGGCGACGCGCTGCTCCCCGCGCTACGCGCCGGCCTGGGCATCGGGGTGCTGCCCGATTTCATCGTCGGCGCCGATATCGCCAGCGGTGCGCTCGAAACGATTCTGACCGACTGGCATTTCCCGCCGGTTGCGCTGCACCTGATCACCCCGCCCGGCATATTGCGCCCGGCGCGGGTTACCGTCCTGATCGACCATCTGTTGACCGCACTTGCCGACTGCCCGCGCTGATCGGCGGCTTATCTGCCGTCGCCCAAGCTCAGCCGGCGCAGCGCCCGCGGCTATTCCGGGTCAGAAACTGCGTCTGCCTCCCCGGGTGACGCGGCGGCTTCGTCGCCGCCGCCGGTTTTGCGCCCGCGCACCCGGTCCTTGACGCCAACTCCAATCCCGACGACGCCAATTACGGTCATGACAATGCAACCCAATGACAGAAGGTCCGCCACGGGCGAGCCGGGGCGCGTCATCATCGATATCGCGGAAAGGCCAGCTTGCGCCACAAGCACAATTGCGATGCCCCGCGACAGTGGATTCCGCCGCATCCAGCGCGGCCGCTCCGGGCGCGGCCGATGCGAAACAGAGCCGGACTGCGCCCAAGACTGCGGGCGGGCATGACTTGCCTCATAAGCGCTTTGCCCAGCAGATGCCGCCGCCGACGTCGCGGGCCCAGCCAGCGGACCCAAGGTTGCGTGCCGATTATATTCGTCGAGTGACATGGTTTCTCTCCCCATCAAACCGCGATCTCCGCCGCGATTATCTGCGCCCGCATCTCCCTAGCACACAATTTATCATCGCCAATTTATGGAAAAGCAATCCGGCGCGGTTCACACCATGAATAGGTGAAATGCGGGTCTGGACAGAAATTCCCGCCGTTGTTCTTAATTCCATATTAAGGTTTGTCGTTCACATCCGTAATGGTTAATGATTTATCCGCGGGCAGCGGGGCGGGATCGCCGTCGCGCCGTAACGGGGGACGACCTGATGCGAGTGTTGCTGATCGAAGACGAGCCGACGACCGCCAAGGCGATCGAGCTCATGCTGACGACCGAGGGCCTCAACGTCTATACGACCGACCTGGGCGAGGAGGGCCTCGACCTCGGCAAGCTGTATGACTACGACATCATCCTGCTGGACCTGAACCTGCCGGACATGCACGGCTACGACGTGCTGAAGAAGCTGCGGACCGCCAAGGTGCAAACCCCGGTGCTGATCCTCTCCGGCATCAGCGAGATGGATTCCAAGGTGCGCTCGTTCGGCTTCGGCGCCGACGACTACGTCACCAAGCCGTTCCACCGCGACGAACTGATCGCCCGCATCCACGCCGTGGTGCGCCGGTCCAAGGGCCACAGCCAGTCGGTCATCCGCACCGGCAAGCTGGCGGTCAACCTCGACGCCAAGACCGTCGAGGTCGACGGAAGCCGCGTCCACCTGACCGGCAAGGAATATGCGATGCTGGAGCTGCTGTCGCTCCGCAAGGGCACCACGCTGACCAAGGAGATGTTCCTCAATCATCTCTACGGCGGCATGGACGAGCCGGAACTGAAGATCATCGACGTGTTCATCTGCAAGCTGCGCAAGAAGCTCAGCCTCGCCTGCAGCGGCGACAATTACATCGAGACGGTCTGGGGCCGCGGCTATGTGCTGCGCGATCCGGACGAAGAGATCGTCGCCGAAAAGGCGGTCGCCTGACCCCACCCGAAATGACGGACGCAACACGGCCGACGGGGCAACCCGCCGGCCGTTCCGCGTCACAGGCCACCCACCCCGTCATTGCGAGCCGCGCAGCGGCGCGGCAATCCACAGGCCCCGCGCCGACCCCGATCGCCCCGCCATCGCATGCGTCACCATCACCAAGACCGCAACGCCGCCCCCACCCCGTCATCCCGGCGAAAGCCGGGATCTTGCTGGTGCATCACGCGGAAATGGGGAGATCCCGGCTTTCGCCGGGATGACGGGAAGGAAAGAACGCGCTTCGGTTCAGCCTGATCTCGCTCCAGGGCGGATCGCCCTTCAGAAGATGGCGATCCGTCCTAAAGCTTCTCGACCTTCGCCTGCAGCGCGGCGAGCTGGGCCTTCAGCGCGGCGATCTCCTCATCCTGCGCACCCGGCGCTTCGGCCGCGGCGGCGCGGCCGCGCTTGAACGCGTCGGCGGCGGCCTCGAACATTTCCATGTTGCGGCGCGCGATCTCGGCGAACGGGCCGCCGGCGAAGGCGCCCTTCATCGCGTCCTGGAACTGCGCCTGGTTGCGGCGGAACGCCTCCATCGACGCTTCCAGATATTGCGGCACCATCGCCTGCATCGAATCGCCGTACATCGCGATCAGCTGGCGCAGGAAGTTGACCGGCAGCATCGTCTCGCCGCGCGCTTCCTCGTCCATGATGATCTGGGTCAGGACGCTGTGGGTGATGTCCTCGTCGGTCTTGGCGTCGACCACCTTGAACTCGCGGCCCTCGCGGGTCATCGCCGCCAGATGCTCCAGCGTGATGTAGCTCGACGTCTCGGTGTTGTAGAGCCGGCGGTTGGCGTATTTCTTGACAATGACGACGCCCGAATCGCCCGAACGAGTTTTGGCCATGACGCTGTCCCGTAATGGTGAAGCGACCCGCCTAGCATCAATCGATACCGCGCCGCAACATGGCCCGCGTCCGCTGCCGCTGTTCCTGGCCTTGCTGCGCGCCGAAACCGCAGCATCGCCGGAACGGCGGGCGGCGGCGCTGGCCGGGCTCGCCGCCTACCAGCAGGCGGAGCGCCGCGCCACGGCCGCCCTGGCGCCGGTCGTCGCCACGGCCGGGCGGGCGC
>NZ_SPHY01000030.1 GCF_004796535.1 Sphingomonas flavalba | reverse complement strand
TCCCTCACCCGGCCTCCCAATGGCAGTATCTTGTGGGAGGCCGGGTGAGGGAGCGGGCCGGTGCCGCCTAAAGCGATAATCGAGGGGGAGGAACCGTGCGGATGCCGATATCGAGAACGAGGCGCCTTGTCGTCGCCGCGGCGCTGTCCGGCGCCGCCCTGCCGGTGATGCCGGCGCAGGCCCAGAGTCAGGCCGTCGGCGCGGCGGAGGCGGACGGCGACGTCCTCGTCGTCACCGCCCGCCGGCGCGAGGAGCGGCTGACCGACGTCCCGCTCGCGGTATCCGCCATGTCCGCCGACACGATCGAGCGGCGTCAGATCGACTCTCTCGCCCAGGTCGGGGAGGCGATCCCCAATATGACCTTCCAGGCCGGCGCGCCGACCGGCAGCGGCGGCTCGACCGCGTCGATCTTCATCCGCGGCGTCGGCTCGTCGGAAACCTCGCTCGGCACGGAACCGGGCGTCGGCCTGTATGTCGACGACGTCTATATCGCCCGCAGCGTCGGCAGCGTGCTCGACCTCGTCGACATCGCCTCGGTGCAGGTGCTGCGCGGGCCGCAGGGCACGCTGTTCGGCCGCAACAGCCTCGGCGGCGCCATCCTCGTCCGCACCGCCCGGCCGGACAGCCGGTTCGGCGGCTATGTCGAGGCGAAGACCGGCCGCTACGACCGCGCCGACCTGCGCGGCGCGGTCAACCTGCCCTTCTCCGACACGCTCAGGCTGAACGTCGCGGCGATGACCGCGAACCGCGACGGCTATGTCCGCAGCCACGACAGCAAGGCAATGGGCAACATCGACCGCGTCGCCGCCCGCGGCGTGCTCGAATGGCAGGCGTCCGCCGATCTCAAGATCACCCTGACCGGCGACATCACCGACATCGACGAAACCGCCATGCCGGGTGTGCTGCTCGGCCTCGTCCCCAACATCCCCGGCACGCCGGTGCCGAGTTCGATAGAGGCGGTTTCCAACCTGCAGGCGGCATGCGGCGGCGCCAGCGTGCTTGGCAACAGCGGCAACCCCGCCTGCATCGACCAGCAGTTCATCCGCGGCCCGTTCGCCACCGCCGGCGGCTACCGCACCGACAACGCCATCTTCGATTCCCAGGGCAGCCGCCCGTTCGACAACACGACGCGGCTCAGGATCCGGGGGGCGTCGGGCCACCTCGAATGGCAATTGAGCGACGCGCTGACGCTCAAGTCGATCACCGCCTACCGCACCCTCGACGCGTTCTGGGCCAGCAATTCCGACCATTCGGCCAACCCCGGCATCGAAACCAAGAACGATCAGAATCAGGACCAGTTCACCCAGGAGCTTCAGCTGCTCGGCAAGGGCAGCGGTATCGATTGGGTCGCCGGCCTGTTCTACATGAAGGAAAAGGGCGACGCGCTGAACGTCGTCGCCTTCCCGGACGTGATCTTCCGTTCCGGCGGCGGCTTCGCTACTCGCTCCGCCGCCGCCTTCGCGCAGGCGACGCTGTCCGTGACCGACCGGCTCCAGCTCACCGCCGGGTTGCGCTTCACCCACGAGCGCAAGAGCTTCGACACCCTCGCCAACCAGCAGGTGATCGGCGTGCTGCTCGATCCGGTCCAGCGCATCTTCCTCGATCTCAGGGACAGCCCGGTGCCGTTCGTCACCGGCGCCACGCCCGATCTCGAGGCCAACGAGCTGACGCCGACGCTCAACCTCAGCTACCGCTGGATGCCGGACGTGATGACCTACGCGTCGTGGGCGCGCGGCTACAAGAGCGGCGGTTACGAGCAGCGGCTGGCGCCGGGCACGCCGTCGGTCCCGCGTTTCGCGCCGGAATTCGTCGACTCGTTCGAAATCGGGCTGAAGGCGTCGCTGCTGGACCGCCAACTGCAATTCTCGGCCGCCGCCTTCTATTCGGACTATCGCGACATGCAGATCTCGGTGGTCGACGGCCCGGCGCCGACGCTGACCAACGCCGGCGACGCGACGCTGAAGGGCCTGGAGGCGGAGCTGACCTGGCGGCCGACGCCGATCGCGACGATCACCGCCTTCGGCGCCTATCTCGACGCCGGCTATGATCGGCTGACCCAGCGGGCGCTGATGTCGGGCATCACCCTCGCCAGCCGGCTGCCCAGCACGTCGGAATGGCAGGTCGGCGCCTCGATCGGCCTAGACATCCCGCTCGGCGGCTCCCTGACCCTGCGGCCCGGCGCCGACTGGAGCTACCGCGCGTCGCTCTATGTCGACAGCGCCAACACGCCGGTGCTGCGCCAGCCCGGCTATCACCTGCTCAACGCCGCGATCACGCTCGCTGTCGACGATCGGCTGGCGATCAGCCTCGGCGGGCGCAACCTGACCAACGCGACCTACCTCGTCGCCGGCCTCGCCCAATACAATATCGGCGAGATCGAGGGCCAGTATGCCCGCCCGCGCGAATGGAGCCTGGGCGCCCGTTACACATTCTGACCGGAGAGGGAGAGCGATCATGAACCATTCGGCCGGCGATACCGTCCATTGCGCCGATCTGCCCTGGCTGCCGCTGGCCGACGGAGTGCGGATGAAGGTCATCAAGGCGGACGCCGAAACCGGCCGCTTCTCGGTCATCATTCGGGCGGAAAAGGATGCTGTGCTGCCCCGCCACCGCCATGTCGAGCGCGCGGAAATTTACGTGATCGCCGGGCACGGCGCCCATCCGCAGACCGGCGCTTATCGCGCGGGCGACTACATCTCGGAACGTCGGGGCGCGGTCCACGACGCGCTGCGCTTCCCCGTCGACACGGAACTGCTGATGATCTGCGAAGGGCCGTCGGATTTTCTCGGCGAAGACGACACGCCGTTCCACCGCATGGACGCGCAATTTCTCCTTGCCATGGCCTCCGCGCCGCCGGCCGCCTGACGCCGGATCAGTTGAGGAAGGTCGCGCGCCACATGCTCGGCGACATGCCGGTCACCTTCCTGAAACGCGCCGAAAAATGTGCCGACGACGAATAGCCGACGTCCAGCGCGATGTCCGTGATCGGCATATCCTGGCGCTGGAGCAGCGCCTTGGCCGCCTCCATCCGCCGCTCGGTCAGCCATTGGAACGGCGTCCGGCCGGTCGCGGCGGTGAACGAGCGCAGGAAATGGTCGGGCGACAGGTCGACGGCGCGGGCCAGTTCCTCGACGCTGACGCCGCCGCGCATCCGCGCGCTCATCAGCGCGATCGCCCGGCTCAACCGCCAGGCGGCCAGCGGCGGCGCCGCGCGGGCGGCGGGCGGCGCGTCCGGCACCAGCACCAGGTTCAGGATCACGCCCAGCGCGTGGTCGAAGAACGCCTCGGACCGGTTGCCGGCCAGGTTGGCGCTCCACATCCGCCCAACCATCTGGCTGACGAGGTGGTCGTAAAGCGGGGCGCTGGGAAAGGCGGTCGGCGCGTCCGCCGCCACGCCCAGCCAGTCCGGCACCCTGGCGAACGGCACGCTGATGTGCAGGACCAGCGGCGCGCCCTCGAAGCACCAGTAGGACCGGCGGTTGGGCGGGGTGACCAGGATGCAGCCGGCGGCCTCGGTAAACTCCTGCCGGCCGCGGCCGATGTCGCGGACCACCCTGGTCCTAACCGACTTCATCACGATGCTGACGACCAGATCGTCGATCGGCTCGAAGGTCAGGCCCTCGGCCGGGGCATGTTCGACCAGCGCCATCAGGCTGCCGTCATGGCACTGCCGCGTCGACGCCGTCGCCACCGGCAGCGATCGCGTGTCGAGATAGTGGCTGAACCGCCGGAGCGAAGCCGCATCCTCGCCACCTTGGTCATGGCTGGGGTCGATCAAATTCTGCATCCGGCGATCCCGTGGAATGGTAAAGGTTAAAGCTTGTCCCGTTCAAGCGGCACCAGCCCGCGCCCCCACCCGGCCTCCCAACGGCAGTATCATATGGGAGGCCGGGTGGGGGCGCGGGCTGGTACCGATCCGCCTGAAGCAACAAACTCTAACGCCGTTCGCCGATGGCTGGCAAGCCGGGCGCCCGGCTCAGTGCAGCGGCGGCTCGCTGCGGACCTCGCGGCGCTCGCCAGTCTCCGGGTCGAACCAGACGCGGACGATATGGCCGCTGTTCTGGTCGATCCAGCTTTCGCCGGTCAGCTCCCACTCCGGCCCCGGCTGCCCGCCGGTCCGCCGCTCGTAGCGCCGCCGCTCGAACAGCAGCGCGACGATCGCGATGGCAAGCAGCAGCACCGGGTGCCAGCCAAGCACATCGGCGAACCACAGTCCGCCGACGATCAGCAGCAGCACGGTCAGGAAGGTGAGCGCCGCCTCGCGCGCGATCATCGTCCGCCCCGCCCTGTTATCCGGCGACCGCCGCGATCAGGTCGCGCCAGTGGTCAAGCTCGTCGTAGAAGGCCTTGACCGGCATCCGCTCGTCCTTGCCGTGGGCGCGCTCATCCTGGGGCGCGACGATCCACGCGCCGTCGACGCCATAGGTCGGAATGCCGACCGCGCGCAGGTACAGCCCGTCGGTCGCCCCGGCTTCCATCTTGGGGATGATCGTCGCGCCGGGAAAGCGCTTGTGCACCGTCCGGGTGTAGGCGTTCAGCACCTCCGGGGTCAGCGGCGACGCACCGGCATATTTCGGCGCGCCGACCAGCTTGACCGTCACCTTCGGCCCCGCCACCGCCTGCAATTCCTGTTCGATCGCCTGCGGCGTCACACCGGGGAAGATCCGGCAGTTGACGTTGGCGACGGCGCTTTGCGGCAGGGCGTTGTTGGCGTGGCCGCCCTCCAGCCGGGTCGCGACGCAGCGGGTGCGGGTGCCGCCGACCTCCATCGGGTCGGCCTCGACCGCGTCGGCGGCATCGCCGTCCTCGGGATTGGCCAGCCAGCGCCGCATCGCGTCGCCCAGCGCGCCCTTCTCCGCCTTTTGCCGCTCCTGGAAATAGGCGCGCGTCGTGTCGTCCAGCATCGGGGTGAAGCGATAGGCGGCCAGCGCCTTCAACCCGTCCGCCAGTTCATAGATCGCGTTGTCCGGCCGGGGCCGCGAGCTGTGCCCGCCCGAATTGTGAACGGTGAACGTATAGTCGGCATAGGTCTTTTCCGACGTCTGCAGGACAAAGCCGAGCATCTTGCCGTCCTCGTCCTTCGCCCCGCCGCCGGCATCGGCGTTCAGCGCATATTCGGCATCGATCAGGTCCCGCCACTCGGTCGCGGCCAGGTCGGCGCCCTTGCCGTCGGTCTCCTCGTCGCCGGTGAACAGCACGATGATGTCGCGCTTCGGGCGGAACCCTTCGGCCTTCAGCCGCAGCAGCGCGGTGGTGATCGCCGTCACCCCCTGCTTGTCGTCGATGGTGCCGCGCCCATAGAAATAGCCGCCTTCCTCGACCAGCCTGAACGGGTCGCGCGACCAGTCCTCGGCCTTGGCCTCGACCACGTCCATATGGGCGAGCAGCAGCACCGGCTTCTTCACAGGCTTGCCTTCCGCCTTCCAGCGCAGGATCAGCGCCGCCTCGCCGTCATAGGGCTTGATGACCACGTCGGTCAGCCCGCCGGCGGCGAACCGCTCCTTCAGCCACGCCGCCAGCGCCGGGGTCTGCCCGCGCCCGGCAACGGTCGGCACCGTAATCGCATGTTCGTAGATCGCCCGCCCCTCGGCATGCCAGTCGGTGGCGGCGGGCGCGGCCAGCGCCGGCGCGCTCAGCAGCGCGGCGGTGGCGAACAGCAGGTGGCGCATCGCATATCCCCTTGTCGTGATGGCCGTTTCATCGCCGAAAGCCGCGCTCCCGTCCATCCTCCGCCGGCACACAGGTCAGCGGACGCCGTGCCCGCCCGCCAGATAGGCCTGGGACTGCATCTCCATCAGCCGGCTGACCGTGCGGTCGAACTCGAAGCGCCCGTCGCCGGCCTCGTACAGCTCCGCCGGTTCCGCATCGGCGGCGGCGAGCAGCTTGACGTTATGTTCGTAGAGCGCGTCGATCAGGGTGACGAAGCGCGCCGCCTCGTTGCGGTTCTCCGGCCCCATCTTCGGGATGCCGACGATGATGATCGTGTGGTAACGCCGGGCAAGCGCCAGATAGTCGGCCGCCCCGCGCGCCTCGCCGCACAGCCGCCTGAACGACAGCACGCCGACGCCCTTCAGGCTCTTGGGCACGTGCAGCACCCGGCCGCCCGCCACCGGCACGTCCTCGGCCGGCACATGGGCGCGGTCCTCGACCGGAAAGTCGGTCAGGCGGAAGAACGCCTCGGACAGCGCCGCCGTCGCCGCCGGACCGTTGGGCACGTGCCAGGTCTTGACCCCGGCCAGCCGCTCCAGCCGGTAATCGGTCGGCCCGTTCAGCGCGATCACGTCCAGCCGCTCCTCGATCAGCGCGATGAACGGCAGGAAATGCTCGCGGTTCAGCCCGTCCTTGTACAAATCGGCCGGCGGCCGGTTCGACGTCGCGACGACGCAGGTGCCCGCCTCGATCAGCGCGGTGAACAGCCGCGACAGGATCATCGCGTCGGCGCTGTTGTTGACCACCATCTCGTCGAACGCGATCAGCCGCGCCTCGCCCTTCAACTGCTCGGCGACGACAGGGATCGGGTCGCCCTTGCCCGCCTCGCGCGCGTCGCGCAGCCGGGCGTGGGTCTCCAGCATAAATTCGTGGAAATGCACCCGCCGCTTGCGGCGGATCGCCAGGCTGTTGAAGAACAGGTCCATCAGCATCGATTTGCCGCGCCCCACCGCGCCCCACAGGTACAGCCCGCGCGGCATCTCCGGCGTCCGCCCGGTCAGCCGCCACAGCACCGACCCGCGCCGCGGCGGCGCCTCCAGCGCCTTCTGCAGCGCGCCCAGCCGCTCCGCCGCCGCCGCCTGCACCGCGTCCTGCCGCAGTTCGCCGGCGGCGACCAGCGCGGCATAACGCTCGACCAGCCGGCTCACCGCGCCCGCTCCGGCTTGCGGATCGTGCCGCTGAACCCGGCGATCGGCGCCTCCGCCTCGCCCTGCTCGACCAACCCGCGCAGGAACAGCAGCCGCCCGGTCTCGCGCAATATTTCGATCACCAGGTCGAGCGGCGCGTCCACCTGCCCCGGCGCGATGAACTGGACGGACAGGTCGAGCGTCACCGCCTTGCCGGCCTCGACAATGCCGTGCATCCGCGCCGCCGCGAACAGCGCGATGTCGATATAGCCGAGCAGCGCGCCGCCGTGCAGCGCCCCGGCGACGTTGGAATGGCGGTGCTCCGGCCGGGTCCGCACCCGCACCCGCCCGTCCGGCTCCATCCGCACGCGAAACGTGCCGAGCGAGGCATTGAACCGCGTCGCGTCGCTCAGTTCCCAGACATGCCAGCCGGGGGTGTCGGGGTCCGGGTGGTGGATGAAGAACGGCGCCGCCGCGCCGCCGTCTCCGGCTTCGCTCAAACCGCGCGCTCGACCATCATCTTCTTGATTTCGCCGATCGCCCGCGCCGGGTTCAGCCCCTTGGGGCAGACATTGGCGCAGTTCATGATCGTGTGGCAGCGGTACAGGCGGAACGGATCCTCAAGGTCGTCCAGCCGCTCGCCAGTCATCTCGTCGCGGCTGTCGGCCAGCCAGCGATAGGCCTGGAGCAGAATGGCCGGGCCGAGGAACTTGTCGCTGTTCCACCAGTAGCTCGGGCAGGATGTCGAGCAGCAGGCGCACAGGATGCACTCGTACAGCCCGTCCAGCTTGGCGCGGTCCTCCGGCGACTGCAGCCGCTCCTTGCCCGACGGCGGCGGCGTCGTCGTCTGCAGCCAGGGCTGGATCGAGGAATATTGCGCGTAGAAATGGGTGAAGTCGCCGACCAGGTCCTTGACGACGTCCATATGCGGCAGCGGGGTGATCCGCACCTCGCCCTTGATGTCGTCGATCGCCTTGGTGCAGGCCAATGTGTTGGTGCCGTCGATGTTCATCGCGCACGACCCGCAAATCCCCTCGCGGCACGAGCGGCGGAAGGTCAGGCTGGAATCCTGCTCGCTCTTGATCTTGATGATCGCGTCCAGCACCATCGGCCCGCAATCGTCCTGATCGATCTCGAACGTGTCGTAGCGCGGGTTCTCACCCGAATCGGGATCGTAACGATAGATCTTGAACTTCCGGACGCGGGCCGCTCCCTCGGGCGCGGCATGGGCCTTGCCCTTCTTGGTGATGGTGCTGTTCTTCGGAAGCGAGAATTCGGCCATGCGTCAGAGTCCCTTTCGCGGGCTGCGATAGCCAATCGGACAGGCAAACGAAAGCCACCTGTCGCTCTGCCCCCGGAATTTCCGCTTTCCGGCCGCGCGCCTGCCGCGAAGCGCCTCGCGCCCGGCGTCCGCCCCGCAGCGGCGCGAAGGCCACCGCGGGGCGCAACGGCACTCAGGCGAGCGAGACCGGCATCTTCATCTTGCGGCGGCGCATCGCGCCGCCCACGGCGCCCATGCCGAAGAGCATCATCGCCCACGTCGCCGGCTCCGGCACACCGCCGACCGGGCCGGGATTAACGATGGAGGTGGTGCCGAGGTAGACGTCGTCGACGGCAAAGTCGTTGCCGCTATACGCCGGCTGCGCGTTGCGCAGGAACAGTTGCACGCTGGTCGCCGAACCGGTGTTGAAGCTGGTCGACATCCCTTCCCACGCGCCGAGCGCCAGGGTGTTCGACAGGGTTGCCAGCTCCTGCGCCGTCCCGCCGTCCAGCGAATAGAGGAAGGTCAGCATCGGCGGGCTCGACGGGTAGAGCGAAGCGACGAACGCCTCGAAGAAATAGTCCTGCCCCGCGCTCACCGCGATCTCGCCGGATACCCAGACGTTCTTGGTGGTGTCGCTGGCCCCGTTGACCAGCAACATGTTGCCCGCGCCGCTGCTATGGTCGCCGATCGCCGCGAAAGAGCCCTGCCAGGCCTTCGGCGACGCGCCGACCGCGTAGACCCCCGGGTCATAGCCGCTGGCGGGCGAATGAACATAATCGGAAGTGAAGCCGGTATTGCCGGCCTCGAAATCGCCATTGCCCACCAGGTTGCCCGCCGAAGCCTGCGTAGCACAGGCAAGGACAAGAAACGGAACCAAATATGCCTTCACGATGCAGCTCCCCAATCGAACGCGTCTCGCCGGCGCGCCGATTGATCGCCCGACACAATTGAAGCGGGAAAAGCCGGGGAAGGAGGTCATCTCTTATTAACCCCCCAAGTCCCGCAATGGGACAGGGACGGAAAAGCGCCCCGGCCATGCGGCAGCAGCGGCCATTCGAGTTTATCAATCGGAAGCGCGGTGGCTCTCGCGGAAGCGCGGTGGCTCTCGGAAATGCCAGACTCTTCGTCTTGGCCGGGATAGCTCGGCGCTCGAACGGCCGCACCGTCAGCCCCCGCTGCCCTGTGACACAATCCCAAACTCTAGGGTCAGGACCCATTGATCAGAGCCAGAAGATGACGGTTGCTGCGAGTGCGATGGCGGAGAAGAAGGCCTGCGGGCACCGGTCGTAGCGCGTGGCGACGCGGCGCCAGTCCTTGAGACGGCC
>NZ_SPHY01000003.1 GCF_004796535.1 Sphingomonas flavalba | reverse complement strand
CTCCCCCACCCGGCCTCCCAACGGCAGTATCATATGGGAGGCCGGGTGGGGGAGCGGGCCGGTGCCGCCTAAAGCGGACAGACTCTAGTCGTCGCCGCCGTCGAACGCCATCCAGTCGCTCTCCGCGCCGATCGGCATGCCCGGCGGCACGTTCGGCGCTCGGGCCTTGTCGGCGACCGCCTTGTCCAGCGCCTCGCGATCGGCGAGCAGGCGGGACAGGCCGCGCGCCCAGCCCTGCTCCGCCGCGTCGCCCGGTCGCTTGGCCAGCGCCTCGGCCAGCCTCTGCAGCCGGTCGTCGATGGCGACGGCCAGGTCCGGCGCCAGCTTGGGGTCACGCGCCACACGCGCCAGCGCCAGCGCGGCCGTCGTCGCCGTGCGCCGCCTGACCGCCGCCAGCCGGCCGCCGTTGCGCGCGTCGAAGGTCGCGGCGATCAGCCGGTCGACCAGCGTGTCGGCGCCGGGCAATGCCGGATTGCGCCGCTGCTGCACGGCCAGCCGCGCCAGCCGCTCCGGCGCGAGCAGCACCATCAATGTCTGCGCCGCCTTCGCCTCCGCCGCCGCCAGCGGGTCGAACACCGGGCCGCCGGCGGTACGGAAGATCTCGATGTCGAACTGGCGGTCGTTCTCGCCGGACCAGCCGGCCGACAGCATCGGCACCAGGCCCTCGGGCACGTCCAGCGCCGACGCCGCCAGCGTCGCCAGCAGCGAATCGAGCGCGTGGCGCTGCAGCGCCGCCGCCACCGGTTCAGCCTGCTCGCGCCCGTCCCCGGCCACCGCATAGGCGAAATCGACGCCGCCGAGCAGCTTGCCCGCCGCCTCGATCTGGTAGCGGTCGAGCAG
This sequence comes from Sphingomonas flavalba, assembly GCF_004796535.1. Classification (GTDB taxonomy): domain Bacteria; phylum Pseudomonadota; class Alphaproteobacteria; order Sphingomonadales; family Sphingomonadaceae; genus Sphingomonas_L; species Sphingomonas_L flavalba. The sequence goes on along the minus strand of NZ_SPHY01000003.1, from coordinate 340,181 downwards.
CCAGATCGGCACGAATTTGCGGCGGAGATTGGCGACCGGCTCGTTGGCCGCCAGCGCGCCAACGCCGAAATGCGCCAGCGCCGCGCGGCGGACACCGGCCATCCGATCCAGTTCCGCCGCTGGGTCGGCGCCGTCGTCCCACAGGCTGCCCCAGGGCTGGCCGGTCTCCGGCGCGCGGGCGTCGCCGTCGGTCGCGTAGCGCAGCCCTTCCCTGACCCCGGCGAGCGCGGTCGCCCGCGCCGCCTCGTCGCTGGCCGACGCGTAGAGCCAGTCGATCGCATAATCGTCCCAGCGCCCGGCACCGGCGCCGTAGGCGTCCGACAGGTCCGGTGCGCCGTCGTTCAGCGCGATGCGCGGCGCCGGATAATCCATCACCGAATAACGGCCCTGGGTGCTCGCCGCGAAATTATGGGCAAGGCCCAGCGCATGGCCGACCTCGTGCGCGGCAAGCTGGCGGATGCGGGCGAGCGCGACCTGCACCGGATCGTTCGGCCCGCCGCTGCCGACCTTGTCGGCGCCGACCAGCCCCTCGAAGATCAGCATATCCTGCCGCACGCGCAGCGAGCCGAGCATCACGTTGCCCTTGATGATCTCGCCGGTGCGCGGATCGGTCACCGCCTGGCCGTAGGACCAGCCGCGCGTCGCCCGGTTGACCCAGTTGACGATGTTGTAGCGCAGGTCGAGCGGATCGACCCCTTCGGGCAGAATCTCGACCTTGAACGCATCGACAAAGCCGGCCTTGTCGAACGCATCGGCCCACCAGCGCGTCCCCTCGGCCAGCGCGGTGCGGATCGGCTCCGGCGCGGCGCGGTCGATGTAGAAGATGATCGGCTTCCGGACCGGCGATCGGGCGGCGGCGGGATCGATCTTTTCCAGGCGGAAGCGGTTGGCCAGCTCATAGACCACCGGCGCGCCGAGCGGAGTGCCGTAGTCGACGATCTGGGTGGCGAAGCTGCCGCCGCGCGGGTCGAAGCGCAGCGGGGTGTAGCCGGCCGGCGGCAGCCGCACGAAGCTGTGGCGGACGACGAAGCTGACATTGCCCTCGACCGGCGCGATCGCCCGCGTCTCCGCCCCCGGTGTGGCGGAGGTGTAGGTCTGGCGCGCCTCGATCTCGATATTGTCGGGGAACACCTTCACCGACGCGGGGTCGACCGCCGACAGTGCCGGGTTCAGCGCATAGCCCTTCTCGGCGCCGTTCAGCGCATCGGCGATGCCCATCGTGTCGGTCGCCAGCATTGGCGCGATGTCGACGGTGAAGCCGCCGCCGGCCGTCTCGCTGTCGACCTTGCCGATCCAGACGGTCGAATAGGCGAAGCTGGCGCGCGCCGCGTCCCGCTCCGCTGCCGGGGCGCCGGCGGCGCGGAAGCGCGGATTCTCGAACTCGGCGGCGACCCGGTTGCCGATCCGGCGGAAGACGAGCAGCCGCGACCCGCTATTGGCGCCGCGATCGAGCATGATCGTCGCGGAGCCAAGCCCGGTACGCAGCGCGTTGGCATAGATGAAGCGCCCGGCGATGCCGTCCTTGTCCGGTGCCGGCAGGCTGATCAGGATGCGCCCGTCCTTGCGGTCGACGGTGACCGGCAGCAACCCGTCCAGGCGGGTGACGGCGCTGGCCGGCGCCGGGGCGGCGGCCGCTGGAGCGGGGCCGGCCAGCGCCAGCGCGAGGACGAGTGCGATAAACGGCGGATGCGACATGAAACGGGTCCCCCTGTGTCGCCTGGGCGCCTGGCGCCGGGGCATCTGGCGACACTGTCTCCACCTTTTGCGCTGGAAAATGAAGGGGGTCCGGACCGGCCGGGGCAGGGCCGGGGCGAAAGCCCGCCGGGCGGCTTGACCGCCGGGGTCAGGCGCGGCGAAACCGGCGGACCGGATGTGGGAGAGTGTGATGCGCGGATCGATCGGAATGGGCGCGCTGATCGCAGCGCTGGCGCTGTCGGCGTGCAATCGCCAGCCGCAGCAGCAGACGGAAGCGCCGGAGCCGGTCGTCGATCCCGTCGCGGCGATGAAAGCGCTCGATCCGGGCGTCCAGCTCGCCCGCGCCGGCACCGTCGTCTTCCCTGACGAGCGCAGTCGCAGCGTCCGCGTCGGCGATCAGAGCTATGTGCTGACCCCGGCGCGGCTGGTGTGGAGCGGCGACCGGCCGATCCTCGTATCCGGCGGGCAGGGCGATGATTGCCACGCCTGCGCCGGCACCCTCGCCGTCCACTATCTGAAGGTCGCGGGCGACGCCTTCACCGTCGAGCGGGCGTTTCCGGCCGCCGCCGCCGGGACCAGCTTCGGCGCCGCGCCGGACTGGGAGGTGCGCGACGACATCGCTTCCGTGTCGGTGATCGAGGCGAGGCGCGGCGGCACCTTCCAGGGCTTCACCTGCAGCCGTGCCCAACTGGTCGCGCTGACCGCCACCGGCCCGGTGACGATCGCCGACGATCTGCCGATCGGCTATTCCGATGCCGGCGCCGTGACGGACGGCAAGGCGGAAGAGGTGGAGGGCAAGATCGTCGCCGGCACCCGCGACCATGATTTCGCCATTCGCTATTCCGGCGGCGTCACCGGCGCCACCCGCTATGAGAAGGCGGCGGACGGCGCGTCCTACACGGTCGTCGGTAAGCCGGCGGCGATCCCCACCTGCTGAGTTATTCCTGAGACGACAGCTTCATCAGCACCAGCCCGCTGACGATCAGAAGCGCGGCGGCGATCCGCAGCCCACTCGCCTGCTCGCCGAGCACCGCGACGCCGATGATGAAGGCGCCGACCGCGCCGATCCCGGTCCAGATCGTGTAGGCGGTGCCCAGCGGCAACGCCTTCATCGCCAGCGACAGCAGCGCGAAGCTGGCGACCATCGTGATTACCGTGATAACCGAGGGGGTAAGCCGGGTGAAACCGTGGGCCTGCTTCATCGCATAGGCCCAGACCACTTCAAGAATACCGGCGGCGACAAGATAGACCCAAGCCACGACAGCCTCCTTCCGAAAAGCTGCCGGGCCGTCCCGGACCTGAAACCCGCGCGCGGGCGAGGACGTGGCCTCCCCCGCCAGATGGGGCAGGCGAGGGTCGCGATCAAGGGCTGGGCGCTTATTGGAAGGTGGTCGACTCGAAGCGGATCGGCTCGCCGACCGCGCCGTCGGCCAGCGTCCCTTCCCACATCACCCGGTTGCCGCGCACGATCGTGCCGACCGGGCGGCCGGTCAGCGTCATCCCGGTGAACGGCGACCAGCCGCAGCGCGAGGCAAGCCAGTCCTCCTCCACCGTCCAGCGCGCCTTGCGGTCGACGATGGTGAAGTCGGCGTCATAGCCGGCGGCGATCCGCCCCTTGCCGACCAGCCCGAACACCCGCTGCGGTCCGGCGCTGGTCAGCTCGATCAGCCGCTGGAAGCTCAGCCGCCCGGCGGCGACATGATCTAACAGCAGCGGCAGCAGCGTCTGAACGCCGGGCATGCCGCTCGGGCTTTGCGGATAGGGCTTCGCCTTCTCCTCGCGGGTGTGCGGCGCGTGGTCGGAGCCAAGCACGTCTGGCACGCCCTGGTTCAGCCAGTACCACAGACCGTCGCGGTGGGCGGCGCTGCGGATCGGCGGGTTCATCTGGGCGAAGGTGCCAAGGCGCGGATAGACGTCCTCGGCGGCCATGGTCAGGTGCTGGGGCGTCACCTCGCAGCTCGCGATATCCTTGTTTTGCGCGATCAGCGCGAATTCCGCAGGCGTGCTGATGTGGAGGATGTGGATGCGCCGCCCGGCTTCGCGCGCCAGCCGCAGGATGCGCCGGGTGGCGAGCAGCGCGCTCTCGTCGTCGCGCCAGATCGGGTGGGACGCCGGGTCGCCGGGAATGCGCTCTCCCTCCCGCGCATTCATTCGCGGCTCGTCCTCGGCATGGATGGCTACGCGGCGGTGGCCGCTGGCCAGCACCCGCGCGAGGTTGCCGTCATCGGAGACCAGCAGGTCGCCGGTCGATGCGCCCATGAAGATCTTGACCCCGGCGGCGCCCGGAATCCGCTCCAGCTCCGCCAGCCCCTCGGCATTGGCGGCGGTCGCCCCGACATAGAAGGCATGGTCGCACCACATGCGGTGGCGGGCGCGCTTCAGCTTGTCGGCCAGCGCCTCCGCCGTGTCGGTGTTGGGCTTGGTGTTCGGCATCTCGAACACGGCGGTGACGCCGCCGAGCACCGCTGAACGGCTGCCCGATTCCAGGTCCTCCTTATGCTCCAGCCCGGGCTCGCGGAAATGGACCTGACTGTCGATCACGCCGGGCATGATGTCGAGGCCGGTGCAGTCGATCGCCATGTCGGCGTCGCCGTCGACGCCCAGTTCGGCGATGCGCCCGCCGGTCACGCCGATGCTGGTCGCGACCGGGCCGCCGGGGGTGTGGACGGTGCCGCCTTTCAACAACAGATCGAAATGCGCCATGCCTCAAGTCCTTCCACTTTCAATCCGGCCGGTGGGTGCCTAGTTTCCGCTCATGCCCGGAACCACCCTTGTCGACCGATCGCTGCTACGCCTTTCCGGCGCGGATGTAAGAATTTTTCTGCAAGGGCTGGTGACCCAGGACGTCAACGCCGTCGCGGAAGGACGGCCGCAGTGGAGCGGCCTGCTGTCGCCGCAGGGCAAGGCGCTGTTCGATTTCCTGCTCTGGGCCGACGGCGACGACCTGCTGGTCGATTGCGAGGCGGCGGAGGCGGAGACGCTGGCACGGCGGCTCGCTCTCTACCGGCTGCGCCGCGCGATCGCCATTGCGCCGGAGCCGGGGCTGGCCGTGCATTGGGCGCCGGCGGGCGCCGCCGGCGTGCCCGACCCGCGCCTTGCCGCGCTCGGCCGGCGCTGGCTCGCCCCGGCGGGCGAGGCGGCGGAAGGCTGGCTGGCCCACCGGCTCGCGCTGGGCGTGACGGAGGGCGTGGCGGAGCTGGGCCGCGACCGCACGCTCTGGCTGGAATGCAACGCCGCCGAGCTGAACGGCGTCAGCTTCGTCAAGGGCTGCTATGTCGGGCAGGAAAATACCGCGCGGATGAACTGGCGGCAGAAGGTCAACCGCCGGCTGGTGGTGGTCGAAACCACGGCCGATCCCGGCGATGCGGCGCAGGCCTGGTACCCCGAACTCGGGCTGGCGGTGGCGCGGGTGCGGGTGGAGGCGCTTTCCGCGCCGCTGCCGTTCGGCACGCCGATGCTCCCCGGCTGGCTGAAGGCGGCAATCGCGTGACGGTGGTCGCGGCGCTGCTGCTCGCGGCGGCCCCGGCGACCGTGCCGGTGCAGACCGCGACGGTCGTCGCCCGTTTCCCGCACGATAGCGGCGCCTTTACCCAGGGACTGGTCTTCGATGGCGGCCGGCTGTTCGAAAGCACCGGGCTGGTCGGCCGCTCGACGATCCGCGAGGTCGCGCTCGACGACGGCATGGTGCTGCGCTCCGCGCCGGTGCCGCCGCCCTATTTCGGCGAAGGGCTGGCCGCCTGGGGCGATCGGCTGATCAGCCTGACCTGGCAGCACGGCATCGGCTTCGTTTGGGACCGCGACAGCTTCCGCCAGGTCGGCACCTTCCGCTACGAGGGCGAGGGCTGGGGCCTGACCCATGACGGCAAGGCGCTGATCATGAGCGACGGCACGGCGGTGTTGCGCTTCCTCGATCCGAAGACGCTGGCGGTGAAGCGGCGGCTGACCGTCACCGCCGCCGGGCGGCCGGTGCCGATGCTCAACGAACTGGAATGGGTGAAGGGTGAAATCCTCGCCAATGTCTGGATGACCGACCGGATCGCACGGATCAATCCCGCGACAGGCCGGGTCAAGGCGTGGATCGACCTGTCGGCGCTTGCCCGCGCCTCCGGCCGGCGTGGGAGCGACGCGGTGCTGAACGGCATAGCCTATGACAGCGCGGGCGACCGGCTGTTCGTCACCGGCAAGACCTGGCCGACCCTCTACCAGATCCGGCTCGATCCGCCGCGCTGAATAAGAAGACCCCGCCCGTTGAAGCGGGCGGGGCCATTTGCAATCCAGCGAGGTCAGGCGAAGACAATGCGCGCGCGCGTGCGCGCCCGCCGCATCCCGGCGCCGATCAGGCCGAAACCGAGGATCAGCATCGCCCATGTCGCCGGTTCCGGCACCTGGGCGATGGCGAGGCCGCCCAGCGCGAATACCTGCCTGCTGTCAAAGGTGTAGCCACGGTCGCCGAGGATATCGAAGCCAAGGTTGTAGCCGATCGCATCGAACGCTGCGAGATCGTTGCTGGTCAGCACGCCCATGCTGCAGGCCGCGGCCGTGGGGTCCATGATGCCGATCGCCCGCGATTCGATGAAACAGCCGTTCGCAGTGACGAAGGCGTCGTTGTCCTTCCAGTGCGACGCCTGCTCGCCGTCGCCGTTGTAGCGGCCGGTCGAGAAGGACGCCATTTCCGCCTCGCTCTGATGGTCGAAGTTGAACGGAGTCTCGCCGTCGATCGAGAAGAAGGCGGGTCGGCCACCGGCTGCCCACTGCAGCTGGCGGCTGCCGTCGGCGTTGAAGCCGTTGCCATAGCGGAACATGTCGAGCGTCGAGCCGATCGAAGTGTCGTTGAAATCGAAGTCGAGCAGGTCGGCGGCGCCGGGCCCATCCGGCCCGCCGTAATAATCGTAGAGATCGACGCCGCTTACGAAGCCCAGCGCATGGCCCATCTCGTGGATCGCCACCGCGACGAAGTCATAGGTGCCGACCGAGATGCCGTCGCTCGGGTCGAAATCGAACGCGAAGTTGGAACTGAAGGTGATGTCGGCATCGGCGTCGGCATTGTAGTCCTCGCCAAAGACATCGTGGTAGTAGGCGAAGGCGGTGTCGGCATTGTCGAAACCGATGCCCAGCGCCCGGTTGTTGGCCGTATTCTGGTTCAGATATAGGTTGTTGTAGCTGTCGTCATTGTCGAGATAGGTCGCCGCGGCGGTGTCGATACCCCCGCCCGCCGGAGTCGCCGGCGCGTTGACCCGCATCGCAAGGCCGCCGTTGGCGCTGAGCGGCGTCAGCCCGGCGACCGCGATCTGGTCGAGGGCGGAGGTCTTGGTCGCGTTCAGTTGCGTGTAAACGTCGCTGATCCGGGTATCGATGGAATTGCTGCCGGTCGACCCCAGCACCCCCGGCCGCAGCGCCGCGAAGTGGATATCGAAGATCAGCGTGGTGTTGTTGGTAAGCGTCTGGTTCCAGTAATTGGCTGCTTTCTGGAACGCATAGAGCGCCGCCCCCCCGTTCGGCGCGCTGGTGAAGCTGCCGTCGGTACTGCGCAGGATGATGTTCAAAGCAGAAGCCGGTGTCGCGAACCCCGCCAGCGCCGTGGCCGCGATCAGAGCGAATTGACCCTTTTTCATACAAAACGCCTTTCCCTGTTTGATCGTCCCGCGGCGCGGGACGACATGAGGGGAAATCTTGATCAGGCGTTAACTATCGTCAATCACGCATTTTTTCGCCCCCGGACCGCTATCCGGGGGCGAAACGACCGGCTCAGGAAGCCAGCTTGCGAAGCACGTATTGCAGGATTCCACCGTTCAGGAAGTAATCCAGCTCGTTAACCGTATCGATCCGGCACACCGTCTCGAAATTTTCCGTCGCGCCGTTGGCACGGGTCAGCGTTACGGTCACGGTCTGACGGGGGCGCAGCCCGGCGACGCCGCCGATCGTGAAGGTCTCGCTGCCGTCCAGTTTCAGCGTCTTGCGGTCGACGCCCTCGGCGAACTGCAGCGGCAGCACGCCCATCCCGACCAGGTTGGACCGGTGGATGCGCTCGAACGACTCGGCGATCACCGCGCGCACGCCGAGCAGGGTGGTGCCCTTCGCCGCCCAGTCGCGGCTGGAGCCGGTGCCGTATTCCTTGCCGGCGATGACGACCAGCGGCGTGCCGTCGGCCTTGTGGCGCATCGCTGCGTCGTAGATCGGCATCACCTCGCCCTTGTAGCTGGACATGCCGCCTTCGACGCCGGGCACCATCTCGTTCCTGATGCGGATGTTGGCGAAGGTGCCGCGCATCATCACTTCATGGTTGCCGCGCCGCGACCCGTAGCTGTTGAAATCGGCGCGGCTGACCTGGTGCTCCTGCAGGTAGGTGCCGGCCGGGCTGTCGGCCTTGATGCTGCCGGCCGGACTGATGTGGTCGGTGGTGATGCTGTCGCCGAGCACCGCGAGCGGCCGCGCGTCGACGATGTCGGCGACCGGCGCCGGGGTCATGCCCATCCCGTCGAAATAGGGCGGGTTGGCGACATAGGTCGATCCGGCGCGCCAGGCGTAGGTGTCCGATCCCTCGACTTCGATCCCGCGCCACTTGGCGTCGCCGTCGAACACGTTGGCATAACGGGCGCGGTACATTGCGCTGTCGATATTGGCGTCGATCGTCGCGCGGATCTCGTCGTTGGTCGGCCAGATGTCGCGCAGATAGACGTCGGCGCCGTCCTGGTCCTGGCCGATCGGCGTGCTGATCATGTCCTCGGCGATCGTCCCGCGCAGCGCGTAGGCGACGACCAGCGGCGGCGAGGCAAGGTAGTTGGCGCGCACGTCGGGCGACACGCGACCTTCGAAGTTGCGGTTGCCGGACAGGACGGCGACGGCGGTCAGGTCGTGGTCGTTGATCGCGGTCGAGATCGGCCCGGGCAGCGGCCCCGAATTGCCGATGCAGGTGGTGCAGCCGTAACCGACCAGGTTGAACCCGATCGCGTCGAGGTCGTCCTGCAGCCCGGCCTTGATCAGATAGTCGGTGACCACCTGCGATCCGGGGGCGAGCGAGGTCTTGACCCACGGCTTCGGCTTCAGCCCGCGCGCCCGTGCCTTGCGGGCGACGAGGCCGGCGGCGACCAGCACCGACGGGTTCGAGGTGTTGGTGCAGCTGGTGATCGCGGCGATGACGACGTCGCCATTGCCGATGTCGTGGCCGCGGTCGGTGATCTGGATGCGTGGCGCCGCGGTGTCGACCGCCTTGGTGAACTCGTCGTCGACCTCGGACAGCAGCACCCGGTCCTGCGGCCGCTTCGGCCCGGCAAGCGACGGCTGCACGCCGGACATGTCGAGCGCCAGCGTGTCGGTGAACAGCGGCTCGGGCGTGCTCTCGTCATGCCAAAGCCCCTGGGCGCGGCAATAGGCCTCGACCAGCGCGACCTGTGCGTCGCTGCGCCCGGTCAGACGCATATAGTCCAGGGTCTTGCTGTCGACCGGGAAGAATCCGCAGGTCGCGCCATATTCCGGCGCCATGTTGGCAATGGTCGCGCGGTCGGCCAGCGACAGCGCCGACACGCCGGGGCCGTAGAATTCGACGAAACGGCCGACGACGCCCTTGGCGCGCAGCATTTGTGTGACGGTCAGCACCAGGTCAGTAGCCGTGATGCCCTCAGCCAGCGTGCCGGTCAGCTTGAAGCCGACAACCTCGGGGATCAGCATCGACACCGGCTGGCCGAGCATCGCCGCTTCCGCCTCGATCCCGCCGACGCCCCAGCCGAGCACGCCCAGCCCGTTGACCATCGTCGTATGGCTGTCGGTGCCGACCAGCGTGTCGGGATAGGCGATGGTGACGCCGTCGGCGGCGACCGACGACCACACCGTCTGGGCGATATTCTCCAGGTTGACCTGGTGGCAGATGCCGGTGCCCGGCGGCACCACCTTGAAATTGTCGAGCGCCTTCGATCCCCATTTCAGGAATTCGTAACGCTCCATATTGCGGGCATATTCCAGGTCGACATTGTCCTGGAACGCCTTGGGCGTGCCGAACTCGTCGACCATCACGCTGTGGTCGATGACGAGATGGACCGGCACCTGCGGGTTGATCTTCTGCGCGTCGCCGCCGAGCGCGTTCATCGCGTCGCGCATCGCCGCCAGGTCGACGACGCAGGGCACGCCGGTGAAATCCTGCATCAGCACGCGCGCCGGGCGGTACTGGATCTCGCGGTCGGACCGCCGTTCCTTCTGCCAGTCGACGATCGCCTGAACATCCTCGACGGTGACGGTGGTGCCGTCCTCGAAGCGCAGCAGATTCTCCAGCAGCACCTTCATCGAAAACGGCAGGCGCGACACGTCGCCCAGCTTCGCCGCCGCCTTGTCGAGCGCGTAATAGTCGACGGTCTGGGTGCCGGCCGACAGGGTGGTGCGGGTGGAAAGACTGTCCTGTCCGACGGCGGTCATGGGGCGTTTCCTTTGTGCTGCGCTAGCGAGATTCGCTGGCGCTATAGCGAGGGGGTAGGGCTTGGGGAAGGGTGGCGCGCGCATCCCGGCGGGCTGGCCTGGCGGGGCGGGGCCGGGCATAGGGGCGGCGGGAGCTGCCGATGTCAGACGTTTATAACCCTCTTTCCGGCCGGGTCGCGCTGATCACCGGCGCCGCCGGCGGACTTGGCTTCGCGGCGGCGCGCGGGCTGGCGGCGGCAGGCGCGACGGTGGTTCTCCACGGCCGCGATCAGGCGCGACTCGACACGGCGGCGGCAACGCTGGCGGCGGGCGGCCGCCGCGCCGACACCGTCGTCGCCGATCTGGCCGACGAAGCCGCGACGGCGGCGGCGGTCGACCAATTGGTCGCCGCCCACCGGCGGGTCGACATCCTCGTCAACAACGCCGGCGCGCGGGACCGGCGACCGCTCGCCGCTCTGGATCGGGCGGCGGTGCGCCGGCTGCTCGAAGTCAATCTGGTCGCCCCGCTCGATCTGGCGCGGCTGGTCGTGCCGCACATGCCGGCTGGCGGGCGGATCATCAACATCACCTCGATCGCCGGGCCGATCGCCCGCGCCGGCGATGCCGCCTATACCGCGTCGAAGGGCGGGCTGGCGGCGCTGACCCGCGCGCTCGCGGCGGAACTGGGCCCGGCGGGGATCACGGTCAACGCCGTCGCACCCGGCTATTTCGCCAGCGAGGCCAACCGAGCCATGGTCGACGATCCCGCCGTCGCCGCCCATCTCGCCCGCCGCACCGCGCTCGGCCGCTGGGGCGCTCCGGGGGAGATCGAAGGGGCGGTGACCTTCCTCGCCTCGCCGGCGGCCGCCTATGTGACCGGGCAGGTCATCGCCGTCGACGGCGGCTATCTGGCGCATTTCTGATCGCGTCCGTGTCGATCAGGGTGATCGCCAGGCACCGCCCGGCGACCGCGACCTCGGGTTGATCGTCGACCAGCAGCGCGTCGCGCGGAGTCAGCCGATATGCGGCGCCCCCGGCGGTCAGCACCGCCGGCGCCAGCGCCAGCAGCAGCAGGGTCGCGCCCTCCGGCCGGGCGACGCGGCCGTCGTCGACCGGCGTCACCGCCGCCCGTGCCCGCCCGCGCCGGGTCATCACGTTACAGTCGGTGACCACGCCGCCCAGCGGGGTGCCGAACACCGCCGCGTCGCCGGGAAAGGCAAGGCCCTCGTCCCCCGCTGCTAGCGTCACCGTCCGCCCGGCGACATCCAGCCGCAAGACGCCGTCGAGCACGCTCAGGTGCCGGTCGATGCCGGGAAAGGCGGAAAACGGCCCGGCGCTGGCGACCTCGGCAAGGCTGACCCGCCAGCGGAAACCGTCGAGCCCGACGCCGTCGGGGGCGCTGGCCACGGTCGCGGTAACGCCGCCGCCGTTCTTCCACGGCGTCGTTTCCCGCGCCGCCGCCGGCAGCAATCGGGTCATCGGCCGTACCGCCGGCGCTGATCTGCCGCCCGTCCCCGCATATGCCGAGAATAGCACGGCAAAGTCGCGCGGCCACCCTGGAGCGGGCGATTCTGACAATTTTGTTGCAATGCACAAAAATCGCTTGCAATCCGCTCGAGAAGATTATATTGCAGCGCAACATGAGCAAGGAAAGTGACGTTCGGAGCGCCGTTATGACCAGCAACAGCACCACGAACGGCAAGCGCGCGACCAGGGCCGCCGGCAAGGCGTCGGCCAAGCCCGCCGTGACGGCCAAGGCGGCGCAAGCCGTCAAGGCCAGCGCCATCGTTCAGGACATCGTGGAGCCGGCCGCCGCCTCCACCACCGAGAAAGGATCAGAGATCGTGACCGAGACCATCACCAAGCTGACCAGCGAAGCCACCGACCGCGCCCAGGCGCTGTTCGGCGATTTCAACACCCGTTCGAAGGACGCGTTCGAGAAGGGCACCAAGCTCGTCGAGGAACTGCACGCCTTCAACAAGGGCAACATCGAAGCCGTCGTCGAATCGGCCAAGGTCGCCGCGAAGGGCGCCGAGGCGTTCGGCCAGCAGGCTGCCGACACCGCCCGCAAGAACTACGAGAAGGCCACCGCGACGCTGAAGGGCTTCGCGTCGGTCAAGTCGCCGACCGAGCTGTTCCAGCTGCAGAGTGAATATGCCCGCGAATCGTTCGACGCTTTCGTCGCCGACGCGTCGAAGAACACCGAGGCCCTGCTGAAGCTGGCCGGCGACGTGTTCCAGCCGCTGTCGAACCGCATCGCGGTCGCGGCGGAGAAGATCAAGATCGCCGCCTGAGCCAGGCGCCGCGTCTTCAGTAAAGCGTTTTCAGTAAGGCGTACCGAAGGGGCGTTCCGGGCAACCGGGGCGCCCCTTCTCCTTTACCGGCCATAGAGTCGTTCGACGGTGACGGCAGCCGGGTCGACGCCGGGCATCGCCGGCAGTGGCGTGCCGGTGATCAGCGCCGCCGCGATCTCTGCCATCGCCGGTGCTGTTTGCAGGCCGTAGCCGCCTTGCCCGGCCAGCCAGAAGAACCCCGGCGCATCCGGGGCGAAGCCGGCGGCGGGCACCCGGTCGCGGGTGAAGCTGCGCAGCCCCGCCCAACTATGGCCGATCCGCCGCGGGACGATGGTGGTGAAATGCGCCAGCCGGTCGGCAGCGACGGCGATGTCGTACTCTTCCGGCTGGGCGTCGCACGGCGCGCTCGGAGTCTCGTCGACCGGCGAGGCGAGCAGCCGGCCAGATTCGGGCATCAGGTAGAAATCGTCGACCGCGCTTTTGACGAACGGCCAGCCCCGCGTGTCGGCGCCGTCCGGCGCGTCGACGACGATGATCGTCCGCCGCAGCGGCGTGACGCCCAGCGGCACCACCCCGGCCAGCGCGGCGACCCCGTCGGCCCAGGCGCCGGCGGCGTCGACCAGCACCGGCGCGGCCCAGCGCCGGCCGTTGCGCGCCGTCACCACCCAGGCGCCGCCGTCATGGGCGATCGCCTCGATCGCCGCGTCGGTCTCGACCCGGCCGCCGCCGGCGCGGGCGGCCCGCGCGTAGCCCTGGAGCAGCGCGTCGGCGTCGAGCTTCAGCCCGTCATGGTCGGCGAAGCCGGCGACGATCGCGTCGTCGCCTAGCCGCAGCACCGGGCACAGCGCGCGCATCCCCTCCGCGTCGAGCCGCTCGACCCCCGGTGACAGGCCGCGCGTCGTCGCCTCCAGCGTGGCCAGCGTGTCCAGCATCTCGGCGGTCGCGACGAACAGCGCCGGCATCCGGTGGCATAGCGGCGAAAAGCCGTCGGGCGGATCGAGGAAGAAGGCGCGGCTCCACCGCGTCAGTGCGCGTACCGTGGCGTTGCCGATCCCGTAGTGGGAGAAGGTGACGCTGCGCCCGGAGCTGTGATAGCCCAGCGCCTGTTCGCCCTCCAGCACCACGACGCGGCCGTGGCTGCCGAGCCGTGCCGCCAGCGACAGGCCGGCAACGCCGCCGCCGACGATCAGAAAATCGGCACTGTCCATCATGCTCGCCTTTCCGCCCGAGAATATCCCGCCGCTTCAATAGCCCCCTATCCTGTCGCCAGCCTTGCCGCATCCCTGAATTCCGTGCCGCTTGACGGACGGCCCGGACGGACGAATGATGCCGCGATGACTAGCGATCCAGCCAACCCGGACAGGGCCGCCTTCGTTCGCGACATGCTCGGCCAGTGGGAGAGCATCGCCCAGGAATTCGGCAGCAGCCTGCTGAAAACCGGGGAGTTCGCCCGCGCCGTCAACAATGCAACCGCCGCCCCGGCCAAGGCGCGGACGCTGGGCAGCGAGCTAGTCGGCCAGGCGCTCGCCGCCGCCGCCATGCCGAGTCGCGCCGACATCGCCCGGCTGACCGAACGTCTCGACACCGTCGACGCCCGCCTCGCCCGCATCGAGACCCTGCTGGAAACCTTCATCACTAAGCCGAAAAAGGCAAAGAAGAACAAGGGATAAGAGCTTTGTGTCCCTCGACTACGCTCGGGATGGATGGAGAAAAAAACTAGGGGAAAGGCGAGCCGCGGTCCCGCACTCAAACCCGTCCATCCCGAGCGAAGGCGAGGGGCGCACGATCCGACCGCGTTCCGCTTCCTACCCCCGCCAGTTAAGCCCGAACCACACCGTCCTAGGCGCCGTGCGTTCGATGATCCCGGCACCGGAAATCGTGGCGTCGACCCGCGTATTGCCGATATTCTCGCCGCGCAGCTCCACCGTCAGACCACCGGTCAGCGGCACCGCGATCCGCGCGTCGACGGTCAGCGCATCGGTCAGCGCCCGCGCATTCTGGTCGTCCTCATACTGGGCGGAGACGTAGCGCAGCGTCGTCGACAGCCAGCGCCAGCCAAGCGTCGCCGACGCCATGTGGCGCGGCGTCTGCGCGGGCCGCAGCCCGTCGAGGGGCGCGGCGGCGCCGCTCGCATGCACGGTCGATCGCGTATGGGCATAGGAGGCGGCAAGCGCGAAATCGCCGAGTCGCGCCGATGCGTCGAATTCGATCCCGCGCGCTGTGATACGATCGAGGTTGCCGCGCTGACGGTAGACACCGGCCGCGGACACAAAGCCGACGCCGGGAAAAGTGCCGGGCCCGCTGGCGAGGGTGATGTTGGCGATCGCGTCGTCCAGCCGGCTGGTGAACAGCGTCGCGCCGACGCTGACGCCGTCCGTCGGCCGCCAGTCCGCTCCCAGCTCCGCCCCGCGCATCCGCTCCGGCTTCAGCGCGGCGTTGGCGGCGGTCGCGTCGGCCCCGGCACGGAACGGCCGGTACAGCTCGTTCAGCGTCGGCAGCCGCCAGCCGGTATAGGCGGCGGCGCGCAGGGTCAGCGCCGGGGCCGCCGCCCAGGCGACACCGGCCCGCGCTGTTGGTCGCCAGCCGCTGCGGTCGGCAAAGCGGCTGTCGGTCAGCATCGGCCCGCCGGCCAGCGGCCATTCGCGCAGCCGGCCGTTGGCGATCGCCCAATGGTCGATCCGGCCGCCGCCGGTCAGAGTCAGCGTGCCCAGCTTCGCCGATGCCTCGGCAAAAGCGCCCAGCGTGTCGGTCCGCCCGCCAGCGACGCGTCCGCGCGTCGGCGCCCCGGCGACGAAGGTCGCCAGCTCCTGCGTCCGTCCGCTGGTCCGCCGCCAGTCGGCGCCTAGCCGCAGTTCGATATCCTGCCCGACCGGCGGGCGCAGCTCGACCCGGGCGCCCAGCCCGGTCGCCGGGGTGTTGTACTGGTCGAGGCTCTGGCTGATGCTGTTGCGGTCGGCGGCGATCGAGGCGAACTCGCCGGCGAAGCTGCGCGCCTGCAGATAGGCCAGCGCCGACCAGCCCCAGGCCCCCCGCCCGACCAGCCGGATACTGGCGTCGGCGCCGCGGCTGCTGTTGTCGGTATAGGCGGTGCCGCGCTCGCGCCGGTCGACGAAGCCGAGCATAGACGCCTGAAGCTCGGTCGCCGCGCCGACCGGCACCACTGCGCGTGCGGCGAGGCTGGCCTGCTCATAGGGCGCAGGCCGGTCAACGCTGCCGCGCTGGCCGGCAAGGATCGGTACGAAGCCGTCGCCGCGCGCATAGGCGGCGGATACGCTGGCATGGCCGGCGCCCAGCCGTCCCGCCACCCCGGCGTTCGCGTCGACGGCGTCGCGGCTGCCATAGGCGAGGCCGGCGGCGAGGCCGGGCAGGGTGCCGGCATCCGCGCTCTCCAATTCGATCGTCCCGGCGAGCGCGCCCGGGCCCAGCGCGCCCGCTCCGCCACCGCGCGTCACGCGGATCGTCCCCAGCCGTTCCGGCGTATAGGCGGACAGCGTCACCGATCCGCCGAACGGGTCGCTTTGCGGCACCCCGTCGAGGACGAGCAGCGCCCGGCTCGACGCATTGCCGCCCAGCCCGCGCAGCGTCAGCCCCTGGCTGGTCGGATGGGCGGAGCGCGCGTCGGAGCGGCGGAACTGCTGGAGCCCGGCGACATCGCGCAGCACATCCTCGACCCGGCCGCTGGCGGTGCCGTCGATCCGCTCGCGGTCGATGACGATCAGGTCATAGGCCGTCTCGCCGATCGACGGGGCGAGGCCGCCGCCGGTGACGACGATGTCCGGCGCCTCGGCCAGCGCGGGGGTGGCCAGCAGCAGCGGCAATACGGCAAACGGCTTACGCATCGGCGGGCTTCACTCGGTCGGGGTGGGCGTCGGCGAAGGCGGGCAGCGCCTGCGCGGCGGCGTCGGCGGCGACCAGCATAGGATAGGGCGCCAGGTCCACCGCCAGGCGGCGGGCATTGTACATCTGCGGCACCAGGCAGATGTCGGCGATGTCGGGCGCCGCGCCGCCGAGGAACGGGCCGGCGCCGGCCTCCCCGGCCATCGCCTCCAGCGCGGCGAAACCTTCGCTGATCCAGTGACGGTACCAGGCGTCGCGCGCCGACTGCTCCACCCCCAATTCGCTGCCAAGGTAGCGCAGCACCCTGAGGTTATCGAGCGGGTGGATGTCGCAGGCGACGACCAGCGCCATCGCTAGCGCGCGGGCGTGGCGCGCCGGGTCGGCGGGCAGCAGCGGCGGGGCCGGATCACGCCGGTCGAGATAGGCGATGATCGCCAGCGACTGGGTCAACTCCAGCCCGTCGATCGCCAGCGTCGGCACCATGCCCTGCGGGTTGCGTACTAAGTTATCGGGGGAAAGTTGCGCGCCGTCGAGCAGCGACACCGGAATCCTGCTGTAGGAAATGCCCTTCAGGTTGAGGGCGATCCTGACCCGATAACTTGCCGAGGAACGCCAATAGTCGAACAGCGTCGCGCTCATCGGTTCAGCACCCGCCCGGCCACCGCGTCCAGCTTCGCCAGCAGCGCCGGGTCGCGCCGGTCCGGCGCGGTGATCAGCGCGGTGTCGAGCACGGTATCGATCGGCGACGCCGTCCGCTCCGCCGGCAGCAGCCCGGCCAGTTCGACGATCAGCGCCCGCGCGTGGTCGGCATTGGCGTGCATCACCTTCAGCACCGATGGCACGTCGACATGGGCGCTGCCCTCGCGCCAGCAATCGTAATCGGTCAACATCCCGACCAGGGCGTAAGGCAGTTCCGCCTCGCGCGCCAGCCGCGCCTCCGGCATCGCGGTCATGCCGATCACGTCGCAGTTCCACTGGCGGTAGAGGTGGCTTTCCGCACCGGTCGAGAATTGCGGCCCCTCGATCGCCACGTAGGTGCCGCCTTCATAGACGGTGGCGCCGGCCCGCCGCCCCGCCTCCGCCGCCAGCACCGACAGGCGCGGGCAGACCGGATCGGCCATCGAGACATGGGCGACCATGCCGGTGCCGAAGAAGCTGTTCGGCCGGGCGACGGTGCGGTCGACGAACTGATCGACGACAACGAAGCCGCCGGGCGCCAGATGCTCGCGCAGCGACCCGACCGCCGACAGCGCCAGCAGGTCGGTGCAGCCGGCCCGCTTCAGCACGTCGATATTGGCGCGGAAATTCAGCTCGGTCGGCGGGATGCGGTGGCCGCGGCCGTGGCGGGGCAGGAAGATGAAGCGGACGGCGCCGATCGTCCCGGTCAGCAACTGGTCCGACGGCGCGCCCCACGGACTGTCGAGTGCGATCCATTCCGCCCCCTCCAGCGCGTCGATCGCATAAAGGCCCGACCCGCCAAGCACCCCGATCGTCCAGCCGCCCATGTCCGTCCCCGCTCCTGCCTCAGCCCGCCCGCTGCCTTATCCGGTGACGGCGGCGAAATGAAACGCCTTGATGAACGATGTGCGCCGGTGGGGCGCCATGCGATGGGACGCGCGCTACCGCGCCGCCTTGCGCAGGGCGAGGCGGACGAGGGCGTCGAGGCTGGCGCCGGGGCCAAGCTCCGCCTCCGCCGCCGCGACGGCGCTGCCCGCCTCGGCCGGGCGGAAGCCGAGATTGGCGAGCGCCGAGACCGCGTCGGCGGTGAGGCCGCCGGCCGGCGCGGCGGCGGGGCCGGCCCCGCCGATCGCCGCGGCGCCGACCTTGTCGCGCAATTCGGTGACGATGCGCAGCGCCAGCTTCGGCCCGACGCCATTGGCGCGCGCGACCATCGCCTTGTCGCCGGTGGAGATCGCGCGGACCAGATCGTCCGGCGCCAGCACCGACAGGATAGCGAGGGCGACGCGGCCGCCGACGCCCTGCACCCCGGTCAGCAGGCGGAACCAGTCGCGCTCGCTGGCGGAGGCGAAGGCGAACAGGGTCATCGCGTCCTCGCGCACCTGCAATTCGGTGAACAGCGTGACCTGCGCGCCGACCGCGCCCAGCGCCTGCAGGCAGCGCGCCGATGCCTGGACGAGATAGCCGACGCCGCCGACGTCGATCACCGCATGGTCGGCGCCGATTTCGACCAGCGTTCCGGTCAGTCGCGCGATCATCTGCCCCCCACCGCCCTGTTGCTGGCGAGATGATGGGCGTGGGTGATCGCAACGGCAAGCGCGTCGGCGGCGTCCGCGCCGTCGATGGCGACGCCGGGCAGCAGCCGCGCGACCATGGCGTGGACCTGGTCCTTCGACGCGCCGCCGGTGCCGACCAGCGCCTTCTTGACCAGCCGCGCCGCATATTCGCCGACGAGCATGCCGTGCCGCGCCGCCGCCAGCAGGCAGACGCCGCGCGCCTGCCCCAGCTTCAGCGTCGACTGCGGGTTGCTGTTGACGAACACTTCCTCGACCGCCGACGTTTCCGGCCGGTGGCGGTCGATCAGCGTCGTCAATGCGGCGTCCAGCGCGACCAGCCGGGCACCGAGCGCCGCGGCGGCATCGGTGCGGATCCGGCCGTTGGCGACATGGGCCAGCCGGTTGCCTTCGGCGCGGATCACCCCCCAGCCGGTGGTGCCGAGGCCGGGATCGAGGCCGAAGATGATCAGGCCAGCCGCTCCATCACCTCGTCCGGCACCTCGTAATTGCCCCAGACGGTCTGGACGTCGTCGTCGTCGTCGAGCGCGTCGATCAGCTTCAGCAACTGGCCTGCCTCCGCCTCGCCCACGGTGACGACGGTACTCGGCCGCCAGGCCAGCTTGGCGCTTTCCGCCTCGCCCAGCGCCGGTTCGAGCGCGCGCGCGACTTCGTGCAGCGTCTCGGTCGCGGTCCAGATCTCATGGCCGTCCTCGCTCGACGCGACATCCTCGGCGCCGGCCTCCAGCGCCGCCTCGAACACCGCGTCGGCGTCGCCGGCGGCGGCGGGATAGCTGATCAGCCCCATCCGGTCGAAGCCGTGGCTGACCGAGCCGCTGGCGCCCAGATTGCCGCCGTTCTTCGACACGATCGTGCGGACATTGGTGGCGGTGCGGTTGCGGTTGTCGGTCAGCGTCTCGATGATCAGCGACACGCCACCGGGGCCGAAGCCCTCGTAGCGGATTTCCTCGTAATTGTCGCCGTCGCTGCCCTCCGCCTTCTTGATCGCGCGCTGGATATTGTCGTTGGGCATCGACTGGGCGCGGGCGGCGATGATCGCCGAGCGCAGCCGCGCGTTCATGTCCGGGTCCGGCAGGCCGTTCTTCGCGGCGACGGTGATCTCTCGGCTGAGCTTCGAGAACAGCGCCGACCGCTTTTTGTCCTGCGCACCCTTGCGGTGCATGATGTTCTTGAACTTGGAATGGCCTGCCATAGGGGGCTTTCACACTGGATGGTCAAACGGACGACCGTCTCTAAAAGCCTTTGCCGCGCGAATCCACCGGGGCGGTGCTGGAGGCATGATCGGCGGGTGGGGGCTGTGTGGCGGAGAGGGTGGGATTCGAACCCACGGTACCCTCGCGGGCACGCCGCATTTCGAGTGCGGTGCTTTCGACCTCTCAGCCACCTCTCCGCGAGGAACACCGGCTGTGTCGGGCCGGCGCCGGGGCGATCGAAGGCGCGCTGTTAGCGAAAGCCGGCGGCGCAGACAAGCTATCTGCTTGCGTGGCGGGGCCGGCGCCCTAAATTGGGGCGCATGAACCATGCGCTGAACAGCAATCCGTCGACGCCCAATCCGCTCGCCCCGCCGATCGTGCATGCACGGTTCGCCATTGGCGACGTCGTGCGCCACCGGTTGTTCGATTTCCGCGGCGTCGTGTTCGATATCGACCCGGTCTTCGCCAATTCCGACGAGTGGTACGAGGCGATTCCGGAGGACGTCCGCCCGCGCAAGGACCAGCCCTTCTACCACTTGCTCGCCGAGAATGCCGACAGCAGCTACCTGGCCTATGTCAGCCAGCAGAACCTGATCGGCGATCCCGATGGCGACCCGGTCGACCACCCGGCGATCGCCGGGCTGTTCGAGGATTATCGCGACGGGCGCTACCGCCTGCGCCGCGAGCACCGGCACTGATCGGGCGGCCAGCCGGCATATCTGACGTTTGAAGAAGGACTGGGCGATGGCCGACCTCGAGATGTTTCGCGCGGCGATCGCCGGGCATGAGCGCGGGAAGGTCGCGGACCTGCTCGCCGACGCCGACCGGCTGGCGCGGCTGACGCTGGAGACGGGCGGGTTGTTCTTCGACTGGTCCAAGACCCATCTCGACGCCGCGCTGGTCGGCGATTTCGCGAAGCTGGCCGAGGCGGCCGGGCTGGCGGCGGCGCGCGACGCGCTGTTCGCCGGGCGCATCGTCAACCCGAGCGAGGGCCGCGCCGCCGAGCATCCGGCCGAGCGCGGCGAGGGCGCGCCGGAGAGCGTCGCCCG
The DNA here is from genome assembly GCF_004796535.1 of Sphingomonas flavalba. Classification (GTDB taxonomy): domain Bacteria; phylum Pseudomonadota; class Alphaproteobacteria; order Sphingomonadales; family Sphingomonadaceae; genus Sphingomonas_L; species Sphingomonas_L flavalba. Next base: position 319,479 of record NZ_SPHY01000003.1, on the reverse strand, counting down.
CGCCCGTCAGCTCCACGCCCGCATGCGCGCGCTGATCGACGCGATCGAGGCGGAGGCATTCGGGCCGATCCGCCACGTGCTGCACATCGGCATCGGCGGTTCTGCGCTTGGCCCCGACCTGCTGGTCGACGCGCTGGGCCGCGACGCGGGGCGCTATGACGTGGCGGTCGTCTCCAACGTCGACGGTGCCGCGCTGGAGGAGGTGTTCGCCCGTTTCGACCCGTCGGCGACGCTGCTCGCCGTCGCCTCCAAGACTTTCACGACGACCGAGACGATGCTGAACGCGGCGAGCGCGGTGCAGTGGATGGCGGAGGGCGGCAGCGCCGACCCTTATGGCCGGGTGATCGCGCTGACCGCCGCGCCCGACAAGGCGGTGGCGTGGGGCATCGACGAGACGCGGGTGCTGCCGTTCGCCGAAAGCGTCGGCGGGCGCTATTCGCTGTGGTCGTCGATCGGCTTTCCGGCGGCGCTGGCGCTCGGCTGGGACGCGTTCGAGAGCCTGCTGGAAGGGGCGGCGGCGATGGACCGGCATTTCCGCCTCGCCCCGGCCGACCGCAACGCGCCGATGCTCGCCGCCTTCGCCGACCAGTATTATGCGCAGGTGGTCGGTTGCGAGACGCGGGCGGTGTTCGCCTATGACGAGCGGCTGCGCCTACTGCCGTCCTACCTGCAGCAGCTTGAGATGGAATCGAACGGCAAGTCGGCGACAGCCGACGGCCGGCCGCTCGACCGCCCGTCGGCGCCGATCACCTGGGGCGGGGTCGGCACCGACGCGCAGCACGCGGTGTTCCAGCTGCTCCACCAGGGCACCCATGTCGTGCCGGTCGAATTCGTCGCCGCGATCGAGCCGGACCATCCGCTCGACGAGGCGCATCACCGCACGCTGCTGACCAACTGCTTCGCGCAGGGCGCGGCGCTGATGACCGGGCGGCACAGCGACGATGCGGCGCGCAACTATCCCGGCGACCGGCCGTCCTCGACGATCCTGATGGACCGGGTCGACCCGGCGACGCTGGGCGCGCTGATCGCCTTTTACGAGCACCGCACCTTCGTCAACGCGGTGCTTCTCGGCATCAACCCGTTCGACCAGTTCGGGGTGGAGCTGGGCAAGGACATCGCCCGCTCGATCGCCAGCGAGGGCACCGGCGGGTTCGATGCGTCGACCCAGGGGCTGATCGCCCGGGCATTCGGGCGGAGCTGAGCCATGGCATCCTATGATTATGACCTGTTTGTCATCGGCGCCGGATCGGGCGGGGTGCGCGCGGCGCGCGTGTCGGCGGCGCACGGTGCCAGGGTGGCGGTGGCGGAGGAATACCGCGTCGGCGGCACCTGCGTGATCCGCGGCTGCGTGCCGAAGAAGCTGCTGGTCTATGGCGCGCATTTCGCCGAGGACCTGATGGACGCGCGCAAGTTCGGCTGGGATGTCGGCGCCTGCACCTTCGACTGGCCGACGCTGCGCGACAATGTGCTGGCCGAGGTCGACCGGATCAACGGCGCCTACACCAACACGCTGGAGAGCCATAAGGTCGAGATCATTCTGGAGCGGGCGACGGTCGCCGGCCCGCATCAGGTGCGGCTGGCCGGCGGGCGGACGGTGACGGCGGCGACGATCCTGATCGCGACCGGCGCCTGGCCGGTGGTGCCGGAGCTGCCGGGGGCGGAGTATGGTATCACCTCCAACGAGGTGTTCCATCTCGACGCGATGCCGGAACGGATCCTGATCGCCGGTGGCGGCTATATCGCCAACGAGTTCGCCGGCATCTTCCACGAGTTCAGTTGCAAGGTGACGCTCGCCAACCGCAGCGACGTGATCCTGCGCGGCTATGACGAGCAGATCCGCGACCGGCTGCTGCAGATCTCGACCGCCAAGGGCATCGCCTACCGCTTCAACGCCAGCTTCACCGGGATCGAGAAGCAGGCGGACGGATCGCTGCGCGTCAAAATGACCAACCACGATCCGATCGACGTCGACGCCGTGCTGTTCGCGACCGGCCGGCGGCCGAACACCCACGGGCTGGGGCTGGACAGCGCCGGGGTCGAGACGGACGACAAGGGCGCGATCAAGGTCGATGCCGACAACCGATCGACCTGCCCGTCGATCTTCGCGGTCGGCGACGTGACCGACCGGGTGCAATTGACCCCGGTGGCGATCCGCGAAGGGCAGGCCTTCGCCGACAGCCAGTTCGGCGGCAAGCCGACGCAGGTCGATTACGCCTTCATCCCGTCGGCGGTGTTCAGCCATCCGCCGATCGCCGGCGTCGGCCTGACCGAGGGGCAGGCGAAGGAGAAATACGGCGCGGTCAAGGTCTACACGTCCGATTTCCGGCCGATGAAGAACGTCCTCGCCGGCCGCAACGAGCGGGCACTGTACAAGATGATCTGCGTGCCCGAGACCGGGCGGATCATCGGCCTGCACATGATCGGCCCGGATGCGCCGGAACTGCTCCAGGTCGCTGCCGTCGCGGTCAAGGCCGGGCTGACCAAGGCGGCGTTCGACGAAACCGTCGCCCTCCACCCGACGATGGCCGAGGAACTGGTGCTGCTCCGCTAGCCCCAGGCCAGCAAAGGGCGATGCGCCGGGGGTTTCGCCCGCCGAAGCGCGGCCGGGCGCGAAAGACCGGGAGCCGCCTAGCGTCCGGTCTGGCGCCTTTTCGCTTCGGCTTTCGGGTCATAGCCGGAGGACGGGGCCGGGCGGTCGGGGCGGCCGGGCGCGGTCACCGCCGGCGGATCGGATGCGTCCATCGATTCGTCGAGGCCGATATCCAGCTTCGCATCCGGGTCGTCCGGGTGGCGTTTCAGCCGATCGCCGATTCGTCGGTCCTGACCGGCATCCTTCGGTTGCGCTCGCTTTTTCATTACATCTCTCCTGTCCAGCGACGACAACCGCCGGCTGGCGGGCGCGGTTCCGTTCGACGAAGCACCCAGGCGGTTCGACGGTCGCCAGTGTCGCTTCGCCGCACAAGGCGGTAGAAGGGGGCATGATGACCGCCTATCCCGGCGCGCGCCGCCCTCGCATCGGCCAGGAGGTGGCGCTCTACACCATCCTCGGATTCTGGCTGTTCTACATCGTGATCACCACGTTGCGCGCGGTGATCATGGATTTCCCGGCCCAGGGCGAGATGGCGCCGCGCCGGCTGGTGGTGACCGCCGTCGGCATCGTCCTCACCTACGTGCTCTACCTGTTCCTCAGGCTGTTCGATCACCGTCCGTTCGGCCAGCGGGTCATCGCCGCGTTCGTCGGCGCGGTGCCGGTCGCGATCGCGATCGCGCTGCTCAATTATTACGTGTTCAACATCTACGACCCGATCTGGCTGATGCAGGACCCGGATGCGGTGCACGAGATGCAGAAGCCGGGGCATCTGGTCCAGGACATCGCCGACCTGGCGATCTCGCGCTATTTCTTCCTCGCCGCCTGGGCGACGCTGTATCTGGCGCTGTCCTATGCCGCCGAAACGCGCGAGGCCGAACGCCGCGCCGCCGCCTTCGCCCGCGCCGCGCAGGAGGCGGAGATCCGCGCGCTGCGCTATCAGGTCAACCCGCACTTCCTGTTCAACACGCTCAACTCGCTCAGTTCGCTAGTGATGACCGGCCGGCCGGAGGAGGCGGAGCGGATGATCATGAACCTGTCGACCTTCTTCCGCACCAGCCTGTCCGGCGACCCGCTGGAGGACGTGACGCTGGCCGACGAGGTCAAGCTGCAGCAGCTTTACCTCGACATCGAGGCGGTCCGCTTCCCCGACCGGCTGCGCACCGTCATCTCGATCCCCGACGCGCTGCTCGACATCTGCGTGCCCGGCCTGATCCTGCAGCCGCTGGTCGAGAATGCGATCAAATACGGCGTATCGCCGGCGCGCCGGCCGGTGACGATCACCATCGCGGCGAGCGCCGACGACGGCGTGGTGACGATCGGCATCGCCGACGACGGCAACGGCCCCCCGGTCGGCGACACCGGCGGCGGCATCGGCCTGGCCAATGTCCGCGACCGGCTGGCCGCGCGGTTCGGCAGCGCCGCCGGCCTGGCCACCCAGTCGCCACCGAGCGGCGGGTTTTGCGCCGTGCTCACCATTCCGGAGGTTCGCGATGGCTGCTGATCCCGCGCCGCTGCGGACCCTGATCGTCGACGACGAGCCGCTGGCGGTCGAGCGGCTGCAGCTTCTGTGCGCGCGCGAGCCGGCGATCGCGCTGGTCGGCACGGCGACCGACGGTGACGGCGCGCTGCGCATGGTCGAGGCGCTGGAGCCGGATCTGCTGCTGCTCGACATCGCGATGCCGGAACGCGACGGCATGTCGGTGGCCCGCGCGCTCGGCCAGGCGGCGCGGCGGCCGGCGATCATCTTCGTCACCGCCTTCGACGGCTTCGCGGTCGAGGCGTTCGACCTCGCCGCCGTCGACTATCTGCTGAAGCCGGTCGCGGCCGACCGGCTGAGCCGCGCCGTCGCCCGCGCCGTCGCTGCCCGGGCCGAGGCGCCCGCCGGGGCCGCCGAGGACGGCGGGTCGGCTTACGTCAACGAATTCTGGGTGCCGCACCGGGCCGAGCTGGTCCGCATCGCCGCCGAGGATATCGAGCGGATCGATGCCGAGCGCGACTATATGCGCCTGCACGTCGGCCAGCGCAGCTTCCTGCTCCACCAGACGATCAGCGCGCTGGAGGCGCGGCTCGACCCGGAACGCTTCATCCGCCTGCACCGCTCGACGATCATCCGCCGCGACCGGATCGTGAAGCTGCGCCACGACGGCAGCGGCGTCTGGTATGCCGACCTGGCCGACGGCACGGCGGTGCGAATCGGCCGCACCTACCTCGCCACCGCCAAGGCGTTGGCCGGTCGGTAGAGTTTGATCCACCGGCGCGCAGCGCCAAAGCTGCAGCGCTGACCTGTCCATAATAAAACACCCCCGGCCTGGGACTTGGCCGGGGGTGCCAGCAAATGGGCCGGATCGCGGTTCCGGCCCGGCTGTCGGGTTCAGCGGCCGGCGAGGCCGGCGGTGTCGACACCGGCGAGGCGCGTGTCGCCGGTGCGGCGGGCGATCACCTCGACGGCGGCGTGCCGGGCGCGGGTGCGGGCGGTGCTGACGCAGTCGGCGATCTCCTGCCGTTCGGCCAGCGAGACGATGCCGGTGCGGCCGCACACCGCGCGGGCAGCCATGCCGATGCGGTTGTCGAGCGCGGCGCGCCCCGTGGTGCTGGCGAGGTTGAGGTCGGTGTGGCTGACCCTGGCGGCGCGCGGCGCGTCCTCGGCATGGGCGGCGGCCGGCAGCAGCGAGACGGTCGCGGCGGCGGCGATGGCGGAGGCGGTGAATGCCTTGGTGAGGGTGAACGTGAGCATCGGGACTTCCTTCCTGACGTGGGGGGCGTCAATTGCGTGGCGCGGCGGGATCCCGGGGCCGGGGAGCATCGGAAGATCTCCGCCGCGCACTGTCTGGATAGGAAAGCCGGGCGCGCGACACACGCGCGCTTCGACCGGGGGCGAGCCGGTTCGGCGAACCGCCGGCGGCGCCGACCAACCGCCGATGCGGGTCGACGAACGACGGCTGCCGTAGGGGAATCAGGCCTCGGGCGGGGCCCGCGCGGCGACGGTGGTCGCGGCCAGGTCGTAGGCGACGTTGCCGGTGGTCCTGACCAGGTCGGGGATCACCTCGACCGCGATCAGCAGCGCCAGCGGCGCCACCGGCACCCCCATCGCCAGCGCGATCGGCACGGTGGTGATGAAGAAGGTGACCTGGCTCGGCACCCCGACCGAGGCGAGGCTGATGACGGCGGCGACCAGCACGCCGGCGGCCAGCGCGCCCGGCCCGACCGGCATGCCGACCAGCGCCGCGACGTAGAGGACGATCGCGAGGTTGGCCGCCGGGCTGGTCGCGCGCATCAGCGTCACCGCCATCGGCAGCACGATCGCCGGGCCGCGCTCGCCCAGCTTCAGCTCGTCGCGCGCGGCGGTCAGCATCGCCGGCAGCGCGGCAAGCGACGACTGGGTGCTGAAGCCGATTGACTGCGCCGGCAGCGCGGCGCGCGCGAAACGGCCGAGCGGCTGGCGCCCGCCGATCACCGCCAGCGGATAGGCGCCGGCGGTGAAGATAAGCAGCAGCAGGACATAGAGCGCGACGTAATGGGCCAGCCCGCCGATCGCGGCGAGGCCGGTATGGGCAGCGGTGGCCAGCGCCAGCGCGAACACCCCGGCCGGGGCCAGCGCCAGCACCCAGCCGACGATGACCAGCATCGCCTCGGCAATTGCGTCGAACAGCAGGGTCAGCGCGGCGCGGTGGTCCGGCGCGAGCCGGGCGACTGCGAAACCGAAGACGATGCCGAACACGACCAGCGGCAGCATCGCCGCCTCCGCCGCCGCCTGCACCGGGTTGGGCGGTACGATGCCGCGCAGCCAGTCACCGAGCGGCGGGATCGCCGGCACGGCCGCCGCCGCCGCCAGCCCCCCGCGCAACGCCGCCGCCGCCCGTTCCGGCTGCGGCCACAGCGCCAGCATCGCCGGGAACAGCAGGGCGCCGATCACCGCCGAAGCGAGCAGGATCGCCGCGAACAGGGCCACCGCCCGCGCCGCGACGCCACCGGCCTCGGCCGCGTCGCTGGCGGTGCCGATGCCGCGCACGAGTAGCGCCAGCACCAGCGGCACGATCGTCATCTGCAGGCCGTTCAGCCACAGCCCGCCGATCGGCGCGGCAACGGCGGCGACCGGCCCGGCGAGCGACGGCGCCCAGGCGGCGAGCACGGCACCGGCCGCCAGCCCGGCGCCCAGGCCGGCGATGATCCGCGTCGCGGACGTCATCCCTCAACCCCCCGCGCGATGGATCAGAGCACCCCGGCGAAGGTATCGCACTGGGCCGGGTCGCCCGTTTCGATGCCGCGCTTCAGCCACTGCATCCGCTGGGCGGAGGTGCCGTGGGTGAAGCTTTCCGGCACGGGCCGCCGGCCGGCCGCCTTCTGCAGCGTGTCGTCGCCGATCGCGTTGGCGGCGGTCATCCCTTCCTCGACGTCGCCCGGCTCCAGCCGGTCGCGGTTGTGCGCCGCCCACACGCCGGCATAGCAATCGGCTTGCAGCTCCATCCTGACCTGCAGGGCATTGCCCTCCGCCTCGCTGGCGCGCTGCTGGGCGGCGCGGATCTTGTCGGCGCCGCCGGTGATCGTCTGGATATGGTGACCCATCTCGTGGGCGATGACATAGGCCTGGGCGAAGTCGCCAGCGGCCTGGAAGCGGTTCTGCAGCTCGCTGAAGAATTCGGTGTCGAGGTAGATGCGGTTGTCGCTCGGGCAATAGAACGGCCCCATCGCCGATTGCGCCGCGCCGCAGCCGGATTGGCCCTGGTTGCTGTAGAATACCAGCCGCGCCGGGGTGAAGCGCTGGCCGGATGCCTGGAAGATCGCTTTCCACGTATCCTCGTTGCTGGCCAGCACCTGGCAGGTGAAGCGGCTGGCGGCGTCGACCGCGCAGCTCTGCTCGGCGGTGTTGCCGTTGGTCGCCGCCTGGCGTTGCGGGCCGATCGTGCCGGTGCCGCCGCCCCCGGCGAACGGGTTTATGCCGAGCAGCATCGCGCCGCCGATGACGACGATGATGCCGACGATGCCGAACTTGCTGCCGATCAGGCTCATGATCAGGCCGAGTCCGCCGCCGCCCCCGCCGCCGAAGCCGAGCCCGCCGCCACCGCCGGTACCGCGCTGGTCCTCGACATTGTCGCTGGTCCGATAATCGTCGAGCCGCATACGCACCTCCCCATGTCAGGCTGGCGGAGAATGCACTGGCTTCGCGCCGGTTGCAAAAGGAACCATTACAGACGCCGCGCATTTGCGATATTGCACTGCAATATGACCGACTCGAAAAAGCCCTCTCCACGCCGCGTTGCCGCCCCCCTGCCGCTGCCGAGTGAGGTCGCGCTGGTGTTCCAGGGCGGCGGCGCGCTCGGTTCCTATCAGGCCGGAGTGTTCGAGGCGCTGGTCGACCGCGGCATCGCCATCGACCGCATCGCCGGCATTTCGATCGGCGCGGTCAACGCCGCGATCATTGCCGGCAACCCGCCGGAACGCCGGGTCGAGCGGCTGCGCGCCTTCTGGGACATGGCGACCAGCGCGCTGCCCAGCTTTCCGATCTGGCATGACGAGCGCATTCGCGAATGGCTGCACGAATGGTCGGCCGGCTTCGTCGCCACCGCCGGGGTGCCCGGCTTCTTTTCGCCGCGCCCGCTCGCGCCGTTCTTCGCCGCGCCCGGCACGCCGGAAGCGCTGAGCTTCTACGATTCGAGCGCGCTCGCCGACACGCTCAATCGGCTGGTCGACTGGGATCTGCTGAACGACGGGCCGATCCACCTGTCGGTTGGCGCCGTCGATGTCGAACGCGGCAATTTCTTCTATTTCGACAATCGCAAGCAGCGGCTCGACGCGCGCCATGTCATGGCGTCCGGCGCACTGCCGCCGGGCCTGCCGCCGGTGGAGATCGACGGGCGGCTGTGGTGGGACGGCGGCATCGTCTCCAACACCCCGCTGACCGACGTGCTGGAGACGCAGAGCAGCGACCTGCTGGTGTTCCAGGTCGATCTGTTCCCGGCTGCCTCCGTCCGGCCGCGCACGATCATGGACGTCGTGGCGCGCGAGAAGGAAATCCGCTTTTCCAGCCGGACCCGTCAGATCAGCGACGAACTGCTGAAGCTGCGCCGCACCCGCGAGGCGGCGCAGCGGGTACTCGAAAAGCTGCCGGACGCCTTGCGCGACGACCCGGACGTCAAGGCGCTGTGCGCGGCCGCCACCGACTATCCGGTCAGCCTCGTCCAGCTGATCTACCGCGCCAATGCGTGGGAAGGCGGCTCCCGCGACTTCGAATTTTCCGCCCGCGCGATGCATGAGCATTGGGAGGCCGGCCGCGCCGCCGTCGCCAAGACGATGGGCAAGGCCGGGCTGCTGGCGAAGAACATCCTCGACGGCAAGACCGCCACCTTCGACCTGACCAAGGAACAGGCCGCCTGATTACCCTTCATCACAGAAAGGCATGATCCATGTTTCTGAAAGGCAAGAGCGCCATCATCACCGGGTCGACGTCCGGCATCGGCCTCGCCTATGCGAAGGCGCTGGCCGCCGAGGGTGCCGCCGTCGTCATCAACGGCTTCGGCGATGCCGGCGAGATCGAGAAGGAGCGCGCCGCGCTGGCCGAGGCAAGCGGCGCCGAGGCGCTCTATTCGCCCGCCGACATGACCCGGCCGGATGAGATCGCCGGGCTGGTCCAGCTTGCCGCCGACCGGTTCGGCGGGCCGGATATCGTCATTTCCAACGCCGGCATCCAGCATGTCGCGCCGGTTGAGGATTTTCCGATCGAGAAATGGGATGCGATCATCGCGATCAACCTGACCTCCAGCTTCCACCTGATGCGCGCGGCGGTGCCGCTGATGAAGGCGAAGAAATGGGGGCGGATCATCTCCACCGCCTCCGCCCATTCGCTGGTCGCCAGCCCCAACAAGTCGGCCTATGTCGCGGCCAAGCACGGCATTGCCGGGCTGACCAAGACGGTTGCGCTGGAAACCGCGACCCACGGCATCACCGTCAACTGCATCTCGCCCGGCTATGTCTGGACGCCGCTGGTCGAAAAGCAGATCCCCGACACGATGAAGGCGCGCGGCCTGACCCGCGAGCAGGTGATGCACGACGTGCTGCTGGAAGCGCAGCCGACCAAGGAATTCGTCACCGTCGACCAGGTCGCGGCGCTGGCGCTGTTCCTGTGCCGGGACGAAGCGAAAGCGATCACCGGGGCCAATCTTTCGGTCGACGGGGGGTGGACAGCCGAATAGCGGTTGCCGCCGGGCCGCGTCGCGATAGAATCGGCGCGGGAAATCAGGGTCGCCATGTTCTTGGGTATCGTGTCCGGCCTGCTGTTGGCCGCATCGTCTTCCACCGCCGCCACCGCCGTGGTGGTCCAGCCGCCGCCAGACTGGCACGGCGTCGCCACTGCCGGCGACCGCGCCCGGCTGCGCGGCTGGCGCGAGGCGCTGGTCAAGGGCGTCGCCGCCGCGACCGCTGCTGGCCATGCCGACAGCGTCGCCCGGGAGGGCGCGTTGCTCCTGCCCGACGCCGCCTTGCCCGACGCGGCGCTGCCGGCCGGGGTCTACCGCTGCCGGATCGTCAAGCTTGGGGTGAAGGCGCCACGGGCGAACGGCTTCATCGCCTATCCGCCGGCGGATTGCGTCGTCCGCGCGGAAGGTGAGGTCGCCAGCCTGCGCAAGGCCGACGGCGCCCAGCGCCCCACCGGCCTGTTGTTCGCCGACCCCGACAGCCGGATGGTGTTCCTCGGCACGATGACGCTGGGCGACGAACGCCGCGCCGTCGACTATGGCGCCGACCCGGACCGCGACATGATCGGTTCGGTTCAGCGGATCGGCGAACGGCGCTGGCGCCTCGTCCTCCCCTATCCCCGCTTCGAAAGTATCGTCGACGTGATCGAGCTGGTCCCCGCCGGCTAACCTAATTGGTTGAAGCGGCGCCGACCCACGCCCCCTGAGCAAACCCGGCCCTAGGCCAGCCAGTCCGGTATCCGTTCGCGCGCGATCATCGCCTCGATCGGCTCGCGGGGCCGCACCACTGTCCAGCGATCGCCGTCGACCAGTACCTCCGGGGTCAGCAGGCGCGAATTATAGGTGCTGGCCATCGCCGCGGCATAGGCGCCGGCGGTCATGAAGGCGACGCGGTCGCCGGCCGCCACCGCATCCATCGTCCGCGCGGTGGCGAAGGTGTCGCCGCTTTCGCACACCGGGCCAACGACGTTGACCGTCGCCGCCGCGCCGGTCGGGCGGGTGGCGCGGATGTCGTGCCAGGCGTCGTACAGGCTGGGGCGCAGCAGGTCGTTCATCGCCGCGTCGACGATGACGAACGGGCTGTCGGCGCCGTCCTTCAGCCGGATCACCGTCGCGACCAGCGCGCCGGCATTGCCGACGATAACCCGTCCCGGCTCGAAGATCAGCCGGGTATCCCAGCCGCTGGTCACCCGCGCCACCATGACGCCATAATCGGCCGGGCTGGGCGGCGCCGGCAGGCTGCGGTCGTAAGGCACGCCCAGCCCGCCGCCGAGATCGGCGGTGGTGATCGCATGGCCGGCGGCGCGCAGCGTGTCGATCAGCGCGCCGACCCGCATAAAGGCGGCTTCCAGCGGCGCCAGGTCGGTCAACTGGCTGCCGATATGGACGGCGACGCCCTGAACGGAGAGGCCGGGCAGGGCGGCGGCGCGGGCATAGGCGGCGGGCGCGGCGGCATAGGGGATGCCGAACTTGTTGTCGGACCGGCCGGTGGAAATCTTGGCATGGGTGCCGGCGTCGACATCGGGGTTGATGCGGTAGGCGACATGGGCGGTCCGGCCTTCCGCCGCCGCCACCGCCGACAGCATCTCGGCCTCCGCCTCCGACTCCAGGTTGAACTGGCCGACGCCGACGGCCAGCGCCTGGCGCATTTCGTCGGCGGTCTTGCCGACGCCGGAAAACACCATCTTGGCGGGCGGGATGCCGGCGGCGACGGCGCGGGCGATCTCGCCGCCCGAAACGACATCGGCGCCCAGCCCCTCGCGCGCCAGCGTCGCCAGCACCGCGCCATTGGGGTTGGCCTTGACCGCGAAGGCGATCAGCGGTCCGTCCGGCCCGGCGCCCAGCCCGGCGACCGCGTCGCGCATCACCCGGACATGGTGGCGCAGCGTCGCGCTCGAATAGACATAGACCGGCGTCCCGACCGCGTCGGCGATCGCGTCCAGCGCGACATCCTCGGCGTGAAGCGCGCCGTCCTTCAGGGTGAAATGGTCCATGATCCGGTGTGTCTGTGGCTCAGTTGCGGGGCGGCTGGCTGAAACGATCGTTGCTGCGTTCCTGCGATCGGGTCAGCAGTTCGTCGTTGCGGGTCGGCATCGCCTGCGACGACGGCGCCATCATCTCGCTGGGCGTCGGCGCGGCGGTGGCGAAGGCGGGTTTGGGCGGCGGCGCATGGCCTTCCGCCGGCTTCAGCTCCCCGCGCGAACCGCAGGCGGCGGTCAGCGCCAGCAATGCGATGGCCATCGCGGTCCTCACGCCTCGTCCTCCATGCCGATCGCCGCCTTCGCCTCGGCGATGCGCCGTCGTACCTGATCGGGCGCGGTTCCGCCATGGCTGGTGCGCGCGGCGACCGATGCATCGACGCCGAGCACGCCGAACACCCGTTCGTCGATCCGCGAATCGATCGCCTGGAGCGTGGCCAGCGGCAGCGCGTCGAGCGCGACGCCGTCCGCCTCCGCCTGGCGGACCACGGCGCCGGTGATGTGGTGCGCCTCGCGAAACGGAATGTTGGCTTCGCGGACTAGCCAGTCGGCGAGGTCGGTGGCGGTGGCGAACCCCGCTTCCGCCGCCGCGCGCATCCGGTCGGTGCGAAAGGTGACGGTTTCGACCATGCCGGTCATCGCCGCGATCGACAGCGCCAGCAGGTCATGCGCCTCGAACACCGGCGGCTTGTCGTCCTGCATGTCCTTCGAATAGGCGAGCGGCAGGCCCTTCATCGTGATGGTCAGCGCGGTCATCGCGCCGACGATCCGCCCGGCATGGCCGCGCACCAGTTCGGCCGCATCGGGATTGCGCTTCTGCGGCATGATCGAGCTGCCGGTCGAATAGGCGTCCGGCAGCTTGACGAAGCCGAAGGGCTGGGACGCCCACAGCACGAATTCCTCCGCCAGCCGCGACAGGTGGATCGCCGTCGTCGCCGCCGCCATCAGATAGTCGAGGGCGAAATCGCGGTCGGACACGGCATCGAGCGAATTGTCGGTCGGCCGGTCGAAGCCCAGCGCCTCCGCCGTCGCCTCGCGGTCGATCGGAAAGCCGGTGCCGGCGAGAGCGGCGCTGCCCAGCGGGCATTCGTTCATCCGCGCCCGCGCATCCTCAAACCGGCTGCGGTCGCGGTGGACCATCTCGAAATAGGCCATCAGATGGTGGCCGAGCGTCACCGGCTGGGCCGATTGCAGGTGGGTGAAGCCGGGCATTACGCTTTCGGCATGCTCCCCGGCGCGGGTGACGAGCGCGCGCTGCAGCCCGGCCAGCCCCTCGTCGACCGCGTCGATCGCGTCGCGCACCCACAGGCGGAAATCGGTCGCCACCTGGTCGTTGCGCGACCGGGCGGTGTGCAGCCGGCCGGCGACCGGGCCGATCAGCTCCGCCAGCCGGTGTTCGACATGCATGTGGATGTCTTCCAGCGCCATGTCTTCCGGCACGCCGTCCGCCTCATATTCGGCGGCGACGCGGGCAAGGCCGTCGGCGATCAGTGCCGCGTCGTCGGCGCTGACGATGCCGCGATCGGCCAGCATCGCGACATGCGCGCGCGATCCGGCGATGTCCTGGCGCCACAGCCGCTTGTCGAACGGGATAGAGGCGTTAATCTCGCGCATCACCGCGGCGGGCCCTTCGGCGAAGCGCCCGCCCCACATTGCATTGGAGCTTGTCTTGCGCTCATCCATCGCGCTTTTCCTTGCCTTTGGCCTGATCGCCGGCTGCGATAGGCAAAGCGGCGACACCCCGCAACCCGCGCCGACGGCGGAACAGCCGGCGCCCGCCGCCCCGCAGGCGGAAAAGCCGCTGATCGACGCCAGCCACAAGGGCAAGCCCGCGCCGACCGAGGCGTTTACCGCGCCGGACGGCAGCAGCGTCACCCTCGCCGCGTTCAAAGGCAAGCCGCTGCTGGTCAACCTGTGGGCCACCTGGTGCGTACCCTGCGTCACCGAAATGCCGACACTCGACGCGCTGGCGGCGCGCGAGGCGGGCAAGCTGCAGGTGCTGGTCATCAGCCAGGATTTGCAGGGGCGGGACAAGGTCGACCCGTTCTTCGCCAAGGGCGGGTTCAAGGCGCTGAAACCCTATATCGACCCGGAAAACGCGATCGGCTTCGCCCTGTCCGGCGGCCAGCTGCCGACGACGGTGCTGTTCGATGCCGACGGCAAGGAGGTGTGGCGGGTGACCGGCGGCCTCGACTGGGCCGGAGAACAGGCGAAGGAACTGCTCGCTCAGCTTGCCGGTTAACCGGCAAGCCGACGCCGGGTTCAGTCGCGCAGCAGCTCGTTGATCCCGGTCTTGGCGCGGGTCTGGGCGTCGACGCGCTTGACGATCACCGCGCAGTAGAGCGACGGCCCCGGCGTGCTGTCGGGCAGCGGCTTGCCCGGCAGGCTGCCGGGGACGACGACCGCATAGGGCGGGACGTGGCCGACGAACACCTCGCCGGTCGCCCGGTCGATGATCTTAGTCGACGCGCCCAGATAGACGCCCATCGCCAGCACCGCGCCGGTGCCGACGCGCACCCCTTCCGCCACCTCGGCGCGGGCGCCGATGAAGGCGCCATCCTCGATGATCACCGGGCCGGCCTGCAACGGTTCCAGCACGCCGCCGATGCCGGCGCCGCCGGACAAATGGACATTGCGGCCGATCTGCGCGCAGCTGCCGACCGTCGCCCAGGTGTCGACCATCGTCCCTTCGCCGACATGGGCGCCGATGTTGACGAAGCTCGGCATCAGCACCGCGCCCTTGCCGATGAACGCGCCGTGGCGGACGATGCTGCCCGGCACCGCGCGGAAACCGGCGGCGGCGAAGCTGTCGGCGCCCCAGTCGGCAAATTTCGACGGCACCTTGTCCCACCAATGCGCGCCGCCGGGGCCACCGACGATCTCGGTCATCGCGTTCAGTCGGAACGACAGCAGCACCGCCATCTTCAGCCACTGGTTGACCTGCCAGCCATCGGCGGACGGCTCGGCGACGCGGACGGCGCCGGCATCGAGCAGCCCGAGCGCCTGCTCCACCGCCTGGCGCACCGGCCCCGTGGTGCCGGCGTCGATCGTGTCGCGATGGTCCCACGCCTCCTCGATGGCGGCGCGCAATGCGTCAGTCATGCTCATTCTCCAAAAGCCGTTCCAGCCAGGAACCGACGTCGTCGGTCTCGAAATCGATATAGTCGGGGGCGGCATCGCGTGCGCCCATCTCCGATCCGTTGTTGATCCACAGCGTCGCCATGCCCAGCGCCTTGGCCGGCCGCAGGTTGCGGGCCATGTCCTCGGCGAACAGCGATTCGGCCGGGTCGATACCGAACGCCGCGACCATGCCGGCATAGGCGCGCGGATCGGGTTTCGGCACATAGGCGGCGGCGTGGATGTCGTGGATCGCCTCGAAACTGTCGCCCAGGCCGAGCCGGTCCAGCACCCGCCGCGCATAGGCGGTGTCGCCGTTGGTGAACACCAGCTTGCGCCCCGGCAGCCGCGCGAGCAGCCGCGCCAGCCGCCGGTCCTCCGCCAGCGCGTCCATGTCGATATCGTGGACGAAATCGAGGAAATCATGCGGGTCGATGCCATGCGTCGCCATCAGCCCGCTGAGCGTGGTGCCGTGATCGACGAAATAGCGTTTCTGGATGCGCCGCGCCTCGCCGGCGTCGACGTCGAGCAGGCGCTGGATATAGGCGCCCATCCTGACGTCGATCCGCCCGAACAGGTCGCTCGCCGCCGGGTAGAGCGTGTTGTCCAGGTCGAAGACCCAGTTGCGGACATGGGCGAGGCGGCGAAGCATGGCCGCGCGGGCTTAGCCGGGGCGGGGGCGCCCGGCAACACGGCGGTTCCGGCCGGACACGGGCGGATCGATAACGAACGCGGTTTAAAGGAAAAAGCAGGCGTCGGCTGCTAGATGATTCGCGACCGACAAGGGAAGATCATGCCGCGCACCGTTTCGTACCGCACCGTCCTGCTGCTGCCGCTGTTCGCGCTGGGCGCCTGCGGTGGCGGCGGCGGCCCGTCGCCAACCCCTGCGCCGCCGGTTGCGCCCACACCCAGCCCGACGCCCGCCCCGGCACCCACACCCACGCCTTCCCCGACTCCGACGCCGCCGAGCAGCTTCGACACCGCCGAATATCGCCGTTCGTCGGGCGTCGCCCTCGCCAACGCCCTGCCCGCTTATGCGGCGGGGGCGACCGGGCTCGGCGTGCTCGCGGGGGTGATCGACAGCGGCGTCGCGACCGGCAACGCCGAATTCGCCGGGCGGATCAGCGCCGCCTCAGCCGATGTCGCCGCGTCGCGCGGGCTGGAGGACGAGGACGGCCACGGCACCGCCGTCGCCAGCGTGCTGCTCGGCGCGCGCAACGGCCAGGGCACCCACGGCGTCGCCTTCGACGCGACGCTGCTGGTGTTGCGGGCCGATTCGCCGGGAAGCTGCGCCACCCCCGGCGCCGACGGCGAATCCGGCTGCACCTTCCCCGATCGGGCGATCGCGCGCGGGCTGGACCTGGCGGTCGCGCAGAAGGCGCGGGTGGTCAACATATCGCTGGGCGGCGGCGGGCCGGACAGCACGCTGCGCGCAGCCGTCGACCGGGCGACCGCAGCCGGCGTCGTCATCGTCATTTCGGCCGGCAACGATTCGGCCGCCGATCCCGACGTGCTCGCCCGCATAGCCTCCGACCCGGTCGCGCGCGGCATGGTCATCGTCGTCGGCGCCACCGATTCGGGCGGGACGATCGCCGGTTTCAGCAACCGCGCCGGTGTCGACGCCGATCATTACATCGCCGCGCTTGGCGTCGGCGTGCGGGCGATCGACAACAGCGGCACCGCCTATCTGTGGGACGGCACCTCGCTGGCGGCGCCGCACGTCGCCGGCGCTGTCGCCCTGCTTGCCCAGGCCTTTCCCAATCTGACCGGTGCGCAACTGGTCGAATTGCTGCTCCAGTCGGCAACCGATGCCGGTGCGCCGGGGACCGACCCGATCTATGGGCGCGGCCTGCTCAACATCGGCAACGCGTTCGCGCCTCAGGGGGGGATGCGCCTCGCCGGCTCGCTGGCGCCGGTGTCGCTGACCGCGGTCAGCACGCTGTCGCCGGCGATGGGCGATGCCGCCACCACGGCCAGCGGAGCGATGGAGGCGGTGGTTCTCGACGGTTATGCCCGCGCCTATGCCGCCGATATCGGCGGGGCGATCCGTAGCGCGCCGCCCAGCATGGGCTTCGGTGCGGCGCTGGCCGGCCATCAGCGCAGCCTGGCCGCGACCAGTAACGGCGGCACCGTGATCGCCCTGTCCGTTCTGCCCGGCCGGGCTGGCATGCCGGCGGTCGCGCCGCTGCGCCTGTCCGTCGAGGATGCCGATCGCGCCCGCGCCACCGCCGGCTGGGCAGCCGGGCGGCTCGGCCGCTCGCTCGATGTTGCCGTCGGCATCGCGCAGAGCGGCGGGGCGCTGGCCGCCCGCCTTGCCGGGCGCAGCGAGCCGGCCTTCCTCGTCGCGTCGGCGACCCGCGACCAGGCCGGTTTCCAACGTGCGGCCGGCGGCGCCTTCGCGCTGCGCCGATTGCTCGGGGCGACGACGCTGTGGATGACGGCGGAGCAAGGCGACGCGCTGGTCTGGCGGGAACGGGCGGTGGCGCCGGGGCGCGGCCAGTATCAGGCTTATCCGTTCGCGACGGTGACGCTTGGCGCCGACCGCGCGTTCGGGCCGCTGGGCGTAACCGCGGCGCTGGCGCACATGGTCGAGAGCCGCACCGTGCTCGGCGCCAGCTTCGGCCCGGCGTTCGGCAACGGGCAGGGCCGTAGCTGGTTCGCCGACCTGACTCTGCGCTATGCGCTCGGCGGCGGCTGGACCATCGCCGCCGCCACCCGGCAGGGCTGGACCCGCGTCGGCGCCGGCGGCGCCGCCCCCGGCGCGACCCTGATTCGCACCGATGCCTATGCCGTCGACGTCAGCGGCCCCGGCCTGTTCGCGCCGGGCGACCGTTTCGCCCTGCGCGTTGCGCAGCCGCTGCGCGTCCGCTCCGGCGGCTTCGCGCTCAGCCTGCCGGTCGGCTACAGCTATGCGAGCGGCGTCACCGCTTTCGCCCCCGCCCGGCTGAACCTGGCGCCCAAGGGACGTGAGATCACGACGGAGGCGAGCTACGGCCTGCCACTGCTCGGCGGCCGCGTCGATGCCAACCTGTTCTGGCGTCAGGATCCGGGTAACATCGCCGCGATGCCCGACGACCGCGGCGGCGCCCTGCGCTTCTCAACCGCGTTCTGATCGGGGGGCCGATTCCGTTTCGGCGGTGGCCGTAAATTGGTCGGGGAGAGAGGATTCGAACCTCCGGCCCCTGCCTCCCGAAGACAGTGCTCTACCAGGCTGAGCTACTCCCCGACCGGACCGGGCGCCGGTGGCGCGCGGAGGCAAGGAGGGTGCCTATAGGGGCGGCGGGCCGTGGTGACAAGCGGTGGAATGCGATGGCGGAATCGCCCGCGCCTTAGAGCCTGTCCGCTTTAGGCGGCTGGTGCCGATTCCGCTTCAAGCGGACAAACTCTAATCGCTCCGCGCCGCGATCATTTCGGCAATGCCGGTGAATTTCTCGCGCGGGGCGCCGGCGCGCGCGCGCGCGACTTCCGCCGCCTCGATCTTCTGCCAGTCGCGGAAGGTCACGACGTCGGCCGCCCGCTCGGCGAGCAGGGTATCGAGGCCGGGGCGCCCGGTCTTGCCGCTGGCCGCGCCGGTGTCGGCGGCGATCAGCTCGACCACCGCGTAGCCGTCCGGCCGGTTGGTGCCGATCGTGCCGGTCGGGCCGCGCCGTGCCCAGCCGACGCAATAAAGGCCGGGCAGGATCCGCCCGTCGGTGTTGGCGAAGCGGCCGCGGCCATGCTCGTAGGGCACGCCGGCGATCGGCGGGGTGCGGTAGCCGATGCAGGTGACGACCAGCGATGCCTCCACCATATAGGTCTCGCCGGTGCCGACCGAGCGCAGGTCCTCGGTCAGCCGCGTCCGTTCGACGATCACCCGCTCGGCCCGGCCGTCGCCCTCGATCGCCACCGGCATCGCGAAGAAATCGAAATCGATCGCGATCGGCTTGCCCCTGTGCGGGGTGGCGGCGAAATCGCGCAGGTGGGTGACCGCCTTGCGCATCCCCGGCTCGAGCAGCGCGTCGTCGCCCTCGGGCGGGAAATCGGCCGGGTCGACCACCGGCTGCGCGCGCTCCAGCTTGCCCAGCTCGCCCAGTTCCTTCGGCGTCATCGCGATCTGGTGGGGGCCGCGCCGGCCGAGGATGTGGATGTCGCGCACGCGCGCCTGCTCCAGTGCCGCCAGCGCGTGGGCGACGATGTCGGAACCGGCGAATTCCGCCGGGGTCTTGGCCAGGATGCGGGCGACGTCGAGCGCGACGTTGCCGTTGCCGATGACGGCGACGCCGGGGCCGGCGAGCGGCGGGGCAAGGTCGGCGAAATCGGGGTGGCCGTTATACCAGCCGACGAAGGCGGCGGAGCCGATCACCCCGGGCATGTCGGCGCCCGGTATCTCGAGCGGCCGGTCGTGCGGCGCGCCGGTCGCCAGCACCACCGCGTCGTAAAGCTGCTGCAGTTCGGCGACGGTCACGTCCTCGCCGATGGTGATGTTGCCGACGAAGCGGACATTGTCGGTCAGCGCGACCTGTTCGTAGCGCTTGGCGACCGCCTTGATCGACTGGTGGTCGGGGGCGACGCCGAACCGGATCAGCCCGTAGGGCACCGGCAGCCGGTCGATGACATCGACGCGGACCGCGTCGCCGAAGGTCTTGAGGCACGCCTCGGCGGTGTAATAGCCCGCCGGCCCAGAACCGATCACCGCGACATGCCGCATGTCAGACCGTCCTCCCGCCATGTTGTCGTGCGGGATGCTAGCGTGGGACGGGGCAAGCGCAAGCAAAAGCGCGGCGCCCTCGCCGGCAAGCGAAGGCGCCGCGCCTGATTGTTCGTACGGTCAGCGCGCGAGCGGTGCCGCGTCCGCCGCGTTCTCCGGCAGGCCGCCGAGCTGGGTGACCAGCTTGGTGTAGGCGTCGAGGTAGGCGAGGACGATGACCTGGCCGATCTCGGTGTTCTGGTAGCCGCCGCCGCCGGCCGCGGCGAGGCCGCTCATCCAGCCGGCACCGCCGCCGGCGCCGAAGCTCAGGTCAGACTTGCGGGCATAGCCCTCGACCAGCGCCTCTTCCTCCGTCGTGCGGGCGTTGACCACCGACAGGGTGACGTTGGCTTCCTTCTTCTTGATCGAGATACCGCCGGCGATTGCGCCGATCGTCGACCGGCCGAGGAAGCCGCCGAGCACGCCGCCCAGCGCGTTGCCACCGGAATTGTTGTTCGAACTGACGATGTCGGGCTGGAGGAAGTAATCCGCCGCCTTCACCTGGCCCTTGCCGAGGTTGGAGCCGGCCTGCAGCTCACCCGAATCGGCCATGGCGCGTTCCATGTTGCGGCTGGCCATGCTGCGGCCGCGATTGACCAGGCCGAAGCACCCGGACTTCTGGACGAAGACCTTGATGATCGCTTCCGGGCTGCCGAGGCTCAGCTCGCGCCACCATTGGTTGTCGGGCTCGACGATCGCGATGGTGCCCAGCCGCTTGGTGCAGACCGGGATTTCCTGGGTGCCCTTGGTCTGTGCCTGGCGGCCGGACGAACCCTTGTTCTGCGCCAATGCCGGCGCCGCGGTGGCGACGAGCGAGGCAGCGGCGACGGCGGTGATAATCTTGCGCACGATTTTTCCCCCAAAAGGCGGTGGCAGTAAAAATGAAACACGCCCGTCTTTTTTCCGTGGCGCGGCACGCGGCCTTATGCGATCCGAACTATATTATCGGTTAACCGCGGGGGCCGATCAAGTATTTGCTGGCGGGCGCCCCGACGATTCACCTCTCCTTTTGGCAAGCGCCGGCGCCGGTGCTATCGGCGGCGCTCCTTTCTCTGGAAGAATGACGCGAACCGTGGCCGCTCCGCTCGACAAAATCCGCAATTTCAGCATCATCGCCCATATCGATCACGGCAAGTCGACGCTTGCCGACCGGCTGATCCAGCGCACCGGCGGTCTGACGGAGCGCGAGATGAGCGCCCAGGTGCTCGACAACATGGACATCGAGAAGGAACGCGGCATCACCATCAAGGCGCAGACCGTGCGCCTCGACTGGAAGGGCAAGGACGGCGAAACCTATGTCCTGAACCTGATGGACACGCCGGGCCATGTCGACTTCGCCTATGAAGTGTCGCGCAGCCTGGCCGCCTGCGAAGGCGCGTTGCTCGTCGTCGACGCAGCGCAGGGGGTGGAAGCGCAGACGCTGGCCAATGTCTACCAGTCGATCGAGCACGACCATGAAATCGTGCCGGTGATCAACAAGATCGACCTGCCGGCCGCCGAGCCGGAAAAGGTCCGCGCGGAGATTGAGGAGGTGATCGGCCTCGACGCGTCGGACGCGGTGCTGGCCAGCGCCAAGACCGGCATCGGCATCGACGAGATTCTCGACGCGATCGTCGCCCGCATCCCGCCGCCCAAGGGCGACGCCGACGCGCCGCTGAAGGCGATGCTGGTCGACAGCTGGTACGACCCCTATCTGGGCGTCGTCATCCTCGTCCGCGTCGTCGACGGCACGATCCGCAAGGGCCAGGCGATCAGGTTCATGAACGCCGGCACCCAGCATCTGGTCGACCGGGTCGGCTGCTTCCGCCCGAAGATCGAGCAGCTGACCGAGTTGGGGCCGGGCGAGATCGGCTTCATCACCGCCCAGATCAAGGAAGTCAGCCAGACTGCGGTCGGCGACACGATCACCGACGTCAAGCGCCCCGCCGCCCAGCCGCTGCCGGGGTTCAAGGAAGTGCAGCCGGTGGTGTTCTGCGGGCTGTTCCCGGTCGACGCCAATGATTTCGACAAGCTGCGCGAATCGATCTCCAAGCTCAGGCTGAACGACGCCAGCTTCTCGTTCGAGATGGAAACCTCGGCGGCGCTCGGCTTCGGCTTCCGCTGCGGCTTCCTGGGGCTGCTCCACCTGGAGATCATCCAGGAACGGCTGACCCGCGAATACGACCTCGACCTGATCACCACCGCGCCGTCGGTGGTCTACAAGATCGGCCTGACCCACGGCGGCGGCGAGATCGAGCTGCACAACCCCGCCGACATGCCCGATCCCAACCGGATCGAGCTGATCGAGGAGCCATGGATCGAGGCGACGATCTACGTGCCCGACGAATATCTGGGCGGGATACTGAAGCTGTGCCAGGACCGGCGCGGCATCCAGAAGAACCTGACCTATGTCGGCGGTCGCGCCCAGATGACCTACGAATTGCCGCTGAACGAGGTGGTGTTCGATTTCTACGACCGGCTGAAATCGATCAGCCGCGGCTATGCCAGCTTCGACTATCACCAGATCGGGCACCGCGCCGGCGATCTGGTCAAGATGAGCATCCTGGTCAACGGCGAGCCGGTCGATGCGCTCAGCATGATCGTCCACCGCGCCGCCGCCGAGGCGCGGGGCCGCCATATGTGCGAGCGGCTGAAGGACCTGATCCCCCGCCATCTGTTCAAGATCCCGATTCAGGCGGCGATCGGCGGCAAGGTGATCGCCCGCGAAACGATCGCCGCGCTGCGCAAGGACGTCACCGCGAAATGCTATGGCGGCGACGCCAGCCGCAAGCGGAAATTGTTGGACAAGCAGAAGGAAGGCAAGAAGCGGATGCGCGAGTACGGATCCGTTTCGATCCCCCAGGAAGCGTTCATTGCGGCCCTTCGCATGGGTGACGAGGGCTGAGCAGGTGCAGCATGTGATGCATTTCTGCAACGCATAAACGGCGTTTTTTCAGCGGTATAAATATCCCCTAAACTCTGTCACACTGCGGCAATATACCGCGACCAATGAAGGCCCGCCGCAGCGATCCGCAGCGTAGACGGGCCGTACGAGCCCAAGGGGATAGCAAGATGAAGATGTACTACCTTTGCGGGGTGGCGTTGGCCGCCCTGACGATGCCGGCTGCCGCCGGCGCCCAGTCGACCGGATCGGTCGATTTCGACAACGAGATCGTCGTTACCGCGATCACCAGCCGGGATGTCGGCGGCGTCGTCGTGCCGGACACCTCCAAGGCCAAGGCGGTCCTGACCCAGGAATTCATCCAGCGGCAGGTGCCTGGCCAGACGGTCAACGACATCATCAACCAGCTGCCCGGCGTCAGCTTCCAGAACAACGATCCGTTCGGCTCGGCCGGTGGCAAGATGTTCATCCGCGGCTTCGACAACAGCCGCATCAGCCAGACCTTCGACGGCATCCCGCTGAACGACTCGGGCAACTACGCGCTCTATTCGAACCAGCAGCTCGATCCGGAGCTGATCGAGCAGGTCAACGTCAACCTCGGCTCGACCGACGTCGACAGCCCGACCGCCGCCGCTTCCGGCTCGACGGTCAACTACCGCACCCGGCTGCCGTCGGAGGATTTCGGCGTGAAGCTCGTCGGCTCCGCCGGCGATTTCAGCTTCTTCCGTATCTTCGGCATGGTCGACACCGGCACGTTCACGCCGTGGGGTACCCGCGCCTTCTTCTCGGCGAGCAGCGCGACCAACGATACCGTGTACGGCAGCGGCCGGATCAACAAGAAGCAGTTCAACGGCCGCCTGTACCAGCCGATCGGCTCCAACGGCGACTTCGTGTCGATCGCCGGCCACTGGAACGTCAACCGCAACAATTTCTTCGGCTCGGTGCCGCTGCGGCTCGACGCCGACCGCGTCGTCGGCCCGAACAGCAGCAACCGCTTCCCCGTCACCAAGGACGAGCGCTTCTATGAGATCACGCCGTGCCAGGTCGACGTCGCGCAACCCGGCGTCGCCGACACGCCGAACAGCTGCGGCACCGTGTTCGACAACCGCTTCAACCCGTCGGACACCGGCAACATCCGCATCTCGTCGCGCTTCACCCTGGCCGACGGCCTGGTGCTGACCGTCGACCCAAGCTACCAGTCGGTCAAGGCGAACGGCGGCGGCACCGTCACCGGATTCGAATATGCCTATATCAACGAGCCGGGCTCGCCGACCTTCAACAGCCGCAACCCGGTCACCGGCCCGAACGGGCTGTTCGGCTATATCGGCGGCAAGCCCTATGCCGGCATCGACCTGAACGGCGACGGCGACCTGCTCGACCAGGTATCGCTGCTCGCCCCCAGCCAGACGCGGACCAAGCGCTATGGCGTGATCGCCTCGCTGCGCTACGATATCAGCGACGCACACAGCGTCCGGCTTGCCTATTCCTATGACCGCGCCCGCCATCGCCAGACCGGCCAGGTCGGCTATCTCCAGCGGGACGGCAAACCGGTCAGCGTATTCCCGGTCGACGATCCGATCGCCGACCTGAACGGCCATGTCCTGCAGAAGCGCGACCGGCTATCCTACGCGATCCTGAACCAGGTGTCGGGCGAATATCGCGGCCGCTTCTTCGATGGCGGGCTGATCGTCACGGCCGGCCTGCGCATGCCGTTCTTCAAGCGGGACCTGAACAATTTCTGCTCGACGACCAGCGATACCGGTTTCGTCGACTGCTTCGGCGACAACGCCGCCGACGCGGCCGCCTATGCAGCGGCCAACCCCAATTTCCAGGGGCCGCAGCAGCGGGTGCTGAAATATGACAAGCCGCTGCCGAACGTCGGGCTGACCTACAACATCAGCAGCCAGGTTTCGCTGTTCGGCAATTACTCGAAAGGCCTGCAGGTTCCGGGCACCGATAACCTGTACAACGCGTTCTTCTTCCCGGCGAACACGCCGTCGGCCCGGCCGGTGCCGGAATCGACGGACAATTTCGACCTTGGCGTCCGCTACCGTTCCGGCCGGGTTCAGGCGCAACTGAGCGGCTGGTACACCAAGTACCAGAACCGGCTGGCCGCCGCCTACGACCCCGAAACCGACCGCACACTGTACCGCAACCTCGGCACCGTCGACAAATACGGCGTCGACGGCAGCATCGCCTACAGCCCGGTGCGCGACCTGACCGTCTATGTCTTCGGCTCCTACCTGAAGTCGAAGATCAAGGACGACGTGCTGGTCGGCGAGGTCGGCGGGGTAAAGACTTACCTGCCGACCGGCGGCAAGCGCGAGAGCGGCGCGCCCGAATACACGTTCGGCGGGCGGATCCAGGGGTCGCTCGGCCCGCTGGAGCTGGGCGTGCAGGCGAAGCGCACCGGCCGGCGCTGGGTGAACGACCAGAACACCCCGGTCTACCAGACGATCGGCGGCGTCCGTACTGAGGTCTACGGCGCGACCGCCCCGGCCTATACGCTGGTCGACATCGACGCCCGGCTGCCGCTCGGCTTCCTCGGGCTGAACGACACCACCTACCTGCAGTTCAACGTGACCAACCTGTTCGACAAGCTCTATGTCGGCGGCTTCGACGGCACGATGGACAACGGCAAGATCACCAACGCCCAGATCGGCGCGCCGCGCACCTTCATCGGTACGCTCGTCGTCGGCTTCTGATCGGCTGGTCTACCACGGAAAGGCCGTCGCTCCCCTGGGGGGGGGCGGCCTTTTCCGTATCGGATCAGGCCGCTTCCGTCCGCTTCACGTACATGCTGTTCTTCGGCGCCGCCGTCACCCGCCGCAGCATCGGCTCGAAAAAGCTGAGCGGCGCGGTGTCGTAGGCCGGATCGAACGCCGCCTGATCGTATCTCTCGCAGAACTCGGCGCACGCCTCGAAATGCGGATGGCCGCGGAAATGCTCGCGCATGTCGCGGTCGAGGCCGAGGTGGTGGAAGAAATAATAGCCCTGGAACACGCCGTGCTGGGCGCAGATCCAGTGCAGCTCCTCCGACACGAATGGCTTCAGGATCGCCGCCGCCA
The DNA here is from genome assembly GCF_004796535.1 of Sphingomonas flavalba. Lineage (GTDB taxonomy): Bacteria > Pseudomonadota > Alphaproteobacteria > Sphingomonadales > Sphingomonadaceae > Sphingomonas_L > Sphingomonas_L flavalba. The sequence continues at coordinate 293,931 of NZ_SPHY01000003.1, read as the reverse complement.
TGTCCGGGTGGTTGTAGCTGCACAGCGTGTCGCCGATGTCGTGGAGCAGCGCCATCACCACATAATCCTCGTCGCGGCCGTCGCGGTGGGCGCGGGTCGCGGTCTGCAGCGAATGCTGCAGCCGGTCGACGGGGAAGCCGCCATAGTCGCCGTCGAGCAGGGTCAGGTGGGCGATCACCCGGTCGGCCAGCCGACCGGCGAACGGCATGAAATGCGCCGCGATGATCGCCCAGTCCTCGCGCGTTCCCTCGGTCATCGCGGCAAAGCGCGCGCGATCGGGGTGGGTATCCCCGGCCATGATCCGCCTCCTCTCGACCTGCATGTCGGGCGCCAGTCTAGCGCGAAGGTGCCCGACGTACAGCCCGGCGCACAGGAGGAGCAGGCGGGCGGCGATACGGCCGCCCGCCGCTTCCCTGGCCGCTAAGCCACCTGGGCGAAGCGCAGCAGGTCGATCATGCCGAAATCGTCGCCCTTCTTCGACGGGTCGACGGTCGGCAGGAAGGGCTGCCATTCCGGGTCCTGCGACAGGTAGGAGGCGCGGTCGCCCTGGATCAGGCCCAGGAACACCTCCGCGACGATCCGCGCGCCGACCGGGCCGAGCCGCTCGCCATTCTCGACCGTCGCCGCCTCGCGCAGGATGTAGAACCAGAGCGGGGTGCGGTCGTCCAGCCCGTGCGGCTTCAGGTCGGCGAGGTCGCCCTTCGACAGCACTGGTAGCTGCATAGCGCTCGCCACCCGCTGGCCGGACGGCAATGAAAAGGTCAGGTGGCGCAGCAGGTTGCGCTGGGCGAGCGAGGACGGGTTCGCCTTCGGATCCGGGTGCGGCACCACCGATCCTGGCAGCTTGAACAGCGCGGTCGACAGGGTGGTGTCGATCTTCTTGTTCGGCTTCACGTTGCCGTCGTGGAAATCGAAGAAGGTCGGCCAGTCGACGAAGCGGCGCGGTGCGCGGCAGCCGCCCGACAGGTCGTCCGGGTCGAGCGGGTCGGACGGCGTCGGCGTGAAGATCATCGCGAAGAACGGCGTGTCGCCGGGGTTGCCGGTGAAATTGGCGCGGTAGGACGGCCGGATCTGGCTGTGGCCGAAGCGATAGGCCGCGACCGAGAATTCGACCGGAATGAACGGCTCGTTGTGCCATTTGTAGAATTTGCGGCCGTTCTGCAGGATGGTGTCGACTACCGCAGCGCCGCAGCTTTTCTTCAGGAATTCGTGGACGACCATCCATTGATAGTGCCAGCGCACGATGCGCTGCGCCTCGGCGAACACCTCGCCTGGAACGGTCAGCTTGATCTTGGTGCGGACATAATCGACCGCCGCGTTGTGGAATTGCAGGAAGGCGACCTGCAACTGCGAGATGATCAGATTCTCGTCGTCGCGCGGGTCGCCGATCAGCGCGACACGCTGGCTGTTGCGCGGCACGTCGTTCTTGCCGGGGGTTCCGGTCGGCTCGAGCAGGAACTTGATGCCCTGACCGGCGCCCTGATCGTAAAGGTGCGGGCTGCCGCCCGGCCCGGCGCCGTAGACATTGTCGAGGCCCAGGCTGGGGGTACGGAAATTGGCGATCTGTTCCGGGTCGGACTGCCGCTCCAGGCTCGACGTCGGGTCGGCGGTGATGTCGTGGTCGAGGAACTGGCCGAGGAAAGTGAAGCCGGCCGAGAGCGTCGGGTTGTCGCTGTTCTTCGCCGACAAAGTCGGGTCGGTGATCAGCTTCTGCGGCCCCTCGTTCAGCTTGTCCTTCGCGTCCATGATGCCGCCGGCCTTGCCGATGTCGAGCAGGGCCGCGCGGATATCGGGCGTATCGGCGGCGAACGGCGGCAGCTTGCCGAACATCCGGCCAAAGCGGCCCGAGTCATAATATTGAGAGCGGGGTGGAATAATGTCGTGCGGATAAATGCCGTGACGCGCCATAGTTAATCTCCCGTGAACTTAATAATGTTTCGAGAGACATCTTGCCGATGTACTTATGATCAGCGCGACCTGACTGGTATCTATATTTGCTCAATGAAGACAAACAATGACTCATCGCTTGCCGGGCGGTGTTTCGCGCCAGGCCGCCCGGCGCGGTCGCCGAAGCGAGCGGTGCGGCCCGCGGCCGGGGCGGCATGTCCGCTTCAAACCGGTCGCCGAATCGACTAGACCAACCGCCGATGGCGACGATTGGCCTTAGTGCGAAGCCCTTTTTCGACGACAAGAACCGGGCTTTCTGGAACCTCCAGACCGCCGGCTGGGCTGCCTATTTCCTGCTGCGGACGTTGTCCGGCTTCGCCAACGGGCTGACGATTTCGTTCCTGATCCCGGTCGCGGTGTCGACGGCGACCGGTTATTCGCTGACGCTGGTGCTGGCGGCGGTGTTCCGCGCGCTGCTCAACCGCGCGCCGATCGTGACGTGGAGCGCCTCGATCGCGGCGCTGGTCGTCGCCGCGGCGACCTATTCGCTGATCGACGCATGGATCTTCAACACCATCCAGCGCCCCGGCGCGATCTTCGAGGTGCGGCTGCTGCTCGGTACGGTGTTCCTCGACGCGATGGTCATCATCGGCTGGTCGGCGCTCTATTACGCGATCAACTTCTATCTGGTGGTCGAGGACCAGGCCGACCAGCTGACCCGGCTGGAAACCCAGGCATCGACCGCCCAGTTGGCGATGCTGCGCTACCAGCTCAACCCGCATTTCCTGTTCAACACCCTCAATTCGATCTCGACGCTGGTGCTGCTGAAACAGACGGAGCGCGCCAACGCGATGCTGTCGCGGCTGTCCTCCTTCCTGCGCTACACGCTGGTCAACGAGCCGGCGGCGGCGGTGACGCTGGAGCAGGAGATCGAGACGCTGAAGCTCTATCTGGAGATAGAGAAGATGCGCTTCGAGGACCGGCTGCGCACCGGTTTCGATTGCGACCCGGCGGCGGCCAAGGCGCTGCTGCCCTCGTTGCTGCTCCAGCCGCTGGTCGAGAACGCGATCAAATACGCGGTGACGCCGAAGGAGGAAGGGGCGGATATCGCGGTGACGGCACGGCTGGTCATCGATCGCGTCCACATCACCGTGGCCGATACCGGGCCGGGGTTGAATGACCGGCGTAAAAGACCCAGCTATTCCACAGGAGTCGGTTTGGCGAATATCCGCGACCGTTTGGCGCAGGCCTATGGCGCGGACCATCGATTCGAGGCGAAAGCTCGTCCAGGTGGCGGTTTCGCGGTGACGATCGAGATCCCGTTCCAGACCGGAGAACAACCTAAGGTAGCTGCATGACCATCAGAACCATCCTGGTCGACGACGAATCCCTGGCGATCCAGGGCCTCGCGTTGCGCCTGGAAGCCCATGACGATGTCGAGATCGTCGAAACCTGCTCGAACGGCCGCGAGGCGATCCGGGCGATCAAGACCCACAAGCCGGATCTCGTCTTTCTCGACGTCCAGATGCCCGGCTTCGACGGCTTTTCCGTCGTCCAGGGGCTGATGGAGGTGGAACCGCCGCTGTTCGTGTTCGTCACCGCCTATCAGGACCACGCGATCCGCGCGTTCGAAGCGCAGGCCGCCGATTACCTGATGAAGCCGGTGGAGGAGGAACGGCTGGCCGACACGCTCGACCGCATCCGCCAGCGCATGGCCGAGAAGCGCGGCGTCGAGGAAATCGGCCGGTTGAAGGAGGTGCTGGCCGAGGTCGCGCCGGAGGCGGCGGCCGAGATGGCCGAGGCGGACGACGCCCCCGCCGCCAACCGCTTCGAGAAGCTGATCAACATCAAGGACCGCGGCCAGATTTTCCGCGTCGACGTCGACACGATCGAACGGATCGACGCCGCCGGCGATTACATGTGCATCTACACCGGCGACAACACGCTGATCCTGCGCGAAACGATGAAGGACTTGGAAAAGCGGCTCGACCCGCGCCGTTTCCAGCGGGTTCACCGCTCGACCATCGTCAATCTCGACCTGGTCAAGCAGGTGAAGCCGCACACCAACGGCGAGTGCTTCCTGGTCCTCGATTCCGGCGCGCAGGTGAAGGTCAGCCGCAGCTACCGCGACGTCGTCGCCCGCTTCGTCCACTAACCCCGCCCGCAATACGAGCGGCATTGCGAGCTCCGACGGGGCGCGCAATCCATCGGCTGACGCCCCGCCCCCTTGCGACTCCCGCCATCAGGGTCCAGCAAAGGGGGCGGAGGGTTCCACCCCGTCGTGCTCCTGCGCAGGCAGGAGCCCAGAACGGGCGTACCGTCGCGGGCGCGGACCGCTCCAGGCGAAAGGAGACAGGGCATGACGGACAGGATCGATCGGGCACGGGCGTTCGCCGCCCTTCACGTCCCCGGCCGGCCGGTGATCCTGTTCAACATCTGGGACGTCGGCAGCGCGCTCGCCGTGGCGGAAGCCGGGGCGAAGGCGTTGGCGACCGGCAGCTGGTCGGTCGGCGCCGCCTATGGCGCGACGGCGGCCGAGGCGGTGCCGATCGCTGACGCGCTCGCCAATGCCGCGCGAATCTGCGCGGCGACGCCGCTGCCGGTGACGCTTGATTTCGAGGGCGGCTACGCGACCGATTCGGCCGCGCTCGCCGATAATTTCGGCCGGGCAATGGCGACCGGCATGGTCGGCATCAACTACGAGGATCAGGTGATCGGCGGCAGCGGCATCCACCCGATCGGCCCGCACGCCGCCCGGATCGCGGCGATGCGCGCGGTCGACGGCGACGCCTTCATCAACGCCCGCACCGACATCTTCCTGAAGGCGCCGGCCGAGGCGCACGATGCCGCCGCCCTCGACGCCGCGCTTGAGCGCGCCCGCGCCTATGGCGACGCCGGGGCCAGCGGCTTCTTCGCGCCGGGGTTGAAGGACGAACGGCTGATCGCCCGGCTGTGCGCGGCGTCGCCGCTACCGGTCAACATCATGATGGCGCCCGGCGTGCCGGACGCCCGCCGCCTCGCCGAGCTGGGCGTCGCCCGCGTCAGCCACGGCCCCGGCCCCTACCGCCTGGCGATTCAGGCCGTCACCACCGCCGCCCGCAGCGCCCTCGGTGACTAGGATGTGGGAGTCGGCAACGCCGATCAGCCGCTAATACCGGCTCAGCTCCACCGGCAGCTTGCGATAGCCGTTGACGAAGCAGGCGGCGACGCGCACCGGCTGGTCCAGCACGTTGACCCGCAGCCGGCGCCTGGCCATCTCCTCCAGCAGGATCTGGATCTGCATCTCGGCCAGGCGCGCGCCGACGCAGCGATGGATGCCGTAGCCGAAGGCCAGGTGCCGCCGCGCGTTCGGCCGGTCGACGATCAGCCTGTCCGGGTCCTCGAACACGCTCTCGTCACGGTTGGCGGAAATGTACCACAGCGCCAGTTTGTCGCCGGCGCGGATTGCCTGCCCGTCCAGCTCGGTGTCGGCGGTGGCGGTGCGGCGCATATGGGCCAGCGGCGTCTGCCAGCGGATGATCTCGCTGACCGTGTTGGGGATCAGGCCGGGGTCCGCCTCCAGTTTCGCGCGCTGGTCGGGGAATGTGTCGAGCGCATACATCGCCCCGGTCATCGAATTGCGGGTGGTGTCGTTGCCGCCGACGATCAGCAGGATCAGGTTGCCGATGAACTCGCCGTCGTCCATGTGGCTCATCGCCTCGGAATGGATCATCATCGAGATCAGGTCGGCCGCCGGCGGCTGGTTGATCCGCTCCTCCCACAACCGCTTGAAATAGCTGGCGCACTCGAACATGTGGCCCAGCCGTTCCTGCCGGCTCTCGGCATTGTGGACCAGCTCGATGTCGCCCGCCCAGTCGGACCAGAAGGTCAGCTTGCGCCGGTCCTCCCACGGGAAGGCGAACAGGATTGCCAGCATCTGGGTGGTCAGTTCTATCGACACCCGGTCGACCCAGTCGAACCGCACGCCGACCGGCAGCGTGTCCAGAATCTCCTGCGTCCGGCGGCGGATGTCGTCGGCCATGCCGGCGAGCGCGCTGGGTGCGAAGGCGGGGGCGATCGTCCGCCGCTGGGCGGTGTGCACCGGCCGGTCGCGGGCGATGAACATCGGCATCGCGTAGTCGTCGTCCAGCCGGTCGGCGAGGGTGATGCCGCCCAGTTCGGACGAGAATAGCTCCGGCAGCGATTCGACATGGACGATCGGCTTGTAGGTCGACACCGACCAATAGGGGCCGAAGGCGGAATGTTCGCAGTAATAGACCGGCGCCTCGGCGCGCAGCCGGCGGAACGGCTCATGCCATTGGTGGTCGCGGTAGATTTCGGCGCGGCTGACGTCGAGCGGATCGACCGCCGCCGCCGCTGCATCCTCGGCAAGCGTCGCCATGGTTCAGGCCCTCTCCCGCCGGCCGCGTCATCGCGGCCCGGACCGGGGTAGAGTGCCATTGCTTACATGAATGTCAATGGCGCGCCGGTGCCGCCCCGCCCGATTTCAGCACACCGCGCCGGAACAGCCGCGCGGCGAGCATCACCGTTGCCGCCACCCACGCCATTTGCCAGGCGATCGCGGCAAGATGCGGCAGGATCGCCGGGCTGGTCGCCGCCCGCGCCGCCATCGCGAAGGGCGAGCTGAACGGGAATATGGCGGCGAACAGGCCGACGGCGCTGTCCGGCCGCGCCGCGGCGGCGGAGGACAAGCCGAACATGCCGACCTGGAACAGGGTGATCGGCAGCGACAGCATCTGAATCTCGCGCATCGACCCGGCCTGCGCGCCGACCCCCAGGAACACCGCACCGAGCAGCAGGAAGGCGAGGGTGAAATAGATGAGGAACAGGGCGACGAACAGCGGCATGCCGACGGCCGGCGCGATCCGCTCGATCAGCGCCGCGTGGTCCGGCAGCAGCATCAGCCCCTGGCCGAGCAACGTTGCCCAGAAGGCGATGAACAGCAGTGCGACGCCGAACATGCCGATCAGCTTGCCGAGGAACACCGATTCCAGCGGCACGGCGGCGGCGAGGATCTCGATCACCTTGTTGGTGCGCTCCTCTGCCAGCATGCCGACCGACTGGCCGGCGAGCAGCAGGGTCAGGAAAAAGATCAGGAACACCGCGCCGAAGCCGGTCGACTGGCGGCCGTCGTCGGCAGAGGGGGCGGCGGCGAGGGCAACCCGCCGTGGCGCGCTGCGCCGTTCCGCCCCGGCCAGCGCGCGTTCGGCGACCTCACCGAGCCAGGTCGCGGCGCGCTCGCCATGCGGGCGGTAGAGGATCGTCGGCGCGGCGAGCGGGCCGGAAAGCACCGCCACGACGTGGCGGGCGGGTGCGTCCAGCATCGAGCGCGCCTGCTTGGCCGGGTCGGCGCCCGCCGTCTCGACGATCAGCTCTGGCGGCGCCTCGCCGGGGCGGAACACCCCGCGCAGCGCTGCGTCGGCGGCGGCGAAGCGTCGGCCCTCGTCGGCCGGCAGCACGGCGACAATCCGCGCCCGCTCCGCCCCGCCGTCGGCCAGTTGTGCCGCCCCGACCCCGCCGATCGCGGCGAAGCCGACCATCAGCAGCGGCGCGAGCAGGAATACCAGGAAGGTCGGCGTGAAAACGATCGCGGTGAAATCGCGCCGCGCGATGACCAGCGTCTGACGCAGGAACCGGCCGGTCATCGCCCGTTCCCGCCGACGATGGCGACGAACACGTCGTGCAGCCCGGGCCGTTCGATAGACAGGCCGGCGACGCCGTGTCCCTTCTCGATCAGCCGGGCGAGCAGCGCCTCCATTCCTTCGTCCGGCACGGTGAAGGCATAGCCGTCGCCGCTGCGCTCGGCATCGGCGGGGAGCAGCGCCCGCACCGTGTCGTCGCCCGCTTTCGGCACGAAATGCGCGCGCAGCGGCAACAGCGCCCGCGCCTCCGCCACCGTGCCCTCGAACCGGCGCTGTCCGCCGGCGATGATCGCGATCCGGTCACACAGCCGCTGGGCGTGGGCCATCACATGGGTACACAGCAGAATCGTCGCGCCGCGCGCCTGCTCGCCGCGGATCAGCGCCTCCAGCCGTTCCTGGTTGACCGGGTCTAGGCCGGAAAACGGCTCGTCCAGAACCAGCAGCGCCGGCCGGTGGACCAGCGCACCGAGAAGCTGGACGAGCTGCGCCATGCCCTTCGACAGCTTGCGGATCTTCTGGTCGGCGGCATGGCCCAGCCCCGCCGCGTCCAGCAGCTCGGCCGCCCGCCCCCGCCCGGTCTTCCAGTCGAGGCCGCGCAGCGCGCCCATGAAGGCGATCGCCTCGCGCGCCTTCATGCCGGGGTAGAGGCCGCGCTCTTCCGGCAGATAGCCGATATGGTCGCCTGCCGCGCGCGGCCGGTCGTGGTCGAGCACGCGGCAATGGCCTTCGTCCGGGTCGATGATCCCCATCAGCATGCGCAGCGCCGTGGTCTTGCCGGCGCCATTGGGGCCGAGCACGCCGTAGATCGTGCCGGCGGGAATCGCCAGGTCGACATGGTCGACGGCCACATGCCCGCCGAAGCGCTTGACCAGCCCGGTCGCGCACACCGCCAGAGCATCGTTCACCGCTGCGCGCCTTTCGTCTCCGGCATCGGCGGAGCGTGGCAGGCCCGGCTTAACATCGCGTTGCCCGCCGTCATTTGCCCCCGGTCCGGCGGACGAGCGCGGCGACGCAGCTGGCGCGGTCGATGTCCTGCCCGTCGGGCTGGCGCGCGTCGATATAGCGGACGACCGGCTCGGCCTGCGCGGCGGGCGGATAGAGATAGGCGTCGAGCACGCAGATCGCGCTGGCGAACTGCAGCTTGCGGGCGCTCGCCTCGCGCACGTCCAGGTCCGGCTGGCCGAACAGCGCGACCAGTGCGGATGCCGGCTTGCCCATCACCCGCTCCAGCCCGACCAGGCCGAAGGCAGGCGGCCGGACCACCGGCGCGGCTTGTGGGCGCGGCACCAGCGGCGCCGTGGCACAGCCGCCGGTCAGCAGCGCCGCCGCGATCGCCCCGCTCACCCAGCCCTTCGTCATTGCCTACCCCCGTGAAAGCGGTGCGTGGCCAGCGCGGCGCCGATCGCCGGCGCCAGCAGGTTGACCACAGGAATCACGAACAGCAGCGTCGCGACAAGCCCGATCAGCGCGCGCGGGCCTCGCGTCGCCGCAAGCCAGCCCTTCATCGCCGCCGCCGGCACATGGCGCGCCGCGACCATCTCGCCCAGGTCGCGGCCGAGCAGCGGCGCGTTGACCGCGGCGAACAGCAGCGGCGCCAGCGGCGCGCCGACCGCGCTGACCAGCAGCAGCAGATAGAAGGGCGCCGCGACCAGATTGGCGAGGATCGCCCGCGCCGCCGACCGCCCGCCCATCGCCAGCGCGCGATGCAGCCGCACCGGCCGCGCCCGCGCCGCCTCCGCCGGATAATGGCGCTGCTCGACCGCGGCGACGATCGTGTCGGCGAACAGGCCGATCACCGCCACCGCCACGGCGCGGAACAGCAGCCAGCCGGTCAGGATGGTCAGCAGCGTCGCCGCCGTCGCGGCGATCGCCCCGGCATGGCCGATGCCGGCATGGGCCAGCAGCATCCGCCCGCCAAGACCGAGCGCGACGCCACTCGTGGCGAAGATCAGCAGGGTCAGCGCCAGCGAGCGCAGGATGACGCCGACGATCGCCGGGTCGCCGAGCTGGCGCAGCGTCAGGATCAGCGCCCGGACCATCGCCGCACCCTGCGCGCCGCCGCCGCGCGCGGTCAAGTTGACGAATGCGAAGCGACCGCTATTCCGGCGCTCATCCAGCAGAACAAGAAGGACAGGCAGTGGCTGCACCCCAATATGATGTCGTCGCCATCGGCAACGCGATCGTCGACGTCATCGCCAAGGCGGATGACGCGTTCATCGTCGCCGAGAATCTGAAGAAGAACACGATGCAGCTGCTGTTCTCGATGGAGGCGGCCGAGGCGCTCTATGCGAAGATGGGGCCGGGGATCGAAGCGAGCGGCGGCTCGGCGGCCAACACCGTCGCCGGCCTCGCCGCGCTCGGCCACCGCTGCGGCTTCATCGGCCAGGTCGCCGACGACCAGCTCGGCGGCGTGTTCGCGCACGACATCCGCACCCTCGGCGTTACCTTCGACACGCCGATGCGCAGCGGCGATCCGTCGACGGCGCGCTGCCTGATCCTGGTCACGCCCGACGGCCACCGGACGATGAATACCTATCTCGGCGCGTCGCAGTTCCTGCCGGCCGCCGCGCTCGACCCGACGCTGATCGCCGATGCCGCGATCCTCTACCTCGAAGGCTATCTGTGGGACCCGGAGGAACCGCGCCAGGCGATGCGCGCGGCGATCGACATCGCCCGCAAGGCCGGGCGCAAGGTGGCGTTCACCCTGTCCGACACTTTCTGCATCTCGCGCCACCGCGCCGACTTCCTCGCGCTGATCGCCAATGGCGACATCGATATCCTGTTCGCCAACGAGGCGGAGATCACCGCCCTCAACGAAACCGAGGATTTCGAGGCGGCGGTCGCCGCGACGGCGGCGCAGGTGCCGCTGCTCGTCGTCACCCGCAGCGAGCAGGGCGCGCTTGCCGTCGCCGGCGGTGAGCGCGTTGCCGTCCCGGCCGAGCCGGTCGCCGAGGTTATCGACACCACCGGTGCCGGCGACCTGTTCGCCGCCGGCTTCCTCGCCGGGCAGGCGCGGGGCCTGTCGCTGGCGGACAGCCTGACGATGGGCGCCGTCGCGGCGGCGGAGATCATCTCCCATTACGGCGCGCGGCCGGAAGCGGACCTGAAAGCCCTCGTCGCCGCCCGCCTGGGCTGAACCGGAAGGCCGATCGTGCTCCTGCGAAAGCAGGAGCCTAGGGTGTATGACTCTGGGCTCCTGCCTGCGCAGGAGCACTGCGGCGCCGAACCGTCATTGCGAGCCGCGCAGCGGCGCGGCAATCCCGTACTGGAGTTTGTCTGCTTTAGGCTGGCCGGTGCCGCTTGAACGGGACGAACCCTAACCGCGCGGCCGGTAATCGGACCGGGCGATCAGCTCGGCGCGGGCGGCGTGGTATTCGCGCTCCAGCCGGTCGACCCGGTCGGCGACGCTTTCGACCTGGTCGACGGAGCCGATGCCCTGGCCGGAGCCCCAGATGTCGCGCCACGCCTTCTTGGCGCTGTTGCCGCCGGAGCCGAAGTCCATCGTCTTGTAATCGCCCTTCGGCAGATTGTCCGGATCCAGCCCGGCCGCCTCGATCGACCCGCGCAGATAGTTGCCGTGCACGCCGGTGAACAGGTCGGAATAGACGATGTCGGCGGCGTGGCCGGCGACGATGCCGTCCTTGTAGCCGGCGCTCGCATTGGCCTCCGTCGTCGCGATGAACGCGGATCCGATATAGGCGAGGTCGGCGCCGGTCGCCTGCGCCGCCAGCACCGACCGGCCGTTGCCGATCGCGCCGGACAGCACGACCGGCCCGTCGAACCAGCGCCGGATCTCCGACACCAGCGCGAAGGGGGAGATGACGCCGGCATGGCCACCGGCGCCGGCCGCGACCGGGATCAGCCCGTCGGCGCCCTTCTCGATCGCCTTGCGGGCGAAGCGGTCGTTGATCACGTCGTGCAGGGTGATGCCGCCCCAGCCGTGGACCGCGTGGTTCAGGTCCTCGCGCGCGCCGAGCGAGGTGATGACGATCGGCACCTGCCATTTGGCGCAGGTCGCCAGGTCCGCCTCCAGCCGGTCGTTCGACTTGTGGACGATCTGGTTGACCGCGAACGGCGCCGCTGGCCTGTCCGGGTGGTCGCGGTTCCACGCCGCCAGCTCTTCGGTGATCCGGTGCAGCCATTCGTCGAGCAGGGTCTGCGGCCGGGCGTTCAGCGCCGGGAACGACCCGACGATCCCCGCCTTGCACTGGGCGATGACCAGTTCCGGGCCGGACACGATGAACATCGGGGAAGCGATGATCGGCAGGCGCAGCCGGTCGAACAGCGGGGGAAGGCTCATGCCCCATTCCTAGCGCGCGCTACGCCGCTGTCCAGTTGCGCGGAAACCCCCGGGGCCCCGCCCCGAAAGCGGCTCAGGCGGCGATCAGCTCGCTGATCGGGTCGGACAGGGTGATGCCGTCCAGCACGTTCGCCACCTCGTCACGCACGCGCAGCATGACGAAATGGATCCGGCATTCCTCCTGGCTGACGCAGTTTTCGCATGGCGCGTATGCACGGCGGCTGGCGCACGGCACCAGCGCCAGCGAGCCGCGGGTCAGCCGGACGATATGGCCGTAGCTGATCTCGTGCGGGGGCCGCGCCAGCCAATAGCCGCCGTCCTTGCCGCGCTGGGTATCGACCAGCCCGGCCCGGCTCATCTCGGACAGGATGACGGTCAGGAACTTGGCGGGAATATTCTGCGTCTCGGCGATCGCGGTCAGCTGGATCGGCCCCTCGCCGTAACGGTCGGCGAGATGGAGCAGCGCCCGAATTGCATACCGTGTCCGTTGAGAAAGCATGCCGTCCCATGGCCGCGACGAGCCGGTTTTGCAAGCTTTTGCGCCGCGCCTATAGCTGAACGGGATGGACCCGTTGCACGATGCGCACACCCCGGCCCACGCCGCCATCGCCCGGGCCTTGTCCCGGCATCGCGGCGGCCCGCTGATCGTCGGCATCGCCGGCGCGCAGGGCAGCGGCAAATCGACCCTCGCCGCCCGGCTGGCGCAGACGTTCGGCGCCGGCGGATTGCGCGTCGCCTGTCTGTCGATCGACGACCTCTATCTGCCGCGCGCCGACCGCCTGGCGCTTGCCGCCGCCGAGCATCCGCTGTGGATCACCCGCGGCCCGCCCGGCACCCACGACATCGCCCTCGGCCACCGGCTGTTCGACGCGCTGGCCGGCACCGGCCCGGTCCGCCTGCCGCGCTTTGACAAGGCGGTGGACGACCGGCTGCCGGACTCCGCCTGGCCGGTAGTCGCGGCGCCGGTCGACCTGATCCTGTTCGAAGGCTGGCTGGTCGGCGCCCGGCCTCAGGATGCGGTGGCGCTGGCGGCGCCGGTCAACGCGCTGGAGCGGGACGAGGACGCCGACGGTCGCTGGCGCCGCCGCGCCAACCAGCTTCTCGCCACCCTCTACCAGCCGCTGTTCGCCCGGATCGCGGTGCAGATCCTGCTCGCCGCCCCCGCCTTCTCCGTCGTCCACCGCTGGCGCGCGGAACAGGAGGCGGCGCTCCCCCACTCAGCGATGGACACCGCCGCCCTCACCCGCTTCATCGCCCATTACGAGCGACTGACCCGCCACATCCTGACCGAAATGCCCGCCCGCGCCGACTGCCTCATCCGCCTCGACGCCAACCGGCGGGTGGTCGAGGCAGTGTCGCTCAGCTGTTCAACCGGTTGACCGCGCTCAGCACGGCGCGGACGGAGGCGGTGGCGACGTCGAGGTCGATGCCGACGCCCCAGACGCTGCGGCCGTCGGGCGTTCGGCATTCGACATAGGCGGCGGCGTGCACCCCGGCGCCCTTGCCGATCGCGTGCTCGCTATAGTCGGCGACGTCGAGGTCGACACCGCAGCCGCTGTTCAGCGCGGCGAGCACGCTGGAGATCAGGCCGTTGCCGCGTCCGCCGACCGAGCGCAGCGCGCCGTCGACGCCGATATGCCCGGCGAAGATGCGGTCGCCGTTGGGCGCCCGGCTTTCGTCATAGGCGTCGAGGGTGAAACGCTGCTCGCCGGACAGGCGGTAGGTCTGCTCGAACAGCGACCAGATGTCGCCGGCGTCCAGCTCGCGGCCGTTGTCGTCGGCCAGTTGCTGGACGTGGCGGCTGAAATCGGCCTGCAGCCGCTTGGGCAGCTTCAACCCCTTGTCCTGTTCCAGCACCCAGGCGACGCCGCCCTTGCCGGATTGCGAATTGACGCGGATCACCGCCTCGTAGCTGCGGCCGAGATCGGCCGGGTCGATCGGCAGGTAGGGCACTTCCCAATAATCGTCGTTGCGCTGCTCCTGCGCGGCGAAGCCCTTCTTGATCGCGTCCTGATGGCTGCCGGAAAAGGCGGTGAACACCAGTTCGCCGGCATAGGGGTGGCGCGGGTGGACGGGCAGGGCGTTGCAATATTCGACCGTCTGGATCACCGAATCGATGTCGGAAAAGTCCAGCTTCGGGTCGACGCCCTGAGTGTAGAGGTTCAGGCCCAGCGTCACCAGGTCGACGTTGCCGGTGCGCTCGCCATTGCCGAACAGGCAGCCCTCGACCCGGTCGGCGCCGGCCATCAGGCCCAGCTCGGCGGCGGCGACGCCGGTGCCGCGGTCGTTGTGCGGGTGCAGGCTGATGACGACGCTGTCGCGGTTGGGGATGTTGCGGCCGAACCATTCGATCTGGTCGGCATAGATGTTGGGCGTTGCCGCCTCGACGGTGGCCGGCAGGTTCAGGATCAGCGGGTGGTCCGGCGTCGGGCGCAGCACGTCCATCACCGCCGCGCAGACCTCGACCGAGAAATCCAGCTCGGCGGTGGAGAAGGTTTCCGGGCTATATTCGAAATGCCAGTCGGTGTCCGGCCGCTTCGCCGCCTCGTCGCGCAGAATCTTGGCGCCGTCGACCGCGATCTGGCGTACCTCGGCGCGGTCCATCTGGAACACGATCCGCCGCCACGCCGGCGACACCGCGTTGTAGAGGTGGACGATCGCGCGCCGCGCGCCCTCCAGGCTCTCGAAGCTTTTCTCGATCAGGTCGCGGCGCGACTGGGTCAGCACCTGGACGGTCACGTCGTCGGGGATGCGGCCGGACCGGACGAGGCCGCTGATATAGTCGAACTCGGTCGCCCCGGCGGACGGGAAGCCGACCTCGATCTCCTTCACGCCGACGCGGACGAGCAGGTCGAAGAAGCGCTGCTTCTTCTCGCTGTCCATCGGGTCGATCAGCGCCTGGTTGCCGTCGCGCATGTCGGTGGACAGCCAGCGCGGCGCGCGGGTGATGGTGCGCGACGGCCATTGGCGGTCGGCGATCGGCACCTGCGGGAACGCTCGGTATTTGGTCGAAGGATCGGCAATCATGATGCGGCTTTCGGAATCAGCGGCGGGGCTATGCCCGTCTGGCTTGAAGATGCTGAACCCTTAGGCGCGGTGCGCAGCCCGGACCGGGCGCGCGACGGGGAACACGCCTAAGGGCGTGTAAGTCGAAGCAGGAAAAGGCCGCCGAGCGACTGCATGGCTGCGCGATAGCCCGGCTGCCGCCGCAAAGTCCATCCCTTTCTTGGCGGCCGGGCTGGCCGCTACGCCTTCTCGAACGCAACGGTGATCGCCAGCGGCACGGCGTCGGACACCGCCGGCACACCGAAACTTATGCCGAAATCGCTGCGCCTGATCGTCGTCGTCGCCTCGAAGCCGACGGTCGCCGCCTTCGACATCGGGTTCGGCCCGGCGCCGACGAAGCGCGCGTCGAGCGTCACCGGGCGGGTCACCCCGCGCAGGGTCAGCGAGCCGGTGATCGTCGCGCGGGTGCCGTCCACCGCCACGCTCGTCGACTTGAATGTCGCGGTTGGGAAATTGGCGGCGTCGAAAAAATCCGGCGACAGCAGATGCTTGTCGAGCGCGGCGCTGGTCGTCACCACGCCGGCGATCGGAATGGTGATCGACACGGTGGCGTCGGCCAGTCGCGCCGGATCGATGGTCAGCGTGCCGGTCGCGCCGCCGATCAGGCCGTGAAAGGCGTTGAAGCCCAGATGGTTGACCGACCAGGCGATCTGGGTGTGGGCGCTGTCGGCCTGATAGGTGCCGGCGGCGACGCGGCTCGGGTCGGCGGTGCCGGAAACCGGCATCGGCGCCTGCGCGGTCGCGGTGACGGTGGCGAGCAGCAGCGGCAGGGCGAAGGGAACAAGGCGCATCGGGTGTCACTCCACGGCGGCAGGGCGGAATCGAAACGGGAACCGGCGCCGCCGGTTCCCGCATGGGCGCTGTAGCATTCGCCGGCCGCTCCGGGAACGGCCGGTGCATCGGCCCGTTCGCGTCAGTTGCGGCTCTTGTCGACCAGCTTGTTGGCCCCGATCCACGGCATCATCGCGCGCAGCTCGGCCCCCGTCTTTTCGATCGGATGGGCGGCGGCGGCCTTGCGCGCCGCCTTCAGTTCCGGCTGGCCGGCGCGGTTGTCGAGGACGAAATTCTTGACGAAGCGGCCGCCCTGGATGTCGGCCAGCACCCGCTTCATCTCCTTCTTGGTGTCCTCGGTGATGATCCGGGGGCCGGTGGTGATGTCGCCGTATTCGGCGGTGTTGCTGATCGAATAGCGCATGTTGGCGATGCCGCCCTCATACATCAGGTCGACGATCAGCTTCACTTCGTGCAGGCATTCGAAATAGGCCATTTCCGGTGCGTAGCCGGCCTCGGTCAGCGTTTCGAACCCGGCCTGGATCAGATGGGTCAGGCCGCCGCACAGCACCGCCTGCTCGCCGAACAGGTCGGTTTCGCATTCCTCGCGGAAATTGGTCTCGATGATGCCGGAACGGCCGCCGCCGATCGCGGAGGCGTAGGACAACGCCAGATCATGGGCGTTGCCGCTCGAATCCTGGGCCACCGCGATCAGGCAGGGCACGCCGCCGCCGCGCACATATTCGGAACGGACGGTGTGGCCCGGGCCCTTCGGCGCGATCATGATCACGTCGAGGTCGGCGCGCGGCTCGATCAGCGAGAAATGGACGTTCAGGCCGTGGGCGAAGGCCAGCACCGCGCCCTGCTTCAGGTTCGGCGCCAGGTCCTCGGCATAGATCGCCGCCTGATGCTCGTCGGGCGCCAGGATCATCACGATGTCGGCCCATTTCGCCGCCTCGGCGTTGGTCATCACCTTGAAGCCGGCGCCTTCCGCCTTCTTGGCGGTGGCGGAACCGGCGCGCAGCGCGATCGCCACTTCGGCAACGCCGGAATCGCGCAGGTTCTGCGCATGGGCATGGCCTTGGCTGCCATAGCCGAGGATGGCGATCTTCTTGCCCTTGACCAGGCCGAGATCGGCGTCGCGATCGTAATAGACACGCATGATGAAACCTCTTTTCGATGGAAAGTTGGACAGGTGACTGGCCCGGCAGGCGGGCGGGTTCAGGCCGGGTCGCGCCCCCGGGTGATGGCGACGATGCCGGTGCGGGCGACCTCGACCAGCCCGACCTCGCGCATCAGCCCGACGAAGGTGTCGATCTTGTCGCTGCCGCCGGTCACCTCGAACACGAAGCTGCCGGTCGTCGCGTCGACGACGCGGGCGCGGTAGACATCGGCCAGGCGCAGCGCCTCGATCCGGTGCTCGCCGGCGCCGGCGACCTTGACCAGCGCCAGCTCGCGCTCGACATGCGGGCCGTGGGCGGTCAGGTCCAGCACCTTGTGCACCGGCACCAGCCGGTCGAGCTGGGCGATGATCTGTTCCAGCACATGCGACGATCCGCTGGTGACGATGGTGATCCGGCTGACGCTTTCGTCCTCGGTCACGTCGGCGACGGTCAGGCTCTCGATGTTGTAGCCGCGCGCGGTGAACATGCCGGCGATCCGCGCCAGTATGCCCGCCTCGTTGTCGACGGTGACGGACAGGGTGTGGCGCTCGATCGCCTCGGTGCGGATGCGCATCATGCCTGCTCCCGCTGGGCGGCGAGGGTGCCGATCATGTCGAAATGCCATTCGCTTCCGCGCCAGCGGCGGATGTTGACGGCAAGGCCGAGGATCCGCTCCCCCACCCCCGCCAGTTGCTCGCCGACATAGCGCGGCGACACCAGCAGCCGGTCGAAACTCTCATCACCGATTGTCCAGCTTCGTTCGAAATTCACGATCCATTCGCCTTCGTCTTCCGGCGTCGTCGTCCAGCCGACCAGGTCGGCGGTGCCGTTCGCCGCTTCGAAATGCAGCGGCTCCGCGATGTGGATGCGCAGAGCCCGCCGCTGCATCACACCAGTGCTTTCGCCTCGTCGCCCATCTCGCCGGACACCTCCGCCTGGTCGAGGAGCATCTCGGTATGGGCCGCCCCCGACGGGATCATCGGGAAGCAGTTGGCCAGCTTGGCGACCCGGCAGTCGACCAGCACCGGCCCGTCGGTTTCCAGCATCCGGGCTATGCCGTCCTCCAGCTCCGCCGGCTTCTCGATGCGCAGCCCGGTCCAGCCATAGGCCTCGGCCAACTTGACGAAATCGGGCAGCGATTCGCTGTAGCTTTCCGAATAGCGGCCGCCATAGGTCAGGTCCTGCCACTGGCGGACCATGCCCATATATTCGTTGTTGAGGATGAACAGCTTGACCGGCAGCCGGTACTGCGTCGCGGTGCCCAGCTCCTGGATGTTCATCTGGATCGACGCCTCGCCGGCGATGTCGATGACCAGCGCGTTGGGGTTGCCGACCTGCGCGCCGATCGCGGCGGGCAGGCCGTAGCCCATCGTGCCGAGCCCGCCGGAGGTCAGCCATTTGTTCGGCGCCTCGAAGCCGAAATGCTGGGCCGCCCACATCTGGTGCTGGCCGACCTCGGTGGTGATGATCGGGTTCAGCGCGTGCGTCGCCCGCCACAGCGCGCGGATCGCCTGCTGCGGCATGATCTCCTGTTTCGACGCCGGGAAGGCCAGGCTCTTCTTCGCCCGCCAGCCTTCGATCCGCTTCCACCAGGCGGCCAGGTCCGGCTTCGGGTGCTGGCGCGCCTTCCAGACGCGGACCATGTCCTCCAGCACCAGCCCGACGTCGCCGACGACGGCCAGGTCGACGCGGACATTCTTGTTGATCGACGACCGGTCGATGTCGACGTGGATCTTGCGGCTGCCCGGGCTGAACGCGTCGAGCCGCCCGGTCACCCGGTCGTCGAAACGGGCGCCCAGGCACAGCATCAGGTCGCAGCCGTGCATCGCCATGTTGGCTTCGTAGGTGCCGTGCATGCCCAGCATGCCCAGCCACTGCGGCGACGATGCCGGCAACGCGCCCAGCCCCATCAGCGTGGAGGTGACCGGTGCGCCGCTGATCCGCGCCAGCTCGCGCAGTAACTGGCTGGCGCCCGGCCCGGCGTTGATGATGCCGCCGCCGGTGTAAAGGATCGGCCGCTCCGCCGCCGCCAGCATGTCGACGATCGCCTCGATCTCTGCCGCGTCGGCCTTCAGCCGGGGGCGGTAGGTCTTGTGCTCGATGACGCCGGGCTTGCGGTAGGGCGCGCT
The DNA here is from genome assembly GCF_004796535.1 of Sphingomonas flavalba. GTDB lineage: Bacteria > Pseudomonadota > Alphaproteobacteria > Sphingomonadales > Sphingomonadaceae > Sphingomonas_L > Sphingomonas_L flavalba. The sequence continues at coordinate 274,973 of NZ_SPHY01000003.1, read as the reverse complement.
CGCCACCTGCACGTCCTTCGGGATGTCGACGACGACCGGGCCGGGCCGGCCGGCGGTGGCGATGTAGAACGCCTCGTGGATCACGTCGCCCAGCTTTGCGGGGTCGCGCACCAGGTAGTTGTGCTTGGTGACGTGCCGGGTGATGCCGATCGTGTCGGCCTCCTGGAACGCGTCGGTGCCGATCAGCGTCGTCGGCACCTGCCCGGTCAGCACGACGATCGGGATCGAATCCATCAGCGCGTCGGTGATGCCGGTGACGGCGTTGGTCGCACCGGGGCCGGAGGTGACGAGGACGACGCCGGGCTTGCCGGTCGCGCGGGCATAACCCTCGGCGGCATGGGCGGCGCCCTGCTCGTGGCGGACGAGGACGTGGCGGATCCGCTTCTGCTTGAACAGTGCGTCATAAATCGGAAGCACCGCGCCGCCCGGGTAGCCGAAGATCACTTCGACGCCCAGATCGGTCAGGGCTTCAACCAATATGTCCGCACCGCTGCGTTCGCGTGTCATCACCATTTCCCAAGAATCGCTGGGTTCAGCTTCTCGCGTCGCCGGCCGGCAAACGCAAGCGCGCGCCCTATTGGTAATAATATGGCATGTCAACCACTATGACAGCAACATTGTTTCAATTTTCCCAATAAGGGCGGAATCCGCTTGCGCCGTACGCGGCCATTCGGCCGGCGGCTGGTGGTTGAACCAGGTATATTGGCGCTTGGCATAGCGCCGGGTCGCCGCCTGGGCGGTGGCGATCGCGGCGGCGCGGTCGTGGGTTCCATCCAGCCAGCCGGCGATCTCGCGCACGCCGATCGCCCGCATCACCGGCAGCGCCGGGTCCAGCCGCCTGGCGCGCAGCCGCTCCACCTCCTCCACCGCGCCGCCCGCCATCATCGCCTCGAACCGCCGGTCGCAGCATTCGAACAACCAGTCGCGCGGCGGCAGCAGCAGCGTCGGCACCAGCCGGATCGCATCGCCGATGCCGCCGACCCGCTCGCTCTGCCAGTCGGCCAGCGTCCGCCCGGTCGATCGCACCACCTCCAGCGCGCGGGCGACGCGGCTGGTGTCGGCGGCGGCAAGCCGTGCAGCCGCCGCCGGGTCCTCGGCGGCCAGCGCGCGATGGGCCTCGGCAACCGGCAGCGCCCGCACCGCGCGGCGCACCGCCGGGTCGATCTCCGGCACCGGCGCGATGCCGTCGAGCAGGGTACGCAGGTACAGCCCGGTGCCGCCGACCAGGATCGGCACGCGCTCGTCACGCCATGCTTCGGCGATCGCCGCCCGCGCCTCCGCCGCCCAGCGCGCGGCCGAACAGGCCTCGGCCCCGTCGACATGGCCGAACAGCCGGTGCGGCGCCCGCGCGGTCTCGACGGCGTCGGGCCGCGCCGACAGCACCGCCAGGTCGGCGTAGACCTGCGCCGAATCGGCGTTGACGATCACCGACGGCAGCCGCTCGGCCAGCGCCAGCGCAAGTGCCGACTTGCCGCTGGCCGTCGGCCCCGCGATAAGCGCCACCGTTCGACGCTCTGGGGGAATGTCCGTGTTCATCGCCACGCTGATAGCATCGCAGTCCCTGGCGCGCGGCGATATTTCGGCTGCCGCCGATCGTCTCGCCGCCGCCGGCGCGGCACTGGCGGAGACGACGGAGACCGATCCGGGCGTCGCCGCCGACCTGCGCTTCGGCGGCGATCCGGTCGCGGCCCGCGCCGCGCTGGAAGGGGCGTTTCCCGGTGTCGACGTCGTCGTCCAGCCGGCGCAGGGGCGGGAGAAGCGGCTGCTGATCGCCGACATGGATTCGACGATGATCACCGTCGAGTGCATCGATGAGCTGGCCGACTATATGGGCCTGCGCGCGGAAATCTCCGCCGTCACCGAACGGGCGATGCGCGGAGAGCTGGATTTCGAATCGGCGCTCGACGCCCGCGTCGCGCTGCTCGCCGGGCTGGACGAAGACGTGCTCGCCCGCTGCCATGACGAACGCGTCCGCATCATGCCCGGTGCCCGCGCACTGGTCCGCACGATGCGGGCGCGGGGCGCCACCGCGCTGCTCGTCTCCGGCGGCTTCACCCACTTCGCCGACCGGGTGGCGGCGGCGATCGGCTTCGACCGCGCGCTGTCCAACCGGCTTGCGCTTGACGGCGGGGTGCTCGCCGGCACCGTCCATCGCCCGATCGTCGATGCGGAGGCCAAGCGGCGCACCCTGCTCGCCGCGCTCGCCGAGTCCGGGCTCGATCGTTCGGCCAGCCTCGCGGTCGGCGACGGCGCCAACGACATCCCGATGATCCGCGAAGCCGGCCTCGGCGTCGCCTACCACGCCAAGCCGGCGACCGCCGCCGCCGCCGCCGCGCGGATCGCCCATGGCGACCTGACCGTCCTGCTCCACGCCCAGGGCATCCGCCGTGCCGACTGGGAAGCCGACGCCGATTAATCCGGGCGGCGCGGCCCCGGCCCCAGCGCCTCGATGATCCCGCATTCGGCGATCGTGCCGGCGTGACACTGGGCGAGCAGCCCGCTCAGTTCGCGGCGCAGCGCCGTCAGGTCGGCGATCTTGTGGTCGACCATCGCCAGTTGCTCGCGCGTCATGTCGTCGACCTCGCCGCACGGCCGCGTCCGGTCGTCGGACAGCGCCAGCAGGGTGCGGACCTGATCGAGCGTGAAGCCCAGCGCGCGGGCGCGGCGGATGAAGCTCAGCCGCGCGACATGGCGCCCATCATAGGCGCGGTAATTGCCGGCGGTGCGCGGCGGCGCGGCGAGCAGGCCGATCGTCTCGTAATAGCGGATCGTCTCGTTGCTGGTGCCGGTCAACGCGGCGAGGCGGCCGATGGTCAGCGCGGACATGGGGCTTGACCCTGCAGTTGCTACAGGGTGCATATGGGGCGTTGCATCGAGTCTGTCGAGGTAACTGCCCATGTCCGCCCATTGCTGCTCCGGCACCCCCGATCCGTCGAACAGCCCGCGCTGGCGCCGGGCGCTGTGGATCGCGCTCGCCGTAAACGGTACGATGTTCGTCGCCGAAATGGCCGCCGGGCTTGCCGCCGGGTCGATGGCGCTGCGTGCCGACGCGCTCGATTTCCTGGGGGACAGCGCCAATTACGCGATCAGCCTGATGGTCGTCGGCATGGCGCTCGCCTGGCGCGCGCGCGCCGCGCTGCTGAAGGGCGCGACGCTGCTGCTGTTCGGCCTGTGGATCGTCGCCGGCACCGGCTGGGCGGCGCTCCACGGCTCGGCACCGGAACCGGCGGTGATGGGCACGTTCGGCGTCGTCGCGCTGGTCGCCAACGTCGCGGTCGCGGCGCTGCTCTACCGCTACCGCACCGGCGACGCGAACATGCGCTCGGTGTGGATCTGCTCGCGCAACGACGCGGTCGGCAACTGCGCGGTGATGCTCGCCGCGCTCGGCGTGTTCGGCACCGGTACTGCCTGGCCCGACCTGATCGTCGCGGCGCTGATGGCGGGGCTGGCGCTGTGGGGCGGCGCCCAGATCGTCGCCCAGGCGGCCGGGGAGCTGCGCGGCGGCGGCGCCCCGGCCCACGGTCATTCGGCGGTCGATCCGTCGCCGGCCAGCCAGCGATAGGCAAAGCCGCCGGCGACGCCGCCGACGATCGGCGCCAGCCAGAACAGCCAGAGCTGCTGTAAAGCCAGGCCGCCGACGAGCAGCGCCGGGCCGGTGCTGCGCGCCGGGTTGACCGACGTATTGGTCACCGGGATCGCGATCAGGTGGATAAGGGTCAGCACCAGGCCGATCGCGATCGGTGCGAAGCCGGCCGGCACCCGCCGGTCGGTCGCCCCGGCGATCACGAACAGGAAGCCGAAGGTCAGGGTGATCTCGATCAGCAGGCCGGACAGCAGCGTGTAGTGGCCGGGCGACTGCTCGCCATAGCCGTTGACCGCGAGGCCGGTGCTGGTCAGCACGAAATCCGGCGCGCCGCTGGCGATGAACAGCAGCAGCCAGGCGGCCAGGATCGCGCCCAGCACCTGGGCGATCACATAGGGGACGATCTCGCGCGCCGGGAAACGCCCGGCCGCCCACAGGCCGACGGTCACCGCCGGGTTGATGTGGCAGCCGGAAATATGGCCGATCGCATAGGCCATGGTCAGCAGCGTCAGGCCGAAGGCCAGCGCCACCCCGGCGAATCCGATGCCGAAACCGGGAAAGCCGGCGGCGAGCACGGCGGCGCCGCAGCCGCCGAACACCAGCCAGAACGTACCGAAAAGCTCTGCGAACAAACGATTGGGTGAAGGCATGACGTCACTCCCCTGTCGTGTATGGCGTGAGCGATACGAACCGGTTTCGCCGGTGCGGTCAATCCTCCGCGAAGACGAAGGCGGACAGGCCGCGCTCGCGCTCGTCGACGCTCAGCGCCCGGCCGGCCGGCGGGGCCGAACGCTGCGGGCAGCCGGCGCGGGCGCAATCGCGGCAGCCAAGGCCGACCGGCGTCGCCGCGCCCTGGCGCAGGTCGATGCCGCGGGCCAGCGCAAGCGGCGCCGCCAGCCCGGCCTCCAGCCCCAGCGCCACGGCGAACACCGCGTCGACCCCGCCGCTGCGCTGGCCCTGCGGGTGGACGGCGCGCGCCATGGTGAACCAGCGGCTGTCGTCCTCCAGCGCGACGAGCTGGGCGATCGTCTCGCCCGGCCGGGCGAAGGCGGCGTGGACCTGCCACAGTGGGCAGCGCCCCCCCGCCTCGACCAGCGCCGCGCCGGACGCGCCGGCATAGCGTTTCGACGCCTGGCCGGCGCGGTCGATGCGCAGCATGAAGAAGGGCAGGCCGCGCGCGCCGACGCGTTGCAGCGTCGTCAGCCGATGGGCGACCTGCTCGAACCCGGCGCCGAACCGGCGCTGGAGCAGCGCGATGTCGTAGCCGCTCGCCTCGCAGGCGCGCAGGAAGCGGGCATAGGGCATCATCACCGCCGCCGCGAAATAGCTGGTCAGGTGGCGGCGGTAGAGGCGTTCGGCGATGCGGTCGGCGAAGCCGGCGCCGCGCGCCAGCGCGTCGATCTCCGCCTTCGCCTCGATCTGGGCGAGCTGGCTGGCGGCGTGGAAGCTGCGCGACGCCGGGTCGAGCATTTCGGAAAGCTGCAGCTGGCGGGCGTGGAGGTCCAGCCGGCGCAGCCGGTCCGGCATCACCTCCACCGGCAGGATGCGGATGCCAAGCTGGTGGCGGACGCGCAGCCGCTCGGCGATCGCGCCGTACAGGTCGCCGGCGCCCATCCGCAGCTCGTCGGCCAGCCGCTCGGCGGCGGCGTCCAGGTCGGCGAAATGGTTGCGCCAGCGCTCGATCTCGCGCCGGACGGCGGCGATCGCATCGTCCTCGGCGGCTACGGGCGCGCCGCCCCCGGCGCGCAGCGCGTCGAACGCGCGGGCGAAGGCGGCCGCGCCACCCGGCGCCGCCGACAGCCAGTCCTCCACCTCCTGCCGGTCGACCGCGATGTCGGCGAACAGCGGGTCGGTCAGCCGGCGGCGGATCGCTTCGGCGCCGCCGCCCGGCGCGTCGGCGGACAGCGCCAGCGGGTCGAAGTCATAGGTCTCGGCCAGCCGCAGCAGCAGCGCCGCCGACAGCGGCCGCTGGTTGCGCTCGACCAGATTCAGGTAGCTCGGCGATATGCCGAGCGCCTCGGCCATCGCCGCCTGGGTCAGCCCGGCGCCGCGCCGCAGCCGCCGCACCGCATGGCCGCCGAAGATCTTGCGTTCCGCCATCCGCGCCTCCTGCAAGTGATGTAAATTAATTTACAAATCGACACAATGGTGCGCCGCAATAGCCACGCTATGACATCAATTTACAGCGTCGCCTGCTGGCGCATGGCCGAAAATCCGCGCATCTGCCGGGCAACCGCCCGGTGGGCTTGTAAAGGATATAGCGCGATGACCAGCTTCTCAGACCTGATAACCTCGCCGGAAGGCCGCTTCGACGGCATCCGCCGCACCTACACCCCGGCCGATGTCGAGAAGCTGCGCGGTTCCTTCCCGATCGAATACACCCTCGCCCGCCGCGGCGCGCTGAAGCTGTGGGAACTGCTGAAGTCGGAAGACTATATCAACGCGCTCGGCGCCCTCTCCGGCAACCAGGCGATGCAGATGGTCCGCGCCGGGCTGAAGGCGATCTACCTGTCCGGCTGGCAGGTCGCCGCCGACGCCAACACCGCCGGCGCGATGTACCCGGACCAGTCGCTCTACCCGGCCAATGCCGGGCCGGAACTGTGCCGCCGGATCAACCGCACCCTGCAACGCGCCGACCAGATCGAACATAGCGAGGGCGGGGCGGAGCGCGACTGGTTCGCGCCGATCGTCGCCGATGCGGAGGCCGGCTTCGGCGGGCCGCTCAACTGCTTCGAGATCATGAAGGCCTATATCGAGGCGGGCGCCGCCGGCGTCCATTTCGAGGACCAGTTGGCGTCGGAAAAGAAGTGCGGCCACCTCGGCGGCAAGGTGCTGATCCCGACCCAGGCGCATATCCGCAACCTGAACGCCGCGCGCCTTGCCGCCGACGTCTGCGGCGTGCCGACCGTGCTCGTCGCCCGCACCGACGCGGAGAGCGCGAAGCTGATCACCTCCGACGTCGACGAGCGCGATCATGAATGGCTGACCGGCGAGCGCACGCCGGAAGGCTTCTTCCGCCTGCGCGAAGGCACCGGCGTCGACCATTGCATCAAGCGCGGCATCGCCTTCGCCGAGCACGCCGATCTCTTGTGGTGGGAAACAAGCCATCCGAACCTTGAGGATGCCAAGCGGTTCGCCGAGGCGGTGCAGAAGGCGCACCCGGGCAAGATGATGGCGTACAACTGCTCGCCCAGCTTCAACTGGGAAGCGAAGCTGGACAAGGCGACGATCGCGAAGTTCCAGCGTGAGCTGGGGGCGATGGGCTACAAGTTCCAGTTCGTCACGCTGGCCGGCTTCCATCAGCTCAACCACGGCATGTTCGAGCTGGCGCGCGGTTACAAGGATCGGGGCATGGCCGCCTATTCGGAACTGCAGCAGGCGGAATTCGGCAGCGAGGCGGCCGGCTACACCGCCACCCGCCACCAGCGGGAAGTCGGCACCGGCTATTTCGATCTGGTCGCCACCGCTGTCTCCGGTGGCGAGGCGTCGACCACCGCCCTCGCCGAATCGACGGAAGCGGATCAGTTCAAGAAGAACGCCGCTTAGGCACAGACAACCGATGCAGCCCCGGTTCGGCCACCCGGGCCGGGGCTAGAATGCCGATCCGTCCTTATGGCGTTGCCCGACGCCGGCAACCAGATGCATGTCGATGTCGGGATAGTGGCAGTCGGTTGCTGAGGGGCGGCCGACTGCCACGAACACGCAATCCGCCCCGCTTTCGTTGATCAGGACATGGCCGTTGCCGTCGCCCTTGGGGAAGGCGGCGATGTCGCCGGCGCGCAGTGGCGTGCGGCCATGGTCGTCGACCAGCACCGCCTCGCCGGCCAGCATCACCACCATCTCGTCCTCGCCCTCGTGCCAGTGGCGCTGCGATGACCATGCCCCCGGCTTCAGCGTCACATGGCTGGCGCCGAAATCGCTCAGCCCGGCGGCGGGCGCCAGCCGGCGATACCAGCGCCCCTGCACCTTGTCGGCATAGTGCGGCGGATAGCCGGTGGCGTTGGTCTCGGGGATCGAATCGACGGCGATCTTCGGCATCGGCCGGTCCTTTGCGGGAATGACAAACGATCTTGCCTTGTCCCGGCGGAAGAATGAAGAGGGCGCCCGACCTCCGGCGGCATCAGGACGACGCAGCATGACCCTCGACCCGATTGCCCTCGCCAGCCGGTTGATCGCCTGCGACAGCATCACCCCGGCGCGCGGCGCGGTGTTCGACGCGCTGGAGGCGATGCTGACCCCGCTCGGCTTTTCGGTCGAACGCTTCGTCGTTGGCGAGGCGCCGGACGGCCCGGTCGAGAACCTGCTGGCGGTGCGCGGCACCGGCGGCCCGCATTTCGCCTTCGCCGGCCATCTCGACGTGGTGCCGCCGGGAGAGGGATGGGCCAGCGATCCGTTCGCGCCGACGCTGCGGGGCGGGCTGCTCCACGGGCGCGGCGCCGTCGACATGAAGGGCGCGATCGCCGCCTTCGTCGCCGCCCTCGCCGGGCTGGAGCAGGCGGACGGCACGATCAGCCTGATCATCACCGGCGACGAGGAAGGCCCTGCGATCCACGGCACCCGCGCCCTGATCGCGCGGATGGCGGAGCGCGGCCTGCGCCCCGACCTGTGCCTGATCGGCGAACCGACCTCGGTCGCCCGGCTGGGCGACATGGTCAAGATCGGCCGGCGCGGCTCGGTCAACATGTGGATCGCCGTGCCGGGCGTGCAGGGCCATGTCGCCTACCCGCACCTGGCCGACAACCCGATCCCGAAGCTGGTCCGCATCCTGGCGGCGATCGAGGCGATCCACCTCGACGACGGCACCGACTGGTTCCAGCCGTCGAACATCGAAATCACCGACCTGACCGTCGGCAACCCGGCGACCAACGTCATCCCCGCCGCTGCCCATGCCCGGCTCAGCATCCGTTTCAACGCGTTGCATCGGGGCGAGGCGCTGGTCGAGCGCATCCGCACCACCGTCGCCGCCGAAGCGCCGGACGCGACGCTGAAAGCGCAGATCTCTGGCGAGGCGTTTCTCAGCAAGCCGGGGCCGCTGTCCGATCTGGTGTCGGATGCGATCCATGCCCGGCTCGGCATCCGGCCGGAATTGTCGACCACCGGCGGCACCTCCGACGCGCGCTTTCTCTCCGCCCTCTGCCCGGTGATCGAATTCGGCCTGCCCAACGCGACGATGCACAAGCTGGACGAGGCCGCCGCCGTCGAAGACCTCCGAATGCTCACCCTGATCTATCGCGACATCGCGACGCGGGCGCTCGGCTAGAGTTTGGTCCCGCACCGACCCACTCCCCCACCCGGCCTCCCATTTCAGGATACTGTCGCTGGGAGGCCGGGTGGGGGAGTGGGCCGGTGCGGGACTAGATTACCTGAACCGCGTCGCCCGGTAGCGGCCCGGGTCGATCCCCGCGACCATCGGGTCCGGCGCCGCCCCCAGCAGCAGCGCCGCCGCAAGCTTCGCCCCGGCCGGCGCGGTCTGGATGCCGAAGCCGCCTTGCCCGGCGCACCAGAAGAAGCCGGGCACCGCCGGATCGAAGCCGTAGACCGGCAGCCGGTCCGGCGCGAAGCTGCGCAGCCCGGCCCATTTGCGCTCGACCCGCTCGACTTGCCAGGCGACGACCTGCTCGAGCCGGTCGATGGCGATCGCGACGTCGATCTCCTCCGGCGCCGCGTCGCACGGCGGCGACGGCGTCTCGTCGTGCGGGCTGAGCCAGATCCGCCCACCCGCCTCCGGCTTGAAATAGAATGTCTCGTCGACGCCGAGGATCAGCGGCATCGTTGCCGCCGCCGGTGGAGCGACGGCGAGCTGGACCATCGTGCGCCGCTTCGGCCCGATGCCGATCGGCCGGGCACCGGCCAGCGCGGCGACCGGATCGGCCCAGGCGCCGGCGGCGTCGACCAGTATCTCCGCCTCGTACCGCCGCTCGCCGGCGGTCAGGTGCCACACCCCGCCGCGCCGCTCGGTCGCGCGCAGCGGGCTGGCCAGCACCAGCTGCGCCCCGGCGGCGTGGGCGCGGGCCAGATACAACGCATGGAGCCCGGCGACGTCGATGTCGGTGCAACTCGGCCCGGACAGGGCGCCGATCCAGCCGGGGCGCAAGCTTGGCAGCGCCGCCGCCAGCGCGGCGCGGTCGAGCCGGTCGAGCCGCACGCCGGTGCCGGCGAACTCTGCTTCGAACCTGTCGAGCAGCGCCTCCTGCCCGGCGCGGGCGATGTGGAGCGAGCCGCGCGGCGCGAGTACGCCCTCCGCGCGCAGCCACGGGCCGGAGGCGGAGGTTAGCGGCTGGATGCCCGGCCCGCCGTAAGTCTCGTCCCAGAACGCCGCCGACCGGCCGGTGGCGTGGTAGCCGGGCCGGTCTTCCGCCTCGATCAGCAGCACCGGCGCGTGCGGCGCGATCTCGGCGGCGAGGCTGGCGCCGGCCATGCCCGCGCCGACGATGGCGACGGCATAGCGGCTCATCGCGCCGCGGCCGGCGCGCGCGCGGCAAGGAAGGCGTCGATGCGGCCCAGCGCATCGTCGCGCACCGCGTCGACCTCGCGCAGGATCTCGTGCGCCGATTCGGGGCCGTAGAGATGCAGGGCGGCATCGGGCAGGCGCCGGGCGGCGCGGAGGATCGCCGCCGGGTCGACCAGCCGGTCCTCGGCGGCGGCAAGGATCAGCAGCGGCGTCGCCACTGCCTCCAATACCCCCGGTCGCTCCAGCGCCAGCGTCGAATCATAGGCGCAGGCCAGCCAGCGCCAGCTCGGCGGGCCGAGCGCCAGTTCCGGCTTCCGCGTCTTCCACCACAGCTCGTCGGCATAACGGTCCCGGTCGTGGGTCAGGAACGCCTCGCGCGAAGCGTTGCGGCCGGCCGGCCGCTCGTTGACCTTCCACGCCAGCCGCGCTGGCGAGCCGATCCGGGTCATCCCATGCGCGACGATTCTGGCGATGCGGGCCGGCAGCGGGCCGCTTTGCAGGCCAAGCATCGGCGCGACCAGCACCGCCGCGTCCGGCGCGATCCGCCCCTCCGCCAGCGCGCGCAGCAGCAGGTGGCCGCCCATCGAATGGGCGATGACGCCATGCGGCGCCGGGGTGCGCGCCCGCCAGTCGGCGAAGAAGGCGGCAAGGTCGGCGACCCACGTCGCGAAGTCCTCGACATGGCCGACCATCGGGTCGGCGGACAGCCGGCCTGACCCCCCCTGGCCACGCCAATCGAACGATTCCACCCCCCAGCCGGCATCGTGCCAGTGCGCGAACGCCTCGAAATATTTCTCCGGAATGTCGCCGCGCCCGCCCTGGAACAGGATCGATCCGCGCGGTGGCACGGCGTTCGAATCCCAACGGAAATGGCGCAGCGCCCAGCCGTCCGCCGCGGCCCATTGGGCCAGCACCGCCCCTTTGGGAAGCTGGCGGCGGACTGAGTCGGACTGCGGAATCACGGGCGTTGGTTACGGTTTGGCAAGTCGTGGCGTCTAGAGCTTTAAGCATGTGGGGGGAATCACTGTCTCTGGCGCTTCCGGCCGTTCTGGCGCTGCTGCTGCTGTGCGCGGCGGCGAACGACCTGCATGACCGGACGATCGCCAACGGCCTGAACATCGCGATCGCATTGCTCGCGCCGGTCTACTGGTGGGCGTCCGGGCTGGCGCCCTGGCCGGACATGGCGATCCAGCTCGGGCTGGGCGTCGCGGTGTTCGCCGTCTTCGCCGGCGTCTTCATGCTTGGCGGCATGGGCGGCGGCGACGTCAAGCTGCTCGGCGCGCTGGCGCTGTGGCTGCCGTTGCTGGCGATCGTCCAGATGCTTCTTGTCATGTCGATCATCGGCGGCGTGCTCACTCTGGCGATGCTGGCGGCGCACAAATTGCGCCGCGCAAGTACCGAGCTTGAAATACCCTACGGCGTCGCGATCGCGGCCGCCGGGCTGTGGGTGATTACCGAACGATATTTTAACCAATTTACTTGATGAAACGTGCCGGGACCTTTGCGGTCCGCGCGGGAGGCGACTGAACGTCATGGATGGAAAGAAGATCGCTCTGCTGGTCGGTGCGCTTGTCATCGCGGTGATTACCGCGCTGATGGCACGCAGCCTGATGTCCGGCACCACGGCACCCACCGCCCAGGCGGCGGCGGTGCCCGATGATTCGCCGCAGGTTCTGGTGGCGACCAAGGCGCTGCCGATCGGCACGATCGTCGAGCAGGACGCGTTTCGCTATCAGCCTTGGCCGAAGGAGCTGATGCAGTCGGCTTACTTCGTGAAAGGCGGGGAAGGCAGCGATCCGCAGCAGCTCGTCGGCCGTGTCATCCGCTATGCGGTCACCGCCGGTCAGCCGCTGACCCAGGGCGCGCTGGTCAAGCCGGGCGATCGCGGCTTCCTTGCCGCGGCGCTTGGGCCGGGCATGCGCGCGGTGACGGTTTCGGTGTCCGCGTCCAGCGGCGTCGCCGGCTTCGTCTTCCCCGGCGACCGCATCGATCTGGTGCTGACCCAGGAAGTGCGCGGCGGTGGCGATGGCCCGCCGCTCAAGACCTCGGAGACGTTCGTGCGCAACCTGCGCGTGCTCGCCACCGATCAGCGCACCGACAGCACCGACGAGGACGGCAAGACCAAGGTGCTCGCTTTCTCGACGGTCACGCTGGAGGCGACGCCGCGCATCGCGGAGAAGATCGCCGTCGCGCAGACCGTGGGCCAGTTGTCGCTGTCGCTGCGCTCGATCGCCGACAATGCGGCGGAGCTTGAGCGGGCGATCGCCGCCGGCGAGGTGACGGTTCCGGCCGATGGCGACCCGAAGGCCGAAAAGCAGATGCTGCTGCGGATCGCGTCGCGGCCGATCGACAGCAATGACAGCTTCGTCACCGGCGCGGACGTGTCGCGGTTCCAGCGCCGCACCGTGCCGGCCAAGGAAAGCTCCGCCGGCAACGGCGCGGCGAACGGCGGCACCGGCATGATCGGTCCGCGCCCGGAAGGCCCGGTGGTCCGGGTGGCGCGCGGCAACACGATCACCGACGTCGCGGTGGGGGGTAAGTAAGATGCTCGATCTGAAGACGCAGATGCGCCGCACCGTCGGCCCGGCGATCGCCGCCGCGCTGGCCGCCGCGACGATCGCGGCGAGCGCGCCGCTGGTCGCCGCGCCGACCACGCAGGCGCCGACCACCACCATGGACCTGTCGAAGGGCCGGGGCCGGCTGGTCAACCTGTCGGCGCCGATGAGCGACCTGTTCGTCGCCAACGACAAGGTGGCCGACGTCCAGGTCCGCTCGCCGCGCCAGCTCTACATCTTCGGCAAGGATGCCGGCGAAACGACGATCTACGCGACGGCGAAGAACGGCGCGGTGGTCTTTTCGACCAACGTGCGCGTCGGCACCAATGTCGAGACGGTCGATCAGATGCTGGCGCTGGCGATGCCCGATGCGCGCATCGTCGTCACGCCGATGAACGGGCTGGTGCTGCTGACCGGCACCGTCGCCAACCCCGACGACGCGGCCGAGGCGGAACGCCTGGTCACCGCCTTCGTCGGCGAGGAGACGCAGGTGGTCAGCCGCCTGCGCAACGCGACGCCGCTGCAGGTCAACCTCCAGGTCCGCATCGCCGAGGTCAATCGCGATCTCGTCAAGGAAATCGGCGTCAACCTGCTCAGCCGCGACACCACCGGCGGCTTCCTGTTCGGTGTCGCACAGGGCCGCAGCTTCGGCTCGATCGGCAATACCGATCTGTCCGGCCTGCCGCAGCTCGATGCCTCGTCGATCTTCGGCCTGCCCAGCGGTTCGCTGAAGCTGCCGTTCGATCCGACGACCGGCCAGTTCATCACCAAGGCGGGCACCGCCTTCGATATGGCGAAGCTCGGCCTCGGCGCGGGCAAGACCAGTCTCGGCCTCGCCGGCCGGCTGTTCGGCCTCGACATCGCTTCGGCGCTCGACCTGGCCGAGACGGACGGGCTGGTGACGACGCTCGCCAACCCGAACCTGACCGCGCTGTCCGGCGAAACCGCCAGCTTCCTGGCCGGCGGCGAGATCCCGATCCCGATCAGCCAGGGCCTCAACCAGGTCACGATCGAATACAAGCAGTACGGCGTCAGCCTGGCGTTCACGCCGACGGTGCTTGCCGACGGCCGCATCTCGATGCGGGTCCGGCCGGAAGTGTCGCAGTTGACCAGCGCCGGCGCGGTCGTGCTGAACAATTTCAGCGTGCCCGCCCTGACCACCCGCCGCGCCGAGACGACGGTGGAGCTTGGCTCGGGTCAGAGCTTCATGATCGGCGGCCTGCTCAGCGCCACCCACAACAACAGTGTCGACAAGGCGCCCGGCCTCGGCAACCTGCCGATCCTCGGTGCGCTGTTCCGCTCCACCCGCTTCCGGCGGCAGGAGACGGAACTGATGATCATCGTCACGCCCTATCTGGTCCGGCCCGTCTCGGCCAACCAGCTGGCGCTGCCGACCGACGGCTACAAGGCGCCGACCGACTTCGAACGGGTGATCCTCGACAAGACGTTCGACGGCAAGACCGGCGAGAAGCGGCCATCGCCGACGATGGCGCCGCCGACCACCTCGACCACCGTGCCGCCGCCGGTGCCGGCGCCGCAGGCGTCGGCCGCCGGCAAGAACAAGCAGACCGGCCAGGCGGCGGCGCCCGGCTTCTCGTTCAAGTGATCCGCGGGGAGAACAGCATCATGCGCAGCCTTTCCACATCCACGCTGATCGTGCTCTCGCTGGGGCTCACCGCCTGCGGCACCGGCAGCACCGGCTTCAACCAGGGGTTGGAGACCGTTCACCAGCCGGTGGTCAGCCGCACCGATTACGTCATCGATCTCGCCAGTGGCGGCGCCGGCCTGGCGCCGGGCGAGCGCGAACGGCTGGCCGGCTGGTTCGCTTCGATGCGGATCGGCTACGGTGACCGCATCTCGGTCGACGACCAGGCCGCCTATGGCGGCGCCGGGGCGCGCGACGCGGTTGCCCAGCTTGCCGCCGAGCAGGGGCTGATGCTGGCCGACACCGCGCCGGTCACCGCCGGGGAGATCCCGCCGGGCGCCGTCCGCGTCGTCGTCAGCCGCACCCGTGCGGAAGTGCCGACCTGCCCGGACTGGGGCCGCGGCTCGACCGAAATGACCGGCTCGAACATGTCCAACTACGGCTGTTCGGTCAGCACCAACCTCGCTGCGATGGTCGCCAATCCGGAGGATCTGATCCACGGCCGCGATCCGGTCGGCGCCAACGACGCCACCACCTCGGGCCGCGCGATCAAGCAGTATCGCGAGCGCAAGCCGAGCGGCGACGGCGATCTGAAGTCCGAAACCACATCGAAAGGCAGCAACTGATGAACGCGCCCTGGAGTCCTTCGCGCGCGGGGAATTCGCGCGAACCGTTCATCGCCTTCGTCTGCGACGACGCCACCGCCGATCAGCTCCGGCCGATCGCGGTGGAGTTGGGCTGGTCGGCCGACAAGGTCAACAAGGGCGGGCTGCGCAACGCGGTGCAGACGCTGTCGGTGTCGGCCAGCCCCAGCGTGCTGTTCGTCGACCTGTCCGAATCGGGCGATCCGCTGAACGACATCAACGCCCTCGCCGAGGTGTGCGAGCCGGGCACGGTGGTGATCGCTGCCGGCCAGGTCAACGACGTGCGGCTGTACCGCGACCTCGTCGCCAGCGGCATCCAGGATTACCTGCTGAAACCGTTCAGCCCCGACCAGCTGCGCGACAGCTTCGCGCAGGCCCAGGCGGTGTTCAATGCGCCGCGCAACGCCGAACCGGCGGCGGCCGAGCGCCCGCACCTGATGGTGGCGGTGGTCGGCGCGCGCGGCGGCGTCGGCGCGTCGACGACGGCGACCTCGCTGGCCTGGCTGTTCGGCGAGAAGGGCGGGCGCTCGACCGCGCTGCTCGACCTCGACGTCCATTTCGGCACCGGCGCGCTGGCGCTCGACCTCGAGCCGGGCCGCGGCCTGACCGACGCGATCGAGAATCCGAGCCGCATCGACGGGCTGTTCATCGAACGCGCGATGGTCAAGTCGAACGAGAAGCTGGCGGTGCTGTCGGCCGAGGCGCCGATCCATCAGCCGATGGCGTCCGACGGGTCCGCGCTGTTCCAGTTGCAGGAAGAGATGAAGGCGGCGTTCGAATGCACCGTCGTCGATCTGCCGCGCCACATGCTGGTCCAGCACCCGCACCTCCTCAGCGACGTCAACAGCGTCGTCATCGTGACGGAACTGACGCTGGCGGCGGCGCGCGACGTTATCCGCCTGCTCGCCTGGCTGCGCGCCAACGCGCCGCAGGCGATGCCGTTCGTCGTCGCCAACCGGGTGGCGGCGGCCGGCGTCGGCGAACTGGCGCGCAAGGATTTCGAGACGTCGATCGAACGCAAGGTCGATTTCGTCGTCCCCGGCGACGCCAAGGTCGCGGCCCAGGCCGCCAAGCTTGGCAAGCCGCTCGCCGAGGCGGGCAAGAGCGCAAAGGTCGGCCAGGCGCTGCAGGCCCTCGCCGCCCGGCTCGTCGCCTCGTTCGAGGACGGCGAGGAAAGCGCGGCGCCGGAAGACGGCCGCAAGCCGAGCCTGCTCGGCAAGCTGGGCGGCCTGAAGGCGATGATGCCGAAGGCGAAGAAGAACTGAACCGCCGGGCGGCGCCGCCGTGCCGCCGGGCGATAGCTTGGATGAAATGCTGATGGCCCTGCTTCCGCTGCTCCTGGTCCTGTTCGGCATGCTGTGCGTCTGCGCGATGCTGTTCGTCGCCCTGGCCGGGCCGTCGCTCGACAAGGCCCAGCGGCGGCGGATCGGCATGATCCGCGAACGGCACACCGGCAACGCCGGCGGCGCGGTCGAGGCGCAGATGCGCCGCATCCTCGCCGCGCGCGAGACGCGGATGGACAGCGCGCTGGCCCGCTTCATTCCCAACCCGGAACTGCTGCGCAAGCGGCTGGCGATGACCGGCAAGGACTGGAGCGTCGGCAAATACGCCCTCACCTCGATTGGGCTGTTCGCGCTGGTCTTCCTGCTGCTTGAACTGCGCGGCGCGCCGCTGCTGCTGGCGGTCGGCGTTGCGCTGTTCGTCGGCCTTGGGGTGCCGCATTTTATCGTGGGAGTGCTGGTCAAGCGGCGGATCGCCAAGTTCACCGCTCGCTTTCCCGACGCGATCGAGCTGCTGGTGCGCGGCCTGCGCGCCGGCCTGCCGATCTCCGAAACGCTGACCGTGGTGTCGAGCGAGGTGCCCGGCCCGGTCGGCGACGAGTTCCGCAACGTCAGCGACAAGATCAAGATCGGCCGGACGATGGATGCCGCGTTGCAGGAATCGGCGGAACGTCTCGGCACGCCGGAATTCCAGTTCTTCGTCATCACTCTGGCTATCCAGCGAGAGACCGGCGGCAATCTGGCGGAAACCCTGTCCAACCTCGCCGACGTGCTGCGCAAGCGCGCGCAGATGAAGCTGAAGATCCGGGCGATGTCGTCGGAATCGAAGGCGTCGGCCTATATCGTCGGCGCGCTGCCGTTCATCGTCTTCACGCTCGTCTACATCATGAACCCCAAATATCTCGGGGGTTTCTTCACCGATGACAGGCTGATCATCGCCGGCCTGGGCGGGCTGGTGTGGATGTCGATCGGCGGCTTCATCATGGCCAAGATGGTCAATTTCGAGATCTGAGCGGAGAAGGCGTTCGTCATGGGTGAAATTCCTGCCGCTGGTCCGACGCTGCTGGGTGTCGACGTCCTCTGGGTCGCGACGCTGCTGTCGGCGGTCGCCACCTTCTTCGTGCTGGTCGCGCTCTATGCGGCGACGACGGTGCGCGATCCGATGGCCCGCCGGGTCAAGGCGCTGAACGACCGCCGCGAGCAGTTGAAGGCCGGCATCACCGCCCCGGCCTCGCGCCGCCGGGCGAAGCTCGGCGCCAAAAGCGCGACGACACAGCGGATGCGCTCGTTCCTGGGCAGCCTGAAGGTGCTGCAGGACGAACAGCTGAAGGCGGCGCAGAAAAAGCTGATGCAGGCCGGTATCCGCTCGAAGGACGCGGCGGTCGCCGTCATCTTCGGCCGGCTGGTCATCCCGCTGGTCGCGGGCGGCTTCATCCTGCTGCTCGTCTACGGCATCGACTATTTCCCGGCCTGGTCGCCGATGAAGAAATTCTTCCTCGTCGCCGGCGTGCTGATCGGCTCGTACAAGGCGCCCGACATCTGGCTGAAGAACCAGATCACCAAGCGCAGCACCGCGATTCGCAAGGGCCTGCCCGACGCGCTCGACCTGCTGGTCATCTGCGCCGAAGCCGGCCTGACCGTCGACGCCGCCTTCGGCCGGGTCGCGCGCGAACTGGGCCGCGGCTATCCCGAGCTTGGCGACGAGTTCATGCTGACCTCGATCGAGCTGGGCTTTCTCACCGAACGGCGTCAGGCGTTCGAGAATCTCGCCAACCGGGTTGATCTGGAAGCGGTGCGCGGCGTCGTCACGACAATGATCCAGACCGAGAAATACGGCACGCCGCTCGCCTCGGCGCTGCGCGTGCTATCGGCGGAATTCCGCAACGAGCGGATGATGCGGGCGGAGGAAAAGGCGGCGCGGCTGCCGGCGATCATGACCGTGCCGCTGATCTGCTTCATCCTGCCGGTGCTGTTCATCGTCATTCTCGGCCCGGCCGCCTGCTCGATCTCCGACTCGTTCCTGAACCAGCACTAGGGCGGCCGGCCGGGCGCGCCGGCTTCGCTTCGCAGCGGGCGCCTTCCCGGCCCGCCGCGCTCAGGCCAGGCCGAGCGCGGTGCGGTAGGTTTCGAGCAGCGCGTCGGCCTCCTCGCGGACGTGCTTCTCCATCCGGCGCAGGCGGACGATCTGGCGCATCGTCTTGCTGTCATAGCCTTGCGACTTCGCTTCGGAATAAACGTCGCGAATATCGTCGGCGATGCCCTTCTTCTCTTCCTCGAGCCGCTCGATGCGCTCGATGAACAGGCGAAGCTGGTCCGCCGCGATAATGTCGCTCATTGTTGTGCTCCTGTCTGGAATGAAGCGCCGGCTCTAGAGCATCGTGCCAAAAAGTGGGAACCGGTTTTTCGCGATCGACGATGCGATACCGAAGAATGAGAATAAGCAGCCTGTGCCGGGTTTAGAGTCTGTCCGCTTGAAGCGGAATCGGCTGGTGCCGCCTAAAGCGGACAGTAGCGCAGCTCGCTCCAGGGCAATTCGCCGTGAAGCGGAATCGCCCGAACGCCGGGAATCCGTGGATAATGCCAGAATCCGCCGTGGCGGGTGGCGGTGCTCAGTCGGCCCGTGCGCCGGTGCCGGCCCCGCACTGGTGCGGCGCTCCCTGATAGCCGCGCCCGCTGATCGTCAGCCCGGCGGCGCTGGCCGCCGCCCCGGCCCGCAGGTCTTTCAGCTTGCCGCGCGCGCCCGGCGATTCGTCCAGCACGGTGTTGTCGGCAAGGCGGATCGCGTTGCTTTCGCGGTTGAGGATGCGGTCGGTGATATTGCCGCGTATCTCGGCATTGCCGACCCGCAGCACCGATATCCATAGTGGCCGGTGGTCGGGAATCGACACCACCGTGTTATCGGCGATCAGGACGTCGTCGGCGTCGGCGACGGCGATGCCGTGATACTGGTCCTGCACATAGATCAGGTTGTTGACGATCTCGAACTTGCTGTGCCGCTTGCCCGGCTCGCCGCCGATGAAGATGCCCTGGAACCCCTCGCCGTCACCCTGGAACAGCTGGTTGTCGGCAATGCGGACCCGGCTCGACCCCCTGGTCTGTCCCTGCGTCCAGAACTGGATGGCATCGGGGTGGTCGCCGGGCTGCGGCGAGAAGCCGGTGAAGCAGTTGCCGACGATCTCGACATCGTCGACCGCGGCGAAATTGCTGCCGTCGCTGGCGATGGTGGTGAAGGAATTGCCTTCGAATTTCAGGCCGGTGATCCGCGACGACACCGCGCCGCGCGTCAATTCGCTGAATGCGGAGCGGCGCACCGTCACCTTGCTGCCGCCAAGGATGTACAGCCCCCAGCCGTCATTGGCCGGGTTGCCGTCCTTCGACCCGTGGAAATCGACATGGTCGAACAGGATGTTGCGGGATTCGATCAGGTCGGCCAGCCGGCTGTAGCCCGGCTCGCCGGCGTTCAGCGGCCGGCCGATCGCGACGCGCTCGAAGGTCAGGTTGCTGACGTTCTTGACCATGAAACGGCTGATCTGGGCGATGGCGTCGCGCGATTGCGAGGTGATCGTCACCGGCGCGGTGAACTGGCGGTTGGCGAGGCTGATGCCGTAATTGCCGGGGGCAAGGACAATGCGCTCGCCGCCCTTCGCCTGCTCCAGCGCCCGGTCCAGCTCGACGGTGTTGGTGATCACCCTCGGCAGCGGTGCCGCATCGGCACAGCCGCTGACGCCCAGGGTCAGCAGCAAAGCCGCGCCGATAAAGCCATGTCTGGTCATTCGTCCTCCGCCGTCCGTCCCCGGCGCCCGTCGCCGGCCGCGATCCTAACCGCCGATCGGCGGCGGGGAAAGCGATGTCGTTTGGCGCCTGCGCCCCGCTTTCCCATTTCGGGATGGCGCCGCGCGGCACCGACAAGCCTTTGATTCGGTGGCATCGCGCCTTAGGAAGACTGGCTGCTATCCGGGAGGTTCCGCATGAAAACCCTGTTGCTCGGCTGCGCCGCGGCGGCGCTGGTGCTGGCCGCGCCGGCCGCCGGGGCCGATCCGGCCCGCCTTGCCGATACCGTCCGGACGCTGACCGCCGATGCCTTTGGCGGGCGCGCACCGGGCACGCCGGGAGAAGACAAGACCGTCGCCTGGCTGATCGCGCAGTTGCAGGCGCTTGGCCTGGAACCGGGCGGGCGCGACGGCAGCTGGACGCAGGCGGTGCCGCTGGTCCGCACCCGCATTGGTGCCGGCGGCACGGTGACCGTCGCCGGGGCGGACGGCGCGGTGCCGCTGCTGCCCGGCCGCGACATCTACGTCACCACCGCGCGGCCGGTCGACCGCGTCGCCATCGCCGACGCGCCGCTGCTGTTCGTCGGCTATGGCGTCACCGCCCCCGAACAGGGGTGGGACGATTTCAAGGGGGCCGACCTGACCGGCAAGATCGCGGTCTTCCTGGTCAACGACCCGGATTTCGAGGCAGGCGCCGCCGATGCCGCCACCGGCAAGTTCGGCGGGCGGCGGATGACCTATTACGGCCGCTGGACCTACAAGTTCGAGGAAGCGGCGCGGCGCGGCGCGGTCGGCGCGCTGATCGTCCACGACACGCCCGGCGCCGGCTATGGCTGGGATACGGTGAAGGCGCCGGGCGGCGAGGTCTATGATCTCGTCCAGCGCGACCCGGCGGCGCGGGTGATGCTTCAGGGCTGGCTCGAAGGGGCGGCGGCGACCGCGCTGTTCCGCCGCGCCGGGCTTGATCTGGCGGCGCTGCGGGTGCGGGCGCGGCAGGCGGATTTCCGGCCGGTGCCGCTCGCCGGACTCGCCTTTTCCGCCGCGCTGCCGGTCAGCCATGCCACGGTGGCCAGCCGCAATGTCCTCGCCCGGCTGCCCGGCGCCGCCCGCCCGGACGAACTGGTGATGGTCGCCGCCCATTGGGACGCGTTCGGCATCGGCGCGCCCGACGCGCAGGGGCGGACGATCCGTGCCGGCGCCAATGACGATGCGCTCGGCGTCGCCGGCGTGCTGGAGGTCGCCCGCGCCGCCGTCGCCGCGCCGCGCCCGGCGCGCAGCCTGGTATTCGCGCTATGGACGGCGGAGGAAAACGGCCTGCTCGGCTCCCAGGCCTATGCGGCGGACCCGGTCTATCCGCTCGACCGCACGGTCGCCAACTTCACCCTCGACGTGTTCCAGACCGCCGGGCCGGCGCGCGATGTCATGCTGATCGGCAAGGGCCAGAACCAGCTGGAGGAGGACCTTGCCATCGCCGCCGCGGCCCAGGGCCGCACGGTCAGCGCGGAGGCGCTGCCGGAACGCGGGCTGTTCTACCGCGCCGATCACTTCCCGCTTGCCCGCAAGGGGGTTCCGACCTTGCTGATGATGGCGCTCGGCGGCCCGCCCGATCTGGTCGATGGCGGCCGCGCGGCGGGGGAGGCCTGGCTCAAATCCTACATGGCCTGCTACCACCAGACCTGCGACAGCCTCGACGCCAGTTGGAACTTGCGGGGTGCCGCCGATGACATTGCCCTGATAACCAAGCTGAGCACCGACCTCGCCAACTCCACCCGCTGGCCGCAATGGTACCCCGGTTCGGAATTCAAGGCCGCCGGCGACAGCCTCCGCCGCTGATCCGCCTCAGCGGCCGCTCACCCGGCCGTCGGCGACGCTCAACAGGGTGGCGGCGCCGATGCCGGCGAACAGCGATGCCTCCGTGCCGGTCATCCACACCTGGCCGCCGCCGTCGGCCAGCCGGGTGAACAGCGCCGCCCGCCGCGCCGGGTCGAGATGCGCCGCGACCTCGTCGAGCAGCAGCACCGGCCGCCGCCCGGCGCGTTCCGCCACCAGATCGGCATGGGCGAGGACGATGCCGAGTAGTAGCGCCTTCTGCTCGCCGGTCGAACAGCGTGCCGCCGGCTGCCCCTTGCCGAGATGGGTGACGATCAGGTCGGCGCGGTGTGGCCCGACCAGCGTCCGCCCGGCCGCGGCGTCCCGCCCGCGCCCGGCGGCGAGGGCGGCGGCGAACGCGCCGGGATCGGTATCGTCCCAGCCGGCGAGCGCCAGTCCGGCGCGGGCGAACGGCCCTTCCGGCGCCGCCGCCAGCCGCTCGCCGAGTGCCGCCGTTACCAGTGCACGCGCGGCGCCGAGCGCGGAGCCATGTTCAGCCATGCGTGCCTCCAGCGCGCTCAGCCAGGCGGCGTCCGGTGCAGCATCGGTGGCGAGCAGCTTGTTGCGCGCCCGCATCGCCGCGTCGTAGCGGGTGGCATGCCCGGCATGGTCCGGCACCAGCGCCAGCGCCAGCCGGTCGAGAAAGCGCCGGCGCCCGCCCGCCGCTTCGGAGAACAGCCGGTCCATCGCCGGGGTCAGCCACAGGATCGAGAGCCATTCGCCAAGCGCCGCCGCCGCCGCTGGAGCGCCGTTGATCCGCACCAGCCGGCGTTCCGGCTGGGCGGCGAGCGTGCCGGTGCCGATCTCCGTCCCGCTGACCCGCGCGGCGACCGCGAAGCCACCGGCGCCCTCGCTGTGCGCCATCTCACCAAGCGTTGCGCCACGCATCCCGCGCCCTGGGGCGAGCAGCGATACCGCCTCCAATATGTTGGTCTTGCCGGCACCATTCTCCCCGGTCAGCACGACCATGCCGGGGCCCGGCGCGATCAGCGCGTCGGCGTAGGAGCGGAAATCGGTGAGGGCGAGACGGTCGATCGGCACCGCCGCTTGGTAGGCGAAGCCGCGCCGCGGCTCAAATCGTCAATGCTTGCCAGCAGGGGCGACCCGGGACAAGCTGCCGGTTCGTTGCGCGTAAGGATATCCGCTGATGCCTCATCGATCGCTTGCTGCCGGGCTGACGCTGCTGGCCCTTGCCATGCCCGCCATGGCCCAGCCGCCGCAGAAGCCGAAGTCGTTCGACCGGCAGGCGGGCGAGATCGCCACCCAGCCGCTGTCCGACACCAATCTGAAGAAACGGGAGATCGCACCGGTGCTGGAGCAGGCGGTCATCGACCCCTATGCCGGCGACGACACCCGCAGCTGCAAGGCGCTGGTCGCCGCCATCGCCGAGCTGGATGCCGCGCTGGGCGAAGATTTCGACGCGCCGCCGCTGCCGCCCGCGACGCGCGACCAGAAGCGGGAAGAAGGTGCTGGCGCGGTCGGCAAGGCGGTGGTCAACGGCCTGATCCCGTTCCGGGGGCTGGTCCGTTATGTTTCCGGTGCCGAGAAGGCGGATCGCGCCTATAATCTGGCGGTCGACGCGGGGCTGACCCGGCGGGGATTCCTGAAAGGGATCGGCCGGCAGAAAGGGTGCAAACCGCCGGCCGCGCCGCAGCGCAAGCCGGCGGAATAGCGCCGGTCAGACCCGCATCGGCATCAGCACGTAAAGCGCCGGCGCCTTGTCGTTCTCGCGAATTAGCGTTGGCGCGGCGGCATCGGCCAGATGCACCTCGACCAGATCGCCCTCGACCTGGCCCAGAATGTCGAGCAGGTAGCGGGCGTTGAACCCGATCTCGAAGGTCTGGGCGCTGTAGTCGCCGGGGACTTCCTCCGATGCGGTGCCGTTTTCCGGCGAGGTCACCGACAGGGTGATCTTGTCGCGGTCGAGCGCCATCTTGACCGCGCGCGTCTTCTCGCTGGCGATGGTGGCGACGCGATCGACGCCCTCCATGAAGCTTTTGGGGTCGATCTTCAGGATCTTGTCGTTGCCGGTTGGGATCACCCGCGAATAATCGGGGAAGGTGCCGTCGATCAGCTTCGACGTCAGGATCGCGGCGCCGAGGCCGAAGCGGATCTTGGTCGGCGACAGCGACAGTTCGACGGAACCGTCGACTTCGTCGAGCAGCTTGCGCAACTCCGCGACGCATTTGCGCGGCACGATCACGTCCGGCATCCCTTCCGCGCCGTCGGGCCGGGGCACCGTTACCCGCGCCAGCCGGTGGCCGTCGGTCGCTGCCGCCTTCAATACCGGCTGCGCTTCGTCCGACACGTGCAGGAAGATACCGTTCAGATAGTAGCGCGTCTCCTCGGTCGAGATCGCGAAGCGGGTCTTGTCGATGATCTGGCGCAGCGTCGCCGCCGGCAGCTCGAACCGGGTCGGCAGTTCACCTTCCGCGATCACCGGGAAATCGTCGCGCGGCAGCGTCGCCAGGTTGAAGCGGGCGCGGCCGGCGTTGACCTGCATCTTGCCGTCGGCGGCGTGGAGGGCGACCTGGCTGCCTTCCGGCAGCTTGCGCACGATATCGAACAGGGTGTGGGCCGAAACCGTGGTCGCGCCCGGCTGGTCGACGGCGGCGGCGACGCTGTCGACGATCTGCAGGTCGAGGTCGGTCGCCATCAGGCGGATCGCGCCGTCCGCGGTCGCCTCGATCAGCACGTTGGACAGGATCGGAATGGTGTTACGCCGCTCGACCACGGACTGGACGTGGCCCAGGCTCTTGAGCAGCGTTGCGCGTTCGATCGTCGCCTTCATCTCTTCCCCCGGGGCGTCCGGCCCCATAGTCGATTGGCCGGACCGGGGCACGGCACGCCCCTTTCCGGGGCATCTTCATTAACGAGAAAAGGGGCCGGAGCAAGCGCCCCGACCCCTTCGACTGCGGTTTTTCGAGCCGCTGTCCCGTTTAGAAGCGGAAGCCGAAGCCGCCCAGCACCTGCTGGCGCGAAACGCCCTTCTCATAGTTGGAATAACGGTACTCGGCCTTGACGAAGCTGTTCGGGCTGAGCGCGTATTCCGCACCCGCGCCGACGCGCACGCCGTCCAGGTCCGTCTTGTCGCGGAAGCTGGCCGGACCGCCGGTCACGCCGTCGTAACGGGTGGCGACGCGAGCGTTGGTATAGCCGGCCTTGGCATAGAGCAGCATGCCCGGCGACACCTCCGCGCCGACACGGGCGCCGGCATACAGGTCGCGCCGCGCGCTGCCGCAGATCTTGTCGCCGGTCACAGCGAAGTCGGTCTCGCAGCCCTTGGCGCCCGAATCCATATATTCGACCTCACCGCCGACGACGGCGCGGCCCATCTGCATGTCGTAGCCGGCACCCAGGCCGTAAGCGACGTCGTTGTCGCCATAGCCGTGATTCTTGACGTGGTCATAACCGACCAGGCCCTCGATGCGCAGACCGGTGAACGGCGCATTGCCGGCCGGCTGGGCCAGAGCCGGGCTGGCGGCGGCGGTCGCGAACAGGGCGGCAAGAATGAGAGTACGCATTAAACAACTCCTTGGTGTTCGCCAGAACATCGGCGAGCCGCTCCAATCGCATGAAGCGGGCGGGCGTTGCATGAACCTCAGACAACAGCCCCGCCTGTTGCATCGGGGGCACATTCCGGAGATGAAACGGGCCATGCACGCGGCCAAAGCCAGCCTTTCTGAACGCCGGTTCATCGATGCGGCGGTATTGGGGCGGGCATGCCAGGCCTGAAGCCCTACGCCGCGCTGCTGTTGGCACTGGTTGCGACCGCG
This sequence comes from Sphingomonas flavalba, assembly GCF_004796535.1. Lineage (GTDB taxonomy): Bacteria > Pseudomonadota > Alphaproteobacteria > Sphingomonadales > Sphingomonadaceae > Sphingomonas_L > Sphingomonas_L flavalba. The sequence continues at coordinate 249,400 of NZ_SPHY01000003.1, read as the reverse complement.
GCGTCGGCACGTGATTCGCTGGGCGTGTTCGAGGGGTGGGGCGCGTTCCGCGACGACCGGCCACCGCGCTGCTTCGCCATCGCCCAGCCGCTGCGCCGGTCGTCCGCCGCATGGAAGCCGTTCGCCAGCATCGCCTTTTGGCCGACTATCGGCGCGCGCAACCAACTCCACATCCGCCTCAGTCACGAACGGGGGCAGGATGCGCCGGTGGCGCTCAGCATCGGCGACCGCCGTTTCGCGCTGGTCGCGGGCCGGGTCGACGCCTGGGCGCCCGATGCGCGGACCGACGCGGCGATCGTCGCGGCAATGCGCAATGGCGGCACGCTGCGGGTGACGAGCCGGGGCAAGAACGGCGGCAGCTTTACCGACAGTTACCGCCTGCGCGGGGCCGCGACGGCGATCGATGCCGCCGCGCTCGGCTGCGGGCGGCGGCGACGGTAGAAAATGTCCGCCTTTTGGCCTAAGGGCCGCCGGTCATGAACGTGCCCATGTCCATTCCCGGCCTCGTCGACCCGGTCGTCGCTCCACGCGTTGCGACGCCGCGCGCCGACGGCCGCATCGATCTCGTCGGTCTGTCGAAGCTGCAGATCCGCGAGGCGCTGCTCGAATCGCAGATGGAGACGAAGCAAGCCAAACTCCGCGCCAAGCAGTTGTGGCACTGGATCTACAATCGCGGCGCCACCGATTTCGCGGTGATGACCGACATCGCCAAGGACATGCGCGGCTGGCTGGAGCAGCGCTTCGTCGTCGGCCGGCCGCAGGTGGTGGAGGCGCAGGTCTCGACCGACGGTACCCGCAAATGGCTGCTGCGTTCCGACGACGCGCAGGAATATGAAGCGGTGTTCATCCCCGACGCCGACCGCGGGACGCTCTGCGTTTCCAGCCAGGTCGGCTGCACCCTGAACTGTCGCTTCTGCCACACCGGCACGATGCGGCTGGTCCGCAACCTGACCCCCGGCGAGATCGTCGGGCAGGTGATGCTGGCCCGCGATTCGCTCGGCGAATGGCCGTCGTCGCCCGACGGGCGGATGCTGACCAACATCGTGATGATGGGAATGGGCGAGCCGCTCTATAATTTCGACAATGTCCGCGACGCGCTGAAGATCGTCATGGACGGCGACGGTCTGGCCCTGTCGCGCCGCCGGATTACGCTCAGCACGTCGGGCGTGGTGCCGATGATGGCGCGTGCCGGTGAGGAGATCGGCGTCAACCTGGCGGTATCGCTGCACGCGGTAACCAAGGACGTGCGTGACGAGATCGTGCCGATCAACCGCAAATACGGCATCGAGGAACTGCTTGCCGCCTGCGCCGCCTATCCCGGCGCCAACAACGCCCGACGCATCACCTTCGAATATGTGATGCTGAAGGACAAGAACGACAGCGACGCCGACGCGCGCGAACTGGTCCGGCTGATCCGCAAGTATCGGCTGCCGGCCAAGGTCAACCTGATCCCGTTCAACCCCTGGCCGGGCGCTCCCTACGAATGCTCCGATCCTGACCGGATCAGGCGTTTCTCCGATATCGTGTTCGAAGCGGGGATATCCGCGCCCGTCCGCACCCCGCGTGGGCGGGATATCATGGCCGCGTGCGGCCAGCTCAAGTCGTCGAGCGAAAAGCGCAGCCGTGCGGAGCTGGATCGGCTGGCGGAGGAAAAGCAGGCGGCGCTGTGACCGAACTGCTGCTGGTCGCGTGCGCCGGCGTGCTCGCCGGGGCGATGAACGCGATGGCCGGCGGCGGGTCCTTCGTTTCGTTGCCGGCGCTGATCGCCTTCGGCGTGCCGTCGACGATCGCCAACGCGTCGAGCACGGTGGCGCTGTTCCCCGGCGGTCTCGCCAGCGTCTGGGCCTATCGCAGGGGGTTGCGCCCGATCGCCAGCGTGCCGGTGCGGACGATGGCGGCGGTGACGGTGACCGGCGGCCTGATCGGCGGGTTGCTGCTGATCCTGACGCCGTCGCGGGCGTTCGACGTCATCCTGCCCTGGCTGCTGTTGACCGCGACGCTGGCCATCGTCTTCGCCAAACAGATCGGCGAAGCGTTGCGCCGCCGCTTCACGCTGGGCGCGCCGGTGGTGCTTGGCGTGCAATTCGTCCTTGGCCTGTATGGCGGCTATTTCGGCGGCGCGGTCGGGTTGATGATGCTTGCCGCCTGGGGGCTGCTCGACGGTGCCGACCCCAAGAGCCTGAATCCGCCCCGCACGCTGATGACCAGCGCCGCCAACAGCGCCGCGATCCTGCTGTTCATCGTCACCGGCATGGTTGCTTGGGCCCCGGCGCTGGCGTTGCTGCTCGGCGCGCTCGCCGGCGGCTATGGCGGCGCTCTGGTCGGCCAGCGATTGCCGGCCGCGGTGGTGCGCGGTTTCACCATCTTCATCACCGCGACGACGACGCTGGTCTTTTTCTTCCGCGCGTTCGCGCAAGGGATTTGAGAGGCGCGGAAGGAAGTTTGGCGTGGGCCGGTGCGGTCCCGCCGGAAAACGGGGCTAGGATTATCGCGCCGGAATTTGATACGGCTAGGCGATGTCGCTGCTTTCCCATTTTCTCCGCCGCCTTGTCCATCGGGGCGAACTGACGGTCACCAATGCCGACGGGTCGGTCGAACGCTTCGGCGCCCCGGAAGCCGGCTTCCCGACCGTCGCGATTCGTTTCACCGATCGAGGCGTCACCGGGGCGATCGCCCGCAACCCGCAACTTGCGGCCGGTGAAGCCTTCATGGACGGGCGGATGGTGCTGGAACAGGGCGACATCCTCGCGCTGCTCCGCCTGATTCTCCACAATGCGCCGTGGGAAGGCGGTGGCGCGGTCGAAGTCGACATCAGCAACCCGCTGCTGCGCCTGGTCGACCGCAGCCGGGCGGCGCTCGGCCGGATGAACTGGGAACGGCGCTCGAAGCAGAATGTTGCCCATCACTACGATCTGTCGGACGACCTCTACGCGTTGTTCCTCGACGCCGACCGGCAATATAGCTGTGCCTATTTCACCGACCCCGGCAACAGCCTGGAACAGGCGCAGGCCGACAAGAAAGCGCATATCGCCGCCAAGCTGAACCTAAAGCCGGGCAACCGCGTGCTCGACATCGGCTGCGGCTGGGGCGGGATGGCGCTCTATCTGGCGCGGGCGGTGGAGGGGGTCAGTGTGCTCGGCATCACCCTGTCGGAAGAGCAACTGAAGGTCGCTCGCCGGCGCGCCGAAGAAGCTGGACTGGCCGACCGCGTCCGTTTCGAGTTGCGCGATTATCGCCGGGTCGAGGAGCGGTTCGACCGCATTGTCTCGGTCGGCATGTTCGAGCATGTCGGGCCGCCGAATTACCTGACCTTCTTCCGCAAGTGCCGCGAGATCCTCGCCGACGACGGCGCGATGCTGCTCCACACGATCGGCCGGCTGGGCCTGCCGGGGCAGACCGACCCGTGGACGCGCAAATATATTTTTCCCGGCGGCTACTGCCCGTCGCTGAGCGAGATCGTCTCGGCCAGCGAGAAGGCGCATCTGATCGCTACCGATGTCGAGAATTTGCGGCTCCACTACGCCTACACGATCCAGCACTGGTACGACCGGGCGACCGCCAACCGCGCCGCGATTGTCGCGCTCTACGACGAGCGGTTCTTCCGCATGTGGCAGTTCTATCTTGCCGGATCGCTGGTCGCGTTCGAAGCGGCGGAGATGTGCAACTATCAGATCCAGTATGCCCGCCGCCGTACTGCCCTGCCGATCACCCGCGATTATATGGCACAGGCGGAAGCGCGCTTGCCGCGCTAGCGCGGCCGGGCCTGCCGAACAGTTCCGATGTTGTGACTTGTCCCGCCGCTGCCTAATAGGGCGGCGATTCCTTTCCTATCCGACAGGACCAAGCCGACAATGACCGACAAGATCGACCGGGTGGTGCTCGCCTTCTCCGGTGGCCTCGACACCAGCGTGATCCTGAAGTGGCTGCAGACCACCTATCGTTGCGAGGTCGTCACCTTCACCGCCGACCTTGGCCAGGGCGAGGAACTGGAGCCGGCACGGCGCAAGGCCGAGCTGATGGGGGTGAAGCAGGAGCATATCTTCATCGACGACCTGCGCGAGGAATTCGTGCGGGACTATGTCTACCCGATGATGCGGGCCAATGCGTTGTACGAAGGGCTGTATCTGCTCGGCACCTCGATCGCGCGGCCGCTGATCGCCAAGCGCCAGGTCGAGATCGCCCGTCAGGTCGGTGCCGACGCGGTCAGCCATGGCGCGACCGGCAAGGGTAACGATCAGGTCCGCTTCGAACTCGGCTATTACGCGCTTGCCCCCGACATCAAGGTGATCGCGCCGTGGCGGGAATGGGACCTGACCAGCCGCACCGCGCTGATCGGCTTTGCCGAGGCACACCAGATTCCGGTCCCGAAGGACAAGCGTGGCGAAAGTCCGTTTTCGACCGACGCCAATCTTCTCCACACCTCGTCGGAGGGCAAGGTGCTGGAAGACCCGTGGGAGGAGGTGCCGGATTATGTCTATTCGCGCACCGTCAACCCGGAAGATGCGCCGGACGCGCCGGAGATCATCACCGTCGATTTCGAGCGCGGCGATGCCGTCGCGATCAACGGCGAGGGGCTATCCCCGGCCAGCCTGCTGGCGAAGCTGAACGACCTGGGCCGGACCCACGGCATCGGTCGGCTCGACCTGGTCGAGAACCGCTTCGTCGGCATGAAGTCGCGCGGCATGTACGAGACGCCGGGCGGCACCATCCTCCACCTCGCCCATCGCGGGATCGAGCAGATCACGCTGGACCGCGGCGCCGCCCATCTGAAGGACGAACTGGCGCCGCGTTATGCCGAGCTGATCTACAACGGCCTGTGGTTCAGCCCGGAGCGCGAGATGCTGCAGGCGCTGGTCGACCACAGCCAGCAGAAGGTGACCGGCACCGTCCGGCTGAAGCTGTACAAGGGCGGCGTCCACGTCATTGGCCGCAAGTCGCCCTATTCGCTCTATTCGGAGAAGGTCGTCACCTTCGAGGACGACGCCGGCGCCTATGACCAGCGCGACGCCGAAGGCTTCATTAAGCTGAACGCGCTGCGCCTGCGCCTGCTCGGCCGCCGCGACCGCTAGGACGGATCGCCACGCTGTCGTCATGCCGGCGCAAGCCGGCATCTTCGGCCGCGAAGGGGCGGCTTGTTCGCTGCCCCCCGACCGAAGGTACCTGAGGGCAGGCGGGGCGGGCGCGCCGCACAATGGCTTGCGCGCCGGCTTGAAGCGGGGCGGCACAGGGAATAGGCGTTAAGCGTGAACCAGCGCGTGCCTCCGTCCGGACAGGAAGCCCCATGGTGGCAGGGCCGGGCGTTCCTGGCGCTGCTGGTGGGGCTGAGTATCGTCCCGCTGCTCTATCCGCCGATCCCGCCGCTGGTCGACTTGCCGGGCCATATGGGGCGCTACCAGGTACAATTGATGGGCGATGCATCGCCCAGCCTGTCGGCCTTCTACAGTTTCGACTGGCAGTTGATCGGCAATCTCGGCGTCGACCTGCTGGTCGAACTGATCGCCCCGGTCTTCGGGCTGGAGTTGGCGGTGAAGCTGATCGTCATCGTCATTCCGGCGCTGACCGTGCTCGGCATGATCTGGATCGCGCGCGAGGTCCATGGCCGGGTGCCGCCGACGGTGCTGTTCGCGCTGCCGCTGGCCTATGGTCATCCGTTCCATTTCGGCTTCGTCAATTTTGCGCTGTCGATGGCGCTGGCGCTGAATGCCTTCGCGCTTTGGCTGCGGCTGGCGCGGCTCGGCCGGTTCCGGCTGCGCGCGGTACTGTTCGTGCCGCTGTCGATGTTGCTGTGGGTTACCCATACCTATGGCTGGGGAACGTTGGGTGTCATGGCGTTTTCGGCCGAGGTGGTGCGCATTCACGACTCGGGGCGCGCCTGGCACCGGTCGCTGGTGCCGGCCGGCATCCAGTGCCTGCCGCTGGCGCCGCCGGTGCTGTTGATGGCGTTGTGGCGTGGCGGCCAGCATGTCGGCGGCCAGACCGGCGACTGGTTCAACTGGGATGCCAAGGCGCTGTGGATCGAGATGACGCTGCGTGACCGCTGGCGCTGGTTCGACATCGCGACGCTCGGCGTGATGCTGCTGGTCATCGCCGCCGCGCCGTTCAGCCGGCGGCTTGGCTTCTCGCGCAATCTGGCGGCGAGCGCGCTGGTCCTGCTCGCGGTGTTCCTGCTGCTGCCACGCGTGGTGTTCGGCAGCGCTTACGCCGATATGCGGCTGACCCCGTTCATGATCGCGGTCATGCTGGTCGCGATCCGGCCGGGTGATGCCGCCGGCCGTCGCTTCCTCGGCGGGCTGGCCGCCGCCGGGCTTGCTTTCTTCCTGGTCCGGACCGCCGCGACGACGACCAGCCTGGCGCTGGCCAGCGACCGTTACGATCGTGCCCTCGACGCGCTCGACCATGTGCCGCACGGTGCCCGGCTGGTGACTTTCGTCGGCCATGGTTGCGGCCTGCCGTGGTTCAGCCCCCGCACCGAGCATCTGGGCGCGATGGCGATCGTCCGGCGCGAGGCCTTTTCCAACGACCAGTGGGCGATGGCCGGTGCCCAATTGCTGGGCGTGCGCGATATCGGCGCGCCCGGGTTCGACCGTGACCCGTCCGAACTGGTCACCGCGCGGGATTGCCCGGGGGAAGAGTGGCACACGATCGACCATGCGCTGACCCGCTTTCCGCGCACAGCCTTCGACTATGTCTGGCTGATCGGCCCGCCGCATATCCGGCCCGAATGGGTGCGCGGACTGCTGCTGATCTGGACCAACGGACGCGATCGGCTCTATCGCGCGGCGCATAGCCTCCCCCTCCAGGACCAGCGTTCATGACCGCCCCGCGCCCAGCGCTTTCCATCGTCGTTCCCTGTTACAATGAGGCGCCCTGCCTGGCCGCGCTGCACCGCCGCCTGTCTGCCGCGGCGACCGCCGCCGTCGGGCCGTCGCACGAGATCGTGCTGATCAACGACGGATCGCGCGACGGTAGCTGGGCGGTGATGCAGCGGCTGTGCGCCGCCGACCCCCACCTTGCCGCGATCGACCTGTCGCGCAACCACGGCCACCAGTTGGCACTGACCGCCGGGCTGGACCTGTGTCGGGGCGAGCGCATCCTGATCATCGACGCCGACCTGCAGGACCCGCCCGAACTGCTGGGCGAGATGATGGCGGTGATGGACGGCGAGGCCGCCGACGTCGTCTATGCCGTGCGCCGCAAGCGTGCCGGCGAGACGCTGTTCAAGAAGGCGACGGCGGCGCTGTTCTATCGCGCGCTCAGCCGGCTGACCGACACCGACATACCGGTCGACACCGGCGATTTCCGGCTGATGAGCCGGCGGGCGCTCGACGCGTTGCTCAGCTTGCCGGAACAGGCGCGCTTCATTCGCGGCATGGTAGCCTGGATCGGCTTTCGTCAGGTGCCCTTTCCCTATGACCGGGCGGAGCGGCTCGCCGGCGAATCGCATTACCCGCTGTCGAAAATGATCCGCTTCGCCCTCGACGCGGTCACCGGCTTTTCAACCGCGCCGCTGCGGCTGGCGAGCCATGTCGCGCTATGGCTGCTCGCCGCGTCCTTCCTGCTGCTGATCTATATCGCCATCGGCTTCTTCAGCGGCAGCGCGGTGCAGGGCTGGACTTCGCTGATGCTGATCGTCGTCGTGCTCGGCGCGGTGCAGATGTTCGTGCTGGGCATGATCGGCGAATATCTCGGCCGTCTCTATATCGAGGCGAAGCGCCGGCCGCTCTATATCGTCTCCGACGTCGCCGGGCCGCTCGGCGGCCAGGCGCGGCTGGGTCACGTGCCGGCGGAGATGATCGCGGCGAGCGACACGCCCGGGGGCAGCGGGAAGCGCCCGATCGCGTAACGTTCCAGCGCGAAGACGCGCTCGAACAGGCGGTTGATCGGGGCCGGCGGCAGCGTGTCGTCGCTGTCCTGCTTGCCGCGCAGCCGCCCGGCGATCCGCGCGCCAGCCGCCAGCGGGAACAGCAGGCTGTTGAACCAGCCAAGCATGTCCAGTCGCAGGCCGGCGTCGGCGATCGCCCCGGTCAGTGTGGCGCGGGTGTAGCGGCGGTGATGATGGTTGACGACGTCGTGCGCGCTCCACATCCACGGGTGGGCGGGGACGGTGATCAGCATTCGCCCGCCCGGCGCCAGCCGGTCAGCCATCGCGCGGAGCGCGGCGCGGTCGTCGGCGACATGTTCGACGACATCGAGCGCTGCGATCAACGCATAGCCGCCGGGTACGCCGGCCAGATCGGGCAGTGGGCTGCTGCCGACCGGACGGCCGAGCCGTTCACTGGCGACGCCGCGCGCCACCGGGTCGATCTCGATCGCGTCGACCGCGCCGAAACGGCCGAGCATCGCCAGATTGTGGCCGGTGCCGCAGCCGATCTCCAGCACGCGCGCGTCGGCGGGGAGGACGATCTGCCGGGCGATCAGCGCCGCCAGCACCTCGCGGCGGGCGCGATACCACCAGTGGCGCGTGTCGAGCGCTGCCATCCGATCGTAGACGATGCGTTCCATCAGTTGAAAACCCAGCGGCGGTTGAGCGCGAAGGTGGCGAGCGGGGTCACGAACAGCATCGGGATCACCGGCCACCAGTCCGGCCCGCCCAGCCCCTTTGTCAGCACCCAGGTGAACGCGCTGTTGAGCAGATAGCTGACCAGCGATACCGCGAAGAAGCGGCCGGTCGTCCGCGCCGGGTTGTCGCGCCGGCCGTGGCCGCGAAAGCTCCATCGGCTGTGCACGACATAGCCGACCGCGACGCAGAGGACATAGGCGAGGAACACCGCCAGCATCGGGTCCATCACGGTGAAGGCGACAAAGGCGCCATAGGCGGCGGTGCCGAGCGCGGTGACCGCGCCGCCGGTGATGGCGTAGCGGACGAGTTGGCCGAGCATCGCCTGTCGTTCGGCTGCCGCCGGGGACGGAGTATGGATCGTTTCGCGCTTCATTGCCGGCGCGCGATGCTCTAGTGCGCGGCCAAACACAAGGAAACAGGCATTGGCCGGCGTCGATCGGGCACGCATGACGATTTGGGGTGAGCGGCTGACCCGCGACTGGCTGCGGGTAGTCGTGGCGCTGTGGCTGGCGGCTTGCGTCTGGTTCCTGTGGCAGCGCTGGGGCGTGATCCACTGGTTCGCGCTGCCCGACACCGACGACAATATCCGCATGACCCAAGTGCGCGACTGGTTGCATGGCCAGGGCTGGTACGACCTGCGCCAGTACCGGCTGGACCCGCCGCGCGGGTTCGACATCCACTGGTCGCGGCTGGTCGACCTGCCGATCGCCGGAATCGTCTTGCTGGTCCGCCCGGTCTTCGGCGGAATTGTCGCGGAAAAGACGGCGGCGGCACTGGCGCCGATGCTGCCGATGCTGGTCGCGATGGTCGCGATGGCGCTGACGGCGCGGCGGCTGGTCGCGCCGGGCGCCTATGCGCTGGGCGCGGCGCTGGTGCTGGGCTGCGTCAACGTCGTCGCGATGTTCATGCCGTTGCGCATCGACCATCACGGCTGGCAACTGGCGATGCTGGCGGTCGGCATCGCCGGGCTGGCCGACGAGCGGGGCGCACGCGGCGGCATCACCGTCGCGCTGGCGACGGTGCTGTCGCTGGTCATCGGGCTGGAGCTGATGCCGTTCCTGGCGCTGCTCGGCGGCGCGATCGTCCTGCGCTGGGTATGGGACGAGGCGGAGGCGCCGCGCCTCAGCGCCTATGCGCTGGCGCTGACCGGGGCGACCGCGATCGGCTACGTCTTGTTCACGTCGGAAGCGAACCGTGCGCCACGCTGCGATGCGCTGACGCCGGTGTGGCTATCAGCGATCCTGGTCGCCGGCGCGCTGCTGTTCGCGCTCAGCCATCTGCGCGGCGCCGGGCGCGGCGGGCGGTTGGCCGCCGCTGTTGGCGCCGGGGGGCTGCTGGCGGCGGCATTTGCGCTGGTCTGGCCGGATTGTCTCGGCCGGCCCGAGCATGTCTCGCCCGAGCTCGACCGGTTATGGCTGTCCAACGTCAAGGAAGCGCGGCCGATCACGATGCAGAAGCCGGGTGTCATCCTGCAGATGGCGTTCATGCCGACGATCGGCCTGGTCGGCACGCTGTTAGCATTGTGGCGTGCTCGCCGCGATCCGCAGCGCCTGCCTGGCTGGCTGGCGGTGTTCGCGCTCGCCGCCCTGTCCTGCGCGATGCTGTTCTGGCAGACGCGGATCGCCACCGCCGCGCAGTTGATCGGCACGGTCGGCGTCACCGCCCTCGGCTGGGGCCTGCTGCGCTGGATCGCGGCGCTCGGTGCACCGGTCGCGGCACGGGTGGCGGGCGGCGCGGCGGCGCTTGGCCTGCTGTCCGGCCTCGGCGCCTATTATGCGGCGAAGCTGATCCCCGCGGACCCGCCCACCGCGCGCAGCAAGGCCATCACCCAGGCGACCCGCCGTTGCCCGACCCTGCCGGCGCTGGCGCCGATCGCGCGGCTGCCGGCGACGACGGTCATGACCTTCGTCGACCTCGGACCACGGCTGATCGCGGTTACCCACCACAGCGCGATCGCTGGCCCCTACCACCGTAACGGCGCCGCCATCCTCGACATCCACCATGCCTTTGACGGCCCGCCGGAGCAGGCGCGGGCGATAGCGCGTCGCCACGGCGCGACGTTGTTGCTCACCTGCCCCAACATGGCGGAATCGACGATCTACCGCGCGCGCAGCCCGCACGGCTTCTACGCCCAACTCGCCAGCGGCAAGCGCTTCCCCTGGCTGGAGCCTGTGCCACTGCCGGGGCACTCCCCCTATCGGCTGTGGCGCATTCGCTAAGGGTGCGCGCCGATGCCGCGCCTGCGCTTCAGGCGAAGCTTCCGGTCAGGCCGTCGATCACGAATTGCGCCGCCAGCGCAGCCAGCAGTACGCCGAGCAGACGGGTGATGACCGCCTCTATCCGCGCGCCCAGCAGGCGCATCAGCGGCCCGGCGGCAAGCAGCGCCGCCAGCGTCAGCGCCAGGATCACTGCCAGCGCGGCGAGAATGACCAGGGTGCGCTCTATCCCGTGCCCCTTCGACATTAGCAGCATGACGCTGGCGATCGAGCCGGGGCCGGCGATCATCGGCATCGCCATCGGGAAGATCGAGACGTCCTCCACCTCCGGCGTATCGATGATCTTCTGGGCGCGGTCCTCGCGGCGCTGGGTGCGTTTTTCGAACACCATCTCCAGTGCGATCAGGAACAGCATGATGCCGCCGGCGATGCGGAAGCTGTCGAGGCTGATGCCGAGCGCGCGGAGGATGTCCTGACCGAACAGCGCGAACACCAACAGAATCGCGGCAGCGACGGCGACGGCGCGGATCGCCATGGCGCGGGCATGGGTACGCGGCGCATCGGCGGTCAGCCCGGCATAGATCGGTGCGCAGCCCGGCGGATCGATCACCACAAAAAAAGTGACCAGCGCCGAGACGAACAGTTCGATCACCAGAGCCGGTCCGGGCACGGAATGCCGGCGCGGCGGTGTGCGGCGAGCAGGGTGTTGCGCAGCAGCACCGCGATCGTCATCGGCCCGACACCGCCCGGCACCGGTGTGATCGCGCCGGCGACCGGCAAGGTGGATTCGAAGGCGACGTCGCCGACCAGCTTGCCGTCGACCCGGTTGATGCCAACGTCGATGACCGTCGCGCCCGGCTTCAGCCAGTCGCCCTTGACCATTTCGGGCCGGCCGACCGCGGCAACGACGATATCGGCGCGGTGCACGACGGCGGGCAGGTCGCGGGTGCGGCTGTGTGCTATAGTGACGGTGCAGCTTTCGCGCAGCAGCAGTTGGGCCATCGGCTTGCCGACGATATTCGACCGGCCGATCACCACCGCGTCCAGTCCGGACAGGCTGCCAATCCGGTCCTTCAGCAGCATCAGGCAGCCGAGCGGGGTGCACGGCACGAAACCGTCCAGCCCGCTGGCCAGCCGCCCGGCATTGACCGGGTGGAAGCCGTCGACATCTTTGTCCGGGTCGATCGCGGCGATCACCGCGTCGGCGTCGATCTGGGCGGGGAGCGGCAGTTGGACGAGGATGCCGTCGACCGCCGGATCGGCGTTCAACTCGGCGACCAGCGCCAGCAGTTCGGCCTGGCCGGTATCGGCCGGCAGCCGCCGCTCGAAGCTTTCCATGCCGGCGGCAACCGTCGCCTTGTGTTTCGACCGCACATAGACTTGGCTTGCGGGATCGTCACCGACCAGCACCACCGCCAACCCCGGCGCCCGCCCGGCGGCGGCCGAAAAGGCGGCAACGCCCGCCGCCACCCGTTCGCGCAGTCCGGCGGCGAACGCCTTGCCGTCGATGACCGTCGCGCTCATCCGATCAGCAGCGGCGTGAAAATGTTGGGCAGGATGACGCTGCGCAGGATGTAGATGACGAGCAGAACGACCAGCGGCGACAGGTCGAGCGCGCCAAGATCGGGCATGATCTTGCGGATCGGCCGGTAGAGCGGCTCGGTCAGCCGGTCGAGGGCGATCAGCACTGAACGGATCACCTCATTATAGGTGTTGATGACGTTGAACGCGACCAGCCAGGACAGGATAGCCTGGATGATGATGATCCACTGTGCGGCCGACAGCAGGATCTGAAGAATTTGGTAGAGGGAGAGAAGCATCGATACTCCGTGGGCTGCGCGGTGCGCCCCCCGAATAGCGCAATGGCGCCGCCGGTGGAACGGGGATGTCGGGGATGGCTGTGGAGCGGCGGGCGACGACCCCGCATTGTCGCAAGGACCTACGCCCGGATCAGCGTGCCGGCGCCCTGGCGGGTGAAGATTTCCAGCAGCATCGCGTGCGGCACCCGCCCGTCGAGCACGACCGCAGCGTCGACGCCGGCGTTGACCGCCGCGACGCAGGTTTCCAGCTTCGGGATCATCCCGCCGGAAATCGTGCCGTCGGCGCGCAGCCGGGCGACGTCGCTGGGCGCGAGGTCGGTCAGCAGCCGGCCGCCCTTGTCGAGCACCCCGGCGACGTCGGTCAACAGGAAGAAGCGCGCCGCGCCCATCGCCGCCGCGATTGCCCCGGCCATCGTGTCGGCGTTGATGTTGTAGGTGTGGCCGTCGGCGCCGATCGCGATCGGCGCGACCACCGGGATGATGCCGGCGGCGGACAGCGTGTCGAGGATGCGCCGGTCGACCTGCGCCGGTTCGCCGACGAAGCCGAGGTCGACATGGCGCTCGATACCTTGCAGCTTGTCGGCCTGTCGGCCCTGCACCTTTTCGGCGACGACCAGCCCGGCATCCTTGCCGGCAATGCCGACGGCGCGGCCCCCGGCGGCGCCGATCCAGCCGACGATTTCCTTGTTGATCGACCCGGACAGCACCATCTCGGCGATCTGGGCGGTTTCGGCGTCGGTCACGCGCAGTCCGTCGACGAAGCGCGATTCGACGCCCAGCCGCTTCAGCATGGCGCCGATCTGCGGCCCGCCGCCATGAACGACGACCGGGTTGATGCCGACTGCTTTCAGCAGCACGACATCCTCGGCGAAATCGCGGGCCAGTTCCGGATCGCCCATCGCGTGGCCGCCGTATTTCACGACGAAGGTCTTGCCGGCGTAGCGCTGCATGTAGGGCAGCGCCTCGGTCAGCGTCTCGGCCTTGGCGAGCAGGGCGGCGTCGGGGGTATGGTCGGTCATCCGCGCGCCCATAGAGGAATGCGCGCGCCGCCCCAAGCCCTTCGCGTCATTGTGCCCGGTCCAGCCGCCGGCCGAGGGCGACGAAGCCATAGATCAGCGGCGGCACCAGCACGATCGACAGCACCACCTTCGCCAGCATCTGTCCGGCTATCAGCGGGCCGATCGCCCGTTCGCCGAGGAACGAGATCGAGATGAACAGCAGCGTGTCGACCACCTGCGACGCGGCGCTCGCCGCCATAGCGCGCAGCCACAGCAACCGGCCGCTTCCGCCGGCCAGTTTTGAAAAGATCAGCACATTGAGCGTTTGCGATGTGCCATAGGCGATCAGCCCGGCGATCATCATCCGCGCGCTCTGGCCGAGGACGATCGGGAAGGCGTCGATCGCCGGCGGGTACATGCCCTGATCGACCGGCAGCGCCAGCACCAGCCGGATCAGCAGCGCCGAGGCGACGAGCGGCACGAAGCCCAGCCGCACCAGCCGGTTGGCGGCGGCGCGGCCGTGCAGTTCCGCCACCGCGCTCGATACGACGACGAGGAGCAGGAAGGCGAAGATCCCCGCCTCCACCGCCAATGGGCCGAGCGCGACCTGCTTCACCCCCAGCACGCCGGCGATGCAGACCATGCCGCCGTAAAAGATGGAGAAGGCGAAAAGTGATTGCGGCAGGGAGCGCCCGCCGCCTGGATCAGTCATCATCGCGGCTGCGTATCAAGCACCGTCATTCGCCGCCAGCGGGAAAAGGCGCGGTGACTCAGCGGGTCGGCACTGGCGTGTCGCCGGAATAGTCGTAGAAGCCGCGCTTGGTCTTGCGCCCGTACCAGCCGGCTTCGACATATTTAACCAGCAACGGCGCTGGCCGGTATTTCGGGTCGCCGGTGCTGTCGTGCAGCACCCGGCAGATTTCCAGGCAGGTGTCGAGGCCGATGAAGTCGGCCAAGGTAAGCGGCCCCATCGGGTGGTTGAGGCCAAGCTGGCAGGCCGCGTCGATGTCGGCGATAGTCGCCACACCCTCGCCGAGCGCGAAGCAGGCTTCGTTCAGCATCGGCAGCAGGATGCGGTTGACGATGAAGCCGGGGGCGTCGTTGGCGTGGACCACACGCTTGCCGAGTGCCTTGGCATAAGTCTCGACTAGCTTCACAGTCTCCGTCGCGGTGGCGAGACCGCTGATGACTTCGATCAACCCCATCAGCGGCACAGGGTTGAAGAAGTGGACGCCGATGAACCGCTTCGGATCGGGCGACGCCTGGGCCAGCCGGGTGATCGGGATCGACGAGGTGTTGGAGGCGAGCACCGCCTGGTGGCCGCGGACGTTGCCCAGCTTGGCGAAGATCGCGCGCTTGATGTCCTCGCGCTCGGTCGCCGCCTCGATGATCAGCCCGGCGGCAGCCATCGGTTCGAACGCGCCGACCGGCTCGATCCGGCCGAGGGCGACATCGCGCGCCTCGGCGGCCAGCTTCTCCTTCTCGACCAGCCGGCCGAGTTGCCGGGCGATGCCGTCCTTCGCCGCCGTTGCCCGTTCGATCGCCACGTCGGCCAGAAAGACGCGATATCCTGCCTGCGCCGACACCTGCGCGATGCCCGCGCCCATCTGTCCCGCACCGATGACGCCGATCGCCTGCATGTTCGTCTCCCCAACTGGTCGCGGGCGTCCTAGCGTGCGTTGTTCTTTTGTGAAAGCGGCGCCGGGGCCACGCCGAGCCGCTTTTAGGGCGCGGTGCCGGGCGGCAGCGCCTCCGCCAGCATCAGCGTGAAATTGTCGCCTGGGTCGGTCCATTCGCGGATCGGCGTCCACGCCCCGGCGCTGAGCAGCAGCCGGGCGTCGCGCAGGCCGTATTTGTGGCTGTTCTCGGTATGGATGGTCTCGCCCGCTGCCATTCGGAACGGCATACCGTCGACGGTGAAGGCGACCGCGTGCATCGCCTCCAGATGCATCTCGATCCGCGCCAACGCGTCATTCCAGCGTGCGACATGGCGGAACGCGTCAACCGGGATCGTGCCGGACAATTCCCGGTTGATGCGGTGGAGCAGGTTCAGGTTGAACGCCGCCGTCACCCCCTCCGGCTCGTCATAGGCGGCGAGCAGCGTCGCCACCGGCTTGATCCGGTCGACGCCGATCAGCAGCATCGCTCCAACCCCCAGCGTCTCGACCATCGCGCGCAGCAGGTTGACGGCGGTGCGCGGCACCATATTGCCGATTGTCGAGCCGGGAAAGAAGCCGAGCCGCGGCAGCCCGGCGATCGCGCCAGGCGCCGCGACCGGGTCGGTGAAATCCGCCTCGACCGGCAGGATCGGCAGATGCGGGAAATCCGACGCCAGCGCCGCCGCCGACTGGCGCAGGAACTCGCCGGAAATGTCAATCGGCACGTAGGCGGCCGGACGGATCGCGGCGAGCAGATGCGGCGTCTTGAGCGACGAGCCGGAACCGAACTCGACGACAGCCCGGCCCGGCCCGATGATCCGGCCGATGTCTTCGGCATGGGCCTTCAGCAACGCCGTTTCGACCCGCGTCGGGTAATAGCCGGGCAGGGTGGTGATCTGTTCGAACAGGCGCGACCCTTCCAGATCATAGAACCAGCGCGCCGGGATTGCGCGCTGGCGCATCGCCAGCCCGGCGAGCACGTCGGCGCGAAACGCCGGATCGGCCCGGCTGGCGAGGGCGGCGGTGCTCACAGGTCCTTCGCCAGCCGGACGCCGGTGAACTGCCAGCGTTGATGCGGATAGAAGAAGTTGCGATAGCTGGCGCGCACGTGGCCGCGCGGTGTGGCGCAACTGCCGCCGCGCAGAACCGCCTGGCCCGACATGAACTTGCCGTTATATTCGCCAACAGCCCCGGCCGCCGGGCGGAAACCGGGATAGGGGCGGTAGGCGCTGCCGGTCCATTCCCAGACGTCGCCGAACATCTGGTGCAGCCCGTCGCCGGTGCCGCAAGCGCGGGGGGCGACGGGGCCGGCGCGGTCGAGCTGGTTGCCGGATACAGGGTCCAGCCGCTCGGCGGCGCTTTCCCATTCCGTCTCGGTCGGCAGGCGGGCGCCGGCCCAGCGGGCGAAGGCGTCGGCTTCGTAGAAACTGACATGGGCAACAGGCACCGCCGGATCGACCGGACCGATGCCGTCGAGCCCGAAGCGCAGCCAGCCGCCATCTCCGTCGCGCTGCCAGTAGAGGGGCGCGGCGACTGCGTTCGCCTGCACCCACGCCCAGCCGTCCGACAGCCACAGGCGGGCATCGCCATAGCCGCCGTCGGCAATGAAATCCTGCCATTCGCCATTGGTCAGCAGCCGGTCGGCCAAGGCATGGGGGATAAGCAGCGCCTGATGGCGCGGTGTTTCGCAGTCGAAGGCGAAACCCTGCCCGGTGTGGCCGATCTCGACCACCCCGGAGCGCCCGGAGATCCAGCGTAGCGGCGGCGGTGCCGGAGCGGGGCGGGGCGGGGCGGACGGCCACAACGCCGGCCGCAGCGGATTTTGCGCGAACAGGTGCAATATGTCGGTCAGCAGCAGCTCCTGATGCTGCTGTTCATGCTGGATGCCGAGCGCAACCAGCGCCAGGGCCGCGTCCGGCAGGCCGGTCAGCGCCGCGGTCAACGCCCCGTCGACATGGGCGCGATAGGCCAGGATGTCGGCCAAAGTAGGCCGGGTCAGCAGCCCGCGCGCATGGCGCGGCTGGCGCTGACCCTCCGCCTCGTAATAGCTGTTGAACAGATAGGCATATGCCGGGTCGAACGGGCGGTAGCCGCGGCGATGGTCGCGCAGCACGAAGGTTTCGAAGAACCAGCTGGTATGGGCTAGATGCCATTTCGCTGGCGACGCGTCCGGCATCGACTGGACGGTGGCGTCGGCATCGCTGAGCGGCGCGGCAAGCGCGGCGGTCAGCGCGCGGGTAGTACGGAACTGGTCGGCCAGCGCCGCCGCCGACAGAACTGGTCCGTTAGACGCCGTTGCCGGCCTCCCTTTTCGTGTCGTTCCCGTCGCCACGCTTGATCATACGCGTGGACGGGGCGATTCGTTTCAGCGCGATGCGCCGGGCACCCACAATATATCGCCGTCGGATGCTTTGTTCAGCAACCGCGCGGTGACGAACAAATGGTCGGACAGGCGGTTGAGATAGGCGAGCGCGGCCGGATTCAGCGCGATGGTCCGCGCCGCGTTGACCGCGGTACGTTCCGCCCGGCGCGCGGCGGCGCGGGCCAGGTGCAGCGCCGCCGCTGCCGGATTGCCACCGGGCAGGATGAAGCTGCGCAACGGCTCCAGCCCTTCGTTCAGCCGGTCGATCTCCGCTTCCAGCCGAGCGACTTGCGCCGGAACGATGCGCAGCGCCATGTCGGACGACGTGAAGTCATCGCCCGGCGTGGCAAGGTCGGCACCGAGGTCGAACAGGTCGTTCTGGATACGGCGGAGGATGGTCGCGATCTCGCCATCGTCCAGCGCGGCCAGCGCCACGCCGATCGCGCTATTGGTCTCGTCGACATCGCCCATCGCCGCCAGGCGCGGATCATCCTTGGCGACGCGCGACCCGTCGACGAGACCGGTGGTGCCGTTGTCGCCGGTGCGGGTATAGATCTTGTTCAGGCGGACCATCGCCGCCCCTCAGCGGCTGAGCAGCAGGAACAGTGCTACCAGCAGAATGGCGAGCGCCTGGAAGAAGATCCGGGCCATCATCATCTTGTTCTGGCGCTGCGACGAGGTACTGGGGCCGCTGCCGTTGCTTTTCAGCTCTGCCTCGGTCGTCCGCAGGAAGATGATGATGCCGCGCACCAGCGCGCCGAGCGTCGCGAGCGCGGCGAGGACGATCAGGATCACCAGGAAAGTGCTCATCGGTTTGATCTAGGCGCTCGGCAAGACGAATCCAAGCGCTTCCCGCATCGCGCGCAATTCCGCAACCAGCGCCGCCGGGTCGGCGCCGGCGGCGCGCAGATCGGCCAGCGCGCGGGCGCCGTCGCGCTTGGCCAGCCGCCGCCCCGCCGCGTCTACCAGCAGCGGATGGTGGAAATAGGCTGGCGTCGGCAGGCCGAGAAGCGCCTGCAGCAAGCGATGGATGTCGGTCGTAGCGAACAGGTCGGTGCCGCGCACGATGCTGTTTACCCCCTGCGCCGCGTCGTCGACGCTGACCGCCAGATGGTAGCTGACCGGCGCGTCCTTGCGCGCGATCACCACGTCGCCATGGGCCGCCGGGTCGGCGGCGACCCATCCGGCGCCATGATCGTGCCAGCTGAGCGGCCCCGTGCGCGCCACCGCCGCCGCCATGTCCAGCCGCCAGGCGTGCGGCGTCCCCGCCATCCGCTGCGTCCGTTCCGCCGCCGGCAGGTGGCGGCAGGTGCCGGGGTACACCGGCCCGGCTGGCCCTTGGGGCGCCGCCGCGCTCGCCGCGATCTCGGCGCGGGTGCAGAAGCAGGGATAGGCGAGGCCCAGCGCCTTCAGCCGGTCGAGCGCCGTCGCGTAGACCGCCAGCCGCTGCGATTGGCGTACCACCGGCCCGTCCCAGCTGAGGCCGAGCCAGCCGAGATCGGCGACGATGCCGTCGACATGGGCCTGCCGTGCCCGCGTCGGATCGATGTCCTCGATCCGCAGCAGGAACTGCCCGCCGCCGGCCCGTGCCAGATCGTGCGCCGCGAGCGCGGAGAAGGCGTGGCCCAGATGCAGGCGCCCGGTGGGACTCGGCGCGAATCGGGAGATTCTCGTCGTGAAATTCGGCTCGGCACTTGACGGAGTCGCGCGCGATGCTGTCATAAACGGGTCACGTTCCTCGACGATGGAGCGAGGCAAGGGGGGACGGGCACCTTATGTACCATCCAGACCTGTTGCGTCATCCGGACAGTTGTCCAACTCTGGTTTTGAACGCGGATTATACGCCGCTCAGCTATTATCCGCTCAGCCTGTGGCCGTGGCAGACCGCTATCAAGGCGGTGTTCCTGGACCGCGTTGACATCGTTTCCAGCTACGAGCGCACGGTGCGCAGCCCGTCCTCGGCAATGCGAATCCCGTCGGTGATCGCGCTCAAGCAGTTCGTCAGGCCGTCGGAATACCCGGCCTTCACTCGCTTCAACCTGTTCCTGCGCGATAAGTTCGCCTGCCAATATTGCGGCGCACACCGCGATCTGACCTTCGACCATGTCGTGCCTCGCGCGCAGGGCGGGCGGACGACGTGGGAGAATGTTGCCACCGCCTGCGCGCCGTGCAACCTGCGCAAGGGCGGCCGCACCCCGCGCGAGGCGGCGATGAAGCTGCGCATGTCGCCGATCCGGCCGACAAGCTGGCAATTGCAGGAAAACGGCCGGGCCTTTCCGCCCAACCACCTGCACGAGAGCTGGCACGACTGGTTGTACTGGGACGTCGAACTTTTGGCGTGATGCAGCGGGGAAGGCGTTGACTGGAGCGCTTTCGCATTGCAGCAAAGCAGCATGGCCAGCGCACCCCCGATCACCCAGAACCCCGACATCCGCTTTCTCGGGCGCTTGCTCGGCGACGTCATCCGCTGCCAGGGCGGCGAGGCGCTGTTCCGCCGCACCGAATATATCCGCTCCGCCTCCGTCGACCGCCATCGCGGCATTGCAGAGGCCGACGCCATCGATCCCGGCCTCGACGCGCTGACCCTGGACGATACGCTGGCGTTCGTCCGCGGCTTCATGCTGTTCTCGATGCTCGCCAACCTGGCCGAGGATCGGCAAGGCGCGACGGTCGAGTCCGACGCGGATCTCGTCCACGTGCTCAACCGGCTGGACGAGGAAGGCGTGTCCCGCGACGCGGTCGCCGCGCTGCTCGACGCGGCGCTGATCGTGCCGGTGCTGACCGCCCACCCGACCGAGGTGCGCCGCAAGAGCGTGATCGACCATCGCAACCGCATCGCCGCGCTGATGCGGCTGCGCGACAG
Organism: Sphingomonas flavalba; assembly: GCF_004796535.1. GTDB lineage: Bacteria > Pseudomonadota > Alphaproteobacteria > Sphingomonadales > Sphingomonadaceae > Sphingomonas_L > Sphingomonas_L flavalba. The sequence goes on along the minus strand of NZ_SPHY01000003.1, from coordinate 228,923 downwards.
CGGCGCGCTGGAGACGGCGGATGGCGACCGGATCGAGGACGGCATCTATCGCCAGATCGCACTGCTCTGGGAAACGCGGCCGCTGCGCGGTGAGCGGCTGTACGTCGCCGACGAGGTGGAGAACGCCCTCGCCTATCTGCGCGACGTGTTCCTGCCGACGCTGCCGGCGCTCTACGCCCGCTGGGAACGGCTTCTCGGCTGCCGCCCGGCAAGCTTCCTGAAAATCGGCAGCTGGATCGGCGGCGACCGGGACGGCAACCCGTTCGTCGTCGCCGCGTCGCTGCGCTTGGCCCTGTCCAGCGCGGCGGAGGCGGCGCTGTCCCATTATCTTGACGGGGTCCACGCACTGGGCGCCGAACTGTCGCTGTCGACCACGCTTGCCGATGCCAGCCCGGCCGTTGTCGCCCTGGCCGAGGCGAGCGGCGATACCGCGCCGAGCCGCGCCGACGAGCCGTATCGGCGGGCGCTGTCCGGAATCTATGCCCGGCTGGCGGCGACCTACGAGGCGCTGATCGGCCGGGCGCCGCCGCGCCCCTCTCACCTGCCAGGCGCGCCCTATGCGACGCCCGAGGCTTTGCGCACTGATCTGGATGCGCTCGCCAAGGGGCTGGAGGGTCACGGTATTGGCGGCGGCGCGCTCGACCGGTTGATCCGCGCAGTCGAGACATTCGGCTTCCACCTCGCGACGCTCGACATGCGCCAGAATAGCGCCGTCCACGAGCGGGTGGTGGCGGAACTGCTGCGCGTCGCCGGGGTCGAGGCGGACTATGCTGCGCTCGACGAGGCCGCGCGGGTCGCGCTGCTTCGCCGCGAACTGGCATCGCCGCGCCCGCTTGCCAGCGCCTTCGCCGACTATTCCGATGAGACGCGCAGTGAGCTGGACATCGTCCGCGCCGCCGCCAAGGCGCACGGCCGCTACGGGCCGGCGTGCATGACCAACTATGTCGTGTCGATGGCGCGGTCGGTGTCCGACCTGCTGGAGGTCAATATCCTACTGAAGGAGGCCGGGCTCTACCGCCCCGGCGAGCCGGCCGAGGCGGCGATGATGCCGGTGCCGCTGTTCGAGACGATCGCCGATCTGGAAGCGGCGCCGGCGGTGATGCGGCAATGGTTCGCGGTGCCGGAAACCGCAGCCATCGCCGGCGCACGCGGCCATCAGGAAGTGATGATCGGCTATTCCGATTCGAACAAGGACGGCGGCTACCTGACTTCCAACTGGGCGCTGCACGAGGCGAGCAAGGCGCTGGCGCCGGTGTTCGCCGAAGCGGGCGTCCGCATGCAGCTGTTCCACGGGCGCGGCGGCGCGGTCGGGCGCGGTGGCGGATCGTCCTTCGCCGCGATCCGCAGCCAGCCCGCCGGCACCGTCCAGGGCCGCATCCGCATTACCGAGCAGGGGGAAGTGATCGCCGCCAAATACGGCAACAGCGAAAGCGCGACGACCAATCTGGAGGCGATCGCCGCCGCCACCCTGCTCGCCTCGCTGGAGCCGGACTGCCTGTCGGCGACCGACGCCGCCCGTTTCACCGCGGCGATGAACACGCTGTCGGCCGATTCGATGCGCGCCTATCGCGCGCTGGTCTACGAGACCGACGGCTTCCGCACCTTCTTCCGCCAGATGACGCCGATCGCCGAGATTGCGACGCTGAAGATCGGCTCGCGCCCGTCGAGCCGTACCAAATCGGACGCGATCGAGGATCTGCGCGCCATCCCCTGGGTGTTCAGCTGGGCACAGGCGCGGGTGATGCTGCCCGGCTGGTACGGCGTCGGTGAAGCGCTGACCGGCTTTGCCGACCAGGGGCTGCTGCGCGCGATGGCGGAGGGCTGGCCGTTCTTCGCCGCGACGCTCGGCAACATGGAAATGGTGCTCGCCAAGTCCGACATGGGCATCGCCGAACGCTATGCGACGCTGGTTGAGGACCGGGCGCTGGCGGACGCGATCTTCGGGCGGATCCGCGACGGCTGGCACAGCGCCCAGGATTCGCTGCTCGCCGCGACCGGGCAGGCCCGTTTGCTGGAGAAGAGCCCGGCGCTGGACGAATCGATCCGCCTGCGCCTGCCCTATATCGAGCCGCTGAACCTACTCCAGATCGAGCTTCTGAAGCGGCACCGCGCCGGTGAGGACGATCCGCGCATCGCCGAGGGGATCCAGCTGTCGATCAACGCGGTGGCGACGGCGCTGCGCAACAGCGGCTGAGCCGAACAGCGTTCGGCACCGGTTAACCATTTCCCAACCGCTCAGCGCGTAGGCGCGGGGGATGAGCGATGTCGCCGCCCCTGTTCCCGGACCGTCCATCCTGGTGGTGGACGACAGCCGCACCAACCTGGCGGTGATGGGCAAGCGGCTGACCCGGATGGGTTATCTGGTCAGCCTGTGCGACACCGGCTTCGCCGCGCTGGACATGATGCAGGCCCGGCGTTTCGACCTGGCCATCCTCGACATGGTGATGCCGCAGATGTCCGGCCTGGCGGTGCTGCGCGAACTGCGCTCGACGATGACGACCGCGGCATTGCCGGTGCTGATGCTTACCGCGCGCAGCGACGACGGCGCGGCGGTCGAGGCGCTCGGTGCCGGTGCCGACGACTATGTGTCGAAACCGTTCGCGTTCGAGGTGCTCGGCGCCCGTATCGCCCGGCTGCTCGACCGCGCCCACGCGTTCGAGGCGCTGCGCCAGTCCAACATCGCGCTCGACGCCCGCATCGTCCGCCGGGCGATGGAGCTGGGCGCGCTGCGCTCCGAACTGGACGAGGCTCGCGCCAACACTTTCCGCCTGCAGGCGGAGGTTGCCCGGCTTGGCGGCCGGGTCGCCGCCTGACCCAGATCTAGCTTATATCGACCGACAGGCCCGGCCCCGGATTCTCCGGCGGCGCGGCGCAGGCAATGCGCGGCGCGTCGGCGCGGGCCCGGTCGAGGATGACGGGCGGCACCCCGGCGCGGTGGTAGACCCGGTCGGCGCGGGCGAGCCAGCGCGCCTCGCGCAGGCTCAGGTCTTCGGGATCGAGTGAACGAAGCGCGATCCGGACTAGCGCCGCTTTCGCTTCCGCCGCCTCATCCTTGGCCAGCCAGCGGTCGAGCGCGCCCGCATCATGCTCCGTCAGCGGATCGAGCGCGCCGCCGGGGCCTAGGGCAGCGGCGATCGCCTGCCGCCGCGCATCGCCGTCCGGCCAGCGGGCGCGGAGCGCGCCGCGCACATGCCGCAATTGGGTAGCCAGCGTGCCGAGCGTGACGGGGAGCAGCGCCTCCAGCCGCTGGCGCAGCGCGGCGGCCAAGCCGGCGGAGGCGCCGCCAGTGCCGATCGCGATCAGCACCGGATCGCGATCGACGATTGCCGGCAGGGTGAAGTCGCAAAGCGCCGGCCGGTCAACGGCGTTGACCAGGATACCGCGTGCCTTCAGCCGCGCGACGACCGACTCCACCCCGTCGGCGACCGCGACGACGGCTAGTGCCGCGTCACCATCCTCTCCAACGACGGCCGCGCCGGCCCGCTCAAGCAGCCGCCGCTTGGCGTCGGCCGCCTCCCCCGCGCCGATCAGCATGACCGGGCGACCGGCTAGGCGAAGAAAGACCGGCAGGCTGTGCATCGCGCCCCTTGTCGCCGGTGCCGCGCCGCTTGCCAAGCGTGGCTATGCCGTTCAGCCGCGCAGCGTCGCGCCCAGCTTAGCGGCGGCGGCAACGATCTTCGCCGAGACCGCTGACAGGTCTTCCTCGGTGAAGCTCTTGTCCGCCGGTTGCAGCGTTACCTCGATCGCCAGCGATTTCTGTCCGGCCGGCACGCCCTGGCCGGTGAACAGGTCGAACAGCCGCGCATCGACGATCGCCGCCTTGTCTGCGCCGCGGACGGCGCGGACCAACGCGTCGGCGGCCAGCCCCTCCGGCACCAGGAAGGCGAAATCGCGCGACACAGCCTGCAGCGCCGGCGGAGCGTAGGCGGACCGCATCCGCCCCGCCGCCCGCCGCGCCGGGATCGAATCGAGGAAGATCTCGCCGGCGACAACATCACCATCCAGCCCCAGCGTCCGGGCCAGCGCCGGGTGGAGCAGGCCGAATTCCGCCAGCACCGTCTTCGGCCCCAGCCGCAGCGTCGCCGAGCGGCCCGGATGATAGGCGGCCGCCGCCTCGCCCAGCACTTGCAGGTTGTCGACCGGCGCGCCGGCGGCGGCGAGCAGCGCCAGCGCCTCCACCTTGCCATCGAACGCGTCGAACGGCTGCGCCTTGCCCGTCCGCCAGGCGCGCGCCGTCTTGTCACCGGCCAGCACGAAGGCCAGCGTCAGCCGCTCGGCATCGGCGAGGTAGCGTCGTCCGATCTCGAACAGCCGGATCGTCGCCGCGCCGCGATCGGCGTTGCGCCGCGCTGCCGCCAGCAGGCCGGGCAGCAGTGTCGGCCGCATCACTTTCATGTCTTCGCTGATCGGGTTGGCCAGCGCCCAGGCGCCACCGCCGAACACCGCCGCCTCCGCTTCGGCGATGAAGCTCCAGGTCAGCGCCTCGTTCAGGCCGCGCGCCGCCGCTGCCCGGCGGACACGGCGCTCGACCAGTTGCTCCGGCGTTGCGGTCGGCGCGGCAACGCCGGGCATGCGGTCGAGCGGCGCCGACGGCACGCTGTCGATGCCGGTGATCCTGACCACTTCCTCGACCAGATCGGCTGGGCCGTCGACATCGCGGCGCCACGACGGCACCGTCACCCGCATCGGCGCCTCGCCCGACACGCCGAAACCGAGCCGTTCCAGGATCGCCCGCTGCTCCGCGGCGGGGACGGTGGCGCCGCCCAGCCGCGCGCAAAGGCCGGGGTCATAATCCACTGTCTTGTCGGCAACCGGCGCCGCGCCGGCGCGCACCGCCTCGGACGGCTCGCCGCCGCAGATTTCGAGGATCATGCCGGTCAGGATCGCCAGAGCGTCATCGAGGAAGGTGGGGTCGACCCCGCGCTCGAACCGGCTGCGCGCGTCGGAGGCGAGCGCCACCGCTTGCCCGGTGCGGGCAATGCGTTCGGGGTCGAAGAAGGCGATCTCCAGCAGCACGTCGGTGGTATCATCGGCGGTGCCGGAATGCTCGCCGCCCATGATCCCGCCGATGCCGTGGACCTCGCGCGTGTCGGCGATGACCGTCATCTCCGGGGTCAGCGCATAGGTTTTGCCGTTCAGCACCGTCACTGTCTCGCCGGGCGCGGCGCGGCGGGCGACGATCGGCGACGCTAGCTTCGCAAGGTCGTAGACGTGGCTCGGCCGGCCGAGCGCGAACATCAGGTAGTTGCTGATATCGACCAGCGCGGAGATCGGACGCTGGCCGATCGCGGTCAGTCGGCGCTGCAGCCAATCCGGTGACGGGCGGTTGCGGGTGCCGCGGATCACCCGGCCGTAGAAGGCGGGACAGCCTTCTGCATCGTCGGTGCGGATTTCGATCGGGCAGGGGAAAGCGCCTGTCACGTCCGGCACCGCCAGCGGCTTCAGCGTGCCAAGGCCGGCGGCGGCCAGGTCGCGGGCGATACCGCGCACGCCCATGCAATCCTGCCGGTTCGGAGTGATCGCGACGTCGAACACCGGGTCGTCCAGCCCGGCCCAATCGGCATAGGCGGCACCGACCGGCGCGTCGGCGGGCAGCTCGATGATGCCGTCATGCGCCTCGCCCAGCTCCAGTTCGCGCATCGAGCACATCATGCCCCGGCTTTCGACCCCGCGGATCGCCGCGACTTTCAGGGTGATGCCGCTGCCCGGCACATAGGCGCCGGGCGCGCCGAATACGCCGACCAGCCCGGCGCGGGCATTGAGCGCGCCGCAGACGACCTGCACCGGCCCGTCGCCGGCATCGACCGACAGCAGTTGCAGCTTGTCGGCCTGCGGGTGGGGCTCGGCGGTCAGCACCCGGGCGATGCGGAATGGCGCCAGCGCCTCCGCCGGGTTCTCGACGCCCTCGACCTCCAGCCCGATGCGGGTCAGCATCTCCGCCACCGTCGCCGCGTCGGCGCTGGTGTCGAGATGGTCCTTCAGCCATGACAGGGTGAACTTCATGCCCCCACTCCCCCGGACAAAGTGGGCACGTCGAGGCTGCGGAAGCCGTAATGGCGCAGCCAGCGCAGGTCGCCGTCAAAGAAGGCGCGCAGATCGTCCATCCCGTATTTCAGCATCGCCAGCCGGTCGACGCCGGTGCCGAACGCGAAGCCCTGCCACACGTCCGGGTCGAGCCCGCATGCCTCGATTACCCGGCGGTGGACCATGCCGCTGCCCAGCACCTCCATCCAGCCTTCGGCGCCGCCGATCACCCGCCGGCCCTTCTCGATCGAATAGCCGACGTCGACCTCGACCGACGGCTCGGTGAACGGGAAATAGCTGGGGCGCAGCCGCAGCTGGATGTCGTCGCGCTCGAAGAACGCCTTCAGGAAGGTCTCCAGCGTCCAGCGCAGATGGCCAAGGTGGATGGCCTTGTCGATCACCAGCCCCTCGATCTGATGGAACATCGGCGTGTGGGTGGCGTCGCTGTCCGAACGGTAGACGCGGCCGGGTGCAATGATGCGGATCGGCGGCTGCTGGCTGGTCATCGTCCGGATCTGCACCGGGGAGGTGTGGGTGCGCAGTACGCGCGCCTCCTCGCCTTCGTTCGCGCGCAGGTAGAAGGTGTCGTGCATCGCGCGCGCCGGGTGGCTCTCCGGCATGTTGAGCGCGGTGAAATTGTGCCACTGGTCCTCAATCTCCGGCCCGGTCGCGACGGCGAAACCCAGGTCGGCGAAGATTTCCGCCAGCTCGTCCATCACCTGGCTGACCGGGTGCACAGAGCCTTGTGGCGCGTCCGGCGCCGGCAGGGTCAGGTCGATCGCCTCGGACGCCAGGCGGGCGGCGAGCGCGCGCTCCTCCAGCGCTGCCTTGCGCGTGGCGATTGCCGCCGCCACCGCCTCACGCAGGCCATTGATGCGCGGACCCTGCACCTGCCGCTCGTCGGCGCTCATCCCGCCCAGCGTCTTCAGCAGCGCGGTCACCCTGCCCTGCTTACCGAGCGCGCCGACCCGGATCGCGTCGAGCGCGTCCAGGCTGTCCGCCGACTTGATATCCGCCATCAGGCCTTGCCCGATTGCCTCGAGATCGCTCACCCTTGGTCCCTTCGTCTTTCCCGCCGCGCCGCAGCCGACCGGGCCGGCATGCCGTAGGCGCGGGATATGCGTTCGATCAACCCCCACCAACGCCTGCCGCCAGGCACCGACGGTTGACAGACGACTTCCCGGCCTGCGAGTCAGGCCGGGAGACCGTTAGTGGAGCAAAGCAATGTCCGATCAGAAACCCGAGACCCCGCCGACCGCGAAAGACAAGCGCAAATGGGTGGCCGCCGGGGTGGGGGTCGGCATCGGCTCAGCTGCGCTGGCCGCTGCCCTGCTCTATGCGAACCAGAGTCGGCGCAAGCCGGCCGCCAAGCTGAAGCCGAGCGATCCGGAGGAGAAGGCGACCGACTGACGCGTAAAACCGCGGCTGACACGAAAAGGGGCGCGGCGCCTGTGCGCCACGCCCCTGTTTCTTTTGTATGCGCTGTCGGTCAGGCGGCGACGCGCGCATCCTTCGGCAGTGCCGCCTTCACCTGGGTAACGATCGCCTTGAACGCGTCGCCCTCGTGCATCGCGATGTCGGCCAGCACCTTACGGTCCAGGTCGATATTCGCCAGCTTCAGCCCGTGGATGAACACGCCGTAGGTCAGCCCCTCGGCGCGCACGGCGGCGTTGATCCGCTGTATCCACAGGGCGCGGAAGCTGCGCTTCTTCACCTTGCGATCGCGATAGGCATACTGCCCGGCCTTCTCGACGGCCTGGCGGGCAATGCGGATCGTATTCTTGCGACGGCCGTAATAGCCCTTCGCCTGATCGAGAATCCGCTTGTGCTTGGCCTTGGTGGTCGTGCCGCGTTTCACTCGTGCCATGGTTCGCGCTCCTTACTTCAGGCCGTAGGGGGCCCAGGCCTTGACCGTCGCCGTATCGGCGTCGGACAGGACGGAGGTGCCGCGGTTCTGGCGGATATATTTGGCGTTGTGGCTGATCAGGCGGTGCCGCTTGCCGGCGACGCCGTGCTTGATCTTGCCGGTCGCGGTGATCTTGAAGCGCTTCTTCACACCGCTCTTGGTCTTGAGCTTGGGCATTTTCGTCTCCTTGTATGCGACGATATCGACCGGCCCTGGCAGCCCTTTCAGCCAGGCAGGTCAGCTTTTCTATCGTGCGAAGGCGGCCGCCTAGCCGGATTCACGCGCCGGCGCAAGTCATGAGGGAGAGGGCCGGCGCCGTTTCCCATGGCAGTGGATCACCCTAATGGCTGGCGCCGTCCACCGCTTCGATGGTCAGCGCATCCAGGTCCGCTTCGGGTACGCAGCGCAGGTTGACCGCGGCCATCCTTGCCCCGTCCGGCCCGGTGCCGACCGCGAAGCTCTGGCAGCCGCAGACGGTACAGAAGCGATGGTCGATCGCATGCTTGTTGAAATGATAGGTGGCTAGTCGGTCCTCGCCGCTGTCGAGCCGGAAGTGGTCGAAGGGAACGAAGCTGAGCAGGAAGCCCTTGCGCCGGCAATGCGAGCAGTTACAACTTGTCGCCGTATCGGGAATATCACCCTCGACCGTGTAGGTCACCGCGCCGCAATGGCAGCTGCCTTGATATGCCATGATCCCCGTCCTTTCCCAGTTTCAATGATCGCAGGCCAGTCCCTCGATAACGTCGTCGAGCCGCGCCGGGTCCCCCAGCGCAATGACATTTCCGCTGCTGTTGTCGTTCAAAGGTTCTCCGTTCCAGTCGCACATCGTCCCGCCGGCGCCTTCGACGATCGGCACCAGCGCGGCGAAGTCGTGCAGGCTCAGCCCCGCTTCGACGACCAGGTCGACATGGCCGATGGCGAGCAGGCCGTAATTGTAGCAGTCGCCACCGAACATCATGCGCTTGTGCGCGCAGCGGCTGGCGAGCGCCATGAAGTGGGCGCCGTCATGGTCGCTGAAATACTGGGGGCCGGTGGTGGCCAGCGTCGCATCGGCAAGGGCGGTGCATCGGCGGGTGCGGGCCGGGGCGCCGTTGAACAGCGTCGGTTGGCCGAGCGCGCCGATCCAGCGTTCGCTGATGATCGGCTGGTCGATGATGCCCAGCACCGGCCAGCCGTCCTGCAGCAGCGCGACCAATGTCCCGAAACTGGGGCGGCCGGCCATGAAGCTGACCGTGCCGTCGATCGGGTCGAGCACCCATTGCCGGCCAGACGTTCCGGGCTTTTCGCCATATTCCTCGCCAAGGATCGCGTCGCGCGGCGCTTCCGCCTCGATCAGCCGGCGCATCGCCGCCTCGGCGGCGCGGTCGGCTTCGGTCACCGGCGAGGAATCGGGCTTGGTCTCGATATCGAAACGGGCACGGAAAAAGGGGCGGATCGCCTGCCCGGCCGCGTTGGCAAGGGCGTGGGCAAGGGCAATGTCACGATCGTTCACCATCGCGACCGCCTAGCCCAGCCGGCGTGCGTCGGCTAGCCGGGTCAGGATGGGACGGCGGCCCGGTCGTTTTTGACTATGAAATCCGGCCGGGCAGGTTAGTCTCTTTCGCAAACGGCATCGGGGAGGGACGCTTCGCATGCACGCACAGCACCGGGGGATCAGCGCCGCCGACGATATCCGCGCCGATATCGACGCGCTGCGGGGCGGCCGTGGCGACGACTATCGGTCCCGGGCGCGCGCGCCGATTTCGGCAAGCCACATCCGCAAACGGACCGGTATTGCCCTCACCGTGCTGCTGCTCGCCCTTTCGGCCGTGATGCTGTTCGGCGTTATCCGGTTGGCTATCGCGATCGGCGGTGCCATTCTCCATTTCGCTTGGCCCAGCCACCGGCTCGGCCAGGTGCTTGTCGAATTTCTATTCTAGGAACCGCGCGCCGCCGGTCGCAACATCGAGAGGAAGCCAATGCAGAATGCGCGCTACAACCGAGTGGCTGGTACTCTCCATTGGATTCTCGCCGTACTGGTGCTGGCGCAGCTCTATATCGGCTGGACCTTCGCCGATCTGCCGCGCGGCACCCCGGCCAAGGGCGACTGGTTCATGTGGCACAAGACCGTCGGCATCCTGATCCTGCTGCTCACCGTGGGTCGGATCGGCTGGCGCGTCGCCAACCCGCCACCGCCCTTTCCGGCGACGATGCCGGGCTGGGAGCGGGCAGCGGCGCGGGTCAGCCACCTGCTCTTCTATGCGATCCTGCTGATCCTGCCGCTGTCGGGCTGGGTGCTGATCTCGTCCGGCAAGACGGATGTGACGACGACGACGCTCGTCGGCGGCATGTCCTGGCCGCTGATCCCGGGCGTGCCCGAGGCGGCGCATGAGCCGGCCGAGGTAGTTCATGGCGTGCTGATCCTGGCGATGGTGGTCTTGTTCGTGATCCACGCCGCGGCGGCGCTGCGTAACCAGTATTTCGGCGATCGGACACTGTCCGGGCGGATGCCGCCCTTCCGCCCGCGCAGCGATTGAGCTAGGCGGGCGGCCAACAGCCATTTTGCAGCGAGCCGCCCCGCCATGAAATTCTTCGCCGACACCGCCGACACCACGGACATCGCCGAGCTGGCCGCCACCGGCCTGCTTGATGGCGTCACCACCAACCCGTCATTGATCCACAAGGCCGGCCGTGACTTCATCGAGGTGGTGACGGAGATCGCCGGCATCGTCGACGGCCCGGTTTCGGCCGAGGTCGTCGCCCTCGACCATGAAGGCATGCTGCGCGAGGCGGAGGTGCTTCGCCGAATCGCCGACAACATCGCGATCAAGGTGCCGCTGACCATCGACGGGCTGAAGACCTGCAAGGCGCTGACCGGCGACGGCACGATGGTCAACGTCACCCTGTGCTTTTCCGCCAACCAGGCGCTGCTCGCGGCGAAGGCGGGCGCGACGTTCATCTCGCCTTTCGTCGGCCGTCACGACGACAACGGCTTCGACGGCATGCAGTTGATCGCCGACATCCGGCTGATCTACGACAATTACGGCTTCGACACCGAAATCCTGGTCGCCAGCGTCCGCCACCCGGTACACGTGCTGGAAGCGGCGAAGATCGGCGCCGACATCATGACCGCGCCGCCGGCCGTGATCCGTCAGCTCGCCCGCCACCCGCTGACCGACAAGGGAATCGAAGGCTTCCTCGCCGACTGGGCAAAGACCGGGCAATCGATCGGCTGAACGTTTCTTGCTGGAATGAAATTGGGCCGTGCGGCGGTTCGGCTTGTGCGGGACGCTCCAGCGTATTCCGCGGCGAGCGCGCGCAAAGGCGCGGTGGCAGCGGTACCGGTCGATCAGCGTTACTGCAGGCGTTCGACCTTCAGGCCTTTCGCCTTCAGCATCTCCAGCACCGAGTCCTTGCCGGCGAGGTGGCCGGCGCCGACGGCGACCATTACAATGCCGGGCGTGGCGAGGCGCTGTTCGATCCATGCTGTCCACGCCGTGTTGCGCTGGCGGATCAGGCGGTCGGCCAGGGTGAGTGACAGTTTCAGTTCCTCGTCGAACGTCACCGCGATGGTGCGGACGTCGCCCCGGCCCCAGGCGCGGATCATCCGGGTGACGTCGTCCGCTTCGCCTGACGCGCCGTCGAGCATGCCGGTCAGCAGTTGGCGCTGCGCGTCCTCCGGCAGCGTATCGAAATAGGCGAGCTGCTGCGCCGTCGTCTCAAGTCCCAATATCGGCTTGCCAGCATCGCCGAACAGCTTGCCGAGCTGCTTGTCGACGCCGTTGGCCGGGCTGGCCCCGGTCGCGGCGCTGCTCGCCCCGCCGATCGCCAGCGCCGCCGCCCAGGTCTTCAGCCGGTCGAGCTGTGCCGGCTTCAACCCGACCTTGTCGATCGCCGCCTGCAATGCCGCGCGCTTGTCCGCCGGCACACGGTCCAGGATCGGCGGCAGGCCGGCCGCCGTCGCCACCGCGCGGTACGCCTCGGCATTGCCGGCGGCGTTGCCGACATCGGCGATCTCCATCACCAGCGTGTCGGTGCGGGCCAGCGCGGCGTCGAACTTCGCCGTGCGCCAGCGGTAGTTGGACGGCAGCATATGGATGGTGCCGAACAGGTAGATGGTCGTGTCCGGATCGGACACGCGCCACAAGGCGGGGCGGGCGCTTTCGGCCTGGCCGGACCCGGCACAGGCGGAAATCAACAGCGCCGCGACCGGCGCGAGCAGGCGAAACAGGCGACTCATGCGCTTGTCCCTAGCGCCGCGAAGCTGAACCGCCGGCGACGACTGGCTGTTCAATCGTGCACCTGCGCCGTCGTCACGCCGCGCGCGGCGAGCATCGCCTGCACGCTGTCCTTGCCGGCCAGGTGCCCGGCGCCGACCGCCACGAACACGGTACCCGGCCGGTCGAGCCGCGTCTTGATCCAGTCCGCCCAGCGCGCGTTGCGCTCGGCGAGCAGCCGCTTCGCGATCTCCGGGTTCTCGGCAAGCGACTCGTTCATGATCGCGCCGAGCCGTTCCGCGTCGCCGGCAGCCCAGGCGTCGACCATCTTCGCCATCTCTTCCTTCAGCCGGGGCAGTTCCTCGACCGTGCTGTTTAGGAACGCAACCTGCTGCGGCTCCGGCAGCGAATCGAAATAGCCGATTTGCTGGTCGAACGTCTCGAGTTCGCTCACCGGTTTGCCGGCGGCCTTGGCGGCGGCGGTCAGCGCCTTCTCCACCCCGGTTTCGGCCGAATAGCCGAGCGCCTGCAACGGCAGGATCGACAGGGTGGTGGCGACGAACCACGGCTCCATCCGCTCGAACGCTTCGGTCGGCACGCCAAGCCCGGCGAGGGCCGCCTGATAGGCCGGGCAGGCGTCTGCCATCTTGGTGCAGAGCGGCGGACCGTCGGCATCGATCGCCCGCGCCAGCATCGTCCGTCCCGCGCTGCCGTCCTCCGGCGCGATCATCTCGATCACCAACTCGTCAGCGGCGTCGAAACCGGCCTTTACCTTGCCATGCAGCCAGGCGATGTCGGGGGGCAGAACATGGACGGTACCGAACAGGTAAATCGTCGTGTCGGCGTCCTTCACCACCCACAGCGCAGGGTTGGCGTTTCGCGCCGCCGCCGGGGTGGCGAGCAGCATCAGCAGCAAGGCGAGCAGGCGTGTCATAGCCCCCGCCCATAGCCCGGCTTCGTTGCTTCGTCTTGCGCTTTGCTTGATTCCGCGGCCGCCATCCGCCAAAGCGGCGCCATATTTTGTGCGACCGCGAAAGAAACGATCTTGGCAGAGGCGAAGACGCCCAGTTTCCAGCAGATGATCCTGACGCTCCACGCCTATTGGAGCGCGCGCGGCTGCGTCATCCTCCAGCCTTACGACATGGAGATGGGCGCTGGCACTTTCCACCCGGCGACGACGCTGCGCGCGCTGGGGCCGGAGCCGTGGAACGCCGCCTTCGTCCAGCCGAGTCGCCGCCCAACCGACGGCCGCTATGGTGAGAACCCCAATCGGCTGCAGCACTATTACCAGTATCAGGTCGTGCTGAAGCCCAGCCCGTCCGACGTGCAGGATCTGTATCTGGGCAGCCTGGCGGCGATCGGCGTCGATGCTACCGCCCACGACATCCGCTTCGTCGAGGACGACTGGGAAAGCCCGACGCTTGGCGCCTGGGGGCTGGGCTGGGAAGTGTGGTGCGACGGCATGGAGGTGTCGCAATTCACCTATTTCCAGCAGATGGGCGGTTTCGACTGCAAGCCGGTGGCGGCGGAGCTGACCTACGGGCTGGAGCGGCTGGCGATGTACATCCAGGGCAAGGACAACGTCTACGATCTGGCATTCAACGACACCGGCGTTACCTATGGCGACGTGTTCCTGGAGAACGAGCGCCAGATGTCGACCTGGAACTTCGAGATCGCCGACACCGACATGCTGTTCGACCTGTTCCGCAAGGCGGCGGCGGAGTGCGAGCGCTGCCTGGAAGCGAAGCTGCCGATCCCGGCCTATGAACAGGCGATCAAGGCCAGCCATGTCTTCAACCTGCTGAACGCACGCGGCGTGATCTCGGTCGCCGAGCGCCAGGCCTATATCGGCCGGGTCCGCGATCTGGCGAAGGGCAGCTGCGCGGCGTGGATGGACAAGCACGGGTGGGCGGCATGACCGGCGGGGAAACCGGACTGGTGCGTCCCTCGACTGCGCTTGGGATGGGCGGTTTGGACACGCAACGGTCCCAGGCCGCTTCCGACTGCGCTAGCCAGGACACGTCCATCCCGGGCGCAGTCGAGGGACGCACCCCATCCTACCAACAGGAAGTCGCCCGCCATGGCTGATTTCCTGCTCGAATTGCAGTCGGAGGAAATCCCCGCGCGGATGCAGGCGCGGGCGCGGGGCGACCTGGCTCGCCTATTCGCCGAGGAGATCGGCAGGGCCGGGCTGGCCGCCGAGGCGATCGAGACCTTCGCCACCCCGCGCCGGCTGGCGCTGATCGCGCGCGGCCTGCCGCTGGAAACGGCGGCGGTGAGCGAGGAATTGAAAGGCCCGCGCGTCGGCGCGCCGGACCAGGCGATCGACGGCTTCCTGCGCAAGACCGGGCTGGGCCGCGAGGCGCTGGTCGAGCGCGACGGCGTGTGGTTCGCCCATGTCGAAACCCCCGGCCGTGCCACCGCGCAGGTGCTGGCGGAGGCCGTGCCGGCGATTGTCCGCGCCTTTCCCTGGCCCAAGGCGATGCGCTGGGGCACCGACTCGCTGTCGACCGAGAGTCTGCGCTGGGTGCGCCCGCTGCACGGCGTCATCGCGCTGCTCGACGGAGCCGTGGTGCCATTCGAGGTCGCCGGGGTCGCCGCCGGCGACAGCACCGTCGGCCACCGGTTCCACAGCAGTGGCGTGATCCGCATCGCCAGCGCCGCGACCTACGCCGATCAGTTGCGCGCCGCCCATGTCATCGTCGACGCCGACGAGCGGGCGACGATCATCGCGAAGGGCGCCGCCGCTCTTGCCGCAGGTGCCGGGCTGAGCCTGGTCGAGGATGCCGGCCTGCTCGCCGAGAATGCCGGGCTGACCGAATGGCCGGTGCCGCTGCTCGGCCGCTTCGACCCGGAGTTCCTGAGCGTACCGCCGGAGGTGATCCAGCTCACCGCGCGGGTGAATCAGAAATACTTCGTTTGCCGCGACGTGGCGGGCACGCTGGCCAACGCCTTCGTCTGCGTGGCGAATATCGAGGCGGCCGACGGCGGCGCCCAGATTGTCGAGGGCAACCGCAAGGTGCTCGCCGCCCGCCTGTCTGACGCGCGCTTTTTCTACGAGACCGACCTTAAGGTCCGGCTTGAGGATCAGCTACCGAAGCTGGAGAAGATCGTCTTCCACGAGAAGCTCGGCACCGTCGCCGACAAGGTCGACCGGGTGGCGAAGCTCGCCCGTTGGCTGGTCGAGGAAGGCATCGTCGGCGCCGCCGCCCCGGCAAATTCCTTGCCCCCATCCGTTCATCCCGAGCGTAGTCGAGGGACGCAGAATGCCGGGCCGGGCGCATCCCCCCACGACGCTCGGGATGGACGGGGACTGGCTGACCTGGCGGAGCGGGCGGCGCGGCTTGCCAAGGCCGATCTCGTCACCGGCATGGTCGGGGAGTTCCCGGAACTGCAGGGCATCATGGGCGGCTATTACGCCGCCGCGCAGGGCGAACCCGCCGAAGTCGCCGAAGCCATCCGCGACCATTATAAGCCGGTCGGGCAGAGCGACGATGTGCCGACCGCGCCGGTGACGGTGGCGGTGAGCCTGGCAGACAAGCTTGATACGCTATGCAGCTTCTTCGAGATCGAGGAATACCCCACCGGCTCTAAAGATCCGTTCGCCCTAAGAAGGGCGGCGATCGCGATCATCAACCTTCTCGAGCACAACGGATTGAAGCTGCACATTGGGGAGGCAGTGCGGCAAGGTTGGCTCGGGCATTCGCCGGATAGGGCTTTGACCGACGCCGAGATTGCAAGGCGCGGAACAGCTATTTCCGTAACTGACTATCTCTGGAATTTCATGATCGACCGCCTGAAGGTGCAGCAGAAGGAAGCGGGCGTCCGCCACGACCTGATCGACGCGGTGTTCGCGCTGGGCGGGGAGGATGACCTCGTCCGCCTGCTCGCCCGCGTCCATGCGCTCCAGGCCTTTGTCGAGACCGAGGACGGCGCCAACCTGCTTGCCGGCTATCGTCGTGCCGCCAATATCCTGAAGAAGGAAGGTGTTGCGGATAGCCTATGGTCGGCCCCGGCCTACGCCACAGAGCCGGCCGAGACGGCCCTGATCGCGGCGCTCAACACGGCAGAGCCACTGGCGGAGCGAGCGGTTGCGGCGGAGGATTTCGCCGGGGCGATGGCGGCGCTGGCCAGCCTGCGCGCACCGATCGATGCGTTTTTCGATGCGGTGACGGTCAACGACGCCGATCCCGCGAAGCGGCAGGCGCGGCTGGCGTTGCTTGCCCGCATGCGCGACGCGGTCCACCACGTCGCCGACTTTTCGCGAATAGAGAAGTGATCACGCATACATAACGATGACCGGGGAACCGGCGCAAACCGCTTTTTGTATCGCAATTGTTTGATTTCGCAGGGATGGGTTTGGAATGACGCAATATGTGTACCGCTTCGGCGGCGGTGTTTCGGACGGCGGCCAGGGCGACAAGAATCTGCTGGGCGGCAAGGGCGCCAACCTGGATGGCATGGCCTCGATCGGCCTGCCGGTGCCGCCGGGCTTCACCATCTCCACCGCGATGTGCACCCGTTATTATGATGACGGCCAGCGCTTCCCCGACAGCCTGCGCGCGGAAGTCGCGAACGGCCTGACCCATATCGAGGGAATCACCGGCAAACGCTTCGGTGATGCGGCTGATCCGCTGCTCGTATCCGTCCGCTCCGGCGCGCGGGTGTCGATGCCGGGAATGATGGACACTGTCCTCAACCTTGGTCTGAACGATGAGACGGTCGAGGGGCTGGCGGAGGTGTCCGGTGATCGGCGTTTCGCCTGGGACAGCTACCGCCGCTTCATCCAGATGTATTCGGACGTGGTGCTGGAACTGGACCATGGCGCGTTCGAGGAAGCGCTGGAGGTGGCCAAGGAGGATAAGGGTCATTTCCTCGACACCGACATGACCGCCGAGGACTGGCAGGCGCTGGTCGGCAGCTACAAGAAGATCGTCGAGCAGCAGTGGGGCAAGCCGTTCCCTCAGGACGTTAACGACCAGTTGTGGGGCGCGATCGGCGCGGTGTTCGGGTCCTGGCAGTCGGAACGCGCCAAGGTCTATCGCCGGCTGAACGGGATTCCCGGCGACTGGGGCACCGCCGTCAACGTCCAGGCGATGGTGTTCGGCAACATGGGCGAAACCTCGGCGACCGGCGTCGCCTTCACCCGCGACCCGGCGACCGGCGAGCGCGCCTATTACGGCGAATTCCTGATCAACGCGCAGGGCGAGGACGTCGTCGCCGGCATCCGCACTCCGCAATACCTGACCCGGGCGGCGCGCGAGCGGGCCGGGGCCAAGGCGGCGTCGATGGAAGAAGCGATGCCGGAGACCTTCGCTGAGCTGGCCCGCGTCTTTGCGCTGCTCGAAGACCATTACCGCGACATGCAGGACATTGAGTTCACCGTCGAGCGCGGCAAGCTGTGGATGCTGCAGACCCGCAACGGCAAGCGCACCGCCGCCGCCGCCCTCAAGATCGCGGTCGACATGGCGAACGAAGGGCTGATCAGCCGCGACGAGGCCGTGGCCCGGGTCGACCCGGCGGCGCTCGACCAGCTGCTCCACCCGACGCTGGACCCGGCGGCGCCGCGCGACGTGCTGACCAGCGGCCTGCCGGCCAGCCCCGGTGCCGCCTCGGGCACGGTGGTGTTCGACGCCGATACGGCGGAGAAGCACGCGGCACTGGGTGAAGCGGTGATCCTCGTCCGGGTCGAGACCAGCCCGGAGGACATTCACGGCATGCACGCCGCCAAGGGCATCCTGACCGCGCGGGGCGGCATGACCAGCCACGCCGCCGTGGTCGCCCGGGGCATGGGGCGGCCCTGCGTCTCCGGCGCCGGCACTTTGGCGATCGACGCTAAGGCCCGGCTGTTCCGCGTCGGCGAACGGACGATCAAGGAAGGTGAGGTCATCACCATCGACGGCGCGTCCGGCGAGGTGATGGCCGGAGAGGTCGCGACGGTGCAGCCGGAGCTGGCCGGCGATTTCGGCACGCTGATGGCCTGGGCCGACGGTGCCCGCCGGCTGAAGGTCCGCACCAATGCGGAGACGCCGCACGATTGCCGCACCGCCCGCGATTTCGGCGCGGAGGGCGTCGGCCTGTGCCGGACCGAGCATATGTTCTTCGACGCCGGGCGGATCACCGCGGTGCGCCAGATGATCCTCGCCGACAGCGAGCAGGGCCGCCGTGCCGCGCTCGACAAGCTGCTGCCCGAGCAGCGCGCCGACTTCACCGAGATTTTCGAGGTGATGACCGGCCTGCCGGTGACGATCCGCCTGCTCGATCCACCGTTGCACGAATTCCTGCCGCACGAGGAGGCGGAGTTCGCCGAGGTGGCGGAGGCGGCATCGGTCGCCGTCGACACGCTGAAGCGCCGCGCCGCCGAGCTGCACGAGGTCAATCCGATGCTTGGTCATCGCGGTTGCCGGCTGGGCGTGACCTATCCCGAAATCTACGAGATGCAGGCTCGCGCCATTTTTGAGGCGGCGTGCGACGTCGCCGCCAAGACCGGCGCCGCGCCGATCCCGGAGGTGATGGTGCCGCTGGTCGCGACCCGGCGCGAGCTGGATCTGATGAAGGCGATCATCGACGACACCGCCAAGGCGGTATTTGCCGAGAAGGGCCGGGAGATCGCCTATCTGGTCGGCACGATGATCGAACTGCCGCGCGCTGCGCTCAAAGCGGGCGAGATCGCCGAGGTCGGCCAGTTCTTCAGCTTCGGCACCAACGACCTGACCCAGACGACGTTGGGTGTCAGCCGCGACGACGCCGGCCGGTTCCTGACCAGCTACGTCGACAAGGGCATTTTCACGCGCGACCCGTTCGTCAGTATCGATACCGAAGGCGTCGGCGAACTGATCCGCATCGCGGTCGAGCGCGGCCGCGCGACCCGGCCGGAGATCAAGCTCGGCATTTGCGGCGAACATGGCGGCGACCCGGCGTCGATCGCCTTCTGCGAGGGCGCCGGCCTCGACTATGTCAGCGCCTCGCCCTACCGGGTGCCGATCGCGCGGCTGGCGGCGGCGCAGGCGGCGCTCAAGAACCGGGTTTGAAGAACCGAGGCTAAGCAGGTGACGGGCTCGCTACGGCATCAGCCATAGCGGGCGCGGACCTCGTCGATCTTGCCGGCGCGGAGCAGCGCCGCCTGCTCGCGCCACTGCTCGTTGGCGATTCGGCCGGGCGCGAAGCCCAGCCGGCCTTCCAGCGCGGCCTCCTCCTCGGCGGACAGCGCTTCTATCGCACGGTAGCCGTGGATGCCGGCGGCGTTCAACCGGGCCTCGCCGTCGCGGTCGATGCCGCGGATCAGGGTCAGGTCGTCATGCCGCCCGGCCGCCGCCGCGGCGATCGCGCCGCCGGCCAGCGGATCGGCGCCCGGCAGCTGCCGCTCCAGTTCGGCGATGCGGGCGTTGGCGGCGGCGATCCGCGCCTCATGGTCGGCGCGCAGCGCCGCGTGCGCCTCGCGCTCCCGCGCCAGCGCCCGTTTCCACTTGCCCGATCCGCCGCGCACCAGCAGGCCGACGACGAACGCCAGCAGCAGCAGGAAGGTTACATAGACCCATTCGTCCGATGTCAGGTTCATCATCGCGCGCTCTCCCTGGCGGAAGAGCGCGCGAGATGGCCGGACGTTCCGTTGCCCTGCTAGAGTTTGTCCTATTCAAGCTGGTGCCGATTTCGCCTGAAGCGGACGAACTCTAATGTGCCGGTGTCAGGCCTGTTTGTCGCCCGGGGTCGGGGCGCCGGGCAGCGGCGGCACCGGCAAGGGCGGCGCCGCCGCATCCAGTTCCGGCACGTCGGTGATGCCGCGGCCGACATAGCTGTGGCGGCGACTGTAGCCGAAATAGATGACCAGGCCGACCAGCCCCCACACCGGCAGCACCAGGATCGCGACCAGCGGCAGCTTCACGTAGAGGCCGAGGCAGCCGAAGATGGCGAGCGGCGCGACCAGGCCGATCAGCGGGGTGCGGAATGGCCGGTGGCGCTCCGGATCGGTCTTGCGCAGCACCAGCACCGCGATCGCGACCATCGCGAAGGCGAACAAGGTGCCGGAGTTCGAGTAGTCCGCCAGCTTGCCGACCGGGAGGAAGGCCGCGGCGATCATCACGACGACGCCGGTGAAGACGGTGACGACGTGGGGCGTGTGGTATTTCGGGTGGACGCTGGCCAGCTTGGCCGGCAGCAGCCCGTCGCGCGCCATCACGAAGAACACGCGGGTCTGACCGAACATCATCATCAGCACCACAGAGGGCAGGGCGATGAACGCGGCGAGGCCGATCAGGTTGCCGACCTTGACCCAGCCGGCGCTGCGCAGCACGTGGGCCAGCGCCTCCTTGGAGCAGGCAAGCGGCTCGGTCAGGCCGTTGGCGACGATCTGGGCGCAACGCTGCGCCAGTTCCGGCGTGCCCGGCGACAGGATTTCTCCGCCGAGGCCGCGGACCGGTTGGGCGCCAATCGCGCCGATCGCGCCGGCGGAGACCAGCAGGTAAAAGACCGTGCAGATCAACAGGCTGCCGATCAGGCCGATCGGAACGTTGCGTTGCGGGTTCTTGGTTTCCTCCGCCGCTGTCGACACCGCATCGAAGCCGACATAGGCGAAGAAGATCGACGATGCCGCACCGACGACGCCGATCGTCCCCCAGCCGTTGGGCAGGAACGGTATGAACTCATCCTGCTTGATGACCGGGATGGTGAGGGCGATGAACAGGGTCAGCGCCGTCACCTTGATCGCGACCAGCACCGCATTCACCCGCGCGCTTTCCGTCGTGCCGATGATCAGCAGCCAGGTGACGAGGCCGGCGATGATCACCGCCGGCAGGTTGATCATCCCGCCCTGGCTCGGCCCCACGGCCAGCGCCGCCGGTATGGTTATGCCGAAGGCGCTTTTCATCAGCCCGACGAAATAGCCGGACCAGCCGACCGCGACCGCACTGGCGCCGACCGCATATTCGAGGATCAGTGCCCAGCCTACCATCCAGGCCATCAATTCGCCCATCACCGCGTAGGTGTAAGTGTAAGCGGAGCCGGCGACCGGCACCATCGACGCCAGTTCCGAATAGCAGAGCGCGGCCACCGCGCAGACGAAGCCGGCGATGACGAAGCTGATCATCATCCCCGGCCCGGCCTTCTGCGCCGCTTCCGAGGTCAGGACGAAAATGCCGGTGCCGATCACCGCGCCGACGCCGAGCATGGTCAGTTGAAAGGCGCCGAGGCTCCGGCTCAGACCCTTTTTCTCGGCGGTGGCGAGAATGGCGTCGAGCGATTTGACGCGTCCGAAGATCATCAAGTGGTTCCCCCATGATGGCGGGGAACCCCCCGCACAATTATGTTGCGCGGAAGCGTAAAGGCTAATCCGGTGGGCGCAATAGTCTTGAAGGTGTTTTCGCCGCTGCCGGCCGGACTAGGATGCCAGCATCGTTCCCAGCGGACGCCCGCCGAACAGGTGAACGTGCAGATGTGGCACCTCCTGGTGGCCGTGCTGGCCGACATTGGTGAGCAGGCGGTAGCCTGGCGC
Organism: Sphingomonas flavalba; assembly: GCF_004796535.1. Classification (GTDB taxonomy): domain Bacteria; phylum Pseudomonadota; class Alphaproteobacteria; order Sphingomonadales; family Sphingomonadaceae; genus Sphingomonas_L; species Sphingomonas_L flavalba. Next base: position 207,310 of record NZ_SPHY01000003.1, on the reverse strand, counting down.
GACCAATCCCTGCTCGCGCGCGACGTGACCGACGGCGCGCACGAATCCGGCGATCTCCGCATCGGTCGCGCGCGCTGAGAAATCGTCCCACGATACGTAGCGGCCCTTGGGGATCACCAATATGTGGGTCGGCGCCTGGGGGTTGATGTCGTGGAAGGCCAGGACATGCTCGTCCTCATAAATCCGGGTGCACGGCAATTCGCCGCGCAGGATGCGGGCGAAGACGTTCGCATCGTCATAAGGCTGCGTCGCGTCGATCGGCATGGCCGTCCCCTTGCGTTCGAGACCCGGTTCAGGCGTGCTTGCGGTGCTCGCCCTTCACCCAGCGCACGGTGCCGGAGCTGGCGCGCATGACCACGCTCTCGGTGGTCATCACCCCGCCTTTCAACCGCTTGACGCCGTCGAGCAGCGACCCGTCGGTCACCCCGGTGGCGGCGAAGATGCAGTCGCCCTTCGCAAGGTCGGTCAGGTCGTAGATTTTGTTGAGGTCAGTGATCCCCCATTTGCGCGCCCGCGCCTTTTCGTCGTCGTTGCGGAACAGCAGCCGACCCTTAAACTGGCCGCCGACGCAGCGCAGCGCCGCGGCGGCCAGCACGCCCTCCGGCGCGCCGCCGGAGCCGATGTAGATGTCGATCGTCGTGTCGGGGTTGGTTGTGGCGATCACCCCGGCGACGTCGCCGTCCGGGATCAGCATGATGCCGCAGCCCAGCGCACGCAGCTCGGCGATCAGCTTTTCGTGGCGGGGCCGATCGAGCACGCAGGCGATGATCTCGCTCGGCGCGACGCCCTTGGCGGCGGCGACGGCGCGGACGTTGTCCGATGCCGACTTGTCGAGATCGATGACCCCGTCGGGGTAACCGGGGCCGACCGCCAGCTTGTCCATATAGACATCGGGCGCGTTCAGCAGGCAGCCTTCCTCGGCGATCGCCAGCACGGCCAGTGCGTTCGGCCCGGCCTTGGCGGTGATCGTCGTGCCTTCCAGCGGGTCGAGCGCGATGTCGATGCATGGGCCCTTGCCGATCGCGGAGCCGACCTTCTCGCCGATGTAGAGCATCGGCGCTTCGTCGCGCTCGCCCTCGCCGATTACCACGGTGCCGTCCATGTACAGGCCGTTCAGTGCCTCGCGCATCGCCTCCACGGCGGCGGCGTCCGCCGCCTTCTCGTCGCCCCGGCCGACCAGTGTCGACGCCGCGATTGCCGCGGCCTCGGTGACGCGAACCATTTCCAGCACCAGCACCCGGTCAAGCACATGGCTGGCGGCAATCGAGGGAGAGTTGGCCATCGTGAATTCCTCTTGGTTTTGCTGGGGGCGATAGGCGAGGCCTGCGACAATGTCGAGAATTGCCCCGCGGTTGTTGCGGGTCGTCGCCGTTACGTGCCGGCCCGTGCATGCTGGCTGTGCCGATTCGCCGGGTAGCTGTGGCAGATGCCCGCGAATATATCCGCCGCAGGGGGTTCCACCGCCGTCCGGCTCTTGCCATGGGGGCGCAATGACCGGGCCCGCCGACACCAACATGCCGCCGTTCGGCGAGTTCGTCGCGATCGTCGCCGCGTGCATGGCGATGACGGCGCTGTCGATCGATTCGATGATGGCGGCATTGCCGGCGATCGGCGAGGCGCTGGCGGTCGAGCAGCCGAACACCCGCCAATGGGTGATCGGCGCCTTCATCCTGGGCCTGGGCGTCGGCCAGATCGTCCACGGCCCGTTGTCCGACCGCTTCGGCCGGCGGCGCGTGCTGCGGACCAATCTGGTCCTCGCTGCGCTGTTCAACCTGCTCGCGGCGATGGCGCAGGATTTTGCCCTGCTCATTGCCGCGAGGGTGGCGGCGGGCTTCGCGGTCGCGGCCTGCCGGGTGCTGGCCGTATCCATCGTGCGTGACCGGTTCAGCGGGCGCCATATGGCGCGAGTGGTCAGCCTCGCCTATATCGTGTTCATGGCGGTGCCGATCCTGGCGCCGACGGTCGGGCAGCTGATACTGCTCGTCGCGGAATGGCGCTGGATCTTCGCGGTGCTGGCGGTCGCCACCTTCGGCCTGTTCTTGTGGACCGGGCTGCGCCTGCCGGAAACCCTGCCGCCGGACCGGCGGCTGGTGCTGTCGGTGCCGACGATCACCGCCGGGTGGCGGACGGTGCTGAGCGAGCGGATGTCGGTCGGCTACACGCTGGCGCTGGCCCTGCTGTCCGGCGCGCTGTTCGGCTTCATCAACTCGGTGCAGCAGATTTTCTCCGACACCTTTGCCTCGCCACGCCTGCTCGGTCCGGTTTTCGCGGCGATGGCCGGGACGATGGCGGTGGCGGCGGTGCTCAATTCGCGCTTCGTCATCCGCCTCGGCACGCGGCGGATTTCGCATGGCGCGCTGATCGGCTTCATCGCGCTGGCCGGACTGCATCTGGCGATAGCTTTGCTCGAACTGGAAACGTTGGTCAGCTTCGCGCTGGTCCAGGCGTTGATGATGGGCTGTTTCGGGCTGGCCAGCGCCAATTTCGGCGCGATGGCGATGGAGCATATGGGCGGGCTCGCGGGCACCGCCGCCAGCGTGCAGGGCTTCGTCGCGACGCTCGTCGGCGGCCTGATCGGCATCGCTATGGGCCAGGCGTTCGACGGCACCACCGTGCCGCTCGCACTTGGCTTCCTGCTGTGCGGGGTGAGCGCGTTGGCGGCGGTGTTCGTCACCGAGCGCGGCCGGCTGTTCGAACCGCATATGGGCTGAAGCGCCCGGGGCCGGAACCGGCGAGCCTCGCTATCGTTCCAGGCGTGAAACAGGCGAGGAATTCGTATGGAGAGGCTATTCGAGCGGCTGGCAACGAGGGTTGCCGCCTGGGCCGGGCGGCCCGCGGCGTTCGCGCTGGCGCTGCTTGTGGTTGCCGTCTGGGGAATGAGCGGGCCGCTGTTCGGCTATTCCGATACCTGGCAGCTGGTGATCAACACCGGCACGACGATCGTCACGTTCCTGATGGTGTTCCTGATCCAGAACGCTCAGAACCGCGATGCCAGCGCCATCCAGGCCAAGCTCGACGAGCTGATCCGCGCTGTCGAGAGCGCCCGCAACGCCTTCATCGGCATAGAGCATCTCGGCGAAGCGGAGCTGGAGGGGATACGCCGCGACATCGAACGCGCCTATGGCGAAGAGGAGAGCGATAGCCTCCACACCCGCACGCTGGAACGCCTGATCGGCCGGCGCTGAACGCGGTTATCCGCCGGCGCTGGTCAGCGCAGCGTCTCGACGATGCGGTCGAACACCGCGATGTGGATGGGCTTTTCGAAATGGCAGCCGGTGACCACCCCGTCACTCCACGCCACTTTCGCGAATAGCGGCGCCAGCCCCGGCAGGATCAGCCAGAGGTGGTCGCCGGTATGCAGGCGCGACACGAACTCGGTTCGAAATCCCGATGTCGACAGGTCGATCAGCCGCACGTCGATCGGCTTGCCGCCGGCCAGGCGCAGCTTGACGTCGGCCGATACGGTGGCTCTGTCGGTCACCCGGTTCTGCGTGTTGGCGGTGTCGTTTCCGTTATCCATCGTCAACGTCGGTCCGTCCCTGCATGTGGTCTGTCATACGTTGGCCATATATTGCCACGGATTGCCCGTCGGAACAGTCCCGTTTACCCTTTTTCTACCATAACGCCGCGTTCGGCGGCCGTTCCGCCGCCACCTTACCGATCGTTCATTCTCCGGCCATCGGTCCCTCATCGGGCGGTCGCTAGACGGCAGCGGTCGGACCAGTCTCCTCCAGTCGGTTCGATTGCCGCGGAACGGCACCTGGGGCCCCCGTTACCGGGTGCCGTTCCGCGCTACGGGGCGCGGCGCGATGACCAGGCCGGTTTTCTTCGATGCGAGCGGCCGGCGTCGCAAATGGCTGCTGCGCGGCCTGTTCCTGCTGTTGTTGCTGATCGCCGCCGCCGCCGTCGTGCTTGGCGCGACCATCGCAGAAGTGCCGGTCCCCGATCCGCTGCCGCTGGGAGTCGAACGGCCGCAGCCCCGGCCGCTTCCCGCCCAGATCGCCCATATCCGCCGCCGGCTGACCCGCGGCGTCCATGCTGCCGGGCGCGGGCTTGGCCTGTGGTTGCCGGCGGCACCACCTTCGCGCGGTGCCGGCAATCCGCTTACCGCCGCCTTCTATGTGCCGTGGGACGACGCCAGCCGCGCGTCGCTGCGCCACCATGTCGGCCAGCTCGACTGGGTGGTGCCCGGCCTCGCCTCCGTCATCGGCGCGGATCACCGGTTCGTCTACACGCATGATCGCGCCTTTTCGCGGATCATGACCGGGCAACTGCGCCGGCCGAAGGTGCTGCCGATGATCCAGAACAGTGCCGCCGGCCATTGGGACGGGGCAGGCGCGGCCGCGCTGTTCGCCGACGCAGCGGCGCGCGCGCGCCTGCTGGACGGCGCCGCGGCGATGGTTGCGGCCGAGCATGGAGCCGGCATCGTCTTTGATTTCGAGGATCTGCCGCCGGCGGCGCAGCGCCCCTATCGCCGTTTCCTGGCTGAGGCGCGGGCGCGGTTCGCCTTACAGGGGCTGGTCGTTGCCGCGACTGTGCCGGTCGGCGATGCCGATTGGGATATCGCCGCCTATGCCCGGGTCACCGACCGGCTGTTCGTCATGGACTATGACGAGCATTGGCTTGGCGGCACGCCGGGGCCGATCGCCTCCCAGCCATGGTTCGTCGCCCAACTGCGCGCGGCGATGCGCGCCGCCGGACCGAAGGCGATCCTGGCGATCGGCAGCTATGCCTATGATTGGCACGGCACCGTCGATGCGCTGACCGTCGAGGAGGCGTGGCTGGTCGCCCACGACAGTGGCGCCGCGATCGCGTTCGATGCCGCAAGCGGCAACCCAACCTTCGCCTATGAGGAAAATGGCGTTCCGCATCGGGTGTGGATGCTCGACGCGGCAACCGCGTGGAACCAGCTCCGTGCCGCGCGCGTCGCCGGGGTCGGCGGCGTCGCGCTGTGGCGGCTGGGCAGCGAGGATCCCGGCGTCTGGCCGGCGCTTGCCGCCTACGGCCACGCCCACCCGCCGGACCTGTCGGCGATCACCCCGGTCGGCAATGTCGATGTCGAGGGCAATGGCGAGATCGTCCACATCGACAGTGCGCCGACCACCGGCCATCGCATGGTGGTCAGCGATGCCGACGGCCTGATCCGCGACGAGCGTTACGGTGCGCTGCCCACGCCTTACGTGGTGCGCCGGACCGGCTACCGCCCCGGGCTGGTCGCTTTGACCTTCGACGACGGCCCCGATGCCGACTGGACACCGAAGATCCTGGCCATCCTCAAGCGAAAACGGGTGCCGGCGACCTTTTTCGTCATCGGCGAAAACGCGATGGAGCATCCGCTGCTGCTTGGCGATATATTGGCGCAGGGCAGCGAGATCGGCAGCCACAGCTACACGCATCCCAACCTCGCGCTCGAATCGCCGCGCGGCATGCGGATCGAACTGAACGCCACCCAGCGGCTGATCGAGGCCTATACGGGCCGGTCGATGCGCCTGTTCCGCGCCCCCTATTTCGGCGATGCCGAACCGACCACGGCGGACGAACTCGGCCCGGCCCTGCAGGCGCAGCAGGCCGGTTACGTCAATGTCGGCCTGCATGTCGATACGGAGGATTGGCGGACGCCCGGCGTTGCCGCGATCATCCGCAACGCGCTGCGGCAGGTGGAGGCCGGCAATGCAGAACGTTCGGGCCAGATCGTGCTGCTCCACGACGGCGGCGGCGTGCGGGCGCAGACGGTGGCGGCGCTGCCGGCGATCATCGACGGCCTCAGGGCGCGGGGCTATCGCTTCGTTCCCGTCTCGGCGCTGGCCGGGCTGAGCGTAGCGCAGGCGATGCCGCCGGTCGCCGGGTCCGATCTGGTCGCCGTTCGCGCCGACGTCGGCATCTTCTTGGCGGTCGCGGCGCTCGGCTGGCTGCTCAAATGGCTGTTCTTCGTCGCGATCACGTTGGGCATCGGTCGGGCGGTGTTGATCGCGGTGCTGGCGGTACGCTCCACCCTGCCCGGCAATCGCCGGGTGCCGCCGCCCGTCGACCCCGCCCGCTTCGTCTCGGTCATTATCCCCGCCTATAACGAAGCGCGGGTGATCGCTGCCTCCATCCGGCGAGTGCTCGCGAGCCGCGATGTACGGATCGAGGTGATCGTTGTCGACGACGGCTCCGTCGACGACACCAGCGCGATCGTCGCGACCAGCTTCGCCGGCGAACAGCGGGTGCGGTTGTTGACACTGGAGAATGGCGGCAAGGCGGCAGCGCTCAACCGTGCGCTGGCGCTGGCGCGGGGGGAGATCGTCGTCGCGCTCGACGCCGACACGCAGTTCGAGCCGGATACCATTGCCCGGCTGGTCCGCTGGTTCGCCGATCCGGCGATCGGCGCCGTCGCCGGCAACGACAAGGTCGGCAACAAGGTCAACCTCGCGACACGCTGGCAATCGGTCGAATATGTCACCGCGCAGAACCTGGAGCGGCGTGCGCTCGATCGCTTCGGCGCGATCACCGTCGTGCCGGGCGCGGTCGGGGCGTGGCGCCGCGCCGCGCTCGACGCGGTAGGCGGCTATCCGGTCGACACGCTGGCCGAGGACCAGGATCTGACCATTGCCATCCAGCGGATCGGCTGGACCGTCGCCTACGATGCCGATGCCGTGGCGTGGACAGAGGCGCCGCAGAGCTTCCGCACCCTTGCCCGCCAGCGTTTTCGCTGGGCGTTCGGTACGTTGCAATGCCTGTGGAAGCACCGCGCGGTGCTGCGCACGGGGCGGCCGCAGGGGCTGGCGCTGGTCGGCCTGCCGCAAGCTTGGCTGTTTCAGATCCTGTTCGCGCTGATCTCGCCGGTCATCGACCTTGCACTGGTGGCGAGTGCGATCGCGACCATCATGCGCGTGCAGCAGCACGGCTGGGCACAGACCCATACCGACGTGATCCGCATGGCCGTATATTGGCTGGCGTTCACCGCGATCGACGCGGTCTGCGGCTGGATCGCCTATCGGCTCGACCCGCGCGAACGGCGCTACCCGCTGCTTCTCCTCCTTACCCAGCGCTTCGTTTACCGCCAGTTGATGTATTCGGTCGTGATCCGCGCGGTCGCCGCCGCCGCCGGTGGGCCGCGGGTCGGCTGGGGCAAGCTGGAACGCACCGGCACGGTTGCGGCTGCCGCTTAGAGTTTGTCCTGTTCAAGCGGCCGGTGTCGATTCCACCTGATGCGGACAAACTCTAAGCTTACGCCGCCAGTGTCATCCGCACGCGCAGGCCGGGCCCGTTATCCTCCAGCGTCAACGTGCCGCCGTGCAGCCGGGCGACCGCGGCGACCAGTGCCAGGCCAAGGCCGGCGCCGCCGACATGGCGGGCGGCATCGAGCCGGCCGAAGCGGCGGACTGCTTCGGCCCGCCGCTCGGCGGGGATGCCCTGGCCGCCGTCGGCGATGACGATCTCAGCGCCGTCGGCGGTGGGCGCCGCCGCCAGCTGAATATGTCCGGCACCATATTTGACGGCGTTGTCGACAAGATTGGCAACCGCCTGGCCAAGCAGCTCGCGATGGACGGGGACAAGTAGTGGCGCGCCCGGGTCCTGGGCGATGGTCAGGCCGCGTTCCTCGACCAGCGGGCCGTACATCTCGACAAGGTCGCCGAGCATCCGGGTCAGGTCGGTGATAGCGAAGCGGTCGCGACCGATGCCGGCTTCGGCGCGGCTGATCTGTAATGCCGTCGACAGCATGGTCAGTAGGGTATCCGCCTCGCTTAGCGCCGTCGCCAGCGCCGTCTGCCCGCTGCTGTCTCGCGCTTCGCCCAGCGCGCGCTCCAGCGTCGCCTTCAATCGGGTCAGCGGTGAACGCAGATCGTGGGCCAGGCCATCGGTGACGATCCGCAATTCGCTGACCAGCGCTTCGATCCGTTCCAGCATCGCGTTGATCGACAGGCCGACCGCCTCGAACGCGTCGCCGCTGCCGTCCGGCACCACCCGGTGCGACAGGTCGCCGCCGCCGACGGCGCGCGCCGTCGCGGCGATGTTGCGCAGCCGGCCGTCGATCAGCCGCGCCGCGGCCCATGCGCCGATCAGCGCCAACGGCAGCGCCAGCAGCAAAGCGCTGAGCAGCGCGGCCTCGACCACGCGGTTCAGCTTCAGGCTGTTCTCGACGACATGGCCGGCAAGCAGGCGGTCGCCGCCGGGCAGCGCCGCCGACACCAGCTCCATGCGTTCCGGCCGGGCGCTGCCGACCCGAAACAGGTCGATGGTCCGCCATGGCGCGCCAGGGGTGATGTTGGGCGGCCAGGCGCCAAGGTTGCCGGCGACGGGCTGGCCGTCGGCGCGGGCGAGCAGCAATACCGTGTCGGCATTGCCGGCACTGACCAGCCGCGCGCGGATGGCGCCGGCGAGGGCAGCGTCGCCGCCGCTGCCATAGGTCGACAGCAGGTCGTCGCGTAGTTCCACCGACAGCGCGCGGCTGTCGCCCAGCAGCTCGTCGAGGATCAACTGGCGAACCGTCGCCAGGATCGCGCCCGCCGACAGTAGCTGGAGGATGAAGACGAGGGCCGCGAAGCGGAACGATGCCGAACGGGCGATCGCGGACAGGCCGCGCGCCGGGGTCAATCGCCGAGGCCCAGCCGGTAGCCGGCGCCGCGCACCGTGTGCAGCAGCGGGCGGGGATGGCCGTCGTCCAGCTTCTTGCGCAGCCGGCTGACATGCACGTCGATGACGTTGGTGCCGGGATCGAAATGATAGTCCCACACCCCTTCGAGCAGCATGGTGCGGGTGACGACCTGTTCCTGGTGGCGCAGCAGATATTCGAGCAGCTTGAATTCGCGCGGCTGGAGGTCGATCGGTGCGCCGCCGCGCCTGACCTTGCGCGACAGCAGGTCCATTTCCAGGTCGTCGCAGACCAGCCGGGTTTCCGGTGCCGTGCTACGGGGGCGGCGGCGCAGCAGCAGCCGCAGCCGGGCGAGCAACTCCGCGAAGGCGAATGGCTTGGTCAGATAATCGTCGGACCCGGCGGTCAGCCCGCCGACGCGGTCGTCGACCGAGGCGAGCGCCGACAGCAGCACTACCGGCGTCTCGACCCCGGCGGCGCGCAGTGCGGCGAGAACGACCATGCCGTCCATGCCGGGCAGCATTCGGTCGAGGATGATCGCGTCGTGGTCGCCGCCGGTGGCGTGGAACAGGCCGTCGCGGCCATTGTCGGCGACGTCGACGACGAAGCCCTCCTCGATCAGGCCCTTGGCAATGTAGGCCGACGTCGCGGCGTCGTCCTCGACCAGCAGGATCCTATGCGCCATGCGCGCTCACTCCTTCCGCGCGGCGATCGATCCGCACGTCGATCCGTTGATCGCCGCGTCTGAGGCGCAGCGTCAATACCGGATTGCTGTCCTCATCGACCGTGCGGGTGATGTCGCGCAGCGAGGCGACTGCCCGTCCGTCGATCGCCTCGATCCGATCGCCGACACGCAGGGCGTGCTGGGCTGTGTCTCCGGTCGTGCGCAGGCTGGTGACGAGCAGGCCGGGTCGATCCGGCCGCGCTGCCGGCTCCAACGTCACACCGGGCAGTGCGGCGTTGCCTGCCGACGGCGGGCGTTGTCCGGCGGCGTGGAGATGGATCAGCCAGCCTGCCATGGCGATGCCCAGAAGCAGCAGCATCGTGCCTCCCAGCCTGCGCGCGGCGGTCATTCCCGATTATCTCCCATGTCCCCGCTTCAGCATGCTGCCGGCCGTCTGTCGTCGAGGTGGGCAGCGGATGACCAATGTTTCACACAGGCGCAGCTTCGGTCGCGACCGCGGAGAAATGCTGCCGTGCTTCCTCATAGGCCGGGGGCAGGGCGATGCGCGCCGGGTCGTACCAAGGCATGTGCATGCGCAGCGCGCGGGGCAGGAAGTGGCGCAGGTAGAGCCGGTTGAACGCGTTGCGGTCCGCGCGCTGGGCCGGGCTGTCATAGGCGGCCATCGTCTCCGCGTCCGCCTCGCGCATCAGCCGGGCGAAGCGCAGGCCCCAGCGGATGAAATGTGCCTGGGCGCGGATGCCGGCGATTACCCGCCGGCGCCAGCCGCCGACGATATGGCGATAGACGTCGAAGGCGACGCTGCGATGCTCCAGTTCCTCCATCACATGCCATTTGGCGAGCGCGGCGAGCGGGCTGTCGACTCGGTCGAACGCGCCAAGCTGCAACTGTGTGCAGGCGGTGGCGCAGGTCAGCGCCTCGAACCCCTCGGCATAGGCCAGGTTGAACGCCAGCGACCGCGTTCTGGTGAAGCTGCGATATTCGGCGTCCAGTTCCGCCTCCAGCGCCTTCAACGCGGCAAAGCCGGGGCGCAGAGAACGGATCACGTCGTTAGCGCGGGCGTGCTGGCGGTGGTGCTCGCCCTCCTGCGCGCAGAAACCGCGGATCGCGGCCTTCAGCGCCGGGTCGGTGACGTGCGGCAGCGCCTGGCCCATCGTCCGGATCAGATACGGCTCCAGATAGGGCAGCATCATCCAGGTGCCGAGGAACAGGTAGGACCCGGCCGGATCGTTGCGGATGAATACCCGCTCCATGTCGGCGGAGAAGGGAAAGGCCATCCGCCGCACGGTGATTGTCCTGTCGCTGTCCGTCATCCGTCCGCCATCCCGAGCCCGCCGCCGCCGATTTATAGCCGGGGCGCGGCGGTAGCGTCCATGCGTGGCGTGCAAAAACGGGCGCCGGCCCACCCCGGCCGGCGCCCGTCCCTTCGCCGCGTCGCCGCTCAGGCGAGGGCAGTCGTGCGCCGCCGGCCGCGCAGCGCTCCGCCGACCAGGCCGAAGCCGGCGATCAGCATCGCCCAGGTCGCCGGTTCCGGCACGCCGCCGGTGATCGGCGCATAGGTGTCGCGGAACTCCCAGTTGACGATGTCGTGGTTCGCCCAGCCCGACCCGGTGCCGGAGGAAAAGCCGACGAACGCGTTCGGCGCGCTCAACACCGCGTTCAGGTCGACGGTATAGCTGAACAGCGCCGCTATCGGCCGGTTGCCGGAATCGCTGAAACGGACCTCGAGCAGGTCGTTGGCGCCGTCATAGTCGACCCACGCCGTCAGGTCGGTTCCCGATTTCAACGTGTAGGGCAGGGTATTCAAAGTATAGACCGACGTGATGCTGCCGCCCAGATCGACGCCGATATGGTTGTCGTTGGCGTCGTTGTAGCCGCCGCCGTTGTTGAACGTGTCGAACTCGATGCCGATGCTGTTCGGCGTGCCTTCGTAGCCGATGCCGCCGCCGGTGCCGCCAAGGATGGTCGGGTTGGTCTGGATGACGAAGACCAGGCCGTCGGCGCCGCCGGCCAGGCCGCCATACTGGTTGATGTTGAACGTGAAGCGGGTGCTGAAGCTATAGTCGCCCGACAGGGCGATTGGCGTGGCGGAAAAGGCGCCGCCAGCCTGCCCGCTGAGCGCCGGGGTCAGGCGCAGCACGTTGCGGCTGCCGTCGTTCGCCGCGGCGGCGTTGCCGTTCAGTTGCAGCCCGGCGGTTGAGTCGAAATTGGCATACTGAATGGTGGTTGCGGTCGCCGGTGCGGAAAGCAGGGCGGCGGCCAGGAAAACTGCGCGCTTCATCACATGTCCCCTAAAAGCGAGGTTGCTGACTCTGCGTGCCCGAAGGATATGACTTCCATGTTGGAAACCACGTTTTTCAAACGCGGTAAATACGAAAAACATGTCCTGGAATGCGACGGGCTCGGCGGGCTGTGCGCCGTGTGTCGCGGCTTGCAGCGGGGTGTGGGAACGTGCATCCATGCGGGTCGGAACAGGGGACGAAAACATGCGCTTTTTCATGCTGATGGCGGCCGCGCTCGCTACCGCTCCGGCCGGGGCCGAAACGATCGTGGTCACCGCCGACCGGATGGTCGACGTGCTGGCCGGACGGATGGTCGCCGATCCGGTGGTGGTCATCACCGACGGACGGATCACCTCGGTTGGTGGTACGCCACGGATTCCAGCTGATGCGAAACGAATCACCCTGTCCGGCAAGACGATCCTGCCCGGCCTGATCGATATGCATGTCCACCTGACCAGCCTGGCCGAGATCGGCGGCTATCGCGGCCTGCAATATAGCGACAGCTTCTGGAGCGCGGTCGGCGTCGCCAATGCGAAAAGGACGCTGGAGGCCGGTTTCACCTCGGTCCGCAACGTCGGGGCGGCGGGTTTCCAGGATGTCGGCCTGCGTCAGGCGATCGACGGCGGTTATGTGCCTGGCCCGCGGATCACCGCCGCCGGTTATGCGATCGGCGCGACCGGCGGCCATTGCGACGAAACCGGCCTGCCGCCCGGCATGGATCGCGTCTCGCCATCGGCCGTCGACAGCCCGGAGGCCGGCCGGCAGAAGGTGCGCTGGCTGCACAAATACGGCGCGCGGGTGATCAAGATCTGCGCGACCGGCGGCGTGTTCTCGCTCGGTGATTCGGTCGGCGGCCAGCAACTGACACGTGAGGAAATGAAGGCGATCGCGGACGAGGCGCACATGCTGGGATTGAAGGTCGCCGCCCACGCCCATGGCAATGCCGGCATACGCGCCGCGATCGAGGCCGGCATCGACACGATCGAGCATTGTAGCCTGGCCGACGACGCGACGATCGCGCTGGCGGCCAAGACCCGCACCTGGTTCGACATGGATATCTATAATGACGACTATATTCTGGCGACCGGCGAGGCCAACGGCACCCTCCCGGAAAGCCTGGAGAAGGAACGGATGATCGGCCGCCTCCAGCGTGAGACCTTCCGCCGCGCCGTCCGCGCCGGCGTGCCGATGCTGTTCGGCACGGACGCCGGCGTCTATCCGCACGGCGACAATGCGAAGCAATTCGCCAAGATGGTCGAATGGGGCATGACGGCGATGCAGGCGATCCAGGCGGCGACCAGAAACGCGGCAGAGGCGCTTGGCCAGGCCGACAATGTCGGGGCAATCGCGGTCGGCCGCTATGGCGACATCATCGCGGTCGTCGGCGATCCCCTGCAGGACATCCGCCAACTCCAGAAAGTCACCGTGGTCATCAAGGGCGGTACGCTGGTCAAGCAGGCCGACTAGGGTGGAACGTGTCGGCCAGCGCGGTGTTCAGCGGCGATGACAATGTCGGATCGGGACCAGATCTGCCGGGATTTCCAGACTGCCGTGAACATGACGGCGACGGAACTGGCCGCGTGGCTGGAAACAGACGAAAGCCGGCGGGTGGGATGGAAGGACGGCGATCCTACCCGCGAGAGCATCGGCCATGCATCCGGCCGCCGTATCGTCGTCCTGCTGCGGACGCCGGTGGCGGCGTTGCGCGATGATGATTATGCCCACATGCGCAAGGTGGTTGGCTTTTGCCGGCGCCATCTGGCGCAGCGGCCGGAGAATGACGTCACCTCTCGCTGGCGCTATTCGCTGATGAACTGGGGACACGATCCGCTGAAGTATTGACCGCCGGGTGCCGGCCCGCGACGATGGCGAGGATGGAAGAAGGCTTGGCGGCATCGCACCGAACCGCGTGGTTGCTGGCCGGCGCGCTGTTGATCGCGGCGGCGCTGGCATTCGGGCTATGGATCACTGTCGCCGGCACGCCGGGATTCGATCCGCGTGTCGTCAACGCGGTGGCCGGCTGGCGCACCTCCGCCGGCTTGTGGCTGGCGGCGACCCATGTGGGGGACGGCTGGCCGCGCAGCCTCGCCGGCGTCGCGATTGCAGGGCTGCTGGTCTGGAAGGGGCGCCGCCGGGCAGCGGCGGTGCTGGTCGGCACGATGACCGCCGTCGCCGTCACCAATAGCGGGCTGAAAATGGGATTCGCACGGCCGCGCCCCGACCTTCTTGCGCATCTCGACCGGGTGTCGGACCTCAGCTTTCCGAGCGGCCATGCCGCCAGCAACATGGCATTCTGGCTCTTGCTCGTGCTGCTGGTCGACCGGCGTCTGGCGGTGCCGGCGCTGGTCGTGGTCGCGTTGATCGGCGTATCGCGCGTCGTTCTGGGCGTGCATTGGCCAAGCGATGTGCTGGCCGGCTGGCTGCTCGGTGCCGGCTTTGCGTGCGCCGGCCGGGCTTTGGCTGGGTCGGCGCCCAGCCGGGCTTGACCGCCCCCAAGGCAAACTATGTTGTAATCACGGATCAAAAGCGCACCTGAGCGCGATGGCTGGTTCCGCTCGCCCCGCGACCCGTTTCTTCGACAGCTTCGGCCTGCAGGTGCTGGCCGGGATGCTGCTCGGCCTGCTGTTCGGGCTGATCGCGCGCGGCATGCCGGCGGGAAGCTGGTTGCCGGTGGCGCTCGATACCACCGGCACCATCTTCATCCAATTGCTGAAGGCGCTGGTGCCGCCGCTGGTGTTCACCGCTATCGTCGCCAGCATCGCCAATCTGCGCAGCCTGAACAATGCCGGGCGTCTGGTTGCCCAGACGTTGCTGTGGTTCGCGCTCACCGCCCTGATCGCGGTCAGTATCGGGCTGGTCCTTGGCACCGTGCTCCAGCCCGGCCTGCGCAGCGGCGTCGACGCGGCTGCGGCGGTTGCCCCGCGAGAAGTGGGCAGCTGGCTGGATTTCCTGAAAGGGCTGGTGCCGGCCAATTGGCTCGGCCTGGCGGTGTCGACCAGGCTGGCCGATGGCGGCGCGACGACGACGCTGTCGTTCAATGTCTTGCAGATCGTCGTCATCTCGATCCTGGTCGGCGTGGCTGCGTTGCGTACCGGCGCGGCAGGCGAACCTTTCCTTGCCTTCAACCAGTCGGCGCTGGCGATCGTGCGCAAGCTGCTGTGGTGGGTGATCCGGCTGACGCCGATCGGCACGATCGGCCTGTTCGGCCGGGCGGTCGCGCTGTACGGCTGGGACTCGCTGGCCCGTCTCGGCTGGTTCGCCGCCGCCGTCTATATCGGCCTCGCTTTGGTCATAGCCGTCGTCTACCCGGCGATCCTCGCGCTTCACGGCCTCAATCCGCTGCGCTTCTTCGAGAAGGCATGGCCGGCGATCCAACTCGGCTTCGTCTCGCGCTCGTCGATCGGCACGATGCCGGTGACCGAGGCGGTGACCGAACGCGCGCTCGGCGTGCCGCGCGGCTATGCCGCCTTCGCCATCCCGCTTGCCGCGACGACGAAGATGGATGGTTGCGCCGCCGTCTATCCTGCCATCGCCGCGCTGTTCGTCGCACAATATTTCGGCCTGCCATTGGGTGTGACGGACTATTTCCTGATCGTCTTCGTCTCGGTCGTCGGCTCCGCGGCGACGGCGGGGCTGACCGGGGCGATCGTCATGCTGACGCTGACGCTGACCACGCTGGGCCTGCCGCTGGAAGGCGCAGGCCTGCTGCTCGCCATCGACCCGATCCTCGACATGGGGCGGACGGCGGTCAACGTCGCCGGCCAGGCGGTGGTCGCGACCGTCGTCGCCAAGCGCGAGGGGATATTGGACGAAGCCGCCTATGCCGCTGGCCCGGACGGCACGCCGATGGCACTCGGCGCCTGACCGGCCGGCGCCGGGGCGCCCGGTTGACCGTTTCCGACTCCATCGCTATAGGCCGCCCTCGCCCGCGGACTCGTCATCGGAGACGTGCGCGGATTGGCGGGCGCGCTTGAACATTGCCGGGTCATGCGAGGGCCAAGGGGTCGAACGGTCCCATGGCTCTTTTGTGTTGGTTCGTTTTCGGGCTCCGGCAAAGTAACCGCTTGAAAGGTGAAGGCTTCATGCCGACGATTAACCAGTTGGTCCGCAAGGGCCGCGATCCGCAGAAGGCCGGTTCGAAGGTCCCTGCGATGGAGGCGAACCCGCAGAAGCGCGGCGTTTGCACCCGCGTCTACACGACGACCCCGAAGAAGCCGAACTCGGCGCTGCGCAAGGTCGCCAAGGTCCGTCTGACCAACAGCCGCGAAGTCATCAGCTACATTCCCGGCGAAGGCCACAACCTTCAGGAGCACTCCGTGGTGCTGATCCGGGGCGGCCGCGTGCGCGACCTTCCCGGTGTGCGCTACCACATCCTGCGCGGCGTGCTTGACACCCAGGGCGTCAAGGACCGCAGGCAGAGCCGTTCCAAGTACGGCGCCAAGCGCCCGAAGTAAGATCAGGCCTTTCAACGAAGGATTCAGCCAATGGCTCGTCGTCGTCGCCCCGAGAAGCGGGAAATCCTGCCCGATCCGAAGTTCGGGGATATCGTTCTTTCCAAGTTCATGAACAGCGTCATGCTCGACGGCAAGAAAGCCGTTGCCGAGGGCATCGTCTATGGCGCGCTCGACACCGTCGAGGCGCGTGCCAAGAAGGACCCGTTGCAGGTGTTTCATGACGCGCTCAACAATGTGAAGCCGGGCATCGAGGTCCGCAGCCGCCGCGTCGGCGGTGCGACCTATCAGGTCCCGGTCGAGGTCCGCCCCGAGCGTTCGCAGGCGCTGGCGATCCGCTGGCTGATCGCGGCGGCGCGCGCGCGCAGCGAACATACGATGGCCGCGCGGCTGTCGGGCGAGCTGATGGACGCTTCGGCGAATCGCGGCAACGCGGTGAAGAAGCGCGAGGACACGCACCGCATGGCCGAGGCGAACCGCGCCTTCAGCCATTATCGCTGGTAAAACAGTCACCACCTGGCCGGGGCGGCGCCGTCGTCGCCCCGGCATCGGAGTTTCAGATCATGGCCCGCAGCCATCCGCTCGAGAAATATCGCAACATCGGCATCATGGCGCATATTGACGCCGGCAAGACGACGACGACCGAGCGCATCCTCTATTACACCGGCAAGTCCTACAAGATCGGCGAGACCCACGAGGGGACCGCGACGATGGACTGGATGGAGCAGGAGCAGGAACGCGGGATCACGATCACGTCGGCCGCGACGACCTGCTTCTGGCGCGATCACCGCGTCAACATCATCGACACGCCCGGTCACGTCGACTTCACGATCGAGGTCGAGCGCTCGCTGCGCGTGCTCGACGGCGCGGTCGCCTGCTTCGATGGTGTCGCCGGCGTCGAGCCGCAGTCGGAAACGGTGTGGCGCCAGGCCGAGAAATATCACGTCCCGCGGATGTGCTTCGTCAACAAGCTCGACCGCACCGGCGCCAATTTCGAGCGCTGCGTCGACATGATCCGCGACCGCCTCGGCGCGCGCCCGCTGGTCCTCTATCTGCCGATCGGCATCGAGAGCAGCTTCAAGGGGCTGGTCGACCTGGTCGAGAACCGCGCGATCATCTGGCTCGAGGAGAGCTTGGGCGCCAAGTTCGAGATCACGGATATTCCCGACGACCTGAAGGACGCGGCCGCCGCGGCCCGTCAGGCGCTGATCGAGGCGGCCGTCGAGCAGGACGACGCCGCGATGGAGGCATTCTTCGACGGGCAGGAGCCGGACGCCGACACGCTGCGCCGGCTGATCCGCAAGGGCACGCTGAACTTCTCGTTCGTGCCAGTGCTGTGCGGCTCCGCGTTCAAGAACAAGGGCGTCCAGCCGCTGCTCGACGCGGTCATCGACTATCTGCCGTCGCCGCTCGACATTCCGCCGGTCGAGGGCGTCAAGCTTGACGGTGAGACCCACGACACTCGCCCGGCGGCGGACGACGCGCCGTTCTCCGCGCTGGCGTTCAAGATCATGAACGACCCGTTCGTCGGCACGCTGACCTTCGCCCGCGTCTATTCGGGCAAGCTGGAGGCGGCCTCGACCGTCACCAACTCGGTCAAGGACAAGAAGGAAAAGGTCGGCCGCATGCTGTTGATGCATGCGAACAGCCGCGAGGACATCCAGGAAGCCTATGCGGGCGACATCGTCGCGCTGGCCGGGCTCAAGGACACGACCACCGGCGACACGCTGTGCGCCCAGAACGCGCCGATCATCCTGGAGCGCATGGAGTTCCCGGATCCGGTGATCGAGGTCGCGGTCGAGCCGAAGACCAAGGCCGACCAGGAGAAGATGGGCGTCGCGCTCAACCGTCTGGCGCGCGAGGATCCGTCCTTCCGCGTGACCAGCGATGCCGAGAGCGGCCAGACCATCATCAAGGGGATGGGTGAGCTTCACCTCGAGATCCTGGTCGACCGCATGAAGCGCGAGTTCAAGGTCGAGGCGAATGTCGGCGCGCCGCAGGTCGCCTATCGCGAGTATCTCGCGAAGCCGGTCGACATCGACTACACCCACAAGAAGCAGTCGGGCGGCTCCGGCCAGTTCGGCCGCGTCAAGGTCTCGCTGGTCCCCGGCGAGCGCGGTTCGGGCATCCAGTTCTTCGACGAGGTCAAGGGCGGCAATATTCCCAAGGAATATATCCCGTCGGTCGAGAAGGGCATGCGCGAGACGGCGGCGACCGGTTCGCTGATCGGCTTCCCGATCATCGATTTCGAGATCCACCTGACCGACGGCGCCTATCACGACGTCGACTCGTCGGCGCTGGCGTTCGAGATCACCGGCCGCGCAGCCATGCGCGAGGCGGCGCAGAAGGCCGGCATCAAGCTGCTCGAGCCGATCATGAAGGTCGAGGTGGTGACGCCGGAAGATTATCTGGGCGACGTCATCGGCGACCTCAACTCGCGGCGCGGCCAGATCCAGGGCACGGACACGCGCGGCAACGCGACCGCGGTTGAAGCGATGGTCCCGCTTGCCAATATGTTCGGCTATGTGAACCAGCTGCGCTCGTTCACCCAGGGGCGCGCGCAATACACGATGCAGTTCTCGCATTATGACGAAGTGCCCGCCAACGTCGCCGACGAGGTGAAGGCGAAGCTGGCATAACGCTGGATTTATGGTTATGGGCGCCTCCGCCTCGGGCGGTTCGCTCGGAAAACGGATCTGAAAGAAGGTAGGAAAAATGGCGAAAGCGAAGTTCGAGCGGACCAAACCGCACTGCAACATCGGCACCATCGGTCACGTCGACCACGGCAAGACGTCGCTGACCGCGGCGATCACCAAGGTGCTGGCGGAAACCGGCGGCGCGACGTTCACCGCCTACGACAACATCGACAAGGCGCCGGAAGAGCGTGAGCGCGGCATCACCATCGCCACCAGCCACGTCGAGTACGAGACCGCCAAGCGCCACTATGCGCACGTCGACTGCCCGGGTCACGCCGACTATGTGAAGAACATGATCACCGGCGCCGCGCAGATGGACGGCGCGATCTTGGTCGTGTCGGCCAGCGACGGCCCGATGCCGCAGACCAAGGAGCACATCCTGCTCGCCAAGCAGGTTGGCGTGCCGACCATGGTCGTGTTCATGAACAAGGTCGATCAGGTCGACGACGAGGAAATCCTCGAGCTGGTCGAGCTGGAAATCCGCGAAGAGCTGTCGAAGCGCGATTTCGACGGCGACAATATTCCGATCATCCGCGGTTCGGCTCTCGCCGCGCTGGAAGACAGCAACGACGAGATCGGCAAGAACGCGATCCTGAAGCTGATGGAAGCGGTCGACGAATGGATCCCGCAGCCGGAGCGCCCGCTCGACAAGCCGTTCCTGATGCCGATCGAGGACGTGTTCTCGATCTCGGGTCGCGGCACCGTCGTCACCGGCCGCGTCGAGACCGGCGTCGTCAAGGTTGGCGAGGAAGTCGAGATCGTCGGCATCAAGGACACCAAGAAGACCGTCGTCACCGGCGTCGAGATGTTCCGCAAGCTGCTCGATCAGGGCGAGGCCGGCGATAACATCGGCGCGCTGATCCGCGGCGTCGGCCGTGACGAGGTTGAGCGCGGCCAGGTTCTGGCCAAGCCCGGCTCGATCACCCCGCACACCGAGTTCAGCTCGGAAGTCTACGTGCTGTCGAAGGACGAGGGCGGCCGTCACACGCCGTTCTTCGCCAACTACCGCCCGCAGTTCTACTTCCGCACCACCGACGTGACCGGTGAGGTCGTCCTCCCCGAGGGCACCGAGATGGTCATGCCCGGCGACAATGTGCAGCTTGGCGTCAAGCTGATCGCGCCGATCGCGATGGACCAGGGCCTGCGCTTCGCGATCCGCGAAGGCGGCCGGACCGTCGGCGCCGGGGTTGTCGCCTCGATCACCAAGTAATATCAGGTCGTCGGCCGCCCGATTCCCCATCAGGAGGAATCGGGCGGCCTCTCTTGTGAAGCCCGACAATACGGGCGTGGCTCTTTCGCATCGGTAGTGGACATGGAAACCCAGAATATCCGCATTCGCCTGAAGGCGTTCGATCATCGCGTGCTTGATCAGGCGACCGGCGACATCGCCGATACGGCGCGTCGCACCGGCGCGCTCATTCGCGGGCCCATTCCGCTGCCGACGCGCATCGAGAAGTTCACGGTCAACCGTGGCCCGCACATCGACAAGAAGTCGCGCGAGCAGTTCGAGGTCCGCACCTACAAACGGATGCTCGACATCGTGCAGCCGACCCCGCAGACCGTCGACGCGCTGATGAAGCTCGATCTCGCCGCGGGTGTTGATGTCGAGATCAAACTGGCCTAAGAGGCCGCCTCCGTCGAACGATTGATTCGGTCGGCGGGCTTTCGCCACGGCAACTGTCGCGGCGGGGAAGCAGGGATACCGGCCAGCATGCTGGCGACCGAGTCCCCGTCTTTCGCTTTGATATTGAAGCGGAAAACCGGCCCTGACGGGGGCGCGCGATATTTGGGCTGGCTCTGATCCCAGATCAGGGCCTTTTTCATTGGCACGCTCGCGGGGAGCCTCGTGAGCCTCTGTTCGGAAGGATGTGGATCATGCGCACTGGCGTGATCGCGAAGAAAATGGGCATGACCCGCCTGTTCCAGGACGAC
Source organism: Sphingomonas flavalba (assembly GCF_004796535.1). Classification (GTDB taxonomy): domain Bacteria; phylum Pseudomonadota; class Alphaproteobacteria; order Sphingomonadales; family Sphingomonadaceae; genus Sphingomonas_L; species Sphingomonas_L flavalba. Next base: position 186,692 of record NZ_SPHY01000003.1, on the reverse strand, counting down.
GGCCGCCACGTGCCGGTTACCGTCCTGCAGCTCGACAAGGTTCAGGTCGTCGCGCGCAAGGAAGCGGATCGGGACGGCTATGTCGCCGTTCAGCTCGGCGCCGGCGCCGCCAAGGCCAAGAATGTCGCCAAGCCGCAGCGCGGCCATTTCGGCAAGGCCGAAGTGGAGCCGAAGGCGCGGCTGACCGAGTTCCGCGTGTCCGAGGATGCGCTGCTTGACGTCGGCGCGGAGCTGTCGGCCGACCATTATGTCGCCGGCCAGCTCGTCGACATCTCCGGCCAGACGCAGGGCAAGGGTTTCGCCGGCGCGATGAAGCGCTGGAATTTCGGCGGTCTGCGTGCCAGCCACGGCGTCTCGGTTTCGCACCGTTCGCACGGTTCGACCGGCCAGCGGCAGGATCCGGGCCGCGTGTTCAAGAACAAGAAGATGGCGGGCCATATGGGCGACCGCCAGCGCACCCAGCAGAATCTGGAGATCGTCCGCACCGATGCCGAGCGCGGGCTGCTCTTCGTCAAGGGGTCGGTGCCTGGTCACAAGGGCGCCTGGCTGATCGTCCGGGACGCGGTGAAGGTGCCGCGCCACGCCGACGCGCCCTATCCGGCCGGCCTGAAGGCCGCCGCCAACAACAACCAGAATGCTCCCGCCGACACGCCGGCCCCGGTCGAGGCCGCCGCGGAAGCCACCGAAGGCCAGGAGGGCTAAGCCATGAAGGTCAAGGTTCAGACCCTCGATGCCAAGGCGAGCGGCGATATCGAGCTGAAGGACGAGATTTTCGGTCTCGATCCGCGCGCCGACATCCTGCACCGCGTCGTCACCTGGCAGCTTGAAAAGCGCCGGGGCACCGCCCGCGCCGCGCGCGAGCGCAGCGATGTCGCGCGCACCGGCAAGAAGTTCGGTCGCCAGAAGGGCGGCGGCACCGCCCGTCACGGCGACCGGCGCGCGCCGGTGTTCATCGGCGGCGGCAAGGCGCATGGCCCGCGCGTTCGCGACTTCAATCCGTCGCTGAACAAGAAGGTCCGCACGCTCGGCCTGAAGATGGCGCTGTCGGCCAAGGCGAAGGACGGCAAGCTGATCGTCCTCGATGGGCTGGCGGTGAAGGACGGCAAGACCAAGGCGCTGGCCGCTGGCCTCGCCAAGCTCGGCTTCGGCCGCACCGCGCTGGTCATCGACGGCGACACTGTCGACACCAGCTTCGCGCTGGCGTCCGGCAACCTGGTCGGTGTCAACGTGCTGCCGACCATCGGCGCCAACGTCTACGACATTCTGAAGCATGATACGCTGGTGCTGACGCGCGCCGCGGTCGAAAAGCTGGAGGCGCGCCTCAATGGCTAAGAAGAAGGACGCGGCCGCGGTCGACCTCCGTCATTACGACGTGGTCGTTGCGCCCCACATCACCGAGAAGGCGACGATGCTGACCGAGCATAACGCGGTGGTCTTCAAGGTCGCTGCCGATGCTTCGAAGCCGCAGATCAAGGCGGCGGTCGAGGCGCTGTTCGGCGTGACGGTGACCGGCGTCAACACGCTGGTTCAGAAGGGCAAGTCCAAGCGGTGGAAGGGGCGGCCCTACACCCGTTCGGACATCAAGAAAGCGATCGTGACGCTGGCCGAAGGTCAGTCGATCGACGTGACGACGGGAATCTGAAGCGATGGCGCTGAAGCATTACAATCCGACGAGCCCGGGCCAGCGCGGCCTCATCCTCGTCGACCGGGCGTCGCTCTGGAAGGGCAAGCCGGTCAAGGCGCTGACCGAAGGTAAGCGCAAGACGGGCGGCCGCAACAACAAGGGCCATGTCACCTCGCGCGGCATCGCCGGCGGGCACAAGCAGCGCTATCGCATCATCGATTTCAAGCGCCGCAAGTGGGACGCGCCGGCGGTGGTCGAGCGGATCGAGTACGACCCGAACCGCACCGCCTTCATCGCCCTGATCAAGTATCAGGACGACACGCTGGCCTACATCATCGCGCCGCAGCGTCTGGGTATCGGCGATACGGTGGTCGCCGGCAAGAAGACCGACGTGAAGCCGGGCAACGCGATGGAACTGGGCCAGATGCCGGTCGGCACCATCGTCCACAATGTCGAGATGAAGCCGGGCAAGGGCGGCCAGATCGCCCGTTCGGCCGGCACCTACGTGCAGGTCGTCGGCCGTGATCGCGGCATGGTCATCGTCCGCCTCAACTCGGGCGAGCAGCGCTATATCCGGGCGGATTGCATGGCGACGGTCGGCGCGGTGTCGAACCACGACAACGCCAACCAGAATTTCGCCAAGGCCGGCCGCAGCCGCTGGATGGGCCGCCGCCCGCTGACCCGCGGCGTCGCCAAGAACCCGGTCGACCACCCGCACGGCGGTGGTGAAGGCCGGACCTCTGGCGGCCGCCACCCGGTTACCCCGTGGGGCAAGCCGACCAAGGGTGCGCGCACCCGCCACAACAAGGCGACGGACAAGATGATTATCCGGTCGCGCCACGCGAAGAAGAAGAGGTAAGTCATGGCCCGTTCCATCTGGAAAGGTCCGTTCGTCGACCTGCATCTGCTGAAGAAGGCGGAAGTGGCGCAGGAAACGAGCGCGCGTGCCCCGATCAAGACCTGGTCGCGCCGGTCGACGATCCTGCCGCAGTTCGTCGGACTGACCTTCAACGTCTATAACGGCCGCAAGTTCGTGCCGGTTTCGGTAAACGAGGACATGGTCGGCATGAAGCTCGGCGAATTCGCGCCGACCCGGTATTTCCCCGGCCACGCCGCCGACAGGAAGGGCAAGCGCTAATGGGCAAGCCAGCAGCACCGCGTCGCGTCGGCGACAAGGAAGCGCTCGCCATCGGCGGCGCCATTCGCGGCAGCGCGCAGAAGCTGAATCTGGTCGCGGGCCTGATTCGCGGCAAGAAGGCCGGCGACGCGCTCAACATCCTGGCCTTCTCGCCCAAGGCGATGGCGGTCGACGTCCGCAAGGTGCTGGCTTCCGCCGTCGCCAATGCGGAGAACAACCATAACCTCGACGTCGACGCGCTCGTCGTCGCCGAGGCGTCGGTCGGCAAGGCGATCACGATGAAGCGCTTCGCCACCCGCGGCCGCGGCAAGTCGACCCGCATTCTGAAGCCGTTCAGCAAGGTCCGGATCGTCGTGCGCGAGCAGGAAGAGGCATAAGCATATGGGTCAGAAATCCAATCCGATCGGCCTGCGCCTCCAGATCAACCGCACCTGGGACAGCCGCTGGTTCGCCGAAGGCCATGATTACGGCCGGCTGCTGCTGGAGGATCTGAAGATCCGCCAGCACATCATGAAGACGCTGCCGCAGGCGGCGATTTCCAAGGTGGTGATCGAGCGCCCGGCCAAGCTGTGCCGCGTGTCGATCTTCGCCGCCCGCCCGGGCGTGATCATCGGCAAGAAGGGCGCCGACATCGAGAAGCTGCGCCGTACGCTCGGCGCGATGACCTCGTCGGACGTGTCGCTGAATATCGTCGAAATCCGCAAGCCGGAGATCGATGCGCGGCTCGTCGCGCAGGGCGTGGCCGACCAGCTTGAGCGCCGCGTCGCGTTCCGCCGCGCGATGAAGCGGGCGGTGCAGTCGGCGCTGCGCCTGGGTGCCGAAGGCATCCGCATCACCTGCGGCGGCCGGCTGGGCGGGGCGGAAATCGCCCGCACCGAATGGTATCGCGAAGGGCGGGTGCCGCTGCACACGCTGCGCGCGAACGTCGACTATGCCGAGGCGGAAGCCCACACCGCCTATGGCGTGTGCGGCGTCAAGGTCTGGATCTTCAAGGGTGAGATTCTGGGGCATGATCCGCTCGCCCAGGATCGGCTGATGATGGAGGCTCAGACCTCCGGCGTCCGCCCGGCCCGATAAGGAACGCGAAAGATGCTGCAACCGAAGCGCACAAAATTCCGCAAGGCCCACAAGGGCCGGATTCACGGCAATGCCCGTGGCGGCACTGATCTCAACTTCGGGTCCTACGGCCTAAAGGCGATGGAGCCGGACCGGATCACCGCGCGGCAGATCGAGGCGGCCCGCCGCGCGATCACCCGTCACATCAAGCGCCAGGGGCGCCTGTGGATCCGCGTGTTCCCGGACGTGCCGGTGTCGTCGAAGCCGGCGGAAGTCCGCATGGGTTCCGGCAAGGGCGCGCCTGAATTCTGGGCCGCCCGGGTCAAGCCCGGCCGCATCCTGTTCGAGCTGGGTGGCGTGCCCGGCCCGATCGCGGCGGTGGCTTTCGCCCGCGCGGCGATGAAGCTGCCGATCAAGACGAAGGTGGTCGCCCGGCTTGGCGACTTCAGCCACCTGGGAGCCGAGTGATGGGCAAGACGACCGAGGATCTGCGGGCCAAGACCGACGATCAGCTGAGCGAGCAGCTCGGCGAGCTGAAGCGCGAGGCGTTCAACCTGCGCTTCCAGGCGGCGACCAGCCAGCTTGAGAAGCCGTCGCGGGTTCGCATCGTGCGGCGTTCGATCGCCCGTATCAAGACTGTCCAGAACGAGCGTGCGCGCTCGGCGGCCAAGTAAGGAAGACGAGACATGCCGAAGCGCGTGCTGACCGGACTGGTAGTGTCCGACAAGACCGACAAGACGGTGGTCGTCCGGGTGGAGCGCAAGGTGAAGCACCCGCTCTACGGCAAGATCATCCGGCGTTCGAAGAAGTATCACGCCCATGACGAGGGCAACGCCTATCACGAGGGCGACACGGTCCGCATCGAGGAGACCGCGCCGATCTCCAAGCTGAAGACGTGGAAGGTCGTCGACCGGATCGAGGTCGGCAAGACGCCGGAAGCGGTCGAGGTCTGAGGGTTTTGCGCCCCCGCCCCGGCGGGAGCCAAATGTTACGGGAAACGGGCCGTCGCCGATGCGGTGGTCGATGAGAAGGAAGCGGATCCATGATCCAGATGCAGTCCAATCTCGAAGTGGCCGATAATTCGGGCGCGAAGCGGGTGCAGTGCATCAAGGTGCTGGGCGGGTCGAAGCGGCGCTTTGCGAGCGTCGGCGACATCATCGTCGTGTCCGTCAAGGAAGCGGCGCCGCGCGGCAAGGTGAAGAAGGGCGACGTGCATCGCGCGATCATCGTCCGCACCGCCAAGGACATTCATCGGCCGGACGGTTCGACCATCCGGTTCGATTCGAACGCGGCGGTGCTGGTCAACAAGAACGAGGAGCCGATCGGCACCCGTATCTTCGGGCCGGTCGTCCGCGAACTGCGTGCGAGGAAGCACATGAAGATCATCAGTCTCGCGCCGGAGGTGCTGTAAAATGGCTGCGGCCAAGATCAAGAAAGGCGACACCGTCATCGTCCTGTCCGGCAAGGACAAGGGGCGTAGCGGTGAGGTGACGAAATCGCTGCCGAAGGACGGCAAGGTCATCGTCGCCGGCATCAACGTCGCCGTGCGTCATCGCAAGCCGGACCAGGCCAACCCGCAGGGTGGGCTGGAACGGCGCGAGGCGCCGCTGCATGTGTCGAAGGTCGCTGTCGCCGATCCCAAGACGGGCAAGGCGACCCGCGTCCGTTTCGAAGTGAGGGACGGCAAGAAGGTCCGCGTGGCCGTGAAGTCCGGGGAGGTCATCAGTGGCTGACGCTTATGTTCCGCGCCTGAAGAAGCAGTACGACGCCAGCATTGCCAAGGCGATGACGGCGAAGTTCGGCTACAAGAACGCGCTGGAGGTGCCGCGCATCTCGAAGATCGTGCTCAACATGGGCGTCGGTGAGGCGACCCAGGACAAGAAGAAGGTCGAGACCGCCGCGTCGGAGATGGAGGCGATCGCCGGGCAAAAGCCGGTCATCACCAAGGCGAAGAAGTCGGTCGCCAGCTTCAAGCTGCGCGAAGGCATGCCGATCGGCGTCAAGGTCACCCTGCGCCGCGAGCGGATGTACGAATTCCTCGACCGGCTGATCACCATCGCGCTGCCGCGCGTCCGCGACTTCCGCGGGCTGAACCCGAAGTCGTTCGACGGCCGCGGCAATTACGCGATGGGCCTCAAGGAGCAGTTGGTGTTCCCGGAGATCAACTATGACCGCATCGATACGGTACGCGGCATGGACGTGATCGTGGCGACAACGGCGAAGACCGACGAAGAGGCGCGCGAGCTGCTGCGCCTGTTCGGCTTCCCGTTCCCGCAGGATGCCGAGCAGGCCAAGGCGGCCTGACCCATTTCCCGGCTTCGGCCGGGGCGCTGAAACAAGGACTCCGGCCCGGCCGGAACGTAGGTAGGAAAAGAGAACTTAAGTCATGGCGAAACTGAGTTCGATCAACAAGAACGAGCGGCGCAAGAAGCTCGTGAAGCAGTATGCCGGCAAGTATGCCCGGCTGCGCGCGATCGCGGACGACGAGTCGAAGGACGAGACGGAGCGGCTGATCGCGCGCCTGAAGATGGCTGAGCTGCCGCGCAACGCGAACCCCACCCGGGTGCGCAACCGTTGCGAGACGACGGGCCGCCCGCGCGGTTATTACCGCAAGTTCCGCCTCTGCCGTGTGCAACTGCGCGATCTGGCCAACAAGGGCCTGATCCCCGGTGTCACGAAGTCGAGCTGGTAAGGGTCACAAGACATGGCATTGACCGATCCCCTGGGTGATCTGCTCACCCGCATCCGCAACGGCCAGCGCGCGCGCAAGGACAGCGTCGTCTCGCCCGGTTCCAAGATGCGCGCCCGCGTGCTCGACGTGCTCCAGCGCGAAGGCTACATCCGCGGCTACAGCGAGGAAGAGGTGGGCGGCCACAGCGGCCTGCGCATTGAGCTGAAATATTTCGAAGGCCAGCCGGCGATCCAGCATGTCGCCCGTGTGTCGAAGCCGGGCCGGCGCGTCTATTCCGGGTCGAAGGAGCTGCCGCGGGTCCGCAACGGCCTGGGCATCACCATCGTCTCGACGCCGCGTGGCGTTCTGTCCGATGCCGAGGCGCGGGACCAGAATGTCGGCGGCGAAGTGCTGGCGGAGGTGTTCTGATGAGCCGCATCGGTAAGAAGCCGGTCGCCGTGCCCGCCGGCGTGAGCGCGTCGATCGACGCCGGTACGTTGTCGGTCAAGGGGCCGAAAGGCACGCTGTCGATGGCGATGGTCGACGACATCAGCTACGGGATCGAGGACGGCCAGATCGTCGTCGCGCCGGCCAACGAGTCCAAGCGCGCGCGCGCCTTCTGGGGCATGCACCGCACGCTGGTGCAGAACCTGGTCACCGGGGTCACCGAAGGGTTCAGCAAGACACTGGAGATCAACGGCGTCGGCTACCGCGCCAACCTTCAGGGCAAGAACCTGAAGCTGCAGCTTGGCTACAGCCACGACGTCGACTTTGCGGTGCCGGAAGGCATCGCGATCGCGACGCCGGACCAGACGACGGTGCAGATCTCCGGCATCGACAAGCAGAAGGTTGGCCAGATCGCCGCCGAAATCCGCCGCTGGCGCAAGCCGGAGCCGTACAAGGGCAAGGGCATCAAGTATCGCGGCGAGTTCATCTTCCGCAAGGAAGGGAAGAAGAAGTAAGATGGCAAAGCTTTCCCTTTTCGCCCGTCGCCGCCAGCGCGTCCGCACTTCGCTGCGTGCCCGCGGGGGTTCGCGTCCCCGGCTGTCGATCCATCGTTCGGGCCGGCATATCTACGCGCAGATCATCGACGACAGCGCCGGCCGCACGGTCGCCGCCGCCTCGACTCTGGACAAGGATGTCCGGGGCAAGGCTGGTGCGACCGCCGAGGCGGCTGCCGAGGTCGGCAAGCGCGTCGCTGCCGCCGCCAGGAAGGCGGGCGTCACCCAGGTGGTGTTCGACCGTGGCGGTTTCCTGTTTCACGGACGCGTCAAGGCGCTGGCGGATGCCGCGCGTGAAGGCGGATTGGAGTTCTGATGATGGCTGACGAGACCCAGAACCAGCCGGGAGCGGCGGTCGAGGCTGCCGCGCCGGCGCCGGCCCATGAAGGGCGGCCGGGGCGTGGTTCGCGCGGCGGGCGCGGCGGGCGTGGTGGTCGCGAAGGCGGCAATCGTGGTCGGCGCGACGATCGACGCGGCGGTGCCCAGGAAGAGGGCGGCGAGGAGCTGATCGAGAAGCTGGTTCACATCAACCGCGTCTCGAAGACGGTGAAGGGCGGCAAGCGCTTCGGCTTCGCGGCGCTGGTTGTCGTCGGTGACGGCCACGGCCGGGTTGGTTTCGGCCACGGCAAGGCGCGCGAGGTGCCGGAAGCGATCTCGAAGGCGACCGCGTCCGCGCGCAAGAAGATGGTCCGCGTTCCGCTGCGCGAAGGCCGCACCCTCCACCATGATGGTGCCGGTCGTTTCGGTGCCGGTCGGGTCTACGTCCGCTCCGCCCCGCAGGGCACCGGCATCATCGCCGGCGGCCCGATGCGCGCGGTGTTCGAAAGCCTGGGTGTTGCAGACGTGGTAACCAAGTCGATAGGCACCTCGAACCCGTACAACATGATCCGGGCGACCTTCGAGGCGCTCGGCGACCAGACCAGCCCCAAGGCGGTGGCGCAGCGGCGCGGCAAGAAGATTGCCGATCTGCTCGGCCGCGGCGGGGCGGATAAGGCGACGGCGCAGGCCGACGCCGAAGCGATCACGGAGTGACGGGCGTGGCGAAGATCAGGATCAAGCAGGTCGGCTCGCCGATCCGCCGGACCAAGGACCAGCGCGCGACGCTGATCGGCCTTGGGCTGAACCGACTGCACAAGGTTTCGGAGCTGGAAGACAGCCCTGAGGTCCGCGGCATGATCCGCAAGGTGCAGCATATGGTCGAGGTGCAGGGCTGACGAGCCCCGCCGGCGCGGGCGGTCGTCCGCCGCTATTTTTCGACTTGGCGCGATAAAAGCGAAAGCGAGTGCAAGACATGAAACTGAACGACATCCGCGACAATTCCGGCGCCCGCAAGGGCCGGATGCGGGTTGGCCGGGGTATCGGCTCCGGTAAGGGCAAGACCGCCGGTCGCGGCCAGAAGGGCCAGAAGAGCCGTGAGGGCGTCGCGATCAAGGGCTTCGAGGGCGGCCAGATGCCGCTCCACATGCGACTGCCGAAGCGTGGCTTCAACAACATCTTCGCCAAGGATTATGCCGAGGTGAATCTGGGCGCGATCCAGAAGCTGGTCGATGCGAAGAAGCTGGATGCCAAGGGCATCGTCGACCATGCCGCGCTGAAGGCGGCGGGCGTCGCCCGCGGCGGCAAGGACGGCGTGCGCATTCTGGGCAAGGGGACGTTCTCGGCTAAGCTGGCGTTCAACGTCGCCGGCGTGTCGAAGGGCGCGCGCGAGGCGATCGAGAAGGCCGGCGGCTCCGTCGAGGTCATCGCTGTGGTTCCCGCCGCCGAGAAGGCTGCGGCCAAGAAGAACAGCGTGCGCGACGCGAAGAAAGCCAAGGGCTGAACGCGCCCCGTCGCGTCTGTCGCGTTCGGGCTTAGACAAGCGCGGCGCCGACACTATATGAGGCGGCGGGGGGCAGAGATGCTCTCCGCCGTCTTTTCGTTTCGAACACCCGGTCATGTTGGGCCGGCACAGATTTCGAGGAATAGTCCGTGGCATCAAGAGCCGACGCGGTGACGCCCAGCCTGAACCTGTCCAAATTCGGGCAGGCGACGGAACTGAAGAAGCGGCTGTGGTTCACGATCGGCGCGCTGGTGGTGTTCCGCCTGCTCAGCTTCGTGCCGTTGCCGGGTATCGATCCGACTGCGCTGTCCGCTCTCGCCGAACAGACGAAGGGCGGGGTGCTCGATTTCCTCAACACCTTCTCGGGCGGGTCGCTCAGCCGCATGTCGCTGGTCGCGCTCGGGGTGATGCCGTACATCACCGCGTCGATCGTCATCCAGCTTGCCACCTCGTTGTCGCCCACCCTGGCTGCGATCAAGAAGGAGGGGGAGAGCGGGCGCAAGCGGCTGAACCAGTATACCCGCTACGGTACCGTCGGCCTGTCGGCGATCCAAGGCTATTTCATTGCTGTCGGGCTGGAAAGCTTCGGCGCATCGCAGGGGCTGGCGGCGGTCGTCGACCCTGGCATGCTTTTCCGTATATCGGCGGTGATCAGCCTGGTCGGTGGCACGATGTTCCTGATGTGGATCGGTGAGCAGATCACCAGCCGCGGCGTCGGCAACGGTGTGTCGCTGATCATCATGGCTGGCATCATCGCCGAGCTGCCGACCTCCTTCTCCAACCTGTTCGAAGGCGGGCGGACGGGCAACATCTCCGGCCTGCTGATCACCGGCGTGCTGGTGATGGCTCTGGGGCTGGTCGCGATCATGTGCTTCGTCGAGCAGGGCCAGCGCCGGGTGCTGATCCAGTATCCCAAGCGCCAGACCCAGCGCGGGATGATGCAGGCGGACCGCAGCCACCTGCCGCTGAAGATCAACACCGCGAACGTCATTCCGCCGATCTTTGCGTCGTCGCTGCTGCTGATGCCGCTGACCATCACTCAGTTCGCCGGCCAGCGCGTCGCGGGCGAGAGCATGTGGGGCGACTTCGTCATCTCGCTGAACCAGTATCTGCAGCACGGCTCGCCGATGTACATGCTGCTCTACGGCGGCGGCATCCTGTTCTTCACCTTCTTCTACACGGCGGTCGTGTTCAATCCGGAGGAGACGGCCGACAATCTGAAGCGCAACGGCGGCTTTATCCCCGGCATCCGCCCGGGCAAGAACACGGCCGACTATCTCGATTACGTCCTGACCCGGATCACGGTGATCGGCGCGATCTATCTGACGCTGATCTGCCTAGTGCCGGAATACCTGATCGCCAGCGCTGGCATTCCCTTCTACCTGGGCGGCACCAGTCTGCTGATCGTCGTAAACGTCACGGTCGATACCGTCGCCCAGATGCAGAGCCACATGCTGGCCCATCAATATGGCGACCTGATCAAGAAGGCGAAGCTGAAGGGCGGCAAGTTGCGTTGAATGCATTGGCGGTGATGGGGGACATGCGCTCGTGAATATCATTCTGCTTGGTCCGCCGGGGGCGGGGAAGGGGACCCAGGCGAACCGCCTCGTCGAGGAACGGGGCATGGTGCAGCTTTCGACCGGCGACATGCTGCGCGCGGCGGTCAAGGCGGGCACGCCGGTCGGCCTGAAGGCGAAAGCCATCATGGAATCGGGCGGGCTGGTGTCCGACGCGGTGGTTTCCGAACTGATCGGCGACAAGCTCGATTCGCTGCCGCCCGGCGCCGGCGCTATCTTCGACGGTTATCCGCGTACCGCCGCCCAGGCGGAATCGCTCGATGCCATTCTCGCCGACCGCGGCCGCCGGCTTAACCATGTCATCGAACTGGTGGTCGACGAAGACGCGCTGGTCGACCGGATCGAGGGGCGGTTCACCTGCGCCAAGTGCGGCGAGGGCTATCACGACCGCTACAAGCAGCCGAAGGTCGCCGGCGTCTGCGACGTCTGCGGCGCGACGGAATTCAAGCGCCGGCCCGATGACAATGCCGAGACGGTACGCACGCGCCTTGCCGAATACCGGGCCAAGACCGCGCCGATTCTGCCGATCTACGAGGCGCGGGGCCTGGTGTCCCGTGTCGATGGCATGGCCGACATCGCCCAAGTCAGCGCGGCGATCGAGGCAATCCTCGACAAGGCCTGATCGACAGCCGTTCATTAACGCGATTTCATCGCCGACTCAGCGCCGTGCCATGCGGCGGACTGCACACCATGGTGGCGCACCGGATACCGTTCCAGCCGCGCATGATGACTCCCTTCGTGTTGTTGCCTGCGGCGGGCCCATAGCGGTCCGCCGCTTCTTCTGGATCTTGTCCGGCGCCGGGCGCCGAACCCCCTGCGCCGCCGACGGAGCTGGAGTCTGTCCGCTTCAAGCGGAATCGGCACCGGCTGGTGCCGCCTAAAGCGGACAGACTCCAATCCTGTGCCGCTTGACAGCGCCGGCTGGCCCCCCTAGATCGCCCGGACCCCGAAACCACGGTCATCCCGGCGGCGAATCCGTTCGCGCGCCGGGTGTGTGCGTTCCCCCGGGAGTTGACGCGTTGAGATGGGCCGGCCAGCCAACCGGCCCGTGGAGCAGGAGAAAAATCTACATGGCACGTATCGCGGGGGTGAACATCCCCACCAACAAGCGCGTTGTCATCGCGCTGACCTACATCCACGGCATCGGCCGGACCAAGGCGGTCGAGATCGCCGACAAGCTCGGCATCGCGCGTGAGCGCCGGGTGCAGGACCTGTCGGATCAGGAAATCCTGCAGATCCGCGAGACCATCGACGCCGACCACACGGTTGAGGGTGACCTGCGTCGCCAGACCGCGGTCAACATCAAGCGGCTGATGGATCTGGCCTGCTATCGCGGCCTGCGCCACCGCAAGGGACTGCCGGTGCGCGGTCAGCGGACCCACACCAATGCCCGTACCCGCAAGGGCAAGGCGAAACCGATCGCGGGCAAGAAGAAGTAAGGGCGCGTCCACGGGACGTTTCCAGGCTTCTTCTCATCCGTGGAGACTTGGTCTCCACAGGCACCACGGAATTTCAGGTCAGGATTTGAGATGGCACGTGAACCTCAGCGCATCAAACGGCGCGAGCGCAAGAACATCACCGCCGGCGTCGCCCATGTGAACGCTAGCTTCAACAACACGATGATCACCATCACCGACGCCCAGGGCAACGCGATCAGCTGGTCCTCGGCCGGGATGATGGGGTTCAAGGGCAGCCGTAAGTCGACGCCTTACGCCGCGCAGGTCGCGGCCGAGGATGCCGGCAAGAAGGCTGCCGATCACGGCGTGCGCACCCTTGAGGTGGAAGTGAAAGGCCCCGGCTCAGGCCGCGAATCGGCGCTGCGCGCGCTGCAGGCGGTCGGCTTCCAGATCACCTCGATCCGCGACGTGACGCCGATCCCGCACAACGGCGTTCGCCCGTCGAAGCGCCGCCGCGTCTGATCGTGGCCGCCGGCGGCCCCGTTCGGGGCCGTCCCGTTTGTTACCGGCCGGGGCGGACGCGCCCCCGCCCAACTGCCCGAGGGGAATACCGTGGCTGTGAATTCCAAAAACTGGCAGGAACTGAAGAAGCCGAACGGCCTTGAGAAGAAGCCGGGCGGCGATGGTAAGCGCAAGGCGACCTTCGTCGCCGAGCCGCTTGAGCGCGGCTTCGGCCTGACGCTGGGCAATGCGCTGCGCCGGGTTCTCCTGTCGTCGCTCCAGGGTGCGGCCGTCACCTCGATCAAGATCGAGAATGTCCTCCACGAATTCTCGTCGCTCGCCGGCGTGCGTGAGGACGTGACCGACATCGTGCTGAACGTGAAGCAGGTCGCGCTGCGCATGCAGGGCGAAGGGCCGAAGCGGCTCCAGCTGTCGGCCACCGGCCCGGGGCCAGTCACCGCCGGCGACATCGCGGTTTCCGGCGATATTGAGGTGATGAACCCCGAACTGGTCATCTGCCACCTGGATGACGGTGCGACGCTGAACATGGAACTGACCGCCGATGTCGGCAAGGGCTATGTCGCGGCGGTCGCCAATCGCCCGGCCGACGCTCCGATCGGCCTGATCCCGATCGACGCGCTCTACTCGCCGGTCCGCCAGGTCGCCTACAAGGTCGAGAATACCCGCGTCGGGCAGGAGCTGGACTACGACAAACTGACCCTGACGATCGACACCGATGGCACGGTCACGCCGGAAGACGCCGTCGCCTATGCCGCGCGGATTCTGCAGGATCAGCTCCAGCTGTTCGTCCACTTCGACGACGGCCTTGCCCCGGCTACGGGCACGATCGGTCATGCCGCCCCGGCGCAGACCGATCAGGCCGGCGATTCGAACCAGCTCAACCGCTACCTGCTTAAGAAGGTCGACGAGCTCGAACTGTCGGTGCGTTCGGCCAACTGCCTGAAGAACGACAACATCATCTATATCGGCGATCTGGTCCAGAAGACCGAGGCGGAGATGCTGCGTACCCCGAATTTCGGTCGCAAGTCGCTGAACGAGATCAAGGAGGTGCTGTCGTCGATGGGCCTGCGCCTCGGCATGGAGATCCCCGGCTGGCCGCCCGAGAATATCGAGGAAATGGCGAAGAAGCTGGAACAGGATATCATGGGCTGAATGCCCTGAGCGTTTCTGTTGCAGGGGTTTCGGCGGTGCCCCCGGTTCTCACCGCCTGGTCCAGGGTGCCTGATACGGCCCTCGAACGAACGGAGTAATGACTATGCGCCATCGTGTTGGCGGACGGAAACTGCAGCGGACATCGTCGCATCGCGCCGCCCTGTTCCGCAATCTTGCGGCGGCGCTCATCAAGCATGAGCAGATCACCACGACGACGGCCAAGGCGAAGGAGCTTCGCCCCTATGTCGAGAAGCTGGTGACGCTGGCCAAGAAGGGCGGCCTGTCCAACCGCCGCCTCGCCCATAGCCGGCTGCTGGACGACACCCAGTTGAAGAAGCTGTTCGACGTGATCGGTCCGCGCTACGCCGACCGCAACGGTGGCTATACCCGCATCGTCAAGGCCGGCATCCGCCCGTCGGATGCTGCGCCGATTGCGATCATCGAATTCGTCGACCGCGATGTCAGCGCCAAGGGGCAGGATTCTGGTCCGGTGCAGGGCGAAGAGATCGACGAAGCCGCCTGATCCGGCCTTGTCCGGCGCCGCCATGCCGGTGCTGCTTGAGTGAAAGGCCGCGGGTGCTACGCTCGCGGCCTTTCTCATGCCTGGAAAGGCCATAATGCGCCGCTCATTCCTTCTTGCCCTGTTGCTTGCCAGCCCGATGACCCAGCTTGCCGCCGCTGCCCCCGCCTACCCGGTCACCGCGCGTGACGCGGTTGTCGACACGCTGTTCGGCGTCGCGGTCGCCGACCCTTATCGCTGGCTCGAAAACGACGTGCGCACCGACGCGAAGGTGCGACAATGGGTCGATGCTCAGAATGCGGCGACCAGCGCCTATCTGGAAACGCTGCCGGGTCGCGCGGTCTTCCGCCAGCGGCTGACCGCCCTGCTCGATTATGAGCGTTTTGGCCTGCCGCGGAAGAAAGGCGGCCGCTATTTCTATACGCACAATAGCGGCCTGCAGAACCAGGCACCGCTCTACGTGCGCGACAGCGTCGATGGCCCAGGCCGCCTGCTGCTCGATCCGAACGCATGGGCGGCGGACGGCGCGACCGCGCTGGCGGACTGGCAACCGTCGGAAGACGGCCGCCATGTCGCCTATGCGGTGCAGGACGGCGGCAGCGACTGGCGGACGATCAGAGTGCTCGACGTTGCCACAGGCCAGCCGACCGCCGACATCGTCGCCTGGGTGAAGTTCTCCGCGATCGCCTGGGCCGCCGATGGTTCCGGCTTTTATTATTCGCGTTTCGCGGCGCCGGCGGCCGGCGACGAGTTTCAGGCGACCAACGAGAATCAGACTGTCTATTTCCACCGCCTCGGCACGCCGCAGGAGCAGGATCGCAAGATCTACGCGACGCCAGACCGGCCGAAGCTTGGCCATCATGCCCAGCTGTCGGACGACGGACGCTGGCTGGTCATCACCTCGTCGGAAGGAACGGACGACCGCTACGAGATCACCGTCCTCGACCAGCGCCGGCCTGACGCTCCGCTGCGCACGCTGATCCCGGGCCTGGTCAACAACTGGTCGTTCATCGGTAACGTCGACAAAAAGCTGTATTTCGTCACCAATGCCGCTGCGCCGAAGCTGAAGGTGGTGGTGATCGACCTTGCCCAGCGCAGCGTCCGGCCGGTGGTGCTGGTGGCGGAGGATATGGCGACGCTGGATGGCGCCGCCATTGTCGGCGACACGCTGATCCTGTCCTATCTCGTCGACGCGAAAAGCGAAGTCCGTCGTTACAGTCTTGCCGGCGAATCTCTTGGTTCGATCGCGCTGCCGGGAATCGGCAGCGCCGGCGGTTTCAACGGCAAGGCGGGCGACCCCGAAACCTTTTTCGCTTTCACCAGCTTCGCCACGCCGACGACGATCTACCGTTATGACGCGCGCAGCGGAAAACAGGTGGCGTGGGCGGTGCCGAAGGTCGCGTTCGACCCCGCCGATTATGGCGTCGAGCAGCGCTTCTTCGCCTCGAAGGATGGCACCAGGGTACCGATGTTCGTCGTCCACAAGAAGGGGCTGGATCTTTCGGCGGGCGCGCCGACCCTGCTGTACGGCTATGGCGGATTCAACATCTCGCTGCCGCCGGCCTTCTCGACGACGCGCCTGGCGTGGATGGAGCAGGGCGGGGTGCTGGCGGTCGCCAATCTGCGCGGCGGCGGTGAGTACGGCAAGGAATGGCACGATGCTGGCCGCCTCGCTAACAAGCAGAATGTCTTCGACGACTTCATCGCCGCCGGCGAATATCTGATCGCCGAAGGCATCACGACCAAGGCGAAACTGGCAATCCAAGGCGGGTCGAACGGCGGCCTGCTGGTCGGCGCGGTGGTCAACCAGCGGCCGGATCTATTCGCTGCCGCCCTCCCCGCCGTCGGCGTCATGGACATGCTGCGTTTCGACCGTTTCACCGCCGGGCGCTATTGGGTCGACGACTACGGCCATCCGTCGAAAGAGGCGGACTTCCGCGTCCTGCACGCTTATTCGCCCTATCACAACATCGTCGGTGGGCGGGATTATCCGGCGATCCTTGTCACCACCGCTGACACCGACGATCGTGTCGTGCCGGGGCACAGCTTCAAATATGCCGCGGCACTCCAGGCGGCGGCGCTCGGTGACCGGCCGCACCTGATCCGTATAGAGACGCGCGCCGGGCATGGTTCCGGCAAGCCAACCGACAAGATCATCGAGGAAGCGGCCGACCAGTGGGCGTTCATCGCGCGGTGGACCGGCATGACGGTCACCGTGTCTCCGAATAGGCGCAGTTCATCGCCGGGACAGCGGAACCGGTCTATCGGGATGATGCTTTACGACTCGACTGTTGGTCGGAAGGATCGTGCGATGATCAGGCTGGGTATATCCGTTGTCGCTCTGGCGTTTGCCGCGCCGCTTGGCGCGCAGGTTGAAACGGTGCCGCTGCCGCCGTCATCGGTGGCGGACGATCGGCCGGAAGCGGCGCTCGGCCGCGACATCGGCCGCGCCGCCGGGGCGATGGCAGTCGCCGCCGGCCGCGTTGCAGCCGATGCGAAAGATGCCGCGCGGGCCGCGAAGCACGAATTTCGCCGTGGTTTCGTGGAGGGTGCCAGCGCTCAGGCACAGCCGCCGGTCGAACGTCCCGCCCCGCCGTCGATCCGCTACGAGGAGGAAGCGGTAGACGCCTGCGCCGCCGCCGCGGAAGAGGAAGGGTTGTCGATCGCGCGGCTTGCTGCGGTTCGCGACATCCTGCGTGTCGGCCCCCGGCGTTACGGCTGGGACGTCGAAGGCACGATCGATTTGCGCGACAGCTATCTGGAACGCCGGCGCCCGCCGCTACGCTTCGTCTGCGCGGTCCGCGACGGCGATATCGCCGATCTTCGGCTCGGCGACAGCTTGGCGCGGCGCTGACGCGACGGGGCTTCCCCCGCGCGCATCATCTGCTAACAGCCGGCGCATGACCGATGCCGCGCACGACACCATCCTGATCATCGATTTCGGCAGCCAGGTGACCCAACTCATCGCGCGCCGGGTGCGCGAGGCCGGCGTCTACAGCGAGATCGCGCCGTTCAACGCCGCCGCCGAGGCGTTCGAGCGGCTGAAGCCCCGGGGCATCATCCTTTCTGGCGGCCCCAATTCGGTCGTTGGCATCAATCCGCCGATGCCGCCACAGGCGATCTGGGACGCGGGCCTGCCGATCCTTGGCATCTGCTACGGCCAGCAGGCGATGGCGCAGGCGCTTGGCGGTACCGTCCATGCGGGTGACAGCGGCGAATTCGGCCGTGCCTTCATCGAGATCGCCGAGCCTTGCGCGCTGTTCGACGGGTTGTGGCAGCCCGGCGAGCGGCATCAGGTGTGGATGAGCCATGGCGACAAGGTAGACGCGCTTCCGGCCGGCTTCCGCCCGGTCGCGCGATCGGAAGGGGCACCCTATGCCGCGATCGCCGACGAGGGTCGCCATTTCTACGGTGTCCAGTTCCACCCGGAGGTCGTGCATACGCCGGATGGCGCCAGGCTGATTGCCAATTTCGCCCGCCATGTCTGTGGTCTTTCGGGTGATTGGTCGATGGCGGAGTTTCGTGCCACCAAGATCGCCGAGATCCGGGCGCAGGTCGGTCAGGGCCGGGTGATCTGCGGCCTGTCCGGCGGTGTCGATTCGGCGGTCGCGGCCGTGCTGATCCACGAGGCGATCGGCGATCAGCTGACCTGCGTTTTCGTCGATCACGGCCTGATGCGGCTGGGCGAGGCCGAGCAGGTCGTCAGCCTGTTTCGTGGCCATTACAACATCCCGCTCGTCCACGTCGACGCGAGCGAGACCTTCCTCGGCGGGTTGGCCGGCATTTCCGATCCGGAGGCGAAGCGCAAGTTCATCGGCAAGGCGTTCATCGACCTGTTCGAAGGTGAGGCGAAGAAGATCGGCGGTGCCGATTTCCTGGCGCAGGGTACGCTCTACCCCGACGTGATCGAGAGCGTCAGCTTCACCGGCGGGCCGAGTGTGACCATCAAGAGCCACCACAATGTCGGCGGCCTGCCGGAGCGGATGAACATGCAGTTGGTCGAACCGCTGCGCGAGTTGTTCAAGGACGAAGTCCGCGCGCTTGGGCGCGAGCTTGGCCTGCCGGAGATATTCGTCGGACGGCATCCTTTCCCCGGCCCCGGCCTCGCCATCCGCATCCCCGGCGTGGTGACGAAAGAGAAATGCGACATCCTGCGCAAGGCCGACGCGATCTATCTTGACGAGATCCGCAAGGCCGGGCTGTACGACGCGATCTGGCAGGCCTTCGCGGTGCTGCTGCCGGTCAAGACCGTCGGGGTGATGGGTGACGGGCGCACCTACGATCACGTCTGCGCGCTGCGTGCCGTCACCTCGACCGACGGCATGACCGCCGATGTCTATCCGTTCGAAAGCGCTTTCCTGAGCGCGGTCGCCACCCGCCTCGTCAACGAGGTGCAGGGCATCAACCGTGTCGTCTACGACTACACGTCCAAGCCGCCCGGCACGATCGAGTGGGAATGATTCAGGCCCATCCGAACGCCGCCGACAATGCGCCAGAATTTCCCGTAACACTCTGATTAAAAATAATTTTTTATCCGCTGCCTATCGAGACCTATCGGTGGGTAGCAATCACAAGTACCGTCACGATTGACGGTGCTCGCTCATATTGATCACGGCCGTCTCAGACAGTACCGTCGCGAGAGTTGAGGATCGTGACGGTACTTTTTTCAACGTAAGACACTGATAACAAAGTGATTTAGGCGTCACGAACCTCCCAAAACCGCATGACGGTACTTTTCGGAGGCTGCGCGAACATGTTGACGGACGCTGCGCTTAAGGCGCTGAAACCAAAAGACAAAGTCTACAAGGTGTCAGACAGGGACGGCATGTATGCCCGTGTCACGCCGACAGGTCTGATCTCATTCAGCCTGGATTACCGGCTGAATGGGCGCCGCGAGACCGTCTATCTCGGCAGGTACGGACGTGACGGCATTTCGCTCGCACGGGCTCGCGAACTCTGCCTGGACGCCAAACGCGCAGTCCGAGAGGGCCGCTCACCCGCAATTGAAAAACAGCGCGAGAAGCGCCGCCTGAAAGAGGCCAAGAGCTTCGGTCAGTTCGGCGAGAAGTGGCTGGACAAGGCTCCGATGGCGGACAGTACCAGAGCGATGCGGCGCTCGATCTTCGATCGAGAGTTGCTGCCCGTCTGGCGCAACCGGCTGCTGCGCGAAATCACCCCAGATGATCTGAGAGCTCTCTGCGCCAAGATCGTCGATCGCGGTGCGCCTGCAACGGCCATCCACGTCCGCGACATCCTCAAGCAGATCTACAGTTTCGCGATCCTGCACGGCGAGAAGGTGCCCAATCCCGCCGATGAAGTCGGCCCAGCTTCGATTGCTGCATTTCGGCCCAGAGACCGTGCGCTTTCACCGACAGAGATCCGCATCATGCTGAGGCAACTGGAGCATGTCCCGACTTTGCCGACCATTCGCCTCGGCATGAAGCTCTTCCTGCTGACGATGGTTCGTAAAAGCGAGCTGCAGGACGCCGTATGGGACGAAGTGGACTTCGAGAACGCGGTTTGGAGCATTCCGAAGGAGCGGATGAAGCGCTCCAAGCCACACAATGTGTATCTTTCCCGACAGGCGCTCGACATCATGATCGCGCTCAAGACCTGTGCCGGCAATTCCCGGTATCTGCTGCCCTCGCGTTACGATGCGGATGCCCCAATGTCGCGGGCGACGTTCAACCGCATCACCTACGCGGTGGTCGATCTGGCGCAGAAGGAGGGGCTGCCGCTCGAGCCGTTTACAGTCCATGATTTGCGACGGACCGGCTCAACGCTGCTGAATGAACTCGGTTTCAACAGCGACTGGATCGAGAAATGCCTCGCCCACGAGGACGGGCGATCTTCGCGCGGCGTCTACAACAAGGCAGAGTACGAGGTTCAGCGCCGCCATATGCTCCAGGAATGGTCGGACGTCGTTGACGCATGGGTGGAAGGTCGCAAGCGGCCTGTCACCCTTCTCCCCCCGACCATGCCTATGCTTGAGCCCGACCCTGCCCTTTGACCGGCCGGAACTTCCGCTGGGCGACGTCGGGGTGTTTGGCGCGCGGGATTGGCCGCGTGCGCCGGCTTTCGAGCCACGCTTCGACCTCGGCAAGATCCCAGACGACGCATCTGGGTGAAAGGGCAAAGCGGCGAGGAAATTCTCCGCGCTGCTCCATTTCGTAAATGGTGCTGTCCGCCAGAGGAACGATTTCTCGCAGTTCATTCCTTCGGATCGAACGTTTGACGGGCCGGTCGCTAACGGATGGCATCTGCAGCTCCTGATCGTGGTGCGGTGATGCGATTGGAGCCGATATGTGCCGATAAGGGCCAGCAGAAATTGGCCGCGGCGTATGGTCGGCGACCATGGCGTGCAGATCGGACAGGCCTGATGCTGTTTGCGGCCGCTTTCTCAGGCGGGTCTTCTCCATTTAGGCCCCACCGCGGCTCCTAGAGTGAGAGTGCGGACGGGGTTTGCCGTGACGGGTTGAAGGTCGGGAGAGAGGCTTCCGGCGCCCGTCGCGGAGACAATCTCGATGGCCAGACAGAACCGCGCCGCACGCGACGGCGGCGACCGCACCAATCTCTATGACGAGATCACCGCGAAAATCATCAACGAGCTGGAGCAAGGGCGCTTGCCCTGGGTCCAGCCCTGGGGCACGGCGGCGAAGGCGCCGCTCGCGATGCCGAGGAATGCCGCGACGGCCCGGCAATATTCCGGGATCAACATTCTGATCCTCTGGGGCACCGTTGTTCAATACGGCTATCCGACCCAGCATTGGTTGACTTTCCGCCAGGCCTTGTCGCTCGGCGGCAATGTCCGGAAAGGTGAGCGCGGCACGACCGTCGTCTATGCCGACCGCTTCACGCCCGAGGATGAGAAGCGCCGCGCGCGGGAGACGGGGGAGGAAGCTGGCAGCATCCCGTTTCTCAAACGCTTCACCGTGTTCAACACGGCGCAATGCGAGGGCTTGCCTGAGGATGTTGCTATCGAGGCGCCGCCACCGCCGCCCCACATGATCGAGCCAAGGGTCGAGGCGCTGATCCGGGCGACCGGAATCGACTTTCGCATCGGTGGGAACCAGGCCTTCTATGTTCCAGCGCACGATTATGTTCAGGTGCCGCCGCCACAGGCCTATTTCGAGCCGATCGACTGGCACCGGACCGCCCTGCACGAGCTGGGGCACGCCACCGGCCATGCCTCCCGGCTTGGGCGGGATATGTCGGGCCGCTTCGGCACCAGGAAATACGCATTCGAAGAATTGGTCGCCGAAATGAACGCGGCCTTCTGCTGCGCCTCGCTCGGCGTTGTGCCGACCGTACGCCATGCCGACTACATCGGCTCCTGGCTCGAGGTGCTGCGCGAGGACAACCGCGCCATCGTCCGCGCCGCTTCCCAGGCCAGCAAGGCGGCCGATTGGCTGCTGGCGCATCTGCCCCGCGAAGATACAGCATCGACGGATCGGAGGGCTGCGGCATGATCCTCCTGACCAGCACCCAGCGCGAGCAGCTCCTCGCCAATGGCCGCCAGAGCGATGTCGACCCCGTCCCCGTGGTAAAATTCTTCAATCCGTTGGGTAGCGGCGTCTGGCTTGCGACCGAATTGGATAGCAACGGTGACACCCTTTTCGGCCTTGCCGATCTGGGGTTTCCAGAGCTTGGAAGCTGGAGCCTTGGCGAAATGCAGGCGATCCGCTTGCCCTTTGACATGAGGATCGAGCGCGATCTGCACTTCACCGGCGATTTCCCGATCTCGGTCTGGGCTGACATGGCGCGGCGGGCCGGTGGCATCCGCGAGGCCGAGCGCATTCTTTACTCCGGCGCCCGAGCCGCCTCCACGCCGACCCGGAAACAGACCGATACACAGAGCCGGAAACACTGAAGCCCGCTTCTCCGGCTTTGCGATTTTGCGCCGCTCTCTTGAGAGGAAGAGGGCGGCGCTTTGCTTCGTGACGGGTCGGTGGCCGGAGAGAGAGTCTCCCGGCGCCCGTCATGGAGTAAGGCATATGGCTACTGCCGTTCAGAAGATCACCCTCGCGTCCTCGCGCGATATTCCGTTCAACAAGCTGGCGCTGAGCCAGGCCAATGTCCGGCGCGTCAAAGCCGGCATCTCGGTCGAGGAACTGGCCGAATCCATCGCCCGCCGCGGCCTGATCCAGTCCCTGCATGTGCGGCCACTCCTCGATCCCGAGGGCAAGGAAACCGGCATGTTCGAGGTGCCCGCAGGCGGTCGCCGCTATCGGGCCCTTGAATTGCTGGTCAGGCAGAAGCGTCTCGCAAAGACTGCGCCCGTCCCGTGCGTCATATCCGAGGCCGATGCTGACATCCTGATCGACGAAGTCTCGCTCGCGGAAAATATCGAGCGCGCGCCGCTTCATCCGCTCGATCAGTTTCGGGCCTTCGGCCCGCGTCCAGGCGCGCAACTGGCGCTATATGGCGTTCGGCTCGCTGATCCTTAGCGCCGGATTTGCCGCGGCCCTCGTTTGGCAATCGGCGCGCGGGACCGTGGTGCCCTGGGTCGTGCAGGTCGACAATCTCGGCCAGGCGCAAGCGGT
Organism: Sphingomonas flavalba; assembly: GCF_004796535.1. Taxonomy (GTDB): domain Bacteria; phylum Pseudomonadota; class Alphaproteobacteria; order Sphingomonadales; family Sphingomonadaceae; genus Sphingomonas_L; species Sphingomonas_L flavalba. The sequence goes on along the minus strand of NZ_SPHY01000003.1, from coordinate 163,672 downwards.
CGCGCCGGCCACAGCCGACTACCGGCCAACCGACCCGCAAATCGCCTGGCACCTCGGCCGCTTCATCGAGCAGGTGCGCTCGATCCCGGCCGATCCGATCATCGTGCGGCAGAACTGGCTGCGCGCCTACGAATGGACGACCGATCGGGGGGCTGCGGCCTTGAACGATTATGCCCGCGCCAACGACCCGTTCACCCGTGTCGGGCGCCAGCAGATCGCCGTCGAAATGTCCTCTGTCATTCGCGCTTCGCCGGATTCCTTCCGCGTCGCCTGGATCGAGCGGCATTATGAAAACGGTCAGCTCTCCACCACCGAGCGCTGGACCGCGATCCTGACTATCGTGATCCAGACACCGCGCGATGCCGAACGCCTGCGCGCCAATCCGCTTGGCATCTATGTCAACGCCATCAACTGGTCGCGGGAGATGAGCCAATGATCTCCGCCATCCGTACGTCCGCAAGTCCGGCTTTCCGTAAACCCGTATCGGTGGCTTTGCTGCTCGGCGCGACCCTGCTCGCGGGCTGTGCCACAAATCGAACGCCGCAGTTCAGCTACGACGCTGACGTGCCGCCGCTGCCGGCAGTCCAGGCATCCGTTATCGATGATCGACCGCGACCGCTGCACACGCCGCCTGGCTGGACCGTCGCGCGTGGCGGAGAACCTGCGAGCACCGCAGCCGGGCGGGTTGAAAACGCTAACGCTGCCGCGCGCGTCGAGCCGCGCCGCGCGGGCTATTACAATGCCATTCAAATCTACCCCTGGTCGCAGGGCGCGCTCTACCAGGTCTATGCTGCCCCGGGGCAGATCACCGATATCGCGCTCGAGCCGGGCGAAAGCCTGACCGGCGCGGGGCCGATCGCGGCCGGTGACACCGCCCGCTGGATTATCGGCGATACGACGAGCGGGGCGGGCAATGCCGCGCAGGTGCATATTCTGGTCAAGCCGACGCGGCCGGAAATTTCGACCAATCTTGTCATCACCACCGACCGGCGCACCTATATGATCGAACTGCGGGCTCGCGAGGCGCTCTATATGCCGGCGGTCGCCTGGGCCTATCCGGCGCCACCACCCGGTCAGCGGCAAACTGCGCCTGCCGCGCCGATCATCCCCAAGGAAGCGGCGCGCAACTACCGTTACGGTCTGACCGGCGACAGCCCGCCATGGCGTCCGATCTCGGTCTTCGATGATGGCCGCCGCGTCTATGTCGTTTTCCCGCGCGGCATCGTGCAGGGCGAGATGCCGCCGATCTTTGTTCTTGGCGCCGATGGCGAGCCGCAGATCGTCAACAGCCGCGTCCACCACAGTATCCTGATCGTCGATCACCTGTTTGGTGCGGCCGAGCTTCGCCTTGGCAGCGGCGATCACCAGCAGACGGTCCGCATTGTCCGCACTGAGCAGAGACAAGCTGCGGCCTCGTCTCCTCCTGCGACCGGAGGTGCCTCGTCATGACGGAAACCACTACCCCCAAGGACGCTGGCGCAGCACCGATGCGGCTGCGCGCGGAACCGCCCCGGGTCACCCGCCTATCCCGCAAGATGCTCGCCGCTATCGGCGGTATCGCACTTCTCGGCATTGGCGGCGCGCTCATCTACGCGCTGCAGACGCGCGATGCCGAGCCCGGAGGCGACGAGCTTTATTCTGTCGAGAACCGTCCAACGGCAGATGGGCTGTCCGATCTGCCGCGCGACTATACCGGCCCGGTTCTCGGACCGCCCTTGCCGGGCGATCTCGGTGGTCCGATCCTCGATGCCCAGAACCGGGGGCAGCCGGTCGCGCCGCCCGCAATCACTGCGCCGGCCGTCGATCCCCAGGAGCAGCGCCGTTTGGCCGAGGAAGAAGCCGCTCGCACCAGTCGTGTGTTCTTTCAGACCGCTCCTGCCGCTGGAGCTACGCCGGGTGTGGCTGGTCCTGGTCTTGCCGGCCTCGATCTTGGAGGCCAGTCTGCCACACAGGACAGGCACACCGCTTTCCTGAATGGCCCCGTCGATCGGCAAACGGTCGCCCTTGATCGCGTCACGGCGCCTGCATCGCCCTACATCCTTCAGGCGGGAGCCGTGATTCCGGCGGCGATGATCACCGGCATTCGTTCCGATCTGCCGGGACAGGTCACCGCCCAGGTGACCCAGAACGTCTATGACAGCCCGACCGGTAGCCTGCTTCTGATCCCGCAGGGCACCCGCATCATCGGCGAATACGATGACGGCGTGACTTTCGGTCAGCGGCGCGTGTTGCTGGTGTGGAACAGGCTGATCTTCCCCAATGGCCATTCGATCGTGCTGGGGCGCCAGCCTGGCGCGGGCGCTTCGGGCTATGCCGGACTTGAAGACGGCGTCGACTATCATTGGTGGGATCTGATGAAGGCCGCCGGGCTCTCGACATTGCTCGGCATTGGAACCGAACTGGCGACCAGCGACGAGGACCGGCTGATCCGCGCCATCCGTGACGGCGCGCAGGACACCATCAATCAGGCTGGGCAGCAGATCATTCAGCGGCAATTGCAGGTCGAGCCAACACTCACCATCCGCCCTGGGTTTCCGGTTCGGGTAATTGTTACCCGCGACCTCGTGCTCGAGCCTTACAGGAGCTGATCATGGCGAAGTTGAAACTGGGCCCCATCGTCGACGACAAACCCGTCAAGGTGACCGTGGCGCTGCCCGGCCCGCTCCATCGAGATCTGACCGCTTATGCGGAAGCGCTGGCCCGTGAGAGCGGTCAAACCGCGGCGGATCCGGTGAAGCTGATCGTGCCGATGCTCGAGCGGTTCATTGCCACGGATCGCGGCTTTGCCCGGGCCAGAAGGGGCTCCGCAACCATGTCCTGATCCCGGCGACCTGAACCGGCCACCGACATTCGCCATCCCTCGTAGATTGACCTGCCCCTCAGATGAGGATAATAACTTAACGGGTCACGTCGATATTCCCATCGAGTCTTTGTTGCTATCGACTTTGGGATGCTTACGATGCCGGGGGGCAAAATGGTGCTGAAATGGGGCGTAGAGCGCCGGCTCGAATTCATTGAGTTTCGTCTTTATTGGGAAGGCGGGGTCAACCGATCCGATATCGTCGAAGCCTTCGACGTGTCGGTGCCGCAAGCATCGAAAGATCTGACGCTTTATCAGGAACGCGCTCCGAACAACGCGATCTACGACAAAAGCGCCAAACGATACGTGGCGAGCGAGACGTTCCAGCCCTGCTTTTTAAAACCTGACGCCGCCCATTATCTCACGCAGCTGCGATCTGTTGCCGAAGGTATATTGCCGGCCGCGGCGTCGTGGATCGCACATTTCCCGCCCTTTAGCGGCCCACCTGTTCCCGCGAGGAATGTCACGAACGAAACGTTGCGGACCGTTCTCGGCGCCATTCGCGACAACCTCGCCATCGAGATCAAATATCAGTCGCTTTCGCGGCCGGTGCCGCGCTGGCGCTGGATCGCGCCGCACGCCATCGGCTTTGATGGCTTTCGTTGGCACGCGCGGGCCTTCTGCCAGATTGACCAAACCTACAAGGATTTCCTCCTCGCGCGGATTGTCGAAACGCGTGGTTCCAAATCCAGTGGGGTTAAGTCCGGCGGGGACGCCGATTGGAATGAGGAAGTCACGCTGGAGATCGGGCCGCATCCAGAGCTGTCCGATACGCAGGCTAAGGTGATTGCACTCGATTACCGCATGCGGGGCGGCAAGACGAAGATCAAGGTTCGCAGGGCGTTGCTTTACTACGCCTTGAGGCGTCTCGGGCTTGATACCGAGCCGAACACACGAAGGCCTGAGGATCAACAGATCGTTTTGTTGAACAGGGAGGTAGTCGATGAAAATCATCGATAACACCTCTCAGCTTCTCGGAGATGATCTGAAGAGCACGATCGGGCGCGGGACACGATTAAAAATCGCCGCGTCGTGCTTCTCGATCTATGCCTTCGAAGCGCTGAAATCAGAGCTTTCAAAGATTGATAGCCTGCAGTTCATTTTCACCGCCCCCACATTCATACCCACCGAAGCCACCGATCGCTTTCGCAAGGAGCGGCGAGAGTTTTTTATCCCAAAGTCGCGACGGGAAAGTGGGCTCTATGGGACCGAATTTGAAATCCAGCTGCGGAACAAGCTGACGCAGCGTGCCGTAGCTCGCGAATGCGCCGAGTGGATACGCAAGAAGGCCAAATTTCGCTCGAACACCACGAAAGCTCCGATGCAGCAGTTCTTGCACGCCGCGAGCAACGATGGCGGGACGGCCTATATGCCGATCAGCGGCTTTACGGCCGTTGATCTAGGCTATCAGAAAGGCGACGCGGTCTCGAATTTTGTGACCCGGTTCGACGACCCGAGTCACACGCAAATATATCTCCAGCTGTTCGATCAGATTTGGTCGGATCCGGAGAAACTCAACGATGTCACCGCCGCTGTCTGCGACCATATCGCGTCGGTCTACCAAGAGAATTCGCCAGAGCGCGTCTATTTCCTGATGCTGTACAACATCTTTCAGGACTTCCTGGAGGATGTTGACGAGGACGTTCTGCCGAACGACCTCACTGGCTACCGCGACAGTCTCGTCTGGAACAAACTTTTTAACTATCAGAAGGATGCCGCCACAGGCATCATTAACAAACTCGAGACGTATAATGGCTGCATTCTTGCCGACAGTGTTGGCCTTGGAAAGACCTTCACTGCCCTGGCGGTTGTAAAATACTACGAGCTACGCAATCGCTCCGTGCTGGTGCTTTGCCCGAAAAAGCTCGCAGACAACTGGCGAAACTATAACACCAATCTGACCACCAATATTTTCGCCAAAGACCGGTTCAATTACGACGTCCTGGCGCATACCGATCTGTCACGAACATCGGGCGAGTCCTTCGGCATTCCGCTAAATCGAGTGAACTGGGGCAACTATGACCTGGTGGTCATCGACGAGTCCCACAATTTCCGGAACAACGATGTCTATAAGGACCGGGAAACTCGCTATCAAAAGCTGATGAATAAGGTCATCCGCGCCGGCGTGAAGACCAAGGTTTTGATGCTTTCCGCAACCCCCGTGAACAATCGTTTCACCGATCTCCGGAATCAGCTCGCGCTCGCCTATGAGGGGCAATCGGAAACGCTCAGCGAGAAGTTGGGTACGCAGGCCAGTATCGAAGAAATTTTCCGGCGGGCGCAAAGGGCCTTCAACGACTGGTCAGCACTTCCGCCCGAGGAGCGGACAGCGGCCTCAATCCTGAAGGCGCTGGATTTCGACTTTTTCGAATTGCTCGACGCGGTGACCATCGCGCGCTCGCGCAAGCATATTGAGACCTTCTACGACACGACCGACATTGGCAAGTTCCCGGAGCGGCGCAAACCGCTCTCTTTCCATTGCCCGATTACGCAGCGGCCAGACGTAATGGGCCTGAATGAGATCTTCACGCAGCTGTCGGTGCTGAAGCTCTCAGTCTACGCCCCCATCAGCTACATTTTACCGAGCCGGCTGCGCAAATACGAGGACATCTACGATACGCAGGTGGAGGGCGGCGGCGGCAAGCTGAGGCAGGCCGATCGTGAGCGCAGCCTCCAGGCGCTGATGACCACCAACCTGCTCAAGCGCTTGGAAAGCTCGGTCGCGGCATTTCGGCTTACGCTGCGTTCTCTCGCTGGCAATATTTCACGCACGCTCGATGCCATCGACGAATTCGAAAGAACCGGCCGCAGCGGTAGCGTCGGCGACCATCTTGCAGAGATTAGCGATTTCGATCCCGAAGATGACGATCTGTCCGGCCTTGATGAATTTACCGTTGGTAAGAAGGTTCAGATCAGCCTTGGCGACATGGACTTGCCGTCGTGGAAACATGACCTTTCGGCAGATTTGGGTCTGATCGACAGCCTTATTGCGTCGATGGACATGGTGGCACCCAGGGATGATTCAAAGCTCCAGCATCTGCTATCCCTGCTGAAGCGAAAGATCGAGGAGCCGCTCAACCCCGGCAATCAAAAGGTCATCATTTTCACGGCCTTCGCAGATACGGCAAACTACCTCTTCGAGAATCTGGCCCCGGTTGCTCAGAGTCTGGGTCTAAATCTAGGTCAGGTAACGGGATCGGGTGCGCCGAAGACCACGCTCCGAAAGCCCTATGATTTCCAGAGCGTACTGACCCTGTTCTCCCCTCAATCGAAAGAGAAAGCTGTCGTCCTGCCCAATGAGCCGGCCGAACTGGACATTCTCATTGGCACCGATTGTATTTCGGAGGGGCAGAACCTCCAGGACTGCGATTTCCTGGTGAACTACGATATCCATTGGAACCCGGTGAGGATCATCCAGCGGTTCGGTCGGATCGACCGCATCGGCTCACCCAACAGCCAGATCCAGCTGGTGAATTATTGGCCGGACATCTCGCTCGACGAGTATATCAACCTGAAGGAACGCGTTGAGAACCGGATGGTGATTGCGGACGTCACTGCCACCGGCGATGACAATGTGCTCACTGCCAAGTCCAGTGACATTGCCTACCGGAAGGAGCAGCTCAAGCGGCTCCAGGACGAGGTGATCGAGCTGGAGGATGTGAAGGCCGGCATTTCTATCACCGATCTCGGGCTGAACGACTTCCGGATGGACCTGCTCAACTACGTCAAGGCGCATGGCGAGCTCAACAACGTTCCCTTTGGGATGCACGCCGTCGTTCCGGCGCAGCCGGAGTTAGGCCTGCAGCCTGGCGTTATCTTTGCGCTAAAGAACATCCATGAGGGCGTGAACGTCAATCAGCAGAACCGCCTCCATCCCTTCTATCTGGTCTATATCGGCGATGACGGTGAGATCATTGCCGACCATACCGAGGTTAAGCGGCTGCTCGACCTGATCCGCAGCAGTTGCAAGGGACGGGAAGAGCCGATCCCGGACGTCTGCCGCATTTTCAATGAGCGGACGGAAGATGGGCGGCAGATGGGGCGTTATTCCGATCTGCTCTCGAGCGCGATCCGGTCCATGATCGAGGTGAAGGAAGAAAAGGACATTGATAGTCTGTTCAGCGGCGGGCGTACGACGGCGCTGACCCACACCATCAAGGGACTGGACGATTTCGAGCTGATTGCCTTCCTGGTCATTGAAGGGGGTGAACCATGACCCTCTACGATTGGCCGCGCGCGGCCGGCTTCGGGCGCGTGATCCCCAAGAACAAGATCTATGAACACGCCGGGGCGAACACCAGCCTCAAGGACCTCTTCGTGCGCGAGGTCGATCAGATCGTCTGGTCGCATAAGCTGGCGCCCGAGACGGTCAATCTGGCGGCTACCAAGCAGGTAGCCGAGATGCAGGTCTTCCGCATCACCCCGCGCACCGCGACGCTGGACCATGACGTGCTGCGCGCCATCGACAAAGCCATCCCCTTTCCGCTGATCTTCGAGGTGGCCCATGGTGGCCGCGTAAGGCTGGCCGCGGCCTACAAGCGGCCGAGTGAGGCCGACGGCTCGCGCTGGGTGGTGGGCGACTACTTTCAGGGGGACTGGCTGCCCGAGGATGCGCCGCGCGCCCCGCTTCCGGTGGCGTTGAACATGGGCGCGCTGTACGAGCGGCTGCTCGAACCGCTGGTGGCGGGGCAGACGGCCCGGCTGGCCACCGGCTTGGGAGAAGCGCCGCAGACGCATTTCACCCCGGCCGAAGCGGAGCGCCCCGTGTCGCTGGAAGAGCGCATCGCGCAGGCCGAGGCGATCAAGGCACAGGCGCGCGAGGTCGGGCGGATCAAGGCGCGGCTGGGGCGCGAAAAGCAATTCAACAAGCGCGTGGCGATCAATGCCGAGTTGCGCGCAGCAAAACAGGAACTGGAGCGGTTGACGGCGGGAACCGCCGCCACTGCTGTAGCGAATTCCCAAGAGGACAATCATGGATAAGCTGAAGATGCATAGCCCCGACCTGAGCCAGGACAACATCGCCAAGATCCGCGATCTGTTCCCCGGCTGCGTAACTGAGGCGCGCGATGAGACGTCCGGCAAGCTGCGATTGGCTGTGGACTTCGATCAACTTCGACAAGAGCTGAGCGAGAATATCGTCGATGGGCCGCAGGAGCGTTATCGCCTCGAATGGCCCGGCAAGCGACAGGCATTGACTCTCGCCAATGCACCAATTGCAAAAACACTTCGTCCTTCGATCGCGGAAAGCGTTACGTTCGAAGATACTCGAAACCTGATTCTCGAAGGCGATAATCTTGAGGCCCTTAAGTTGCTTCAAGAGACTTATCTTGGTCGAGTTAAGTTAATATATATCGACCCCCCCTATAATACAGGCAATGATTTTGTTTACGAGGACGATTTCGGATTAAGCACAGAGAGCTTTCTACTTAAATCAAATCAGGTCACCGAATCCGGCAATCGTCTGGTCGCCAACCCAGACAGTAGCGGCCGCTTTCACTCGGACTGGTTAGATATGATCTACCCTCGCATACGCATTGCCCGGAACCTGCTTTCAGACGATGGAATCATCGTGGCATCTATCGACGAGAATGAAATATCGAACCTGCGTAAGGTATTTGATGAAGTTTTTGGCGAAGACAATTTACTCTTCCAGATTACTCTTCTGTGTAATCCCAAAGGCCGATCCCAGGATAAATATGTTGCCAACTGCCACGAATACCTGGTTGGATACTCAAAGCAAAATTTGCCGAAGGGCTCTGTGAATGTCCCAAAGGATGATGAGGAAATTGCGGCCAATTATAAGCTAAAGGACAAACGCGGACGGTATCGCGAGCTCGAACTCCGAAATACGCACAGAGAGTTCGGTAAACATAATCGTAAAAATCTATACTACCCTTTCTACGTCAGCAGCACCGGTCAGGTTTCGCTCGACGCTCAGCCAGGCTTTCATCCCGTATTCCCGGATTGGGACGACGGATTTGAAGGGTGCTGGACCTGGGGCACAGGTAAGGCTCGATCCCAACTAGACGAAGTGGTTGCAAGAGAGGTGAAGGGTTCTTGGAAGATTTTTCGAAAGAATTACGCGGAAGGTGAGGACGGCGAGGCAACAAAGCAGGTAAAATCTATTTGGACTGATAAGATTTTTCATACCGAGAAGGGACAAGCCACCTTCAACGAGCTCTTTAAAACAAGAGAAAAGATATTTCAGTCTCCAAAGTCAGTGGATACGTTAAGAGAAGTAATCCGCATGTCGACACATAGGGACTCTGTTGTTCTAGATTTCTTCGCTGGCTCAGGAACAACCGGACATGCGGTGCTAGCTCAGAACGCTGAGGATGGTGGCAACCGTAAATTCATTATGGTTCAGATAGATGAGCAAACGCCCGAGGGTTCAGAGGCAAGAAAGGCGGGCTTTTCGACTGTAGTTGAAATTACGAAGGAGCGCATCCGCCGCGCCGGGGAGAAGATCCTTGAAGGCATCTGCCATGCGAACTGGGACCGCGACGTCGGCTTCCGTGTGCTCAAGGTGGATACGTCGAACATGAAGGACGTCTATTACCGTCCCGATGAACTGAAGCAGTCAGACCTGCTCGATATGGTCGACAATGTGAAGGAAGGCCGCACGTCCGAAGACCTGCTGTTCCAGGTGCTGGTCGACTGGGGCGTTGACCTCACGCTGCCGGTCCGCCGAGAGACGGTCCAAGGCAAGACCGTGTTTTTCGTCGACGACAACGCCCTTGTAGCTTGTTTTGATCGCGGTGTGACCGAGGAACTCGTGAAGGAGCTGGCGAAGCGTGAGCCTTTGCGTGTCGTCTTCCGCGACAACGGCTTTGCCTCGGACGCGGTGAAGATCAACGTCGGGCAGATCTTCCGCCAGCTTTCGTCGACCACCGACGTCAAATCGATCTGAGGGCGCGCCATGAAGCTCAAGTTCAAGGTCCAGCCCTATCAGACCAATGCCGTCAACGACGTGGTCGACTGCTTCGCTGGCCAGCCCATGACCTCTGGCCTGACCTACCGCATCGACCCCGGCCGCAAGGCGCAGGCCAGCGCCTTCGAGGAAGGGTTCAAGAACGCCGATTTCGCGTTGAGCGAGGCGCAGATCCTGGAGAACATCCAGAAGGTCCAGCGGCGGCAGAACCTGCCCGTCTCACAATCGCTGACGGATTTCACTACCTTCAACGCCCGCGGGGAGCGCGTGCCCGTTCCGGCGGCCTACAGGCGCGATGCGCTTGCCGCCACCCGAGTCCATCTCGACGTCGAGATGGAGACCGGCACGGGCAAGACCTATTGCTACATTAAGACCATCTTCGAGATGAACAAGCGCTATGGCTGGTCGAAGTTCATCATCATGGTGCCGTCGATCGCTATCCGCGAAGGGGTCTACAAGTCGCTGCAGATCACGGCCGAGCACTTCACCGAGAGCTACGGCAAGAAGGCGCGGTTCTTCATCTACAACTCCAAGCGCCTGCATGAGCTGGAGAGCTTTTCTTCGGATGCCGGGATCAACGTGATGATCATCAACATCCAGGCGTTCAACGCGCGTGGGGCCGACAACCGCCGCATCTACGAGGAACTGGATGATTTCCAATCGCGCAAGCCCATCGACGTGATTGCCTCGAACCGGCCGATCCTGATTCTGGACGAGCCGCAAAAGATGGAAGGCGCGGCGACGATGGAGGCGCTGCCGAAATTTAAGCCGCTGTTCATCCTACGCTATTCGGCGACCCACCGTACCCAGCACAACCGGGTTCACAGGCTGGATGCGCTCGACGCCTTCAACCAGAAGCTGGTCAAGAAGATCGCGGTGCGCGGCATCCAGACTCGCGGTCTGTCCGGCACCAATGCCTATCTCTACCTGGAAGGTATCGACATTTCGAAGAAGGCGCCTGTCGCCCGGATCGAGCTAGAGGTGAAGCTGAAGTCAGGCGAGATCAAGCGCCAGCTACGGCGACTCGAGTTCCGCGACGACCTGTTCGTGGAGTCGGGCGAGCTGGACCAGTATCGTGGGTTCACGATCAGCCAGATCGACGCCGTCAACGACACGGTCGAATTCACCAACGGCGTGGTGCTGAACGCTGGTGAGGCCAATGGCGACGTCTCCGAGCGCGATATCCGCCGCATTCAGATCCGCGAGACGATCAAGGCCCATCTCGACAAGGAAAAGCAGCTGTTTGCACAGGACATCAAGGTCTTGTCACTTTTCTTCATCGACGAGGTCGTGAAGTACCGGGATTACGGCCAGGCCGACGAGAAAGGCGAATACGCTCGCGTCTTCGAGGAAGAATATGAGCTGCTGAAGGACGAGTACCTTGCGGAACTTGCGATCGATAACGAGGCATACCGAAAGTACCTTGCCGGGATCGATCCGGCCAAAACCCACAACGGCTATTTCTCGATCGACAAAAAAACGAACCGTCTGAAGGACCCAGCGGTCGGCGCCCGGTCAGTCGATTCTGATGACGTCGATGCCTACGACCTGATCCTGAAGGATAAGGAACGACTGCTGTCCTTCGCTGAACCCACGCGGTTCATCTTCTCGCACTCGGCGCTACGCGAGGGGTGGGACAATCCAAATGTCTTCGTCATGTGCATGCTCAAGCACAGTGACAACACCATTTCCCGCCGCCAGGAAGTTGGGCGCGGCCTTCGGCTGAGCGTTGACCAGCATGGAGACCGGATGGACCATCCGGCCGTCGTGCACGACATCAATGTGCTGACCGTTGTGGCGAGCGAAAGCTACAAGAATTTCGTTGCCGGCCTTCAGAAGGAGATTGCCGAAACCCTGTCGTCGCGTCCGCGGCGGGCGACTGAGGCTTATTTCACCGGCAAGACGATCACGACCGAACAAGGTCCGGTCGAGGTGAGCGCCGCAATGGCCAAACAGATCTACCGCTATCTGGTGAAGAACGACTACACCGATGATGCCGACCAGATCGCCGACGCCTATCACAACGCCAAAGCGGCAGGAACATTGGCTGAGCTACCCGATGAGCTGAAGCCTCACGCCGAGCAGGTATTCGGACTCATCGATGGTGTCTTCAGCGAGTCCCAGCTTCCGGACATCGGCGATGGCCGCAAGCCCAAGACCAATCCGCTCAATGCAAACTTCGAGAAGAAAGAATTCCAGGAACTTTGGAAGCGGATCAATCGCAAGGCGGTCTATCGGGTCGAATTCGATTCTGCGGAGTTGATCCGCAAGTGCATCAGCGCGCTGGATAGCCAGCTGCGGGTTACCCCGCTGCAATACACCGTGCAGGTTGGTGTGCAGAATGACGGTTTGATCGACGACCAGCTTCGCGAGGGCGACGGCTTCACCGTCACGAACACGACTACCCAGCAGGGGGACTCGATCCACTCGCTGGTGAAGTACGACCTCGTCGGGAAGCTGGCTGAAAACGCACAGCTGACACGTGACACGGCCGCGACGATCCTTGGCCAAATCGAGACTGCGATTTTCGGGCAGTTCAAGAGCAACCCCGAGCACTTCATCTCCGAGGCTTCGCGCATCATCGCCGAACAGAAGGCCGCCATGGTAATTGAGCGTCTGGCCTATGACGAAGTCGATGAAAGGTACGATGTCGACATCTTCACCGCCAATCAGACCGGGCAGGATTTCTCGCGCGCCACAGCGAAGCTCAAGAATCATGTCTATGATTACGCGATCACGGACTCGGATGTGGAACGGGCGTTCGTCAAAGAGCTCGATACGAGCAGCGAAGTCGTCGTCTACGCCAAATTGCCGCGCGGTTTCCTGATCCCGACCCCCGTTGGCGATTACAACCCTGACTGGGCTCTTTCGTTCAGGGCCGGCAGCGTCAGGCACATCTACTTCGTCGCGGAAACGAAGGGCACGATGTCGTCTATGAAGCTGCGGGAGATTGAGAACACGAAGATCGCGTGTGCCCGCAAGTTCTTTGATGAGATCAGCCGGCAGGTGACTGAAGATCGCGTCAAATATGACGTTGTTACCGACTATGGGAAGTTGATGGAGGTCGTGGGCGTTACTGCATGACGAATGGGGGCGGGGTGGGTTCTCGCGCATTGAAGTTGGTGGTCTGACCGACTCATGGCGATTACCCGACAATCCATACAGACTGCTTTGGAAGCAGAACGTCGTCTCACTCAGAAGGGCGGGGGCTTGGAGGTCGCCTCCGTTTTCTGGGAGGAGCACTATCTGGTTTTGAGCGTCAAGCCGCTCAAAGGCCGTAACCGTGTCGCCATTGACGAAGCCTTGGAAGGCGTGCGTGTCAAATGGGGTGCGGAACTTGAATATGCAGGCTTGATCAAGGTCGTCGATGCGGACCTCGAGCGCATCATTGTGTTGCCGGCTACCGGCGGGCAGCCCAACATTGGCGACACACTTTGGCTGTTCCCCGGAGATTTTCTTGGCCCGCTTATCGATATGTGGGGCGGGGAAATGGGCAAGCTGGCGGCGAAGCGATTGCGCCAGTCCAAAGAAGAAACCGAACCGCTTCAGCAAATTCGTCCGCTTGGTCCTGAATTCGACGAGCTGCGCGAGCGGCAGAAAACTGCCGTTCGAAATGCCGCATACCGGTGCTCGGTGGTGATTGGCCCGCCCGGAACCGGCAAGACGTTTACGGTTGGCGCGCTGGGCACTTATCTTCTGCGGCGGTTCAGCAAAGCGCGCATATTGGTGATCGGCCCGACCAACGTGGCGGTGGACACGGCTCTCCTGTCCATCGATGACTGGTTGGCCAAAGCCGGGCGCCCCGACATCGCCAAGCAGATGAAGCGGGTCGGCGCGCATTTCGATCCGCGCAAATATGTTGACCGCCCCCATCTTCTGGCCGCCGGACTGGACCAGAAAGTCACGGGATTTCTGCTTTTGGAGGCATCCGAACCATCAAAAAGCAAGATTGCCGAATATGTCAGATGGAAGGATCGCCTCGCGGCTGCACGCAAGGAGCTTGGCGCGGATATCGAAAGCGTCGCCCATAGCGCCCGTGTTGTAGGGATCACTGTCGCCACGGCGATCAAGTGGCATCATGTCTTGAAGGCCGCAGGGCCATGGCCGTTCGTCATCTGCGACGAAGCCAGTCAGATAATCGGGCCGGCGGCCCTCATGGTTCCGGCGCTGGGGCAGCAAACGATTTTTGCCGGCGATCCCAAGCAGCTTTCGCCGATCGTCCAGTCTGAGGGGCAGGTCCATCGGAATCTCCTCGCGAAGACTGCCTTTGATCTATTTGCCCACGCGCCCACCACGTTTCTGAACGAGCAGTCCCGTATGGCCATGGGGATTTGCCATGCAGTGAGCAGAACCTTCTACAATGGCGAGCTGACGGTTTGCCGCAAAGCTCGGCGGGACAAGGCCTGGAAGATGTACCGCAGTCCGTATTTCGTGAACGGGCGTGAAGTGCCGCGCGTGTGTTTCGAGCAAGTGTCGGAACCCTACCAATATTCGCAGAATTACGGCGGCTTCATCCGTTTTCAGTCGGCCAAAATGGTTGAGACGATTATTGATCATCTCGCTGGCTCTTACATCGATGCGGATGACGTTCTGATCCTTACGCCTTTCCGTGCGCAACGGACCCTGATCAGGAGTTTCCTGAAGCGCCGGCACCCGACGATCTCCGTCAGTACAGTCCATCGCGCGCAGGGTAGCGAGCGCAAGGTGATCATTTTTGATCCGGTCGACGCAACGTCCAGTTTTCTCCGTGGGAAGGAAGGTGATCGGCTGATCAATGTGGCGATCTCACGCGCCCAAGCCCATGTGATCATCCCCTATCATGTGTCCGAACTTACCAATCCGACGATCTCTCGCCTCCAGCATATTTCCTCAGGCATCTTCCAGACCAGCGGCCGATACATGCGGCCGTTCTCCTTTGCGACTGCTGGATAAGGCTGCGAACGATCCGCTCCACCGATGCCTTGCTGGCTATCAAGGAACGACCGGATAGAAGGGCTTGCCCCAGTCCTTCTCGGGATTGTCCATCATCAGGTCGGTGAAGACGGGCATCAGGAAGCCGAGGATCGCCGCGCCATCGCGGACCTGGGTGCGGTTGATGCCGCTGTTCCAGGTCGAGCCGCCATGAACGAGCTGGTTGCGCAACACATATAGCCGGTCGAAGACGAAGCTGAGCACGCGCTTGGTATCACCGCTCTGGATGGCCTGCGCGAAGGCGCGGGAGGAGGCTTTGAAACGCTCTTCCCAATCCTCGAAGCCGGCAATCCCGTTATGGTGCTGCCAGAACGGATTGAAGACGTAGCGGTTCTCCATCAGCAGTCGTACCGGTCCGGAAAAGCGCTGCCAGATTGCCCCATAGATACGACGCTGCTCGTCGAGGTCGATCAACTTTCCGAAGAAGTCTGCGAAAGCGGCGCGTTCGCCCGGCTGGATGGTCTGGAATTCGCCTTCGTCGGCATACGCGGCGTTGAACGCGATCCATAAGAAGATGAATTTGGCGTCGTCGTCGGTTCCGCAGGCCTCGGCGCGGCCGATCCAGCTGATAGCGCGATGGACGCGCAGGCCCATCGTTTGCGGAAAGCCTTCGCGGATCGCGCGCTGCTTGGTTTTCAGTTCTGCATGTGTGAGGCCGGTCTTTTTGGTCATTCCGCTTCGTTCCTGTTGCCTTATGGCAGGGCGCCAAAATCGCTCCTGCGGTAATTTTCGACCAGCGTGCGCAGCCCCTGGGGCGCGATAACCTCAACCGCATCGCCCCATTGATAGAGATGCCACGCCATTTCGAGCCAGCCCGCCGCGTGAAAGCGCACGATAAGCCCGCCATCTTCTTGCACCTCAACGGTTTGCTTTGGGTGAAAGCAGAATTCGGCCGCCCTTGCTGCGGCGTGCGGCGCAAACCGCCAGATGACCTCGTCATATTGCGCCGGGCCCTGGTAGACGCCGAAGGATTGCGCCGCATAATCCTTCAGCGAAAAACCGGGCATCAGGCTGAAGCTCTCATCCAGGGTTTGGGCGCTCAGGATCTGGTCCATCCGGAAGTTCAGAATGTCTTCGCCGCGCGCCGGCTGGCGCGCCACCAGGTAGCTGCGATGGCCCAGCAGGAGCCCGTACGGCTCGATGATCCGCTCAGGCGCATCCTCGTCCCGATAACGCAACCGCAGACGAAACGGGCCGCGCAGTCCCTCGATCACGGCATCGAGCACCGCCGGCGCCAGATTGACGCGCGGGCCGGGGCGCGTCACCGAACCCATTGCCAGCAGGACCGCCTCGACATCAGCTTCGGTGCGCAGCGCATCCTTTGGAGTCAGCCGCGCCAGCAATCCGTCGCGCAGGTCTTCAAGGGCCGCCGCGTGGCGTAGCCGGCCATCGCCGCGCGCCGTTCGTCCGGCGATCTCCAGCGCTTCGACCGCCGTTTCCTGGCGGGTCTGGAGCCGGTCGAGCATGGTGTCGGCGACACGCCAGCGCCGCCGACGGTCGTCGCCATCCACCGCCTCAACATTGGTGAACACGGTCTCCAGCGCATCAGTCATGCGCTGCGCCGTGCGATGCGAAACGCCGAATTCCTCGCAGATCTCATCAAGGCCGATTCCCGTCCGCCGCGTGGCGGCCAGACGCGCCAGCCTGATCAGGTCCTGAGCCTTGGCGAACGACATGATCCAAATCCTGGTTACAGACTATGTCAGATATTGACACCCACGCACGCTATGGCTGAACGTGCAATCTGTCGAGATGCAAGTCTTGTTGCAGGTTGCGTTCGACGAGGGGGCGGTAATGCGAACTATTGAGGGGGATCGGATACTCTTGTCCGCATCGGATCTGATGCGGTTCATGGGCTGCGCTCACGCGACCAGGCTCGATCTCGCCTATATGCATGGCAAGGGGCCAGTGCCGCGCGAAGATACCGAGGATGCCGCGCTGCTCCAGAAGCAGGGTGATGCCCACGAAGCTGCTCATCTGGCCAAGCTCAAGGCATCGGATGTGTCGGTGATCGAAATCGACCGGTCCGACCTTGCCGAAAATGCGCAGGCAACCCGGGCGGCTTTGGCAAGCGGGCCGCAGATCGTCTTTCAGGGGGCGCTGCTGGGCGACAATTGGGGCGGTTGGTCGGACTTTCTCGAGCGCGTCGAGCGCCCGTCGGATCTCGGTCCCTTCAGCTACGAAGTCACTGACACCAAGCTCAAGCGACGGCCCCATCCCAAACATGTGCTGCAACTGGTGCTCTACTCGGATTTGCTGACCGAGATCCAGGGCATCGCCCCTGAATTTGCCCATGTCGAACTCGGTGATGGCAGCAGAGCGCAGCTACGGCTGGCGGACTATCAGGCCTATGCGCGCATGGCGCGTCAGCGGCTCGAGGCTTTCCTGGAAAACCCGGCGCCGACCCGGCCGATCCCTTGCGCCGATTGTGGACTGTGCCGCTGGGGTGAACACTGCGAAAGCCAGTGGCAGGCCGAGGACAGCCTGTTCAACGTCGCCAATATTACCCGGACCCAGGTCAAGAAACTCGAGGCGGCTGGCATCACCACCATGGAGCGGCTGGCCGGGCTCGATCATCCCATCCGCGGCATGGCCGAGACCACCCGGGCGCGGCTAGTGACACAGGCGCGCCTGCAGCACGCCCGCAAGACCGGGGCACCGGCCTTCGAGTTGCGCGAGGCCGAACCCGGCAAGGGCTTTGATCTTTTGCCCGCGCCGCAGCCGGGCGATCTTTTCTACGATATCGAGGGCGATCCGCACTACGAAGGTGGCCTCGAATATCTCCACGGCGTCTGGTTCGACGGCCAGTTCAAGGCTTTCTGGGCGCATGACCATGGCGCCGAAGCGCGGGCCTTGGCGGACCTTCTGGAATTTTTCCGGCAAAGGCTCGCGGCCTATCCTGAAGCGCGCATCTATCACTATGCACCCTATGAGATCACCGCCTTGCGGCGGCTGACCGCACAATATGGAATCGGCGAGGCCTTTCTCGATCGCCTGCTGCGCGAGCGACGCTTTGTCGATCTTTTCGCGGTAGTGCGCGGCGCGCTGATCGGCTCGGAAGCCAATTACTCGATCAAGTCGATGGAAGCCTTCTATGGCCGGGTGCGCGAAGGTGAGGTGAAGACCGCCGGCGGCTCGGTCGTTGCCTATGAGCGCTGGCGCGAAACCGGCGAACAATCGATCCTCGACGAGATCGAAGAGTATAACCGCGTCGACTGTATCTCGACCGAGGAGCTGCGCGGCTGGTTGGTGAGCATCCGCCCCGTCGCGCCTTGGCCGATGCTGGCGGTGGATGCCGGCGACAAGGAAGTCGAGGAGGACGCCGATACGCAGGCATTGCGCGCGAAGCTTGCCGCATCCGGTCTGCCGCAGGAGCGGCAAGACATGTTGTTCAACCTCGGCCTGTTCCACAAGCGCGAGGCTAAGCCGGCACAATGGGCGGTTTTCGACAGCGCCGGCAAGGACGAGGACGAGCTGATCGACGATCTCGATGCACTGGCCGGTCTGGAAGCCATTGATCCGGCAGAACCCGTCAAACGCTCGGTGCTGCGCCGTTATCGCTTTCCGCTCCAGGAGACCAAGCTGCGGGCCGGCCGCAAAGCGACGGTCCCGGTCATCGACGGACCGCCGGCCACGGTCAGCATCGAAGAGCTCGACCGCTCCGAGCGGATCATCGCGGTCAAGGCAGGGGCGGCCAAGGCGCATCTTTTGACCGATCGCCTGACGCTCCACCCGGACTGGCCGCTCAATACGGACGTCATTGCAGGGGCCCTGCGCGATGTGATCGAGGATCAATGCGGTGCGCGCCGCCTGACCGCGCTCGATGATCTGCTCGCGCGCACGGCCCCGCGTCTGGTGACGGGACCGCGCGCCGACCTGCTCGATGGCGCCGATCCCCTGACCGGCACGATCGCGGCGATCGCCGCCATGGATGGCACCGTGCTGCCGATCCAGGGGCCGCCGGGAACCGGCAAGACCTATGTCACCGCGCGGGCAATCCTTGCGCTGGTGCGCCAGGGGCACCGTGTTGGCGTGGCCTCGAACAGCCATGAGGCGATCCGCAATGTGCTGATGGGGTGTCTTGCCGCGCAAGATGATGGCGATCCTGTCCCGGGCCTGTGCATCGGGCACAAGGTCAGCAGCGGCGAAGACGGTTATCCGGACGACTGTACCGGCGTCATCCGCTCGACGGCCAATGACGATACCCTCTGGAGCCGCGCCCATGTGGTCGGCGGCACCGCCTTCTTTTTTGCCCGATCCGAGCACGAGCAGGCGCTCGACTGGCTCTTCATCGATGAAGCCGGGCAAGTGGGGCTGGCCAATATGGTCGCCATGGGGCGCTGCGCGCGCAACATCGTTTTGGTCGGCGATCCGCGGCAATTGCCGCAGGTCATCCAGGGTGCCCATCCCGATCCGGCCAACCTTTCCTGTCTCGAGTGGATGCTGGGCGATCACGCCACCATCCCGCCGGATCGCGGCATCTTCCTGCCGGTCTCGCGCCGTATGCATCCCGATGTCTGCGGGTTTATTTCGCGGCAGGTCTATGAAGGCCGTCTCAACAGCGCACCCGATACAGCCGTCCAGGCCGTCCGGGGAACAGGCTTTCCGGAAGCTGGCGCTTTCTGGGTGCCGGTCGTCCATGAGGGCAATGCCCAGATCGCGACCGAGGAAGTGGCTGCCATTCAGGCGGCGATCGACGATCTGCTCACGGGAACCTGGACCGATAAGGATGGGACAACGCGCGCCCTTGAGCCCGCTGATATCATCGTCGTTGCGCCCTATAATGCGCAGGTCAATGCTCTGCAGGACGCGTTGCCCGCTGGCATTCGTGTCGGCACGGTCGACAAGTTCCAGGGGCAGGAAGCACCCGTCTGCCTGGTGTCCATGACCGCCTCCTCGGTCGAGGAAACCCCGCGCGGCATGGATTTCCTGTTCTCGCTCAACCGCATCAACGTCGCTGTCTCGCGCGCCAAAGGCCTGGCGCTCGTCTTCGGGGCGCCGCGGCTGCGCGAAGCAAAATGCAACACCGTTGAACAGATGCGCCTCGTCAACACGCTATGTGCATTGCCTGAATTCACACAAATCGAAGGAAGAAATCCATGAGCGACAACGACTGGTTTGTGATGCGTCCGCAGAAAGCTCAAGCCTATGGCCGCCCTGAGGCCGAGGGTTTCCTGGTCCGCAAGGGGTCAACGGCAATGCGGGAAGGCACCCCGCGTGTGAAGCGGGATCGCGAGGAGCGGGACCGGTTGGTGCGGCAGGGGGTCCTCGTGCCGGATACTGATCCGGACTTGTACCGCTTTTCGCGCGACCATCTCTTCGGCAGCTCGAGTGTCGCTGGTGGAATTGTCAAGGACGGCAATTGCAGCGGGCCCCAGAGCTGGAGCCGGCCAAATGACGGAAAGACGATCAAGGACGTATTCGGCTAGTGGTCCAATTCGTGATGTTTGGGCGAATTAGGTCCTGAGGGAAAATGGACCGCCAATAGGTTTTATGTAGAACAGATCGGACGCGCACGAAGCCATGAACCAAAAAAGGAATGCTGGAGCCGAAGAGGCGCATATGACAGGTGAGGCTTGGGCTGCGTTCATTGACGCCGAGCTTCAATCGACGTGTAAGGCGTATCTTGAGAAGCCGGCCTTTCTTTTAGGGCATTCACGCACCGAACAGCAGACTACGGCAGATTATGCCGGCCGCGAACTCTTGGAGCTTGTTCAGAATGCGGCAGACGCCGCCAGTGAAATGGGCGGCTCTGGACGGGTCCTGATCGAGGTGACGCAGGAGGCCCTTTATGTAGCCAACACCGGGCAGCCGTTCCGCAGAGGTGGTGTAGCGTCGTTAATGACCGCCCATACCAGCGACAAGCCGACCCGCGCCGCGCGGATGATCGGCGCAAAAGGCTTAGGATTTCGTGCGATCCTGAATTGGACCGAGGCCCCGATCGTCAGTAGCGGTGCTCTTGAGTTGGGATTTTCGCGAACCCATGCGCGTGCAGTGGTTGCCAAACTGGCGCGCCAGAACGCCGAGATTGCGGCCAACTTCAGCGGGGCCAATCCCAACTTGCCGCCGTTGCTCGTATTTCCTGCTGCCGGCACGGAACTGGAGACTCTCGAGTGCGGTACGCAGACCGTGGTGCAGTATGCCCGTAAACTTCGCCAAGATGGCTACGATACGGTCATTGCAGCGCCTCTCGGGAGCGCCAGTGCATTAAAGCGCGCTATCGAGCAAGCAGGCCAATTCCAGCCCAGTTTTCTTTTGTTTGTCCGGGCGCTGGAAGAGATCCGTATTCGGGTCCCGGACTGTGATGAGAAGTGCTGGATCAAAGAGTTGAAGGACAATGGCGATGTATCGCTATGGCTCGAATGTGGCCCAGATACCAGCACACAGGATTGGATCGTCAGGCAACAGATGGGATCTATTGGAGAGGGCGAGAACGAACGGGAATTCGAGCTCGCCATAGCTATTAGGAGCGATGAAACGAACAAGCCGGGCAAACTGCACAGCTTCTTCCCGACCTCTCTGCCGCTACCCTTTTCTGGCCTCTTTCACGCTACGCTGGAACTCGACTCTAGCCGCAAGACCATCAATGAAAATTCGCAGCACAACAACGAGGTGCTGGAGGCCCTTGGTCGTCTTCACGCCGAAATGTTGGCCGAACTCCGTAAATCGGCCCGCATTTCCGAGCCGTTGAACTGGCTCATTGCGCATCAGGAATTTCCCGATGCGCTGAAACCAGTTTCAGAGGCAGCGTGGCTACGGGCAAGAGACCTGCCTATCGTGCAATGCATGGATGGTGCTTGGCGTAAAGCCGTCAATGCACGAATTGGTCCGGTCCGATATGCTGAATACCTTCCGCCACGGCTTTTCGGCCAACTTGCCCGGATCAAGGCCGCCAACACCGAGGCCCTTCTTAGGCACGAACTCGGTGTGCCAATGGTCGACACAAAAGACATTATTAGTACGCTTCGGAGCGCCGATCTCAGCTTCTCGGAGCGCGCAAAAGCGATTGTGGGCATTGCGAAGACCTTTCCCGAAGACAAACATGATCGGCGTCTACTGATCGACATAAAGGGTAAGGAGATGCCTTCGACAGCCACGGCATTTCCGCCTCCCGCCGATGAAGCTAAGCGGCATGGGCTTCCCGATTGGGCAAACGCGCGGTTTATCCATCCAGAGCTTTGGTCCGAACTTCTGGCTGAGGTGTCGGGAAACGTTGTCCGCGATAAAATCCACGCGCTTAGGGGATTTCGGGTCGTCGAATATAGTGCGGAGGCCGTTATTTCGGCGATTCGCAGCAGAGTTTCGGAACTCTTAAAGAAGAACCGAAGCAATCCTGATCACCTGCAAGCAAGTTTGCTGGCTACCGTTTATTCCTTGCATGACCGGACGCGGAACAGACCACAAGGGATCTTTCGGGTGCGATGCAAAGACGGGCAATGGCATGACATCACAACCGTACACCTCTCTGAGAATTACGGAAAAGTCGGGCGAACTACGGCGGCTCTTTATTCCGGTCAGCCGGAGCTGCTCATCGGCACACCACAGGAGAATGGATTTAGCGAAGAGCCGGATGACTTGGCAGATTTCCTCGTGTGGCTGGGGATCAATCCATGGCCGCGGAGAATTACAGAGCCTTTGCCAGAGAAATGGCGTCAATCGATAGTCGACACGCTGCCTGAGACCGTTCAGGTCACCGACGGAAACACGTCGAGAGAGGTCAAGCGGTCGGACTTGTCTTGGGGCTATACGGCCAAAGCAACTCACGACACTGTTGAGGCGCTTGACCGAATTCTCAGCGGCGCACCGTCAGAAGCAATTCTGGCGTGGCTTGCCCAAGATCCGCGTCTCGACCCGCTTGTGCCCGTTCCGACCTTTGCTGTGCAGCTAGAAGCCCGAGATAATGGGTTGTCGAAGTTTCGAACATACGAGGGCACTCTGCCCAACACGGTTCATCTCGATATCCAGACGAGCGCATGGCTCGATTGCCAAGACGGCCAGCGTCACGCGCCCCGAGACACAATGATCGAACCAGGAGTTCTTTCCGCGCTGTTCCAGGCACCACGTGCAGCCAATTCGTCGAGCGAGCTGGAGTTCGGCCTGGACAAAGCTCATTGGCGGCGAGGTCTGGAGCGTGCCGGTGTCGTTCGCAATCTTGATGATCTCCCAGAACCACACGTCTACCGGCTCCTTTCTTCGCTTCCGTCACGGCAGATAAAGCCAGAGGTCGGCAGCAGGCTCTTCCTGCAAATCTTGGAGCGCGAAACATTCGATCCCGAACTTGGAGGGGCGGACGGAATCGCCTTTCGGGCCAAGGGCCAACTGCCTATCCAACTGGAAGGACGACGAGTTTGGGCTGATCGTGAGGGCGTTTACTACGCTCAGCGTGATGACTTCCCTTCGGCTGCAAAGCCACACCTGCGCCTCCTCGATCTGCCATCTCGTCGGAATGCCAAACAGGTCCTGGCACGTTTCGGTGTTGCAACCTTGCAGAAGGATGCCCTCAATCTGAGAATTTGCTCGCTGGACGAGGTGGAGGAGGGAGATTCGATAGCTCTACGTTCGCGGTTCCGTGATTCCAAGCCTTACATAATGGCGCTGCGTAAGGCTTTATCTCCCGACGGCACTCACCTGCGCCGCTTCGAAGCGGTTCAGCTCAAAGTCGCGCGCCGCGCCGAAATGGAACTCGCGATCGATGATGCTAAGATTGTAGAGGAGTTGGACCCATGGCGTCACAGCTTCGATGATGACGCGATGATCATAACGGTCGACGATTCGGGCTCTTTCGAGGAAATGATGGATCTCGGATGCCATGCAATAGCGGATGGGCTTGCTGAGCTTTTTGAGCTGCAGAGCGGCGCAGATTTCGTGCCATTCCTGACTTCTTCGACCGATGCATTGCGTCGTGCCCATCTCCAACGTGCTCTGCCTTCACTTAGCGAGGACGAACTTGCCTCGTTGATCGGTGGCGTTGATCAGGCGTTTGTTTCACCGTTTGCGCCGGACGTAGATGCCGAGACCTTGGCTTCGGGTCCTGCTCCGGCCCGAACAAATTCGCGCGGAACGGCAACCGCTTCGATGGGAGATAGTGGGGGTGATGAGCTCGATCGCGTCCCGAACCATGTATCAAGCGAATCTGACCCTTCCGAGGTGGAGCTATCCGTTCATCAGCGGCAGCCGCAGAACAATTCATCACAGGCGCGCGCGATCTTCCCTCGCCGAACGCTACGGGTCGCGGGGCCTACAGGTCACGTTCCAAGTCAAAATGGCTCTGACCCCAACCGTGCCGCCGATGCGGAGCATTGGACAGCGGCGTTCGAGCGCGCCGACGGCCGCTGGCCTCTGCTCGTTGCTCACCTGCAAGGATCGAGAGCTTTTGGGTGCGACTATCTCTCCTTTGATAGTGAAGAGGATTGCGCCGAATTCCAGAAGGATCCGGATCGGATCGATCTGGTCAGCCGGTTCATCGAGACGAAGTCCGGTAGCGTGCGATTTTCGGACAACGAGTGGGTTGCCGCCAACAATCTTGGCGAACGATATCACATATATAGGATCAGCTTTGACGCGGCAGGGCGCAGTCAAGCCCAACTGACTATTGTGCAGAATCCGTCGGCACGAGCAGAGGCAATAAGGACCGAGAGAGAGTTGTTGGTCGACAAGGTGAAGGGCCGAGAGGAGTTCGACCTAGTTGCCGTCGCCAATCCCGCAGAGGACGGGCGTTCTGGAGAGCACGTGGCCACTGTCGCTGCGACATGAGGCTGGAGAAGGCTCGACGTCAGGCCTACGGCCCCTCGGCACTTCCACTGTTGTGATCGATCGGCGTGCCGGATGGCGTCTCCGACACGCCGATCTGTGATGCGGGAGCTTGTGGTGCTTCCGCGGGGCGGCTGGACCTGATGGCGGCCAGCCTGGTGGGCTTCCTGCGGGTTCGCCGCCATTCCCACCGCCATGCTCGACCCGCCCCACAGTGCGGCGTCTCCCATGGTCCCCGCGCTTATCGGGTCCGGGTCCCCATTGGTTTGCTTCAGGCGTCCTGCTCGGCCATCGGCGCGAGCGTGTCGATCTCGGCGATCTTTTCAAACTCACCGAGATACTCCTGCCGGTGGCTGGCGAGCCAGCGCGCCACCCGGCCATTGGCCAGAAGCTTGGCAACATAGCCGCGCGCCACCGTCAGATGCAGATTGTCGACCCCATAGGTTTCTTCGACCGATTTGACCTGCGTTTGCAGCGCCGCCAGTTCGCGCTCCATGCGCGCGATCTGCTGGCCGGACGGCGTCGGTATGCCGGCGCCCTTACCTTTCTTGGCTGTCGCCAGCTGATTGTCCGGGGTCGCTGCGCGAAGGGCGCGGGCGAACGTGATCGAAAAATTGTTCTGTCCGATCATCAGGTCCGCGGCCTCGATCTGCCGCACCGCCGACATCTGCCGCAGAATGTCGAATACCTTCATCGAGCAGGGCGTATCCTTGAGCATTTCGGCCGCTTCGGGGCTGATGCCCTCGAGCAGGCGAAAGCGCCGGATCACCGATTCTACCTGCAGGTTCAGCGCCTCGGCTATATCGGTCGCCGCCACCCCGCGATCCATGGCCCGCGCGATCATCCGATGCTCCTGGATCGGCGGGATCCGGTTGACCCGCTTGTTATAGGTATAGGTGTCGTCGTCCGTGGCGATCAGGCATTCGACCTGTTCGATGCCAAGCTCTTTGAGCGCTTCGATCCGCAAATGCCCATCGAGCAGGAAATACGATCCGGTCTTGGCCGTATCGGCCATGACCGCCGGGGCTTCGATTAGCCCGACCGCCTTAATCGAGGAGAGCACCTGCGCGAAAGTTCGGCCTTCGCACGCGCCATCGGGCAGCGTCTTGAGCGGCACGATGCTTGCGACGGGTATGGTCAAAAATTGGCTTTCGAACGCCTGATGGATGCGCTCGCCAGGATCGTCGATCCGTTCAGCCATCGTGCTCTCCTGAAATCCGCATCGCCAGCGCCCGCGGCATCGTCGCCAGGCCCTCGGCTCTGAGCAGGTTAAGAAAGCTCTCGTCGGTGAGCAGGTCTTTGAGCGCCTCGACAATGAACAAGAGCCGCGTCTGCGTGAAATCGGACTTCTTGACCAGGAGCCGCTGCTTTTCCGCCTCGCGCTGATAGACCTGCATGAGATCATTGGCGGTCATCCGCCTCCCGCTGCCTTTGCGGCCCAATCGCCCCGAAGGCAGCCCCTTGCCCTGCGCGCGCATGCGCATGTCGAGCATGCGCCGCGCCGCTGCCAGCTTCTTGCCTCTGAGCTTGCCGGTCTCATAGGCGTCGAGCAGTAGGGTCTGGGCTTCCTCGCTCTCGGCCTTGGAAATCTCCATCGCCAGCGTGATCGGGATCACGCCCGTCTCCACCGCGGCGACCAGACGCTCCTCGCCGCGTTCGAGCAGCGAAGCGATCATGTTGACCCAGGACGCGCCGACCCCGAGCTTTTCGCCAATCGCCGTGTCGCTATAGCCCCGTGCGCGCAAGGCGCCGATCTCGCGCATAATGTCGATCGGACGCGGCGTGCGCCGGGCAATGTTTTCAACCAGGCTCATCACCAGGCATTGGCTCTCGCTTGCCTCAATCACCACCGCCGGGATCTCGCTCTGGCCGAGCATCTGGAAGGCTTCGAGCCGGCCTTCGCCGCAGACCAGATCATAACGCGCGCCGCCCGGACCGTTATGGCGCGCCACCGTGATCGGGCGCTTGAGCCCGATGGCCTCGATATTGTTGACGATCTCGCGGTGCTGGCGCTTGTTGCGCGCCCGCGAGTTGAGCACAGTGATCCGCGAAATCGGGATCATTTCGACACCGCTGGAACGCACGGCGGACATCAGGCAGCCTCCGGTAAGGGGATGGGAGCGGCGATGGTGTAGAGCAGGTCGAGGTCGTCGAAGCGGTAGGCGTCGAGCGCCAGCGCATTGTCTACACTCAGCCGGATCTTGTCGGCCAGTTTCTCAAGGCGCGGGAACAGGTAGTAGTCGAAGGGCGCACGATTGGCGCGGTCCATGCGCACGACCACGGTAATGTCAGGGGCAAGCGAGGTATCAAAACGCAGCTTCCAGCGCAAAAGCCCCGTGGGGGTTTCGAAACAGCGCGCGATCACCACCGAGACGCTGAATTCGCCGTTGACGATCACCCGGTCGCTCTCGTCCTCCCGCCACGCTTCGCTGCCGCTTGCCTGCAGACCGTCGAGGACCTCGCGCAGGATGCCAGGATGAAGCTGGCGCAGTTCGCGGTTAATCGCGACATAGCGATAGTCCCGCTCCGGGGTGAACCCGACCAGGCTATAGGCCCTGAGCAGGCTGCCGAAGCGTGAACTGTACGCGCTGCTCGAGGCCATGGCCTCGCATTCGTCGATGATGATCCCCGAAAGCATGCCCTGACGCTGGTACAGCTCGGCCAGGGCCTTGAGCATCTCTTCATCGCTCAAGCGGAACGAGCGCGCGGCGATGATCGAGCGTGCCGCCTCGAACAATTCGCGCTCGACAATCGCCGCGAACGCGCCATCGGCGCGGATCCACATCTCGGGCGCATTGCGCACCCGCTTCTTCTTGAGCTTGAACGAGCGGCGGTTCCAGACATTGTCGCCAACATATTTCTCATTGATCAGCAGCTGATGGACCGTGCCGCGCGTCCAGGGCCGGTCAAGATCGGTTGTAAGGCCCCGCGCATTGAGATCGGCCGCGATCACGCTTTCGCTTCGCCCCTCATGGACAAAGGCGCGGTAGACATCGCGCACCAGCGCGACCTCTTCGTCCGGCCCGGGCGTGAGGATCACCCGGTCGGTCTGGATGCTCTTGTGCTCACCGCGCGAAAGAACCCCCTTGGTCGCGCCATGTTCGTCGATCAGCGTGCGCCTCAGGCCGAACCCGGCCGGGCCGCCCTGGCGAAAACCCTTTTCGATCAGCCGGCCTTGCCCGGCAAACACCTTGGTCGAAAGCTCGCGGCTATATTCGCCGGCCATGGCGCGTTTGACGCCTTTGACGATGGTCGAGACCGGGCTGCCATCATTGTCGAATTGCTCGGCGCAATATTGCACCGCAATCCCGGCGCGCCGGCAGATATATTCGTAGTAAGCGCTCTCGTCGGCGTCCTGGAACCGGCCCCAGCGGCTGACATCATAGACCAGCACCAATGTGAAATCGGCCGTGCCGGCCTCAACATCCTCGATCAACTTCCTGAGTGCATCGCGGCCCTCGATCTTGAGCCCGCTCTTGCCAGCATCGGCATAGGTGCGCACGATCTCGATCCCGCGCGCTTCAGCATATTGCCGGATCGCGTCGGATTGGTTTTCAGTCGAATATTTCTGATGATCGGTCGACATGCGGACATATTCGGCCGCGCGCACCAGAGGTGCCAGCTCGGATCGGTCGTCGTCGTGAAGATCCCATCTCGGCAAACTTTGCCCTTTCCTGCTTTACCTGAGGCGGTCCGGGCAACCGACCGCCTCAGCACGTGGCCTCGCCACCGCTTCCGCACCTCGACCAGTTTAACTGCGGAGAGACCGGAAGATGTTGCAGAAAAAGGGCAGGAAATTACCGCCATGGAAAGGTGTTCTGGCCACGCGCCAGATCTATGCGCAAACCATGGCCGAACTGCTGCGCAAGGAGCACGGCGACAGCCACCGCGCGATCAAGCAGATTATGCGCCAGACCCATGCCAGCGAGCGCACCGTCAAACACTGGCTCTCGGGCCAACACGGTCCCGATACGGTGTTTTTCTTGCGTCTCGTGGTGTCCTCACCCGTCATTCGCGCGTTCGCTCTCGGGATCATCGAGGGACCGGTGGCCGCCAAATTGTCAGGGTCGGTCGATCGCTATGCGCTGGCGGCGGCCCGGGCCGCCTATGTCGTCGGCGAGTTTGCCGGGGGCAGGAGACCGGCGGATCACCGGCCAAATGACCCTAAAGATGACCCTGATCGCGACCCTATGAATGACCCTGATCGGGCTGAACTCAATGAGCGCCAATACTGGTTTCTGGCCAGAGTCGCCGAAGGCGACCGCTGCGGCGCCAGCGAGATCATGGCGTTGTGGCAGGTCAGCCTCAAAACCGCGCGCCGCGACATCGCCGCGCTGAAAATGGCGAACCTGATCTGCTACGTCGGATCGCGGCGGAAGGGGCGATATCGAAGAACAAGTAGTGCGCCGGAAACCCACGATCGGCCGCCCGGCGGATGAGGCCGTCATCGAGGCCAATTGACCTTCCTTCCGACCGCAGACCCGACCTTATGCGCGTCGTCGCAAGCGGGTCGCAGGATGCGTCTCGGCTCCTTCACTATGGCTGCAATCGGGGAACTGGTTGCATCCGCTGAACACCGTGCCGTTCCTGTTGCGCTTCTCGACCATCTGCCCGACCAGGCATTTGGGGCATTGACGCAGCGCTGCGCCTTCGATCGTCTCAAAGCGGATCTCGTCGCCTGCGATCTCGCACAGCTCCCGGATATAGCGGGACGGTTGCCGGCTATTGGTGATGAGATAGGCGCCCCGACTAGCGCGCGTCAGCGCAACGTAGAACAGACGTCGTTCTTCGGCATATGCGTAAGTCTCAGGACGGGGGATAACCAGATTAAGCAGTTCATCATCCTCGATGCGGCTCGGCACGCCGTAGTCGCCCTCGCTCACATCGAGTAAAATCGTGTAGTCGGCCTCAAGCCCCTTGGCCCGGTGAAAAGACATCCCCGAAACCTCGATATGGGCAAAGGCGGGCGGACGCCCTGCGAACGGATCGAGCAGATTGTACCGCCATAACACCAGAACCTTGAGCTTGGCGTTCGGCTCCTTGCGCCACTGCGCGGCCATACCGCCCAGAGCCGTGTCGAGCCGTTCGAGCAGGCGATGGCAAGCCTTGGCAAAATCGGGTCTGCCGCGCTCATCATCGATGGGAATGACCCGGATCGACCGCGCGATGGCGGGTCGTGTCGAGCGAACCGCCTTAGCGATTTGTTCCGGATTGCGCTGGACGAATTTGGCGGCCGTCTCGGCAATCAGCTGATTGCAGCGATAGGTCTGTTCCAGCCGCCCCCGCCAGCTTGCTCCGAAATTGGCCTCGAACTGCGTGAAGATCGTGAGGTCCGATCCGGCAAAGCGGTAGATCGACTGCCAGTCGTCGCCGACGGCGAATACCTTGCTGAACGCCACCTGCTGCTTGAGCGCCTTGATGAGATTGGCGCGCGGCTCGGAGATGTCCTGGAACTCGTCGACAAGAATCAGCGAATAGGGGCTCTGATAGCGGCCGGTTTCGACAAGCCGTACGGCATCGGCGATCATGGAATCGAAATCGATCCGGTCGGTCTCTTCCAGGCGGCGGGAATAGCCTTGCGCGATCGACCAGACGACCCGGGCATAGAGCTTTGCCCGCTCCTTGTCGTGCAGGGTTTTGGCGCGTTCGAGCAGCATGTCGAGCGTCAAATGGCTGGCGCGAATGTGCTTGATGCAGATCGATATGAGCTTGTGATAATGCTTGATCACCACCGGCTCGATCGCCTTGGTGATCTCGGCATAGTCCCTGCGCTCCAATGGCACGGCGCGCTGCGCCAACTCGGCTTCAAGCGTGCTCAAAAACGTTTCGCTGCTCGCCTGGGCTGACGTCGTTTCGAAGAAGTCGATGCCTTTGCGGCGATAGGCCTGCCGCTTGCTCTCGGCATGCACGGCATAGTCGGCAAATGGTGAGGTCCCATCGGCGTTGAGCGCGAAGTGCTCATGCACCGTGTCAGCCTGCGGATAATAGAAATCGGGATGGAGGTGGCGCACCGTACCATCATCGTCTTCGACTGCGATCTGCCGCTCGTATTCGAAAGCAACCGAATGCAGCCACAGCCAGTTGACGATCTTCTGCTCCTGCAGCGACTTGACGATAGTGCCGGCAAGCGAACCGATCGTGGCTGAGCCTTTCCTGAGGCGATCGGAGACATAGCGATTATAGTCGGTTTCGGTGTCGAAAACCTCGACTGGAATGTCGGCCTTGGGATGCACCACCAGCAGATCGCTCCACATCCGCGCGAATTCCGGATCGCTCTCGACCAAGGCTTGAATGATCTCTTCGATGACCTTGGTTTCGCCGGCAGGGTGCTCGACCCAATTGGCCAGTTGGGGCGGCCGCCCCTCGACCTCCTCGATAATGCCGCGTCCCAGCGCATGAAACGTCGTGACGCGGCAAGCCAGCTCGCTTTCTTCGACCTGCAACTGCCGGGCGATCCGGGTCTTCAATTCATCGGCAGCACTCTTGTTGAAAGCCAGAAGCAGGATCTCCTCAGGCCGGTAGAGCTGCTTTTCCAGGACATAGGCAACCTTGCCGACCATGGTTGCCGACTTGCCCGAGCCCGCCGAGGCGACCAGCAAATTGTTGTCCTCGAGACGAATGCAGGCTTCGCGTTGCTGATCGGACAGGGACCGCCCGTCGAGATCGTCGAAGAAAGGCCCGAATTTTTCCAGCTCCGCGGCGACAAATGCTTCATTATAGGCTTCGCGAACGCCCGGATCCGTCAGGAAGGTGAACGAAGGCGGCAGAGACGCCTTGAGCTTGGCCGGCATCATCTGTGAATTCAGGAGCGGATGCGCGAGGGCCGCCGCCGCATCGCCTGGCACGCTGGCAATCGCCCGGCCAAGATCGGCCTGAGCGAGATACTGCCTGCTGCCTTCGGTGATTTTCCGAAGCCGGGCATCGACATCGTACAAGCGGCCAGTTTCGGCACCAATCAGACCGAAGAGATGGGTATTGATGAAGGCGTGAAGGTCGGCGACCAATTGCGTGGCTGCTTCGCCCGTCAGCCTGGACAGACCATCCGTTCTGCCGCGAGAGCGGATCTCAACGCTGTGCCACAGCAGAGCCTTGCTGGCCGAAATCGACACGATATCGAGGCAGGCAAGCTCGATATCGCCATCCTGGCGCAGCCGGATGCGCCCGGATGATTTCGGATCCAGGGTCAGCTTCCATTTTCCGGAACCAAACAACCTTGCAAGAAAGCCGGGGCGGTATGTCTGCGCTCGGCTGGACAACAATTTGCTCAATGCCACATTCGATATGCCCGAACATCCAGATTCAAATGGCTGATTATCAGCAACTTGTTGAGATGTTCCAAACCGGTGGCGGGCAGAGTCTTGAATGAGCGGTTATGAGCGCCGCCGCGGAGGCGACACTTTGCCTGCTAATCGATGCGGCGCACGCGCACCGCCTTGGGCATGCCCTCGACATGCATATACCGGCCCTCGATCACCACACGCGGCCGGTACTTGTACTGATAGCGATAATAGTACTGATCCTGACGCCAGACTGTCCCGTTGGCGAGCTTGACAATGGTATCGCCGCTCCAGCCCGTCCAGGCTCCTGCAATGCGTGTCTGCATCGGCGTTGTTCTCCTAGTCGATCCGGCGGACGCGGATGCCGCGGCTCATGCCCTCGACATGCATGACGTTGCCGGACAGGGTTACCGAGGGGCGGTAGGCGTAGCGATACTCATAGTGATATTCCTCCTGGCGCCACACCGAGCCGTCGGTCAGCCGGACGATGGTGTCGCCATCCCAGCCGCTCCATTCATCCTCAATCTGCTTTCTCATCTGCTCTCTCCTGATGCATCTGGCGTCACGCTGCATTCGGCAAGCGCACGACGTCCGCGATTTCCGTGGCAATCTCTTCGACGGTGTGGGTGGCGGTGCTGCGCGCCAGTCGATCGGCGAGCGAAGCCGAGTAGCCGATCACCTCGCGTTTGGAGACGTTGTGCCAGATCGGCAACAGGATCTGCTCGCCCGATACGGCGCGGGTGACGAGCCCGTCGAGCTCGTATTCAGGCCAGCCTTTGCCAAAAAACGCCAGCGACAGCACAACCACGCCGAAGCGGCTGCTTCCAAGGCCTCGGTCGATTTTGCGGCGAAGACTGTCGCCGATCCGCAGTTCGAATTCGTCATACCAGACCGACAATCCTGTTTCGCGCAGTGCATTCGCCAGCGGTCGGACGACCTCGTCCTTGTCTTCGGACGCATGGGAGATGAAAACGTCGAACACTCGGCCATCGGGTGCCTCGGGGGGCGGCGCGAGATCATCATCGGCGTCGCGGACGAGTGTGGGGACGCTGCGCAGCGGTGCCTCGTTGATTGTAGGCAGAGGGTTGAACGCCGCACCCGGGACGACCTGAACTCCGGATCGCACCGATCCGCGAAGCCCCTGCATGTCGACGGCAACATGCCAGGTGCCGGAATGCGGTACCGGCAGCCGCACCGGAGAACGTTTGGCGAGTCCGCCGACGTAGCGATGCTGGCGCCCGGCCTTGTAGCTGCTGAAGTTCGAACCATCCATGAGACGGACGTTGGCCGCGCTTCCGCTGAGCGTCACCACAACGACACTGCCCCGTTCGACGTGCCCCAGATTATAGTGCGTGAAATTCATCGAATTCTCCCGATACCGTCATCTAGCTAGTTGAAGAGCAGATTGTTCGGGAACGTCGTGAATCGTCTGTCCTTCAATAGGGACAGGCTCGCACGGCTGGGTGTCAAAACGTGTCATCCACGTTGGAACGACCGTCCTATGAAGCTGCCCTTCACCCGGCGTCCCAAATCAGCGCGAAGCTGTGAGGGCGGTCGACCGCTCTAGTCAAGCCGGGCATCGCATCGAAAAGGACGTGGTGGCTGCCACTGCGTATGGCTGGCAGTGCGTTCTCAAGCAACATGGAGCAAAGCACAATCGACGCGGCCATCAGCGCCATTGCGTTGTTGCCGAAGCGGGTCGAGGTCGGCGATCAACCTAACGCGCCTATATCTACCTCGAGCGACGCCAGAGAGCGCTAATTTTCAAGGGAACGTCTGGCGGCCCAGCCAGGATCACGCGGTAGGAGACGCCGACTTCTGCTCCCGGGCTAACGGCGTCAGTCCTTTGCCCGGTACTCGTCCGGCATAAGGAAGATCTCGTCCGCGCGTCCATATCCGCCGTCAGGCACTTCCTCGATCAGAACCATCGTGGTCGGACGCACGATCTCCCCGAAATAGCCGACCATGAGCTCGGTCGTTTTGTGGATCAGGTCTTCCTTCTGTGCCGTCGAAAGCGAGGCTTGGGGCAGTTTATAGTTCGCGAAAGGCATAGTGTATTCCTTGGGTTTTGGGGGATGCTTAGACCGCGCCGCCATTAGCGCGGATGGTTTGACCGTTGATCCAGTGGCTTTCCGGCCCGGCCAGGAACGAAACGGCGTCGGCGATGTCATCGGGACGGCCGAGGCGGCCGAGCGGGATCATCCGGGTGATGCTGGCGACCAGTTCCTCAGATTTGCCGCGCATGAAGAAATCGGTTTCGACAGGGCCGGGCGCGACCGCGTTCACCGTGATCCCGCGCGGTCCCAACTCCTTGGCGAGCACATGCGTCATGGCCTCGATCCCGGCTTTCGTTGCGGCGTAAAGGCCGTAGCCGGGCTGGTAGAAGCCCACTACGCTTGAGGACACGCTGATGATCCGCCCGCCGTCGCGCAGCCGCCTGGCACCTTCGCGCATCCCGCGGAACGTGCCGCCAAGGTTGATGGCACAGTGGTCGTCGAAATCCGCGTCTGCAGCGTCCGCCAATGGAGACAGCCGCATCATGCCTGCATTGTTGACCAGGATGTCGGCCGGGCCGAACGCGGCTTCAGCCGTATCGAACAGCGCGGGCATGCCGACCGGATCGCCGACGTCGGCCTGCACTGCAACCGCCTTCCCGCCCGCCTGCTCGATGTCCTGCACGACCTGACGGGCAGCCGATTCATCGCGTGCATAGTTCACCGCGACAGCACAACCCTCTTGGGCAAGCCGTCGTGAAATTGCCGCGCCGATGCCCTTGCCGGCGCCGGTCACGATCGCGGTTTTGTCTTTCAGTCTCATTTCCTGACCTCCGTTGCTCGGCAAGAAGGTAAGGAGCGTTGGAGACGGGATAATCATCCTTCTTTCGGCAATTAAATTCGGATATTCCGAACAATCATGGATCGTCTCAATGCTATGCGTCTTTTTGTGCGAGTCATCGACCGTCGCAGCTTCACGGCGGCGGCGGCCGATCTTGGCATTCCGCGTTCGACGGCGACCGAAGCGATCAGGCGGCTCGAGCGCGATCTCGGCAGCCGGCTCCTGGAACGCACTACGCGTCACGTGGCGCCCACGCCGGATGGCGAAACCTATTACCGCCGGTGCCTGTCGATCCTCGCCGATATCGACGAAGCGGAGGGCGCCTTGCGCGGCGGCGAACCGTCGGGAGTGCTGCGCATCGACGCCCACGGCGCGCTGACGCGGGCTTTCCTGTTGCCGCGCCTGCCGGACTTCCTGGAGGCGTATCCACAGATTAGCCTGCAGATCGGCCAGGGCGATAGGCTGGTCGATCTGGTGCGCGAGGGGGTGGATTGCGTGATCCGGGCAGGGGAGCCGGATGACAGCGGCCTCATCATGCGCAAGCTCCCTGATATTCCGGAGCAGACCTGCGCGAGTCCCCAATATCTCGACTATCACGGAGCGCCCGCCTCGGTCGATGATCTCGACCGACACCAGATGATTGGCTTCGTATCGTCACGCACAGGCCGCGTGATGCCGATGGAGTTCCAGACCGCCGAGGGTATCAAAGAGGTGACACTTCCCTGCCGCGTGACCGCCAACGAGGCGGAGACGGCGCATCATCTGGCACGGATGGGCTACGGACTGATCCAAGCGCCAAGCTATCGCTTCCGGGAGGATCTGGCGCGAGGCACCCTTGTCGAGGTTCTGCCGGATCACCCGCCGCCGCCCCTGCCGCTCGCCGCCTACTATCCGCAGAACCGTCAGCTATCGCCACGTGTTCGGGTTTTCCTCGATTGGGTGGCGGGGGTTTTCGCTGCGGCGGATTTATAGTTTGATAGCCTTGCCTGTGCGTGAGGCTCGACCGTCCGCGCCCACTGTCAGGTTTGGCTTTCTGCCTAGCCGAATGTCGCTCAATGCAGTCGCGACGCCAGGCTTGTGACCGCGCCGCGACCTCACCTCGCGCGCAACGCCCTGAGGCGCGAGATGGGTTGCGTTGGAAAACGCTGCTGGCCGACCGCTTGCGGCATCAAAGTGGGCAGCGCGCGATCAATTGTTGGTATCCCTTACCAAGGGGTGTCACCATCCGGCTCCACGAAGCATCCGGAGACAGCATCCTGACCCAGCAACGCGTACTCGACCGGCAATCGTGCTCCCTCTTCAGGCGTCATGAATCCGGAATTTCCTGTCAGATCGGTCTTCACATATCCCGGACAAACCGAGTTCACAACGATTGGCGTACCCTTAAGTTCTGCGGCCAGTTGCACGGTTAGCATGTTCAGAGCGGCCTTGGAGGCATTGTACCCGATGAGGCGTGACGAGTAATAGGGTGAGGATGGGTCGCCATTGATTGTCAGCGATCCCAGCGTCGTCGCCAGGTTGACAATGCGGCCAGCCTGCGATTTGCGCAGAAGGGGAAGCATCGCCTGCGTGACCGCCAGCGTCCCGATAAAGTTCGTCTCCATGATCCGGCGAACTGCTGTTGTCGAGGCAGTGCTTGGTGGACCATCGGCCGCGTCGACGATACCGGCATTGTTCACCAAGATGTCCAATCGTTCATGCTTGGCCGCAATCTCCGCGGCGGCAGCAGCAATGCTCGATTCGTCATTGAGATCGAGCTTGATGTATTCGGCCGAAAGGCCGGCTGACGACAAGTCCGCCGCCGCCGTTTTGCCACGTTCAAAGTTGCGAGCACCGAGCAGGATCGTGACGCCGGCTTCTGCGAGTTGACGAGCAATTTCAAAACCGATGCCTTTGTTGGCTCCCGTGACGAGCGCGATACGTTTGGTTTCCACGATATGACCTTCTTTCTGGTTTGACGTGGTCGCCAATATATGAAGAATCCTTCGCTTTGAGGATTCGCATATGGCTGCAACGCCACCCATGCACTTGAAAGCCCGAAAAAAGCCGCGACAGGCGCGCGCGGCCGCGACCCTGGACGCCATCTTCGAGGCAACTATTCAGGTTTTGCTCGCGGAAGGGCTACACCGGCTGACCACCACACGCGTGGCGGAGCGTGCCGGCGTTTCGGTTGGTTCGATGTACCAGTATTTTCCGAACAAGCAGGCGCTGCTTTATGCGCTCAACGAGCGTTACCTGGATATCGTGGCCGAAAAGGTGGAAACGACATGTCAAAACAAGCACGGCGCAACGACATCAGAGATGGTCAACGCACTCGTTGACGCGTACTGGCAGGCGAAAACCGAGCGAAGCGACGTGACGCGCGCGCTCTATCGTTCGGCAGTTGAGCTTG
The DNA here is from genome assembly GCF_004796535.1 of Sphingomonas flavalba. Lineage (GTDB taxonomy): Bacteria > Pseudomonadota > Alphaproteobacteria > Sphingomonadales > Sphingomonadaceae > Sphingomonas_L > Sphingomonas_L flavalba. Next base: position 126,656 of record NZ_SPHY01000003.1, on the reverse strand, counting down.
ATAACGAGGCGTTGATTGAAGCTTTCGCTAAGCGCGTGGATGCAGCAACTATCGCCATGCTCAGCAGCGCGTCTGATGCGAGCTACGTCAACCTCGCGCTGATCAACACAACTCTTCTGTCCGTAATCTTTGGAACGGTACGCAATGTTTTCGAGAGGGATCTGCCGGCCGCTTTGGAGGCCGAGATTCGCGACCAACTGGCGATGATGTGCCTTTGCTACCTGGAGGCGGTCAGAATTTCAAAGACCTAGCATCTGCCATGCGGGCATTGATCAGACGGGTGAGGCGCCGATGCCAATTTCACCCTATTTGCCCGTTGGACGGGGTAGGGATGCTGCCGTACAATGGCAGCATCCGGTCACACAGAAGGCGCTACCTTTGGCTTAACCTGGCTGCGAATCCGATGATCGCGTCAATGGTCGCTTGAGGACGTTCTTCAGGCAGCCAGTGTCCTGCGCCTTCTATCGCCAAGGTCGTGACATCTGTAGCCCCCTGTGCGGCGTAGGATGTTGCCATCGCGGGCAACGCGGCCTGCGTAGAGAACTCGGCTCCCACCACAAGCATGGGCACATCGAACGGCTCGTTGAGCGACTGGAAAAATGCCGCATCTTCGTCAAATGCCCGATAGAGTTCAAAGCCGGCGCGAAGGCGTTCGGGCGTGCCATAAGCTTCAGCGTAACGTGCGATGGCGCTGTCGGGAATCGCGTCGGGATTGGCGGCAGTACTGTCGATGAAGTAGCGGAAATATTCGGCCTGGCGTCCTACCACAAGGTTTTCGGTTAGCCCGGTCTGCTTATGGAAGTCAAAGTGCCACGCATGGGAACTCATAGCGACAGTGTCCCATGGCGAGAGGCCAGGAACGGGAACGTCGAGAATGGCGACGCCGAGCGGTTCTTCAGGGAACAGCCGGGCGTAGGCATAGGCGACCATGCCCCCGATGTCGTGCCCCACGATCAGCGGGTCCTCAAGTTCCAAAGCATTGATAAATGCATCGATGTCGCGTGCGAGCGCTTCTTTGCTCCAATCCTGGCCGGGTGCGGTCGAGCCCCCGATGCCACTCAAGTCAGGAGCGTATACAGTATAGTACTCCGAAAGTTCTGGGATGATCTCCCTGAATTCATCGGCGCTCTGTGGCCAGCCATGCAGAAGCACAATTGGCGGACCCTCTGTGCCGGCGGAAAGATAACGGAAGGTCTGGTGATCAAGAGAAAGCGTCCGATCCGCTATCGTCGTACTTTCGGCGAGGGAGGGAGCCGAAAGCGTAAGCAACATGATCGCTGCCGATGCCAGTTTTGCGGATTTGAGAAGCGCCATAACTGCGTCCTTTCATGTGAATAGGGATTAACGCCGCTCTACGGCGACTATCGTGTCGGTAACCATGGCACGTAGGCCATCGGTCCCATGCCCTCACGTTCGACCTGCCGACGAAGACTTCCCGCCGGTTTTCGGAGCCAAGGCCGAGTGCTTTCAACTCCTCTTGCGCGCTCGGAAAGACCATGTCTGGGGATTGAGGACCGCTGGGCACGCGACCGGTGTGTCGTAATGGGCCAAAATCCATCGAGAGCAACGGGAGCGGCCGCATGGGGCAACCTTTGGCAGTCGTCGCATCACTGGATTTACATGTGCAGGTCATGTATCAACGATTGCATCGTGAACCGCTCGAGTCAATGTCTCGTGCGTCCGTTTGTTACATGAATTGAAAGCAGGTGTTTTCATGCGACAAGACAGCCGTCTTTCCCGCGTCCTGCACGCGTTGTTGCACCTCGAGCAAATGCAAGAACCTGCGACGTCGGAACTGATCGCGGGCATGTTGGGAACAAACGCGGCGGTGGTCAGAAGAACGATGGGAGGATTACGCGCCGCCGGAATCGTCACGTCCACGAAGGGACATCGGGGTGGTTGGTCGCTGGCGAGGTCGCTAGGCGACATCTCGCTTATGGACATTTATACCGCCCTGGGTTCACCAATCTTGTTTGCAATCGGCAACGATGAAGTCGAGCCGAGATGCCTGCTAGCCAAAGCCGCAAACAAAGCAACTACCAAAGCGCTTGAAGCTGCTCGCCGTCAGTTCGAAAACGTCTTGGAGAGCACGTCGGTTGCTGACCTTGCGGCTGATTGGCGACCAGAAATGACAAATTGCGGCCCCATGGAAGATCAATGAAATCAGCGTGAGCACTATGGAGGTGCAAGCGCAGCCTGGGCCAGCATATCGACGGCGTTTGTCAGAGCCGCCAAACGGAACGTAGTCCGCCCTGCGGACTGCGGTATCGGCAGTTGGCATATGTGCGGCCAGCATCACTCTGACCTCTGCTGAGGTCGCGTTCTTTGCGTGGCAAGCTGTCAGCGGTTGAGGCTCATGTCCATTTATAGCTGCGTACGTGATCGAGGAACGCTCTCATGGCGGCGCTCGTGTGCCGCCGATTTGGGTAGTACAGATACCAGCTTGGCAGCTTCTGCTTCCAGTCGGTGAGCAATTCGCTGAGTTTGCCCTGTTCCACATAATCGCGGACGTAGTCTTCGAAGAGGTGGGCTATCCCGGATCCCGCAAGAGCCGCTTGCAGTTCCTGATGTGCCGAACTTAGCGTCAGTCTGCCTTGCGGGTTGATTTCCAGTTCCTCGACCTCCTTCGCAAATCGCCACGTCGCCATCGTTCCGCCGGGGAAACGGCGGCGAATGCAATTGTGCTTTATCAAGTCGGACGGCAGCGCGGGGCAACCGTTCTTGTGCAAATAGTCAGGCGAAGCCACGATTGCGTAGCGAAGAGGAGGTCCCAAGGGCATGGCGATCATGTCCTGGCCAAGCTGCTTTCCAAAGCGGACACCCGCATCAAAACCCTGTTCCACGATATCGATGATCGCGGCATCGCTGATGATTTCGACGCTTACCTCTGGATAGGCTTCCATGAACCGGAGCGCCAATGGGAAAAGGATATGATCGACTGCGGGTCCAGGGGCATTGATGCGCACCGTTCCTGACGGGCTTTCGCGAAGCTGGTTCAGATCGTCGATTGCTGTTCTAATGTCGTGAAGTGCCGGCTTCAGTTGCTTGAGAAGCCGCTGGCCCGCTTCGGTCGGTGCCACGCTGCGCGTTGTTCTGTTCAACAGACGGATGCCGAGCGCCTCCTCAAGTACGCTGATCGACTGGCTGATGGCCGAGGAAGACACACCCCTGCTGACAGCGGCGGCACGAAAGCCGCCATGCCGTACGACATCCTCGAAAATCTCCAGACTGTCCAGGCGGGGTGATGTCATTGGTAAGTTTTGCTTAATAGGTTGCTCTGCGTTGGTTAGCTTATCCGCGCGAAGAATTTATGTCACCTGTTGTCTGTCTCGAACAACAACGAGATGCAGCAGGTGCGTCTTGCTTGAAGGCGTGAGCTGAAGGTTTCGACAGCATTGGCGGGAATATCGGAAGGAAAGTGACCATGAGCGAACTGACACTCAATCGTCGCAAGATCATGCTGACGGCTGCGGCCGGCGCTTCGACGTTCCTTTTGCCGACCGGAGCAGTTTTCTCTCAAACCGTGCCTGTCACGGAACGACCCGTTCAGCAGGGAAATGCCGGCCATTACCGTTTCCGCGTTGGTGATATCGACGCAACAGTGCTGAGCGACGGTCTCATCGGTGGACCACCGCAGGTCTATGCCAGCGATGCGCCGGAGCAAGAACTTCAGGAAGTTCTGAGGCGTGCCTTCCTTCCCGTCGATCACATGACGTTGAACCTCAACACGCTGCTGATCGAGACCAGCGGCCGTAGAATTTTGCTCGAGGCCGGAGCCGGGCAGACCATGGGACCCCAAGGTGGGCGCATATTCGACAATCTAGCAGCGATCGGTTTGCGCCCCGAAGATATCGACGTCATCGTGGTCTCCCACACGCATCCGGATCACGTTGGCAATCTTCGCACGGTGGACGGAGGCAGGGCGTTCCCGCAAGCGACTGTCTTTGCACCGAGGGCAGATTGGGATTTTTTCGTCCACGACGATCCCGATCTTTCCTATATGCCAGTGCCAGAGGATTTTCGCCGGAATTTTGCGGCTGCCATCAAGCGCAGCATCGAGCCGGTAGCGGACGGAATTGAGCTCTACGAAGCCGGGACAGAGATTGTCCCCGGTCTTCATACGCTCGCTGCCTCGGGTCACACGCCCGGTATGGCAACCTTTCTCGTCGAATCGGGCAATGATCAGCTCCTGCTTACCGCTGATCTCGCCTATCACCCGATCATCAATGTCGACCGTCCATGGTTGCCAGGTCCCGATCGCGACAAGGACGCCGCACTCGCTTCCCGTCGCCGCATCTTCGATATGGCTGCCGCGGATCAGATCCCGGTTCTCGGTTTCCATTATCCGTTCCCGGGCCTCGGTCGCATGCTCAAGACTGATACTGCCTATGCCTGGGTCCCCGCCTATTGGCAGTTCTGAAGATTGCTCAAGGCGGATCCGCAATGACGACATCCAGGCGTGCCCTTTTGTCCGGCTTTCTCGCCATGCCACTCGTCCCGCTAACGAAAGCGCTGGCGCGCGGTCAGGAGGCGCCACTCTTGCCGTTGACGCGCGCTTGCGAGGATGAGGACGAGCCAACGCTTGGGCGCGAAGCCGGCCCGTTCTTCAGGCCGAATGCGCCGCTCAAGCGCGATCTTTTTCTCGATGCCCCGGACGGTCCGCCATTCACCATCGCCGGATACGTCGTCGATGATCGCTGCCACCCGGCGCCTGGGAGCCTGATCGAAATCTGGCATGCAGACGAAAACGGTGACTACGACCGTCAGGGCTTTCGGCTCAGAGGCCACCAATTCGCCGATGAGCAGGGGCGCTGGTGGTTCAACACGGTGAAGCCCGCGCCCTATTCGGGACGCACGCGCCATTTTCACTTCCGAGTTCAGCGTCCAGGCGGAGCGGTGCTGACAACGCAGCTATTCTTTCCAGGCGAGCCGAGCAATACGCGGGACTGGCTCTTCGATGAGACGCTGCTCATTGCCATAACCGATGCCAGCGATGGACGCTTCGGGCGTTTCGATTTCGTCGTATGATATCGCCCGACCACCTTTGGAAGCGCTTGGTCGAGGTCGAAGCGTGACAATCAGTTACGTCGATTGCACCGCATGCTGTTGCGCTCCAAGCGCGAGGGCAGGGAAGAGGGCATCGTCATACTGTCCGTCGATCTCCTGGCCCTGCTGCGGCAGTGGCGGCTCTGGGGCCGGCGGTAAGGTTGCTGCCGTCAATTAAACACACAGGAGCTGCACTTCACCGACTTTATGGAGAGTTAGTCTTCGGCTGTGTAGCCAGCCCGCGTGGAGCGGGCTGGACAAGCGGCAGAAACACGTCGTCCACCCAGGCCTGCCGCAACTCGGGCGAAGGAGGTGCGAACGTCATGATGGCATGGTGCCGGAACAGATCATTGAGCAGCGTCGTCACGGGAGGCACGAGCTTTTGCATATCGATCTCCCCGCGCCGAACCGCACGCTCGTGAATTGCGGCCAGCGCATCGGCTTCCCCCTTAATCAGCGCGTCGCGCAAATCCTGGGGTGAAGATCCAGTTTCTCCGAAATAGGCCGTGGCGAACAGCGTGAATATCGCGACCGACGCCCGTGCCCGTTCGGATGCCCGCTCCAGCAGCTCCAGAAGCTCAGTTCGAACATCACCCCTGTCCTCCACTTCGATCGGATATCGACTCACCTGCCGACGGATGGCGGCAACGGCGAGTGCGGCGCGCGTGTCCCACCGCCGGGCGAGAACGGGTCGGCTGGTTCCGGCACGGACTGCAACGGCCTCCATGGTCAGCCCGGCATAGCCATGGGTGTCGAGTTCGACCCAAGCGGCATCGAGGATGGCGTCTTCGAGTGCGGAGCCTCTGCGTCGTTCCTTCATTCGCGAAATCCATTTCAATTAAGATGCAAGATTGTATCTTGTTGGCTGCGCCTCGGTATGATAGATGCATTGATGCATCTTAATTGCGAGGTGCTCGCATGTCTAGAATTTCGGCAACTGGGTCCGAGGCGTATTCATGGCCAGCACTTGGGTCGTTCTCACTGATCTCGGGCATGGCGACAGCGTTCATGCTCGGTCAGGCAGCGATCGCCCAATCTCCTGCATCGACAGTCGGACAGGCTTGCGGACAAGAAATCCGTTCGCTCTGTCCCTGGAGATTCACCCCCGATACTATTTCGTCCTGCGTCGAGGAAAACCGCGCCGATCTTTCGGTTACCTGCCAAGCATTCTGGGATACGGCCAACCAATGTCAGGCGGAAATGCGCGTGGTCTGCGGCGGGCTCAACCCCTTTACTATCCGCGCCTGTATCGCCGAGCGCCAGAACCAGTTTTCCGAAACCTGCCGCGCCACCTTTGCGCTTCAGTGAAATACAGGAGCGGTATCGATGCAGGTTAGCCTGGAACTCAATGGCGTCACCAAGCTCTTTGCCTTTGGTGATGGCGTGCGCGAAGTCGATCTTACGCTGGCTAGGGGCGAGATCCATGCCCTGGTCGGCCTCAATGGCGCAGGCAAGTCCACCCTGATGCGGCTGATGCTCGGCATGAAGATACCCGACAGCGGAACCGTCCGGCTGGACGGCGTACCCTTCGATAGAGTTCCACTCGAGCGCTGGATGCGGGTCGGCCATCTGATTGAATATCCTCTGGCCTATCCTGAACTAACCACAAGACAGAACCTTTTGCTCTCCGCGCGTCTGCGGGGACTCACGCGGAGGAAGGCTGAAGAGGCGGGCAACGCGATCATTGAAAAGCTCAATCTGAACAAGTTTGCCGGACGTCGTGTGGGCAAACTATCGCTGGGAAACCGGCAAAGAGTGGGGCTGGCGGCAGCACTCCAGCACGAACCCGATCTGATTATCCTCGACGAACCCACCAACGCGCTCGATCCCGCCGGCGTCATCCTGCTGCGCAACGTCTTGCTCGAACGTGCCGCCCATGGGGCCACCGTTCTGGTATCGAGCCATCATCTCGATGAGGTCTCCCGCATCTCGCACAGGATCACCGTGATCAACGGCGGCCGCATTATTGGCGCGCTAGAACCCGGCCAGCCCGAGATCGAGCGCGCTTTCTTCTCTCTCGTCCAAACCCATTCGGAGACTGCATGATCATGAACGCCTTTCCGACAGCGCTCTCCACCGAGTGGCTGAAGTTCAGGAACGCGTCGCTGCCACGCCTCGCTACCATCGGCATCGTGATGGTGCCTTCACTCGTCTCTCCGCTATCGGCATTGAGCCAAGGTGACAGCTCCGCACTTTCCGCCAGCAACTGGATCGATTATCTTGACCTGAGTGCAGGCACAGTGGCCACGGGCGGTGTCTTCGGTTTCGGGCTGGTTATTGTTTGGCTTTTCGGGCGCGAATTCGTTGATGGGACGATCACAGGACTTTTTGGCCTGCCGGTGCCGCTTGAGAAGCTTGCCCTCGCCAAGATGGCATTGTTCATCCTCTGGGCTTGCGTCACTACGCTCATGCTGGCCGCCGCGCTGGTTGGCGTCGGTGCGTTCCTGGATTTCGGTCCTCTAGACGGCGAGTCATGGGTCGCGCTTGCCCGGTTCGTCACGGTGAGCGTCCTCACGGCAATGCTGACAATCCCCTTTTCCTTGGTCGCCACGCTCAGCCGGGATTATCTGGCCCCGATCGGCGCGATACTGGGTGTCGTAATTCTGACCTCTGTGCTTGCCGATGCCGGACTTGGCGGTTGGTTACCCTATGCCGCGCCTGGGCTCTGGGCTGCGACGAGCGGTTTCGTCGATCCGTTCACAATCTGTATCCAGCTTCTCAACGTCGTCATTGTCTCGGCGGTCTTCGTAGGCTTTTCGACCTATGCCTGGAAACGGCTAGAGACCTGAGGAGGACCCGCCTGGTGAGACAGCTTGGCGGCTTGGCTAAGGTGGATCGGTTGGTTTCTACGCCGCCAATAGCTCCGTCATTTCTGCCATAGCATAGACCTCGTCGGGCGTCCTGCCGCCGAAGCTCGAGTGGGGGCGCTTCCGGTTGTAATAATCGATCCAGGAGCCGATGCCGCTGCGGGCTTGGCTTCCGGTCTCGAAGGCGCTGAGGAAGACGCATTCGTATTTGAGGCTGCGCCATAGCCGCTCGATGAAGACGTTGTCCATCCAGCGGCCGCGCCCGTCCATGGAGATTCGGATGCCGGCATCCTTCAGCGTCGTGGTGAAGGCGAAGCCGGTGAACTGGCTCCCCTGGTCAGTATTGAAGATATCGGGCCTGCCGTGGTGGGCGATCGCCTCTTCGAGGGCGGCAACGCAGAAGTCGGCATCCATCGTGTTCGACAATCGCCAGGTCAGCACCTTGCGGCTGAACCAGTCCATGATGGCGACGAGATAGAGAAAGCCGCGTCGCATCGGGATATCCGGGGCGCGGTGAGCCATCGCGAATCGTCTGTCTCTCAGGACAGATTTGCATGATAGGGTGACAAAACCTGGCACCGACGGCCGGTCGCCAGAGCAGTCCCATGTGCCCCGACGCATAGCTGTACAATCGACAACTATCATGTGGATGCACTCAGGGACTGGTGCTCTGCGACCTTTTCCGATATCCATCATCTCAATGATTCTTGAAACATTGAGATGAATATGGACGAGAAGCAGGCTCTCACAGCGTTTGCCGCGCTTTCGCAGGAGACAAGGCTACGTATCGTTCGGCTTCTTGTGACGGCCGGGCCCGAGGGAATGGCCGCCGGTGCCATCGGCGAAGCAGTGGACGGCGCGTCCTCCTCGCGCATGTCCTTTCATCTGAGCCATCTCGAACAGGCCGGGCTTGTTGAATCCAGGCGCGCCGGACGCTCGATTATCTACACCGCCGCGCTCGGGGTGCTCTCGGGCCTTATCGAATTCCTCATGCGCGACTGCTGCCAGGGGCACCCGGAAGTGTGCAACCCGGCCATGGCCGCGCTCTCAACTTGTTGCGAACCGACGAAAGCCGCCACCCATGCCTGATGCAAGCCAAGCTGATCGCATTTTCAATGTTCTGTTTCTGTGCACCGGCAACTCGGCGCGCTCGATCCTGGCCGAAAGCATCCTGAACAAGGATGGTTCGGGTCGCTTTCGCGCCTTTTCCGCCGGCAGTCAGCCCAAGGGGGACGTCCATCCTCTCGCGTTGAAGGTGCTAAAAAGCTTTGATTATCCGGCCGATGGCCTGCGCTCGAAGAGCTGGGAAGAGTTCGCCGTGCCTGATGCACCGGCCGTGGATTTCGTTTTTACAGTCTGCGACAGCGCGGCCGGTGAAGCCTGTCCGGTCTGGCCGGGCCAGCCAATGACGGCGCATTGGGGCATCGACGATCCCGCCGCGACGGAGGGCTCCGAGATCGAACAGGAAGCCGCTTTCGTCGCGGCCTTTCGCTACCTCAAGAACCGCATATCCATCTTCACCGCGCTGCCCGTCGCCAGCCTCGACAAGGCATCCCTGCGCGCCAAGCTCGCGGAGATCGGGCAATCGGATGGGACATCCTCGCCCCGCAACGGCGCCGCGTGAGGTCAGCCATGGACGTCATAATCTATCACAACCCCGACTGCGGCACTTCGCGCAACACGCTGGCGATGATCCGCAATGCCGGTGTCGAGCCCCATGTCATCGAATATCTCAAGACGCCGCCGTCAAGGGCGATGCTCGCCCGGCTCATCCAGCGCATGGGCATTCCGGTGCGCGCCCTGCTGCGCGAAAAGGGAACGCCTTATGGGGAGCTTGGTCTTGGCGATCCGGCGCTGACCGACGACCAGCTTTTCGACGCCATGATGGCGCATCCGATCCTCATCAATCGACCAATTGTCGTCACACCCAAGGGCGTGAAACTTTGCCGGCCCTCGGAAGAGGTGCTCGACCTGCTGCCGCCGCAGCAAGCCGAATTCATCAAGGAAGATGGCGAGCGCGTCATTGACGAGCACGCTCGCCGCGTGACGACCGCATAAGGGAAATCCATGTCCACATTCGAACGCTACCTGACCCTGTGGGTCGCGCTTTGCATCGTCCTTGGCATTGCACTTGGCCATTTTGTGCCGGGCGTGTTCCAGACGATCGGCGCCGCCGAAATCGCCAACGTCAATTTGCCGGTGGCGGGGCTGATCTGGCTGATGGTCATACCAATGCTGCTCAAGATCGACTTCGCCGCGCTGAGCGAGGTTGGCCGGCACTGGCGGGGCATTGGCGTGACGCTGTTCATCAACTGGGCGATCAAGCCCTTCTCGATGGCGTTGCTGGCTTGGCTGTTCATCGGCTGGCTTTTCCGGCCCTATCTGCCGGCGGGCCAGATCGACAGCTATATCGCCGGCCTGATCATTCTTGCCGCCGCCCCGTGCACTGCAATGGTGTTCGTCTGGTCGCACCTGACCAAGGGGGAGCCGCATTTCACGCTCTCCCAGGTCGCACTCAACGACGCGATCATGGTGGTGGCCTTCGCGCCGATCGTTGGTTTGCTGCTCGGCCTGTCGGCGATCACCGTACCATGGGGCACGCTCGTCCTATCGGTTGTGCTTTATATCGTGATCCCGGTGATCATCGCCCAAATTCTGCGCCGACGCCTCTTGGCAACTGGCGGACAAGCCGCGCTCGACCGGCTGCTCGCTATGCTAAGCCCGGTCTCGCTGACGGCGCTGCTGGTGACGCTGGTGCTGTTGTTCGGGTTTCAGGGCGAACAGATCATAGCACAGCCGATGGTCATCGGGTTGCTCGCTGTGCCGATCCTGATCCAGGTCTATTTCAACTCCGGACTGGCCTATCTGCTCAATCGGATCTCGGGGGAACAGCATTGCGTTGCCGGCCCCTCGGCGCTGATCGGCGCGTCCAACTTCTTCGAGCTGGCGGTTGCCGCCGCCATCAGCCTGTTCGGCTTCCATTCCGGCGCAGCGCTCGCCACCGTCGTCGGCGTGCTGATCGAGGTCCCGGTCATGCTCTCGGTCGTGTGGATCGTGAACCGCTCGAAAGGTTGGTACGAGCGGGGCAGCAAGACCGCGACTGTCGCGGAGGCGAACCACTCATGCTGAACGCTCTACCCAATATCGATCCCGGTTGCATCGATGTTCCCGATACTGACCGGATGCGGGCGTCGCCTTCGGCGCATCGGCCGCGCATCCTGCTGCTTTATGGCTCGCTGCGCGAGCGCTCCTATAGCCGGTTTCTGACGCAGGAGGCCGAACGACTGTTGAATGCCTTTGGCGCTGAAACACGTATCTTCGACCCGACCGGCCTACCATTGCCGGACGGAGCGGAAGTCGGTCACCCGAAAGTGCAGGAGCTGCGTGAGCTGTCGCTCTGGTCGGAGGGGCAGGTCTGGACGAGTCCGGAGCGGCACGGCGCAATGAGCGCGGTGATGAAGGCGCAGATTGACTGGATACCCCTTTCGGTCGGGGCCGTCCGGCCGACGCAGGGCCGAACACTGGCCGTCATGCAAGTATCGGGCGGCTCCCAGAGCTTCAACGCCGTCAATCAGATGCGGGTACTCGGTCGATGGATGCGCATGGTGACGATCCCCAATCAGTCATCCGTCGCCAAGGCGTTCCAGCAATTCGACGAATCCGGCCGCATGAAACCGTCCTCCTACTATGATCGCGTGGTCGACGTGATGGAGGAGTTGGTCAAGTTCACGTTGCTCACACGGGATGTCTCGACCTATCTCACCGATCGCTATTCGGAGCGCAAGGAAAGCGCCGAAGCGCTGATGGAGCGGGTGAATCTTTCTGCCGCTACCTGATGGCTCGCCGATGATGATGACGGCTCCGACCTTCTCCGAACCTATGTTGCCAGAACCTCTTCAAGCTGCCGCACCAGTGCCTGGCGCTTCTCTGCCTTCAGACCATCGAGGTTCTGTTGCCGCCATCGCACGGCCGGCAGTTCGGCGGCGGCCTCCAGGTTGAGGGTTGGCCAGTTGGGTTCGCCGCGCTCGAATGCCAACAGAAACTGGCGGTGCGCATTGGGCATCTCGCCGATCATGTCGGCAATCAGTGCTTCACGTGCCCCAAGCAGGGTCTCGAGTTCGACCGGTTGTCGCGTCATGCCGACGAACCCACGATCAAATTCTACCGCAATATCTTTACGCCGCACCGCCAGAACTTCGGCCATGGGGCGGTCGTGGCTGATCAGGTAGATGAGGAAGGCGCGACGCAGCGCATCGTCGATGCCTTCATTCGCCAGCAGATCACGCACGTCGAACAGATCGCGTGGATGTTGACGGTCGAGGGCGGCGACAATCTTGCCGGCATAAAGGTCGGAAAACGAGACGATCCGCATTTCGGCAAAGCCGAATTCGTCTTCCACTCTGGGTGAGACCGAACGTATTGCGGGCTCAAACACGCAGCCACGCAGGACCGGCGTCACCTCAATCTTTATTTGCGCGCCATCGCCACGGACGACGAGCTTGGTGATCACATTCTCGCGTGAACGGGACGGAGCGACACGGGAGCTGCGGACTGTCTCGGTAATGCGCTCGGCGATACGCGCCATCGCCGCATCGATCGTTGCAAGCGAGGTCACGCGGTCCTGCACGGGCAGGTAGGTAAGATCGATATCAACCGAGAGGCGCGGCAGGTCGCGCACGAACAGATTAATCGCCGTGCCGCCCTTCATCGCGAAGCAGTCTTCCGCGGCCACCGAAGGTAGTGTGCGGATCAGTAATGCGACCTGATTTCGGTAAGTGTCCGCAAATGCCATCAATACGTCTCGGCCAGTTCCTTGGGGACGGTGATCGCGTAGGTCGGGTCGTACCTGCCATCCCTGACCAGCATGCGCTTGCCCGATCCCAAGTCGATTGCGGTCCGGTCGACATGCTTGAGCCATGCATGGCGATGCCGGTCGGCAAAGAAGAAGAACAGGCGCTTCACCTTCACACTGCGGCAGCGGACAAGCAGCTTCTGGATCCGCCTCGGCGCAAGATCGCTCAGACCTTCCATAAGCACGTCGACCTGATTGAAACTTTCATGTTGCGGGAGTTCATCGAGAAGTTCGAGAACCGCCCGTTCGGGCGTCGATACCGTCAACGGCCAATCCCATTGGCCCCAGGGCAGAGCGCGCAGTCCGGCATCCTGAAAAGATCCCGCATCTCGCGCATCAGGTGCGCGGTCGGAAACGAGGGAGGGGAAGCTGATATCCTCCAGGTCGACCCCGAAAAGCGGCGTGCTGTTATGATACACGAATTGTTCCTTGAGCGGCAGCGTCGTGAGCCAGCTGGGCGGCCTTGCCGGACCGTGAAGGTGGATTTCGGAAAGATCCTGCGAAAGGTAATGGGCATAGCCTTGCAGCTCGAGGGCTGTCCGGCCGCCAACGGTGAGACGATAGCCGAGAAGCGTCTGCAGCGAGACGACCACCTGCTGCCAGCCAAGCTGCCCGCGAGGGCGCCGATAGACTCGGCGAGCCGGCTGCTCGAGCCAGCCCGAGGCGACATATTTGGTACGCAGCGAGGTTGAGTAGCCTTGAGCGGAAAGCCACGCGGCATCGACGAGCAACCCCTCTGGCAGGAGCTGCTCCAGCTGCTTTAACTTCCCTGTTGTTTGCTCACTCATGGTGAGTGTTTTAGCATAATTTCAAACTATGCGCCAGTTTGAAGGTGCCCAGGTTTGCTTCTCTGTGGTTCGCAAATCCGCACAAACGCAAACTGACCTCTTGTCCGCGGCAGGCCGCTCATTGTGATCAGCGGTGTTTTCTGGTACAGATTGGGTCGATCTGTGGGACGGCGTTCACAGCGTCGAGACTGGCAATTGACGCCGATTGTCCTTGAAATCCACAAATTTTTTTTCGCCCCTTTTTCCCTTTAAAATCAAAAGCGTAACATTTTGACTAGCCAGTAGTCGGTTTTTGTGCGCCTAAAGGCTATATTTATGCGCAATATCAATAACTTAAGTTGTATTTGGACGATTGAGTGGGAATGATTTCTTGCCTCCCCAGGCGGACTTCGGAAATTTCCCGGTGCTTGTTCAAGCATCGCGCGTGACAGCGGGCCGTCGCCAAGAGCTTCGATAATCTCCGCAAAGGTAGCGGGGTCCTCATCCTGCCCAAGCTTGAAGCGCGCGGTGTCATGGATCACCCGGGCACGGAAGGCGACGACGTGTGAAACCAGCCGGCCGAAGCGCGCGCCCATCCGCTCGACGGTCCAGGCATCAGCGCCGTGCCCCTCCATCGCCTCGACCAGCGCCCGGATCGCGGCTGCGTTATTCGCGGGCTCGAAATCGATTTCCACTTCGAATTGTGCCAACTGATAGTTCCAGGTCGGCGCCCAGCCGAGCTTCGACACCGCCGTCGGGCCGATATAGCCGTGCGCCCCGAGAAAGACGATCAGCGCCCGGGGCGTCGCCTGGGCGCGCGCGACATGCGGGTTCGCGCGCGCGAAATGCCCGATGATCGCGCGGACCGCGCCGGCATCGTCGGTTTCGGCAAGCAACGGCAGCGGCGTGGCGATATAGCCCTGCTCGTCGTGCGTCGTGATCAGCCCCAGCACCGTGTTGCGGATCAGGTTCGTGACATCGTCGGCACGTCTCGGTGCGAACCGGCTCATCGCATACCTCCCCAGCAGGCCGGCGCGGCACGCCCCGCGCGCTCGAGGGACTATCATCGGCCTAGCGAAATTGCCTGTCCATCGGCCGCGCCTCGTTTGCGGTCCTGGTTCAAAGCCGCCCCTCGCGGCTCGGCTCGGGCATCAGCAGGGCGGTCAGGAACGCGGTGCCCGCCGCAAAGGCGACGTACCAGTAGAACACGCTCTCATGCCCAAGCTGCTTGCAGAGCAGCGCGATATGCGCGCCTCGCCTACGACGTCGCCGACACCGTCACCTTGTGGGGCAGCTTCAATTACGGCGGCGTGTTGACCACCGCCCATTCCTTCCCCGGCCAGTATCGCACCGGCACGCTCACCATCCAGTGCGGAAATGCCGCCGGCGGTGCCAACCCGTTCCTGCCGGCTTCAGTCAATCAGGCGTGTGTCGACAACGGCATCACCAGCTTCGCAATGGGCAGCTACATCGCCGATCTGCCCGACACCGTCGCGGTGAACGAGCGCAACATGCACCGGTTCGCTGTCGGTCTCGACGGCAGCTTCGGCCTGCTCGGCAGCGAATGGCGGTTCAACGCCTATGGCGCGATCGGCAAGACCTTCACCAAGTCGACGATCGAGAACAACACGCTCAGTCGCCTGCTGTTTGCGGCGATCGACGCGGTTCCCGGCCCAGACGGCGTTCCGGTCTGCCGCTCGGCGGACGCACGCGCCGCCGGTTGCGTGCCGCTGAACGGCATCGGCACCGGCGTCGCCTCGCAATCCGCAATCGACTGGATCAGCGGCGAGCCGTGGCTGAAGACCTGGCTGCAGCAGGACGTCGCCGCCGTCAACGTCTCCGGCGAACCGCTCAACGGCTGGGCGGGGCCGATCTCGGTCGCGTTCGGCGCCGAGTATCGCCGGGAATCTTTCCATCAGGAGGCGGACGCCTTTTCCACCGGCGACGGTGGCAATGCGCTGCTCGCCGCCGGCGGCAACAACTGGTTCACCGGCAACTTCCGCCCGTCCCGCGGCGCTTTTCATGTCTGGGAGGGCTATCTCGAAACCGTACTGCCGGTGTTCGACAGCCGGCAGATCGGCAAGGGTGAACTGAGCGGCGCGGTCCGTGCCACCAGCTACAGCCAGTCGGGCTACGTCACCACGTCGAAGGTGGGCGGCACCTGGGAAACGCCGCTGGCGGGGCTGCGCCTGCGCGGCATCCTCTCACGTGACATTCGGGCGCCCAATCTGGCCGAGTTGTTCCGCGCGCCGTCCAACCTGTTTTCGTCTTTCACCGATTTCACCGGGCCGTTCGCCGGTCAGCGGTATGACGTCAATCAGGCGACGGTTTCCAACCTGAGCCTGCGTCCCGAAAAGTCCAATACGTTCGAGGTCGGCGCCATCTATCAGCCCGAATGGCTGCCGGGCGTCAGCGCGTCGGTCGATTTCTATCGTATCAAGGTCGACGATGCGATCAGCACGCTCTCCGGCGGCATCCAGCAAGTCGCGGATCTCTGCCAGCAAGGCTATCAGGATCTGTGCGCCGCCATCACGCGCGATGCGACGGGCAAGGCGACCGAGATCCGCCTGACGCCCATCAACCTCGCGTCCACCCTCACCAAGGGGCTGGATATCGAGGCATCCTACCGCACTTCCGCTCCGGCGCTGTTCGGTGCATCGGACGGCAAGATAACGCTTCGTGCGCTCGCCACGCACGTGTTCCGATACACCAACGAGTCCGGCCTCCCCGGCACCATCGCTCAGGAACGGGCTGGCGTGAACTCCAATGCCAACGGTACGGCGATTCCCAATTGGCGCCTGTACGCCACGCAGTCTTACAGCACGGACAAGTTCAGCATTACCGTCATCGAACGCTATGTCAGCTCCGGCGTCATCGCGGACAACTTCATCGAGTGCACCTCCGCGTGCCCGGTGCCGACCGCCAACAATCCGACGATCAATGACAACCACGTCGCCGGCGCCACCTATGTCGACATCGGCGCGACGCTCAAGATCACACCGAAGATCGAACTCTACGGCAAGATCGACAACGTGTTTAATGTCGATCCGCCGCTCGTGCCCTATTACGGCATCAACCCCTATCTGGTGCGCTCGGTGAACAACGGGCTTTATGACCTGCTGGGCCGTTTCTATCGCATCGGCGCACGCTTCTCGTTCTGACGCGGGGGTATCCGGAGAAAAGGAAAACGGGCGCCCGCCGACGGCAGGCGTCCCTTTCCTTTTGCGCGGGGGATCGGGCAGGAATAATTTTGCTGCTTCCTATGGCGACGGGTTATGGCGGCATGAATAATCGGGCGGGAAGGACGGAACTCCGCGCCCGGTCATTCAGGCACAAACCCAAGGGAGGCAGGGTATGGCGCGTTGGCTGATCAAGTCGGAACCGGTCAAGTATAGCTGGACCGACCTTGTCCGCGACGGCGAGACGGTCTGGGATGGTGTTCGCAACAACCAGGCGGCGCTCTACCTGAAGGCGATGAAGATCGGCGACGAGCTGCTCTACTATCATTCCAATGAGGGATTGGATGTCGTCGGCATCGCCAGGGTGGTGAAGGAGCATTTCATCGACCCGACCGACCCGAAGGCGCGCTTCGTCGCGGTGTCGGTCGCGCCGGTGCGGCCGTTGCCGCAGCCGGTGTCGCTGAAGGCGATGAAGGCGGAGCCGAAGCTGGCCGGCATGGCGATGTTCCGCCAGTTCCGCCTCTCGGTTACGCCGGTCACGGACGCCGAATGGGCGACGATCCTGGCGATGGGAGGGGCAGCGGCATGACCGTCACCCTGTACGGCATCAAGAATTGCGACACGATCAAGAAGGCGCGCGCCTGGCTTGAGGGGCATGGCGTCGCCTATGCCTTCCACGACTACAAGACGCAGGGGATCGATACCGCCCGGTTGAGCGGCTGGGTTGCCGAGCTGGGCTGGGAGACGGTGCTGAACCGCGCCGGCACGACGTTCCGCAAGCTGCCGGAGGCGGACCGGGCCGGGCTGGACGCGGACAAGGCGGTGGCGCTGATGCTGGCGCAGCCGTCGATGATCAAGCGGCCGATGCTCGATCTTGGCGACCGGCGGGTTGCCGGGTTCAAGCCGGATGCCTACGCCGCGCTGTTCGGCTAGAGCCTGTCCTGTTCGAGCCGGTGCCGTTTCCGCCTGAAGCGGACAAGCTCTAGGCTGGTCAGGCGCGGGCCGGCATCGTAAGGCGGCGGCATGTCTGACGCCCCGTCATTGTCCTCCGCCCCGCACGTCATCCGGCGTGAGGATTACCGGCCGCCGGAATGGCTGGTGCCGGAGATCGCGCTCGACTTCGACCTCGACCCGGCACTGACCCGGGTGAAGGCGGTGCTGTCGGTCCGGCGCAACGCCGGCGACGGGCCGCTGCGGCTGGACGGCGGCGGGCAGCAGCCGGTGGCGGTGCGCGTCGACGGCGCGAAGGCGGAATGGTGGATGGAGGGCGAGCAGCTGGTCATCCCGCTCGCCGGGGAGGCGCACAGCGTCGAGACCGAGGTCGAGATCGCGCCGGAGACCAATACCCAGTTGATGGGGCTGTATGCGTCGGGCGGGCTGCTGTGCACGCAGTGCGAGGCGGAAGGGTTTCGGCGGATCACCTTCTTTCCCGACCGGCCAGATATCCTATCGCGTTATCAGGTGAAACTCACCGCGGACCATGGGCAATTTCCGGTGCTGCTGTCCAACGGTGATCGTATCGGATCCGGAACGATGCCCGGCGGTCGGCACTGGGCGGAGTGGCACGACCCGTTTCCGAAGCCCTGCTACCTGTTCGCGCTGGTCGCCGGGGACCTGGCGGTCAACCGCGACAGCTTCACGACGATGGGCGGCCGGGTGGTCGAACTGGGCATCTGGGTGGCGGAGGCGGACCTGCCGCGCACCGACCATGCGATGGCGGCGCTGAAGGCGGCGATGGCGTGGGACGAGCGCGTCTACGGCCGCGAATACGACCTGGACATGTTCAACATCGTCGCGGTCGCCGATTTCAATTTCGGGGCGATGGAGAACAAGGGCCTCAACATCTTCAACTCGCGTTATATCCTGGCCGACCCGGAAACCGCGACCGATGCGGATTTCGATGCGATCGCCGGCGTCGTCGCCCACGAATATTTCCACAACTGGTCGGGCGACCGGGTGACCTGCCGCGACTGGTTCCAGCTATCGCTGAAGGAAGGTTTCACCGTCTACCGCGACCAGAGCTTTTCCGCCGACATGGGCAGCGCCGCGGTCAAGCGGATCGAGGACGTCCGCGTGCTGCGTGCCGCCCAGTTCCCCGAGGATGCCGGCCCGCTCGCCCACCCGGTCCGCCCGGAAAGCTACATGGAGATCGCCAATTTCTACACGGCGACGGTGTACAACAAGGGCGCCGAGCTGATCCGGATGATGGCGACGATGCTGGGGCCGCAGCGGTTCCGCGCCGCGACCGACCTGTATTTCGCCCGGCACGACGGCACGGCGGCAACCTGCGAGGACTTCGTCGTCGCGATGGAGGAGGGCGGCGGCATCGACTTTGGCCGCTTCCGCCGCTGGTACACGCAGGCCGGCACGCCGCGCGTCGCCGCGTCGCTGACCCATGCGCCGGCGAGCGGCAAGGCGGTGCTGCATCTGACGCAGGCGGTGCCGCCGACGCCGGGCCAGCCCGACAAGCTGCCGCAGCCGCTGCCGCTGCGCGTCGCGCTGTTCGGCGAGGCGAGCGGCGCGCGGCTGTGCGACGAGCGGCTGGTGGTGCTGGACGAGGCCGAAGCCGAGGTGGTGTTCGACGGCATCGGCGAACGGCCGCTGCTGTCGATCAATCGCGGCTTTTCGGCGCCGGTGATCGTCGACGCGAACCGGTCCGCCGCCGAACTGGCCTTCCTATCCGCCCATGACGACGACCCGTTCGCCCGCTACGAGGCGATGCAGCAACTGATGCTCGACCGGCTGGTCGCGACGGTGACCGGCGGCGACGGCGACCCGGCGCCGGTGGTGGCGGCGGTGCGCGCGACGGTCGCCGACCCGACGCTCGACCCCGCCTTCGTCGGCGAGGCAATCGTCCTGCCCAGCGAGGCGTTCATCGGCGACCAGCTCGCCAGCGTCGACCCGGACGCGGTGGCGCGGGCGCGCGACGGGCTGCGGCAGGCGATCCTCGACGGCATCGGCCACGGCGCCTGGCGGGCGCTGTGGGCGGCCAACCGCGACAACCGCTACGATCTGGACCCGCGCGCCAAGGGACGCCGCCGGCTGAAGAATGTCGCGCTCGGCTATCTGCTGGCCGACGAGGCGCCGGACGCGGTGGCGCTGGCCGCCGACCAGTATCGCTACGCCGACAACATGACCGACCGGCTGGCGGCGCTGCAATTGCTCGCCAGCACGCGCGGCGCGACCCGCGATGCGGTGCTCGCCGATTTCCACGACCGCTGGGCCGACAACGGGCTGGTCCTCGACAAATGGTTCACCGCGCAGGCGCTCAGCACTCGCGCCGACGTCGTCGATCTGGTCGAGGCGCTGGCCCGCCACCCGGCCTTCACCCTGGCCAACCCCAACCGCGCCCGCGCGCTGATCGGCGCGTTCGCGACCAATCAACGCGGTTTCCACGCCGCCGACGGCCGCGGCTATCGCTTCGTCGCGGAGATGCTGATCGCGCTCGACCGGCTAAACCCGCAGACGGCGGCGCGGCTGGTGCCGCCGCTTGGCCGCTGGCGCCGGTTCGAGCCGGGCCGCGCCCTGCTGATGAAGGCGCAACTGGAGCATATCCTGGCCGCGCCGCGCCTGTCGAAGGACGTGTACGAGCAGGCGTCGAAAAGCCTGGGCTGAACCGGCGCGGCCGCCACCGGGGAGCGGGGCTGGCCGGGTTGTTCGCTCGTGCGAGGGGCGAGGCTATGGCGTCGGGGTGCCGGCGGGGTCGTGCGCCTGCGCGCAGTGCGATACCTCGATCGTGACGTGGCTGAGCCATGCCAGCGGGGCGAGGCGGGCGCGGTAGGCGGCGGGCGGCTGCGGTTCGGCGGCGACCAGCGCGACGATCGCGGCATGGGCGCCCGGCCCGACCTGCCAGACATGGAGGTCGGTGACGGTGACGTCGCCGGGGCCGGCGATCCGATCCGCGACATCGGCGATCAGGTCGGTTTCCGACGCGTCGACCAGCACCCGCGCGCAGTCGCCGAGCAGCCCCCAGGCCCAGCGGGCGATGACGATCGCGCCGACGATGCCGACCGCCGGGTCGAGCCAGAGCCAGCCGAACTGGCGGGCGCCGAGCAGGGCGAGGATGGCGAGGACCGAGGTCAGCGCATCGGCGAGGACATGGAGATAGGCCGAGCGGATGTTGCGATCGCCCTCGTGGCCGCCGGCAGCATGGGCATGGGCATGATGGCCATGCTCGTGGCCATGTTGATCGTGGTCGTGGTCGTCGCGCAGCAGCCAGGCGCTGACCAGGTTGACCAGCAGGCCGAGCGCCGCGACCAGCATCGCCTGGTCGAAGGCGATGGGGCCGGGGGTGACCAGCCGGCCGACCGATTCGACGACGATGCCGAGCGCGACGACGCCGAGGATGATCGCCGAGGTGAAGCCGGCAAGGTCGCCGACCTTGCCGGTGCCGAAGGTGAAGCGCGGATCGCCGGCGCGGGTGCGGGCATAGGCATAGGCGGCGGCGGTGATCGCCATCGCCCCGGCATGGGTTGCCATGTGGAACCCGTCGGCGAGCAGCGCCATCGAGCCGGACAGCCAGCCGACGGCGATTTCGCCGACCATCGTCACCGTGGTCAGCGCGACGACGATCAGCGTCCGCCGTTCGTTGCGGACATGGCTGGCCGGCAGGTAATGGTGGCGGTGGCCGTGATCGGCGGCGCTATGCCCGTCGCGCATCAGCCGGCCCGTGCGTGGTCATCGTTCAAACGGGCTCCTTTGCCGGCAGTACGCCGCGCCGAATTTGGTCCAGTTCGATCGATTCGAACAGCGCCTTGAAATTGCCTTCGCCGAAGCCGTCATTGCCCTTGCGCTGGATGATCTCGAAGAAGATCGGGCCGACCATGTTCTCGGTGAAGATCTGGAGCAGCAGGCCGCCGCCGGTTTCCGGCGCGCCGTCGATCAGGATGCGGCGCTTGCGCATCTCGCCGATGTCGTGGCCGTGGCCGGGCAGGCGCTGGTCGATCATGTCGTAATAGGTTTCGGGGCTGTCCTGGAACCGGATGCCGTTGGCGCGCAGCGCGTCGACCGTCGCGAAGATGTCGTCGGTAGCCAGCGCCAGATGCTGGATGCCTTCGCCCTTATATTCCTTCAGGAACTCCTCGATCTGCGAATGTTCGTCCTGGCTTTCGTTCAAGGGGATGCGGATCTTGTCGTCCGGCGCGGTCATCGCCCGGCTGACCAGCGCGGTCTGCTGGCCTTCGATGTCGAAATAGCGGATCTCGCGGAAATTGAAGATCGTTTCGTAGAACGATGCCCAGTGGTTCATCCGGCCGCGGTTGACGTTGTGGGTCAGGTGGTCGAGCGTGTGCAGGCCGACACTGTTGGCGTTCCGTTCCGCGCCCGGCACCGGCCGGAAATCGATATCGTAGATCTCGTGCGCGCCGTAGCGGTCGACCAGATAGAGGTTGGAGCCGCCGATCCCCTCGATCGCGGGGATGTTCAGCTCCATCGGGCCGACCCGGCCCTCGATCGGCTTCGCGCCGCGCTTCACCGCCTCCTCGAACGCCTGGGCGGCGTCGTGGACGCGGAACGCCATCGCGTTGGCCGACGGGCCGTGGGCGTTGCGGAAGGCCGCGGCCTGGCCGTCCGTATCCATGTTGAGCAGGAAGTTGATGTCGCCCTGCGCGTAGCGGCGGACGTTCTTCGAGCGGTGGGTGGCGATATGGGTGAAGCCCATGGCGGAGAACAGGCTGGCCAGTGCCTCCGGATCAGGGCCGGTGAACTCGACGAACTCGAAACCGTCGAGGCCGAGCGGGTTGTCGTGCGGGTTGGGTGTGGTCATTGGAAATCACCATGCAAACATGCTGTCATGGCTGCTGACCTACCATCCGGCGCAAGCCGTCGCAAACGGCACTTGACATGTTATAAAATATCATGTGTGTGCACGCTTCCGTAAGGGAGCAGCCCATGAAATCCGGTCTTTCGTTCGTTGCCGCGTCGATGCTTGCCTTCGTGCCGCCGGCTGCTGCCGCCGCGCCGGCCGCCGACTCGGACCAGGGGACCGTCGGCGACCACCATGACGAGGCGCCGGAGATCGTCGTCACCGCCCTGTCGCGCAACCGCGGCGATTTGCTGTCGGGCACGTCGGTGCTGTCGGGCGCGGCGCTGGCGACGGTCAAGCGCGCGACGATCGGCGATACGCTCGACCATCTGCCGGGCGCGAGCAGCAGCAGCTTCGGCCCGTCCGCCGCGCGGCCGGTGCTGCGCGGGCTGCAGGGCGACCGGGTGCGGGTGCTGACCGACGGCATCGGCGCGTTCGACGCGTCGGGCACCAGCGCCGACCATGCGGTGGCGATCAACCCGCTGACTGCCGACCGGATCGAGGTGCTGCGCGGGCCGTCGGCGCTGCTCTACGGATCGGGCGCGATCGGCGGCGTCGTCAACGTCATCGATTCGCGGATTCCGCTGCGGGTGCCGGACGAGCCTGTCCACGTGCACCTCGACGGCGGCTATGCGAGCGCCGCCGACGAGCGCAATATCGCCGGTGCGCTCGATGTGCCGTTGGCGGGGCGGCTCGTCCTGCATTTCGACGGCAGCTATCTGAAGGCGAACGATCTGCGTACCGGCGGCCATCTGCTGTCGGCGCCGCTGCGCGCGCAGGCGGCGGCGTCGGCCGACCCGGACATCCGGGACCTCGCGACGCTGAAGGGCAAGCTGCCCAACACCGCGGCGCGGACCTGGGACGCGGCGGCCGGCATCGCCTATATCGGCGACGGCGGGTCGATCGGCCTGTCCTATGCCCATCTCGACAATTTCTACGGCGTGCCGATCCGCTTCTCGCTCGACCCGGCGGGGGACGCGGAGGCGCCGCGCATCGCACTGAAGCAGGATCGCTACGACCTGCGCGCCGAAGTCAACACCGGCGGCGGCTTCCTCGACAAGCTGCGGTTGCGCGCCGGCTATGGCGACTATGTCCACCGCGAGCTGGAGCCGGACGGCGCGGTCGGCACGACCTTCTACAACACCGGTATCGAAGGGCGGATCGAGCTGATCCAGGCGAAGCGCGGCGCGTGGAGCGGCGCGTTCGGCGGGCAGGTGATGACCCGTGATTTCGACGTGGTCGGCGAAGAGAAGTTCCTGCCGAAATCATCGACCGAACAGGCCGGGTTGTTCACCGTCCAGCAGTTCGATTTCGGCGCGGTCAAGGCGGAGATCGGCGGACGCGTCGAGAAGACCAGCGCCCGCGCCTATGCCGATGCCGACATCGGCAATCCCGACCTGCGCCGGCGCTTCACCGCGCTGTCCGGGGCGGCGGGGGCGAGCGTGGCGGTGGCCGACGGCTGGCGCGCCGGCGTCAACCTGACCCATTCGGAACGGGCGCCGACGGTGGAGGAGCTTTACGCCAACGGCCCGCATGGCGGCACCGAATCCTTCGAGGTCGGCCTGCCCGGCGCACGGCTGGAGCGCAGCAACGGCGCCGAACTGACGCTGAACGGCAAGGGGCCGGGCTATTCGGTCGAGCTGTCGGGCTATTACAACCGCTTCGCCAACTTCCTCTATCAGCTGCCGACGGCGAACATCGAGGACGGGCTGCCGGTCTACGAAATGGCGCAGGGGCGGGCGACGCTCTACGGGTTCGAGGCGCAGGCGCAGGTCGATATCGCAAGGGTGGGTGCCGGCACCGTCTCCGTCGACGGGGTCGCCGATTATACGCGCGCGACGGTCAGGGGCTTCGGCCCGGCGCCGCTGATCCCGCCGCTGCGCGTGCTCGGCGGCATCGGTTACGACGACGATGCGGTCAACGCCCGGGTCGAGGTGGAGCATGTCACCGCGCAGGACCGGGTGGCCCCGCTGGAGACGCGGACGCCCGGCTTCACCATGGTCAATGCGTCGCTGGCATGGAAGGTCGGCGGGGCCGGGGCGCCGCTCAGCCTGCGCCTGTCGGCCAACAATATCTTCGACGTCGAGGCGCGCCGCGCCGCGTCGCTGCTCAAGGATTATGCGCCGCTGGCCGGGCGCGACATCCGCGTCGGGGCGGCCGTGCAGTTCTGAATCGGTCGCGGCACCGGCCCGCGCCCGACACCCGCGGTTGCCGAAGCAGGGGGGATTGCCTATCTCCGCAAGCATTCCTTCCCGCTTTTCAACGGACAGCGCATGAGCACGACGCACACCACCCGGATGCTGATTTTGGGATCCGGCCCGGCCGGCCTTTCGGCCGCGATCTACGGCGCGCGCGCCGGCATGGCGCCGATCGTCGTGCAGGGCATCCAGCCGGGCGGGCAGCTGATGACGACCACCGATGTCGAGAATTATCCCGGCTTCCGTGACGTCATCCAAGGGCCGTGGCTGATGGAGCAGATGCAGGCGCAGGCCGAGCATGTCGGCGCGCGGATGCTGTGGGACCAGATCGTCGCCGTCGACCTGTCGCGCCGGCCGTTCCGGCTGACCGGCGACGGCGGCGACGTCTATGAAGGCGACGTGCTGGTCATCGCCACCGGCGCCCAGGCCAAATGGCTGGGGCTGGACAGCGAGAAGCTGCTGCAGGGCAAGGGGGTCAGCGCCTGCGCGACCTGCGACGGCTTCTTCTATCGCGGCAAGAAGGTGGTGGTGATCGGCGGCGGCAACACCGCGGTCGAGGAAGCGCTCTACCTGACCAACCACAGCCCGGACGTGACGCTGATTCACCGCCGCGACGGCCTGCGCGCCGAGCGCATCCTGCAGGAACGGCTGTTCGCCCACCCGAACATCACCGTGCTGTGGAACAAGACGGTCGACCGCTTCGTCGGCGCCGGCGACCCGGCGGTGCTCGTCGGCCTGGACCTGAAGGACACGGTGACCGGCGAGATCAGCCATGTCGCCGCCGACGGCGGCTTCGTCGCGATCGGCCACCACCCGGCGACCGAGCTGTTCAAGGGCCATCTGGAGCTGGACGAGGACGGCTATATCCGGGTCGAGACCGGGTCCACCCGCACCGCCATCCCCGGCGTGTTCGCCTGCGGCGACGTGATGGACAAGATCTACCGCCAGGCGGTGACCGCGGCCGGCACCGGCTGCATGGCCGCGCTCGACGCCGAACGGTTCCTGGCCGAGGCGGATTTCGAGGCGCAGCAGCGCGAGCAGGTCGACGCCTGAGAGGGATTCCCCCGTCCGTCCGGTTCCTGAGAGCGGCCCGGAGGGGTATATCCACACCTGTTCCGTCCATCCCGAGCGCAGTCGAGGGACGCACTCAGTTGCTGTGCGTCCCTCGACTGCGCTCGGGATGGACGGGTGTGGGAAAGGGTTTGGTGGGTTTCGGCGAGGGCGTGCGCCGGGTCCGCCGGCGGTTCAGCTTTTGGGTTTGAGCGCTTCGGCTAGGGAGACGGTGGCGCTGCCGCGGCGGGCGGGTTTGGGTTGCGAGGGGTCGGGCGCCCAGCCGGTCAGGTAGACGAGATCGAAGACTTCGGGCGTCCGGCCGTCCGGGTCGGCCTGCTCCGCGAAGGAGGCGAGGGCGCGGGCGAGCTGGGGGCGGCCGAGCGGCGGGGCGGCGTCGGCCAGAACCGAGGTGGCGGCCATGCCGCGCAGGTCGGCGGCGAGGCGAATCAGTGAGCCGTAGCGCACGGTCAGCCGTTCGCCGTCCGCCACCGGCAGGGCGAAGCCGGCGCGCATCAGCAGGTCGCCGGCGCCGCCGACGTCGATCTGCGGGTGGATGCGGGCGGCGACATGGTCGCCGTCGCCCTCGAACATCGCGAGGCGCAGCCGCGCGAGGCTGCCGGCGCCGGCGAAGGCGCCGAGGAACAGCCCGTCCGGGCGGAGGATGCGGCGGATCAGCGCCAGCGCGCCGGGCAGGTCGTTGACGCTGTCGAGCACGCCGACCGACAGGACGAGATCGACGCTGGCGTCGGCGAAGGGCAGCCGATCCTCGTCGCACTGCACGCCGCCGGCGGCGCGGGCGAAGGCGAAGCCAGCGTCGGCGGCGGCGACGGTGGTGCCGGCCGCGCCGAGCCGGGCGATCAGTTCGCGGTCGGCGGCGCCGATGACCAGTGCCCGCGCGAAGCTGTGCCCGCTGATCAGCGCCAGCCGGTCGAGCAGTTCGTCGCCCATCCGCCGGATCAGAAAATCATGATCGGCGAAGCGGGCGGCGGCGCGGTCGCGGCGCTGGCGGCGGCGGCGGCGGTCGAACAGTTCGGGGGTGTCCATCGCCCGGCTTGTGCAGAAGCGGATCGGCGCCGACAAGGGGCGATGGCCTTGTTTCGCCAGAGCTTTGCCGCCGTCGTCGCCTTTGCTCTGCCGCCGCGCTGCCCGGGCTGCGGCGTGATCGTCGACGCGGATCGGCGGTTCTGCGCGCAGTGCTGGCAGGCAATGGATTTCCTGACCGGGCCGGGCTGCGTCACCTGCGGCGCGCCGCTGGCCGGGCCGCCGGGCGGCCAATGTGCGCCGTGCATGGCCGAACCGCCAGTCCATGACGGGGTGCGCGCCGCCGTCGCCTACGGCCCGATCGCCCGCGCGCTGGTGCTGAAGCTGAAATACGGGCGCAAGCCGGGGCAGGCGGCGCTGATCGCCGAGCACCTCGCCCGCCGGATCACGCTGGGCGAGGCGGCGCTGCTGGTGCCGGTGCCGCTTCACCGCTGGCGGTTGTGGGGGCGCGGCTTCAACCAGGCGGCGCTGATCGCCCAGCGGATCGCCGCCGTGACTGGCCTGCCCGTCGCGCCGGACCTGCTGCGCCGGGTGAAGCGGACGCCGCCGTTGCGCGGGCTGGGCCGGGCGGCGCGGGCGCGGGCGGTGCAGGGGGCGTTCCGCGCCGTGCCGGACGCCCGGCGGCGGATCGGCGGGCGCGCCGTCTATCTGGTCGACGACGTCTATACCAGTGGCGCCACCGCCAATGCCTGCGCCGCGGCGCTGAAGCGGGCGGGCGCGGCGCGGGTGACGGTGTTGTGCTGGGCGCGGGTGGTGCGCGACGAGGGAGATTGACGGCGGCGATGGTCGCACGGCAAAGAGTCGCGATGGCGAAGGTGGAAATCTATACCAAGTTCGGCTGCGGCTATTGCGCGCGGGCCAAGGCGCTGCTTTCCGCCAAGGGTGTCGCGTTCGAGGAATACGACATCACGATGGGCGGGCCGCAGCGCGCCGAGATGCTGACGCGTGCCAACGGCCGCACCACCGTGCCGCAGATCTTCATCGACGGCGCTCATGTCGGCGGCTCCGACGAGCTCGCCGCGCTCGAACGCGCCGGCAAGCTCGACCCGCTGCTCAGCGGCTGATCCGGCGATGCGCGCCGCCCTGTTCCAGATGACCAGCGGCATCGACCCCGCCGCCAATGCCGACGCGCTGGCGGCGGCGGTGGCGGAGGCGAAGGCCGGTGGCGCCGCCATGCTGTTCGTGCCCGAAATGGCCGGGCTGCTCGACAGCGACCGGGCGCGCTCCGCCGCCCATGTCGTGGCGGAAGCGGATGACCCGGTGCTGGCGCGGGTGTGCGAGGCTGCCGCCGCCGCCGGGCTGTGGGTCCACATCGGTTCGCTGGCGCTGGCCGGGGGTGACGGCGGGCGGCGGGTCAACCGCGGTTTCGTCATCGACGACGGCGGCGCGATCCGGGCGCGCTACGACAAGATGCATCTGTTCGACGTCGACCTGCCGAGCGGCGAGAGCTGGCGCGAATCGGCGGCTTACGCGCCCGGCGCCGGGCCGGTGACGGTGGCGACGCCGTGGGGCGTCCTGGGCCTCAGCATCTGTTACGACCTGCGCTTTCCCGACCTGTACCGCGCGCTGACCGACGCGGGCGCGACGATGCTGGCGGTGCCGGCAGCGTTCACCGTGCCGACCGGCCAGGCGCATTGGCACGTGCTGCTCCGCGCGCGGGCGATCGAGGCGGGGGCGTTCGTGATCGCCGCCGCCCAGGCCGGCACGCATCAGGACGGGCGGAGGACCTACGGCCATTCGCTGGTCGTCGACCCGTGGGGCGCGGTGGTGCTCGACGCCGGCGAGCGGCCGGGCCTTGCCTATGCCGACATCGATCCGGCACAGGCGGCGGCGGTGCGGGCGCGGGTGCCGGCGATCCGCCACCGCCGCGCGATCGGCCCGGTGACGGCGGCATGATCGTCTTCGATCTGAAATGCGGCGACGGCCATGTCTTCGAGGCATGGTTCGGCAGCAGCGCCGATTACGAGGAACAGCGCGCGCGCGGGCTGGTCGCCTGCCCGCTGTGCGGCGACCCGGAGGTGGCGAAGGCGGCGATGGCGCCGCGGCTGGCGCCGGGCGACGGCGCCGACGCGGAGCTGCCGGCCGCCGACGGGACGGACCCGGCCGCCGCCCGGCGGATGCTGGCCGAGCTGGCGCGGATGCAGGCGCGGATGCTGGCGAAGTCCGACTGGGTCGGCGACCGCTTCGCCGAAGAGGCGCGCGCGATGCACCACGGCGAGCGCGACGAGCGCGCGATCCACGGCCGGGCGACCGCCCGCGATGCCGAGGCGCTGGCCGAGGAAGGCGTCAGGGTCGCGCCATTGCCGTTTCCGGTGACGCCGCCCGACCAGTGTAACTGACCCGGCACCGCGTCGGGCGAGGCGGCGAGAAGGGGGCTTGCCGCGAAATGGCCCGGACCCTAGGGCGGACGCCAGGCGCCCGTAGCTCAGCAGGATAGAGCACCAGATTCCTAATCTGGGGGCCACAGGTTCGAATCCTGTCGGGCGCGCCATTTCAGAACAGAACTATGAACGCCGAACGCCGCCGTTTCTACGCTTGAAGCGGCGACCAGCGTTCGCAGCAGTTCCGACTTCGATCCCATGATGCGAACCTCGTCGTCGGCAACCTCGACACGCTGCGCCAGCGCGCGTAGATGGTCGCGGCGGTAGCCGCCATCGTTGAGCCTGATCCGTTCACGGGCTTTGCGGGCAAACCCCTTGAGCATATCGGGGGTGACGCCCTGATTGCCTGAACTATCGAGCGCGAGCTGCGTGCGCTCCGCGTCGGCGGCGGCTTGATCCCGCAATGCCTTGAGGCTCACCATGCGTTCCTTTGCCATGGCGTCGTCCTTGTCCACCATGCCGGCTTCGATGGCGTCAAAGAGACGGCCGAGCCGCTGGTCGGCTTCCGTGATTCGCCTTTGAAGCTCGGCAAGATGCTCGCGGCGGCGCTCGGTGCGTTCCTGTCGGCGGTCGATGACGCTGGCAAGGACGGTTTCCAACCGCTTGGGCAGGAGCAGGCGGTCCCCGATATAATCGGCGACCGTATGGTCCAGCTTGTCCATGGGGATCGTGCGACCCTTGCAGCCGGTCTTGCCCTGCCGGGCCTTGGTCGAGCAGGTATAGTAGCGGTATGTCGCGCCCGTGCTGCCTTGGCCGGTGCGAAGCGTCATCGCTCCCCCGCACTTGGCGCAGAAGCAAATGCCGGTCAGGAGCGTCGGGCCGCTGGAGACACGTGCAGGCGTCACCATGGGATTGCGGGACTTGAGGCGGGCTTGCACCGCGTCGAACGTCTCGCGCTCGATTAGGGGCGGCACCGCCATGATGGCGACCTCGCTCTCCGGCTTCTTCTCCCGATCCTTGTGCGAGCGGGTGTTGAACCTGTGCTCGCCGATATAGGTGGTGCGGGTCAGGATGGCGTGGATTTGCGCCAATCCCCAACGCCCTCCGTCGCGGGTGAAGAAGCGGCGCTCGTTGAGATAGGTGGCGATGGCCTTGACGCCCATCGCGCCGGACGTGCCGTCTCCTTCGAGGAACAGGCGATAGATCAGCCGCACGGTGTCGGCGTGCAGCGGGTCGATCTCCAGCTTCTTCTTGATCTTCGATCCGCGCTGCTCGGCCGCGACGATGCGATAGCCGATGGGCGGCCGTGCGCCGTTCCAGAAACCCTGCCGGGCATTCTCGTTCATGGCGCGCAGGACGTGCTTGGCGTTCTCCTTGGACTGGTATTCGTCGAACAGCGCCATGATCTGCCGCATCATCTGGTGCATGGGATCGTCGCCCATTTCCTGCGTGATGGACACGAGCTTGACGCCGTTCTTCGCCAGCTTGCGAACGTAGAACTCCATCTCGAAGTGATCGCGGAAGAAGCGCGAGAAGCTATGCACCACGACAATGTCGAAGGGCGCGGGCTTCGACGTGCCCGCCTCGATCATGCGCTGGAATTCGGGGCGCTTGTCGTTGGTGGCGGTTGCGCCCGGTTCCACATAAGTCTCAACGAGCTGATAGCCGCGCTGCTCGCAATAGGCTTCGCCCTGCCGCTTCTGGTCGGGAATGGAAATATCATGCTCCGCCTGCCGGGCAGTCGAAACGCGCAGGTAGAGCGCGGCGCGGGCGGTAGTGGTTGGGCTGTGAATGTTCATGGTCGGCCTCCCATAGCTTTCTTCATCTTGGGGTGGTCGATCAGGGGCAACGCCAGCTCCACGCGGTCATGCACCACCTTGGGCGCGAGCTTACGCCCATGCCCCGGTTCGAGTCGCACAAGACCGTAGTTCTCCATGGTTTTCAGGGTGCGTGACAGATTGGAGCCGGCCCGGCCGGTGATTTCCGCCAGTTCCTCCAGCGATGCCGGGGCTTTCTCGGCGATGATGCGCAGCAGTTCGCGGTTGCCGGCCGACAGCACCTTGGCAAAGGATTCGGTCGAGGTGAACCACACCTTCGGATCGCTGGGCGCAGGTTTTTCCTCGCCGCGCGCGATCCGCATAGTGCGGGCCTTCATTTCTTCATAGTCGGCAATCCCGACTTTCAATGTGGTCATAGGGCACCTCGTTCCTTCAATACCGCGTCCACGGCCTGCCAGAAGTCGGCCAGCAGCGTGGCCGCATCCTCGTAGGCGTAAGGCTTCACGGTCTGAAAGCGGTGCCGATGGTCCATCGGCGCGCCGCGCCTGCCTCGGCCGACCGGATGGGCATTGTCGAAGCCGACCAGCCGTTCGCCCGAAGGCTCGTGAAGCGTGAGCGAATAATCGAGGCCGTGCGGCTTTTCCGGCGAGGCCGGAACGCGGGTGACGACGAACTTCACCCAATGGCCGCCCTCGGGATCGACAAAGAGCATCTGTCCGTCGAGGTCCAGAAGCGTGTCGAGGCTTGGATCACGATCCACGCTCACGTCTTTTTCCTATCAGTTTGTGATAGGTATTGCAAGCTGTCATTCGGCTTTCTCGGGTTCAAGAGTTCGTCGAACACATCGCCGAACCAACGCTCGAACACGTCAATCTCGGCTTCGGTGACGGGAATGTCTTCGGGCCAGTCGTCGGTGACACGCATCCTCTGCCCATCCGGGCCGAGAAGTGGCATGTTGCCGGCTCGCGTCCGGCCGTCGGGCGTAGGATCGTCGGCGTAGTCGAAAAGATCGTCGGGAAGTGGTTCGGGGATCGACTGTCGCGGTCGCCCTCTCCGGGCGCGGCGGCGCTCTGCGCACATGGAATCCTCCTTGGTTCTGTTGGAATCCGAGGCGCTCAAGGCCCCGGAATTAGGCGAACCATGGAGGGCAGTCGGCGGCCTGTAGCGTGCCGCATTTGCGCCTATGCGCTGGCGGCACCCCTGCCGGGATGGGACTCAGTTGGCGGCTCGCCGTGCCTTGGCGAAGCCGCGATCCGTTGCGATGAACCGCTCCAGCATCGGCACGATGAGCCTGACGGGATCGGCGGCGGGCTGGCCGCTCTCGCGGGCCAGCACCTCGGCATAGGCGACCAGATCGCGGTGAAGTGGCGCAGGCAGCTCCACGGTGATCTTCACGGGCTTGTCGTCGGGCAGCGGGCCGAGTTTCAGCTTGGTCATGGTCAACCTCCTGCCGGTTCGAATACAAGGTCGCGGGTGACGATGATCCTGACCGGGAAGCCGGGCCGGATGGTCAGCGTCGGTGCGACCTGCAACTGGCGCTGGACGATCTGCTGCCCCGCCTGATTGACGGTATCCTGCGCCCCGTCGCGGATGGCCCGGATAAGCCGGTCCTCGTCGCTGGTCGCCAGTTCCGTGCCGACTGCGAGCAGCGTGGACAGCCCTGCGGCCTTCATCAGATCCCACCAGTGGTAATCCACGCCATCCTCAAGCCCGGCGTAACCGGAAGCGTCCGCACCCGGCAGACGCTCAAGGACGATGGAACGGCCGCCCGGCAGGATCAGGCGGTTCCACACCAAGAGCACCCTTCGCTGGCCGAAGGTCACGCCGTCATCGTATTGGCCGATGATGCGCGTTCCCTGCGGGATCAGCAGCAGCGACCCGGTCGGGCTGTCATAGACGTTCTCGGTCACTTGAGCCGTGATCTGGCCCGGCAGGTCCGAACGGATGCCGGTGATGAGCGCGGCCGGAATCACGGCCCCGGCCTGAAGGATGTAGGGCGATGCCGGCGGCGCGACACGATCCGGCGCGACAGTCTGCCGGTCCACGGGTCCATTGAGGAAAGCCGCGTGCCGGTCCTGCGTCGCGGGCTGTCCGCCGAGGCCAAGACCGGCAAGGCTGGGCATGGCCGTCCCTGCCGGCGATCCCGTGCGCGGGCCGGACTGGAAGAACACATTGCTTAAGCGCGCGGCTTCTTCCTCGGCGCGGCGGCGTTCCTCGGCGGGATCGACGGCGGGCGTCGCCATCGTAGGCGGTGCGACGGGCTGCCCTCGGTTCTGCGCGTCGAGGATCGGACGGCCCAAATCTCCGGGCAGCGCGGGGCCGAGCACCGGCCCGCTATAGTCGCTTGGCAGACCGGCGAGGCCGTCCGCCGTGGGCCGGTTCTCGGTCGAGTAGAGTTCGCCGCCGTCCGGCCCTCCGTCGCGGGTCTGGAGCGCATAGATGAGTGCGCCGCCGATGCCGAGCAACGCAACCGCGCCGACGCCCGCCAGCATCTTGCGGGACAGGCGGGTGACGCGCGGCGGCTCGGCGCGCAGCCGCATGGGGGCTGCGGTTTCGGTGATGGTGTTGTCGGTCATGACGGGGAGCCTCCGGTCGCGCTGGCGGGCTGCGCGTCGGCGGCCTGCGTCGGGTTGGTGCGGACGATCCTGACGACCTGCTGGCGGCTGCCAGAGCCAAGGCGCAGCTCGGCCGCGCCGAACAGGCGGTCCACGATCAGGACGTTCTGGTGGACTCGGCTGTTGACGATCTGCGGCTCGCCGTTCGCGCCAAGCACGAAGATGGGCGGCATCTCGCCCTGCACGATCCCGGCCGGGAAGACGACATAGACGCGGCGGCCATCGTCGAAGACGGAGACGGGCCGCCATGGCGGGCTATCGCCCTGCACCTGCAAGGCGTAGCGATAGTTCCGCGCCGCCTCGGCGGGGATGATCGGGGCTGTCGGAACGGTGCGGCGCTGGCCGGGCGTCGCGGGATAGGCCCAGGCGACGGCGGGCATGTAGAGCGATTCCCGGGCGCGCAGCTCGATCATGTAGGTGCGCCGGTCGGTGGTGACGACAAGGTTGGTGGCGATGTCGGGTCGCGTCGGCTTCACGAGGATATGGACGCGGCGGTTCGCGCCCGAACCGGATTCCGTGTCGCCGATGATCCAGCGGGCGGTGTCGCCCGCCGCGATTGGCCCCGCGCCGGTCAGGCTCTCGCCCGGCTCCAGCGCGATCGTCGTGATCTGCCCGACTGCGGCATAGACCTGATAGAGCGCGCCTTCCGACCACGGATATATCTGGATGGCGTTGTAGTAGCCTTCGCGGCGCGGCTCGACGCGGGCGGCTGCATTGGCGTTCTCGACGCGGCCGGTCGGCGTGCCGGCAGCCGTACCGCCCCGCGCCACGGTCCATGCCGGGGGCACATGCAGCGGCCGGGGCGTGTTGTCGACTGCTGCCGCCTGCACGGTCGGCAGCGGCGGAACGCTGGCGTCATAGCTGAATTGCGGCATCCGATTGGTGGCGCAGCCGGTCAAAGCGATTGCCACGACCGTCACAAAAATAGCATACGATAGCGGCTTTAGGATTAGTAGTGAGGAACTGACAGGATGGATACTGTCCCGACGATTGTTGCCCGGTATATCGACGCCTACAACACGATGAATGTTCAGGCGATGCTCGACTGCCTGTCGGGCGACGTTCGGTTTATCAACAGATCGAACGGAGAAGTGACGAACGAGACGCATGGGATTGAGGCATTTCGCGCGTTGGCGGAACAGGGTGTTGAATTGTTTGCGGAAAGAGAACAGACAATTCTCGACTGCATCGCCATTGAGGACCGTGCAGCGGTGCGCATCGGCTATCGCGCCAAGGTCAAGGCCGACCTGCCCAACGGCTGGAAGGCTGGGCAGAAGATCGAGATAGCGGGCACCTCGTTCTTCATGATCTCCAAGGGAAAGATCAGCGAGGTGATTGATGCAAGCTGACGTTTTCATTGGCTCATCTCCCGCGACCACGAAATTGCATTGACGTAGATTCCCAGCGGATTGGCGCGCAGGCGCTCGGCGTCGCGCGGCGGCTGGATGACGATAGTGAGGATGGCCGTCCATCGTTCCGTGGTGGAAAGCTGGCCGTTCTCGAAATGCCTTTCCGTCCACGCGACGCGGAAGCTGTTGGGCGAGGCCCGGATGACGCTGGACACCTCGACGGCGACCTGTTGGCGGCCGACCTTGGTGAAAGGGTCATTGGCGCGGGCGTAATCGTTCAATGCCGCCGCGCCGCGATCCGTGGTCCATTCATAGGCGCGAAGCCAGTTCTGGCGGACGATGATCGCGTCGACCGGGATCGCGCGGACCTGTTCGATGAAGCGGCCGAGATGGAAAGCAATCTGCGGATCGGTCGGGCGATAGTCGGCATTGGCTGGCGCGACGGTCTGCGCCTGACCGAGATTGTCCACCTGCACGACCCAAGGCACCACGGTCCCACGCGCGGACTGCCAGACCAGCGCAGAGGCGAAGCCGGCCGAGAGGATCAGCGAGCCGAAGGCCATGAGCCGCCAGTTCCGCGCCTGCACGCGGGCCGAGCCGATACGCTCGTCCCACACTTGCGCGGCGCGCTGATAAGGCGTCTCGGGTTCCGGCGTCTTGCCGTAATGAGTTGCTGGTCGTTTGAAGATGCTCATGAGCGGTCACTTTCGGAAAGATTGATGGAGGAACCGGAGCCGTGGCTGTCGCCGGAGCGCACCGCATGGGCGGCCATGGTCGTGCCGTGGTTGAGGGCTTGCGAACGCTGCATGCGCTGCGCCCAGGCCGGAGGACCGGCGGATGGTGCCGGCGATGCGGGCGCAGCATCGCTCCCGCCGACCGTTCCCATGGTGGAGCTGCCGCCGCTTGCGCCGAATCCGGCCTTCGAACCTTCGGAGAAGCTGGATTTGACGGATTCGCTGGCCCGCGCGGCGGCGCGTTTGAGGGGTGAGATGGCGGCCGAACCTGCTGCGCGGCCGACGCCGCCGAGACCGGAGGCGACGCCTGCCGCGCCGGACTGGCCAAGCGATCCGACGCTATAGGCGGCGGTCGCCGCGCCCGCGGTGGCCGCGCCGCCGCGGACGGCCGCGGCCCCGCCGGACAGGGCAGCGGCACCACCTTTGGCGGCGAGCATGGCCCCGCCGCCAGCGGCGACGGCTGCACCTGCGACCGCAAGCCCGGTTCCCACGGCAGCACCCGCGCCGAGCTGCGGGCCGCCCGAAACGATGCCGTTTGCTATGCCGGGGCCGAAGATGCCGAGGCCGAGCAGCGACAGAGCTGCCAGCACAATCGCCATGGCGTCGTCGATGGTCGGGGTCGCCCCGCCGAAACCGGCCGTGAATTGCGAAAACAAGGTGCTGCCGATACCGATGATGACGGCGAGCACCAGAACCTTGATGCCGGAGGACACCACGTTGCCCAAGACCTTCTCGGCCATGAAGGCGGTCTTGCCGAACAGGCCGAAGGGGATGAGGACGAAGCCGGCAAGCGTGGTCAGCTTGAACTCGATGAGGGTCACGAAAAGCTGGATGGCGAGGATGAAGAAGGCCAACACCACGAGCGCCCATGCGAACAGCAGGCACGCGATCTGGATGAAGTTCTCGAAGAAGGCGATCCAGCCCATCAGGTCGGAAATGGAGTCGAGCAGCGGGCGGCCGGCGTCGAGGCCGGTCTGCGCTACGCGGCCCGGCCGCGTCAGACCGGTGACAGAAAAGCCGGTGCCCGACGCCATGAGACCGAGGCCGGCGAAGCTCTCGAAGACGATCCGGGCGAGGTTGTTCCAATTGCCGATGATGTAGGCGAAGACGCCCACGAAAAGGGTCTTCTTCACCAGCCGAGCGATGATGTCGTCATCTGCGCCCCATGCCCAAAAGAGCGCGGCAAGCGTCACGTCGATGACGATCAGGGTGGTAGCGATGAAGGCGACTTCGCCAGACAACAGCCCGAACCCGCTGTCGATGTAGCGCGTGAATACGCCGAGGAAATTGTCGATGACGCCCGTGTTTCCCATGGTCAGCGCGCCTCGCTGCGGTCACGGCCGAGGAAGCGGTCGCGGGATTCAGCCCATGCGGCGAGGCAGTCGGTGTCGCTCGCCGCCGCCTCGCCGAGTTGCTGGCAACGGCGCAGGGTTTCGCGCAGGGGATCGGCCGGGGGCTGGAGGGCCGATGCCGGCCGTGACGCGGAAGGCTCGTCCTTCCGCGTCATGTCGATTGCGGTCACTGTCAAGGCAATCGCAACGAACACCACGGCCCCGAGCCGGACCAGCATCTTGCCGTCCATGGCGAGCCTCCCGGTCAGTTGTTGCCGTTGTTGAACATCTGCGCGTTACCCGGCTGATAGCCGCTGCCGGGCGTCAGGAAACGCTCGCGCTGGATGCGGCCCTGTTCGGCGGCGGTCGCGCGCTCGGCTTCGGTCAGCGCGTCGGCGCGGCCGTTCGCCGAGATGACCGCGATCAGATCGGAAAGCTGCTGTGACTGGAGCGCGAGAAGCTGGTTGCCGGCCTGCGTGGCTTGCAGCGCGCCGGTCGCGCCTTGGCTCTGGCCGACAAGCGCGGCCATCTCGGCGCGGTTGCTGTCGATGTTGCCGACCGCACCCGCCTGCACGCGCATTGCGTCCTGCAAGCCGCCGACCGTGTTCTCCCACCGGCTGCGCGCATCGGCGACAAGCTGGGCGTCGGTCGTCGAAAGCGAGACGTTGCCGTATTGCTGTTGAAACGCTTGGTCGATCTGCCCGACCTCGAACGCGATGTTCTGCGCTTGGCTAAGAAGCTGCTGCGTCCGGCTCACGTTCTGCTGGAGCTGCTGGAGCGACGAATACGGCAGGCT
Source organism: Sphingomonas flavalba (assembly GCF_004796535.1). Classification (GTDB taxonomy): domain Bacteria; phylum Pseudomonadota; class Alphaproteobacteria; order Sphingomonadales; family Sphingomonadaceae; genus Sphingomonas_L; species Sphingomonas_L flavalba. The sequence continues at coordinate 88,986 of NZ_SPHY01000003.1, read as the reverse complement.
CGCCAGATTGCGGGCCTGATTGATGAGCATCTGCGCCTCGTTCTGGAGGCTGGTGATCTGGTTGTTGATCTGCTCCAGCGTGCGCGCTGCCGTGAGCAGGTTTTGCGCGTAGTTGCTCGGGTCATAGACGATCCGGCCGAAACCGAATTGCGCATGGGCCGGGCTTGCCAGCATGGGCGACAGCGCGACGGGCACTGCGAGCGCCAGCGCGAGGGCCGAAGCCCCGACAAACTTGGGATAGGTCATGGAAGAATCTCCTGTGTGGGGTGGGTATCGAGCCGGGCCGGCGCGGCGGATTCCGGCCGGTCGGCAAGATTGGTGAGGTTGGGGATCAGCTCGGCCGCCCACTCGACGCCGCGCGCGCGTAGCCATGCGGCGAGGAAGCCGTCGCGGCCGTGTTCGGCGACGATCTGTGCAATGAGCGTCTGGTCGGATTTGGCGGATGCGGCGCAGAGCGCGAGGCCGATTTCGGACAGGCCAAGCTCGAACAGGCGATTGCCGCGCCTCGACTGGCAGTAGTAGTCGCGCTTGGGCGTGGCCCGTGCGAGGATTTCGATCTGCCGGTCATTCAACCCGAAACGCCGGTAAATCTCGGTAATCTGCGGCTCGATGGCGCGCTCGTTCGGCAGCAGAAGCCGCGTCGGGCAGCTCTCGATGATCGCGGGCGCGATGTTGCTGCCGTCAATGTCGGACAGGCTTTGCGTGGCGAAGATGACGCTGGCGTTCTTTTTGCGGAGCGTTTTCAGCCATTCGCGGAGCTGGCCGGCGAAACCCTCGTCGTCCAGCGCAAGCCAGCCTTCATCTATGATGAGAAGCGTCGGCCGCCCGTCGAGCCGGTCGCCGATGCGGTGGAACAGGTAGGACAGCACGGCCGGGGCCGCTCCAGTCCCGACAAGGCCCTCGATCTCGAACGCCTGCACATCCGCCGAGCCGAGATGTTCGGCTTCGGCGTCGAGCAGCCGGCCATAGGCACCGCCGACGCAGAACGGCCGGAGCGCCTGTTTCAGATCGTTGGATTGCAGCAGCACCGCAAGGCCGGTGATGGTGCGTTCCTCGACCGGGGCCGAGGCCAGCGAAGTCAGCGCCGTCCAAAGATACTCTTTGACCTCGGGCGTGATGGCGATGCCTTCCCGCATGAGGATGGCGGCGATCCAGTCCGCCGCCCATGCGCGTTCATAGGTGTCGTGGATGCGGGCGAGCGGCTGGAGCGAGACGGACGCCTCGGCCCCTTCTGTCAGCCCGCCACCAAGGTCGTGCCAGTCGCCGCCCATGGCGAGCGCGGCGGCGCGGATGCTGCCGCCGAAGTCGAAGGCGAAGACCTGCGATCCGGCGTAGCGCCGGAACTGCAAGGCCATAAGGGCGAGCAGCACGCTCTTGCCCGCGCCCGTGGGGCCGACGACAAGGGTGTGCCCTACGTCGCCGACATGCAAAGACAACCGGAACGGGGTTGAGCCTTCGGTCTTTCCAAAGAGCAGAGGGGGCGCACCGAAACGCTCGTCCCGTTCCGGCCCCGCCCACACCGCCGACAGCGGGATCATGTGGGCGAGATTCAATGTGCTGATGGGCGGCTGGCGGACATTGGCGTAGGCGTGTCCGGGCAGGCTGCCGAGCCATGCGTCAACCGCGTTGACGCTCTCGGGCATGGCGGTGAAGTTGCGCCCCTGAACGATCTTCTCGACCAGGCGCAGCTTCTCGTCGGCTAGGCGCGGGTCGGCATCCCATACGGTGACGGTGGCCGTGACATAGGCCATGCCCGCCACGTCCGCGCCGAGTTCCTGCAAGGCCATGTCGGCGTCGAGCGCCTTGTTGGCCGCGTCGGTGTCCACCAGCGCGGACGCCTCGTTGGTCATCACCTCTTTCAAGATCGCGGCGATGCTCTTGCGCTTCGCAAACCATTGGCGGCGGATGCGGGTCAGCAGCCGCGTCGCGTCGGTCTTGTCGAGCAGGATCGCGCGCGTGCTCCACCTGTAGGGGAACGGCAGGCGGTTCATTTCGTCGAGCAGGCCCGGCGTCGTCGCGGTCGGGAATCCCACGATGGTCAGCACGCGCAGATGCTTGGTCCCAAGGCGCGGCTCCAGCCCGCCGGTCAAGGGCTGGTCGGCGAGCAGCGCATCGAGGTGCATGGGCACCTCGGGCACGCGCACGCGATGCCGGTTGGTCGAGATGGTGGAGTGGAGATAGGTCAGCGTCGCGCCATCATCCATCCAACGGCACTCGGGCATGAAGCCGTCGAGCAAAGCCAGCACGCGGTCGGTGCGGTCGATGAAGCCGCGCAGCAGCTCCCACGGGTCCACGCCGGTTTTCTCGCGGCCCTCGTAGAGCCATGTTTCGGCGCGGGCGGCTTCCTCGGCCGGGGGCAGCCAGAGGAAGGTCAGGAAATAGCCCGACACGAAATGCGTGCCTGCTTCCTCGAACCCGGCTTTGCGCTCGGCATCGACCAGCGCCGATGCCGCATCGGGAAAGGTGCTGTCGGGATAGGTCGCGGCCTCGCTGCGCTGCGCCTCAACAAAGATGCTCCAGCCGGAGCCGAGGCGGCGCACGGCGTTATTGATGCGGCCGGCGACGGCGACCAGCTCGGCCGCGACGGCGGAATCCAGATCGGGACCGCGAAACTTCGCGGTCCTCTGAAAACTGCCGTCCTTGTTCAAGACGACGCCGGAGCCGAGCAATGCGGCCCATGGCAAATAGTCGGCGAGCCGGGCGGCGGTGCGGCGATATTCGGAAAGGTTCATCATGGCCGCGCCCTCACACCGCCAGATGGCCGGGGACGCGCAGATGCCTACGCCCGACCTCGACGAATTGGGGATCGCGCTTCGCCGCCCATACGGCTGCGAAATGGCCGATTGCCCAAATGGCGATGCCGACCAGCCAGAGGCGCAAACCGAGGCCCACGGCTCCGGCCAGCGTTCCGTTCATGATGGCGATGGAGCGCGGTGCGCCGCCGAGCAAAATATGCTCGGTCAGCGCCCGGTGGACCGGGACCGTGAAGCCCGGCACCGCGTCGAGCAGTTCGAGGCCGCCCGCCATCAAACGAGCGCCCCGCCGCCGAACGAGAAGAAAGACAGGAAGAAGCTCGATGCGGCGAACGCGATGGACAGGCCGAAAACGATCTGGATCAGGCGACGGAAGCCGCCGCTGGTATCGCCGAACGCGAGGGTCAGGCCCGTCACGATGATGATGATGACGGCGATGATCTTGGCGACCGGCCCCTCGATGGACTGGAGGATGCTTTGGAGGGGCGCTTCCCACGGCATCGACGAACCGGACGCATGGGCGGCCGGGGCGAGCATGAGGCTGATGGCAAGGGTGGATGCGGCGGTCGCGGCAAAGCGATAGCCGCGCGTAAGCGTGCGGATCATGAAGATTCTCCTGTGCTGGTGGGGATTGCCGAAGGGATGGGATGCGTGATGCGGTAGTCGCCGTCCGGCCCCAGCCCCTCGACGCGGGCAAGCTCGGCCAGCCGGCGCGCGGAACCGCGCCCGGAAAGGACGGCAACAAGGTCGATAGTCTCGGCGATCAGCGCACGCGGGACCGTGACGACAGCCTCTTGGATGAGCTGTTCAAGGCGACGAAGCGCGCCGATGCCGGTGCCGGCGTGAATGGTGCCGATCCCGCCGGGATGGCCCGTGCCCCATGCTTTGAGCAGGTCGAGGGCTTCCGATCCGCGCACCTCCCCAATCGGGATGCGGTCGGGGCGCAGGCGCAGCGAGGACCGCACAAGGTCCGACAGGCTGGCGACGCCATCCTTGGTGCGCAGCGCCACCAGATTGGGCGCGGCACATTGCAGCTCGCGGGTGTCTTCGATGATGACGACACGATCCGCGCCTTTGGCGACCTCCGCCAAAAGGGCATTGGTGAGCGTGGTCTTGCCGGTGGAAGTGCCGCCCGCCACCAAGATATTGGCGCGGGCTGCGACGGCTTCGCGCAGCGTTTCCGCCTGATCGGCAGACATGATGCCGGCGGCCACATAGTCGTCGAGCGTGAACACCGCGACGGCAGGTTTACGGATGGCGAAGGCCGGCGCGGCGACCACGGGCGGCAAAAGGCCCTCGAACCGTTCCCCGCTCTCGGGCAGCTCTGCCGAGACGCGGGGGCTGCGGGCATGAACCTCTGCGCCGACATGATGCGCGACCAGCCGCACGATGCGTTCGCCATCGGCGGCGGACAGGCGTTCGCCCGTGTCGGAAAGCCCTTCGGACAGCCGGTCCACCCAAAGGCGACCGTCCGGGTTCAACATTACCTCGACCACGGCCGGGTCTTCGAGCAGCCGGGCAATGGCGGGGCCGAGCGCGGTGCGCAACATGCGCGCGCCGCGCTGGATCGCTTCCTGTCTGTGGTGGTTGGTGGTCATGTCGGCCCCGGCTTCTGGCGGGGCGCAACAGGCGGTCCCCGGATCGGGGTCGATTAAGAAAGCCCGGAATTGGGCCGGTTCAACAAGTATCTAAGCGGCGGCGGCAATCGGCGGCCATCGGCGGTAAATAGGACGGGTCCGAATACTTATTCTTGATCGCCGTTGCTCTCGGATTCGTCCGGCAACGGATCGTCGGGAAGTGAGTCGAGGTCGCGCGACAGCTCTTTGAGGAACCTGTCGCCGGTCGCCAGACGCCGGCCGAGATTCTGCTGCCTTTCCACCTCTCCTTTTTGCTACCGAAGTTGCGATCAGGCTTGTCGCACGTTATTGATGGTCATGCCCTATGTTAAAAATGACGACGTTCTCGTGAGGTATGAGACGTTTGGTGATGAAACGAACCTGCCTCTTGTCCTGATCTTTGGCATCAGCATGACCTGTGAGGACTGGTTAGAACTTGGCTACATCTCAGGATTGGCTAAGGAATTTCATGTCGTATGTGTCGAACCTCGCGGGCACGGGCTAAGCACATGCCCCACGAATTCGTCCTCTTACGCATTGCCCAAAATGGCTTCTGACATTGAAACGGTAATCAACACCCTAGATCTAGTAAATCCATTAGTCTGGGGATACTCGCTCGGCGCAAAAATAGCGCTCGCTGCCGCCGTTCAAAATCCAGAGGCTTATCGAGGATTGATTCTTGGGGGGTTCGAGCTTCACTCTGAAGTCGATTTGGCGACAGATATGGTTGCCGAAACATTTTCCAGTGGAGCACAAGCTTGGCTTGCTGTTTGGATGCAAATGTTCGATGTGCCGGACGGCATGGCCACCCGTCTTGCTCGCGTCAACACCAACGCACTTCATGCATTACGCACCGCTGAAGCTGAATGGCCGCCCTTGGGTGCGGCTTCTGAGTCGTTCACTGCGCCAGTTTTACTTTATGCAGGCGAAAAGTGCTTTTTTCGGAATGCAACAGCCGCCGCCGTCGCACATTTCCCATCAGCACGGTATCTCGAACGCCCTGGGCGAAATCACTTTGATCTGATGCCTGATAGCGCGTGGATAACCGGAGAGGTAGTTCAGCAATTCGGAAGCTCTAGATAACATTGATGCGTTGACGGAGAGAAGTAGGCGAACCTAGCGCCGCGCATAGCGACTATAGTCGGTGCAATAATCTTCATCAGCGCTCCTGCGTTGGATGATTGTTCAACCCCGGAAGACCTTCTTCAGGCCCAACATCTCTCGTAATCTCCTTCAAGAACCTGTCGCCCGTCGCCAGACGCCGGCCGAGATTCTGCATGAATCCTTCAAACCGTTCCGCACCTTTCGCGCGGGCAGCAGATTGCGCGGCTCCTGAAAGCGGCGGCGTGATGGTCATCCAGAAATGGATGAACTGCGCGACCGTCTCGCCGAGGACGGCGAGATCTAGGTCGAGCGTGTCGATCTGGCGGCCGAGTTTATCCAAGCGGCGAGACATGGCGGCTTCAAGCTGGTCGTCGGCATCGCCGGACAGGTAGGACATGACCGCCGCCTCCACGATGGCGGATTTCGAGACATTGCGGCGCAGCGCCGCCGAGCGGCGCAGCGCCATCGCCTCGATCTGCGGGATGAGCGCTGGGTCGAAATAGAGATTCAGGCGGGTGCGTGTGGTCATAGGCGTGTCCTCAAAGCTCGATTCCATCATCGGGGTTCATCGCCACCTGCCGCGCCACCATCCTCATGCGCTGGCGGATAGTGCGGGCCTTGGCCGCGTCAACATCCGGCTCGTCGTCCAGAATGTCGAACTCCTGTTCGGGGGATGGCGGCGGGGTGACGATTTCCTCATGCTCGGGCAATTCCGGCTCGCGGCGGATGCCGGCGTTGGCCGGATCGCCCTCGGTCGCATCTGCGGCGACCGTTGCGGAACGGCTTCCCGCCGCGACCACGCGGCCGGACCAGTCATCGGCGGATGGGCTGGGCGCCAGCGGAGCGGCGACCAGATCGGGCGGGGTCAGGATGCGTTCCTGAAACCGCGCATCCTCGAAATAGCGGGCCTTGGTTGCGCGGATCGGCGGCGTGCCCGCGACCATGACGATTTCGTCGGTTGGCGGAAGCTGCATGATCTCGCCCGGCGTGAGCAGCGGCCGAGCCGTCTCCTGCCGTGAAACCATCAAGTGACCTAACCACGGTGCAAGGCGATGGCCGGCGTAGTTGGTGGAATCGCGCAACTCGGTCGCGGTGCCAAGCGCGTCGCTCACCCGCTTGGCCGTCCGCTCGTCATTCGTGGCGAAGCTGACGCGGACGTGGCAGTTGTCGAGGATGGCGTTGTTCGGCCCATAGGCGCGCTCGATCTGGTTGAGGCTCTGCGCGATCAGGAAGCCTTTGATTCCATACCCCGCCATGAAGGCGAGCGCCGATTCAAAGAAGTCGAGCCGGCCGAGCGCCGGAAACTCGTCCAGCATCAACAGCAGGCGATGGCGCTTGCCGGAGGTGGTCAGTTCCTCGGTCAACCGCCTGCCGATCTGGTTGAGGATCAGGCGGATAAGCGGCTTGGTGCGGTTTATGTCGGACGGCGGCACGACCAGATAGAGCGTGACGGGCCGGCGGCTGCCGACCAGATCGGCAATGCGCCAGTCGCATCGTGCCGTCACCTGCGCCACCACGGGATCGCGGTAGAGGCCGAGAAATGACATGGCTGTGGAAAGGACGCCGCTGCGCTCGTTCTCGCTCTTGTTCAGCAGCTCGCGGGCCGACGACGCGATGACGGGATGAACGCCAGCCTCGCCGAGATGCGGCGTATCCATCATGGCGCGCAAGGTCGCCTCGACCGGGCGACGCGGATCGGACAGGAAGTTGGCAACGCCCGCCAAGGTCTTGTCCTTCTCCGCATAGAGGACATGCAGGATCGCGCCGACCAGCAGCGAATGACTGGTCTTTTCCCAATGGTTCCTTTTGTCCAAGCTGCCTTCGGGATCGACCAGAATATCCGCGATGTTCTGCACGTCGCGGACTTCCCATTCCCCTTGCCGGACCTCCAGCAGCGGGTTGTAGGCCGACGATCTGGCGTTGGTTGGATCGAACAGCAGCACGCGGCCATGCTTCGCGCGGAAGCCCGCTGTCAGCGTCCAGTTTTCGCCTTTTATGTCGTGGACGATGGCGGATGCGGACCATGTCAGCAGCGTCGGCACCACCAGCCCGACACCTTTGCCGCTGCGCGTCGGGGCGAAGCATAGGACATGCTCCGGGCCATCATGGCGCAGGTAGTCCCGGTTGTATCGGCCGAGCAGGACGCCATCGGGACCGAGCAGGCCGGCGGTGCGGATTTCCCTATCCTCTGCCCATCGCGCCGAACCATAGGTGGCGACGTTGCGCGCCTCCCGTGCCCGGATGATCGACATGAGGATGGCGGCGGCGATGGCGAGGAAACCGCCCGATACGGCGATGATGCCGCCCTCGACGAAGATCGCGGGCGCGTAGGCGTCGAACGAAAACCACCACCAAAAGAAGGCCGGCGGATAATAGACCGGCAGGCCAACCAGCTCGAACCACGGATTGCCAAGCTGGGGCTGGAAGCCGAGACGAAACGCTACCCATTGCGTCGCCGCCCACGTCATCACCAAGACGATGGTGAAGACTACGGCGATCTGACCCCAAAGGATTCGGCCTCCGCGCAATGCAGGCTCCAGTCGGCAAAAGAGACGGAGCCGATCAGAGAGTAGGCAAAATCGGGACAGGCAACAGGAAAGCGGATGCGAGAGGGCTGCCGGATACTATCGGCGGCAAATAGGACGGGTTGCATTCACCGCCATCCGGCCGGGTGATCGCCGCTGCTCAACTGGTCGGGCGAATCGCCGCAATGGATGCCTCGGATAGCCCTCGCGTCATGTCGCCGCTGTCACATATGTAACTTGCATAATGGAAGTAACGCCATTATGGATGTGCCATGCAACGAACAAGCTTTCTATCATCCGAATGTCCCGCAGCCCGAGCGCTGGAAAGCGTCGGTGACTGGTGGAGCATCCTGATCCTGCGGGACGCCTTCCAAGGGTTGAGCAAATTCGATGAATTCGAGAAGAATCTCGGTATTTCCACGAACATTTTGGCGAGGCGATTGAAACATCTCACAGCCGAAGGGTTGTTTGAAAGGCAACGATACAATGATCATCCGCCTCGATTTGAATACGTCCTTACCGACAAGGGGCGAGATTTCTATCCGGTAGCAATCGCCCTGTTCGCATGGGGAAACCGGAATCTTGCGCCCAATGAAATAGCCATGCGCCTTGGCGACAGGGAAACCGGTAGGGAACGAAACGCCATCATAGTCGATGCGGATACTGGAGAAAAAATCACTCCTGAAAACACGGTTCTTCTAGCAGGCCCAGCGGCGACGGAAGAAACGATGCGCGTCATAAACCGTGTGAAGCGGGTAAACTCAGAAAAAGCGGAATAATCAAATGCGTCGAATTGTTATAACCGGCATGGGTCTGGTGGGCCCTCTTGGTTCCGGGACCGAAACAAGCTGGAAAAGGCTCTTGGAAGGAAAATCAGGAATTAGGAGTTTGCCCGATGAAATCTCCAGCGACCTGCCGGTGAAAATCGGAGGACTCGTTCCCAGCCTGATTGAAGATTCCGAAGCCGGTTTCGATCCCGATGTGATCGTTGACACAAAGGATCAACGAAAAATGGATCGCTTCATTCTGTTCGCACTAGCGGCCGCGATGGAGGCTCTTGAAACGGCGGGATGGCATCCTACGTGCGACTACGAACGTGAGCGCACGGCGACAATTATTGCCTCTGGTATAGGCGGATTTCCTGCAATTGCTTCAGCAGTTCGTATAACGGATACACGGGGAGCACGGAGGCTATCACCCTTTACCGTGCCATCGTTTCTGGCCAATCTCGCGGCAGGACATGTTACCATCAGGCATGGATTTACAGGTCCTATTGGCACGCCTGTAACCGCCTGCGCTGCCAGCGTTCAAGCCATCGGCGACGCCGCGCGGCTGATACGCTCTAACGAGGCCGACATCGCTCTGTGCGGCGGGGCAGAAGCATGCATTGATAAGGTTAGTCTTGGGGCATTTGCTGCCGCGCGAGCACTATCCACCGGCTACAATACTACCCCGGAACTGGCGTCGAGGCCGTTCGACACCGGGCGCGATGGTTTCGTAATGTCTGAAGGGGCGGGTCTGATCGTCATAGAGGAATTAGAACATGCCCTCGCTCGGGGTGCCAAGCCCCTAGCGGAATTGGTGGGATACGGCACAAGCGCCGATGCACATCATATGACTGCCGGTCCAGATGACGGCCGAGGCGCGGCCCGTGCGATGGGAATTGCACTCCACAGTGCTGGGTTGAAACCAATCGATATTCAACATTTGAACGCACATTCCACCTCCACCCCCGTAGGAGATCGAGGAGAAATTGCCGCGATACAATCCGTGTTCGGCAATCATGATGTGGTCGTAAGCGCCACGAAATCGGCTACGGGGCACCTACTTGGTGCCGCAGGCGGTATTGAGGCAATCTTCACGGTGCTCGCTTTGCGCGATCAAATTGCTCCCCCAACGAGAAATTTAGAAACCCCCGATCCTGTTGCCGCTGGTATCGACCTCGTTCGCCAATCTGCGCGGCCCATTCTCATGGAACATGCCATTTCCAACGGATTCGGCTTTGGCGGTGTTAATGCAAGTGTCGCTTTCCGGCGATGGCAGTAACAGTCCCGGACTGTGCTTCCGCAAACACTTCGGTTCGCTACGCAACGATGGTCAGATAACGCTTTTGAGAGGAAGGTCGAATAGAGCATTGATCCTATAGCGCCGGTCCTATCTGCCCGCGCAGACCTCGCTGCTGAGCTGGCGGTTGATGACCGGCCGCCACGGGACAAGGGTGCATTTATGGCTCTTTTCAACCACAGCGAACTGGCTGCTGGATAATTGTACGGTGCCGGTGGACTTGTCGCTCACGCCTTCGCTATCCGTGGTAGTATCGAACGGTAGTCCGTGCAGACCTTCCGGCCCATGTCGTTGGCGAGGCTGAGCAGGTTGCGAAGCGCCGCGCTGCGATTGGACGGCGACCAGACAGCCGAGAAGGCGACCGGCTCCGGCTCGTCGGTGAAGGGCAAAAAGACAATGCCGTTTGTCGGCAACAGCGCCGTGGCCGCGCCGACGATGGTGATGCCAAAGCCCTGTCCGACCAAAGACAAAAGGGTGCCACGCCCCACGTCGAAGCGCAGGATCGACGGCGCAGGCCAGCGCTCGGCATGGCGTAGCACGATATGGCTATGAACCTGCGGTCCAGTGCCGCCATGCCGGACAAGGAACGTCTCGCCTGCCAAATCGGGCCATGTGACGGCTGACCGCTTGGCGAGCGGATGCCGTTCCGGTAGCACCGCCAAGAGCGGTTCGGTCCATGTGCGACGGGAATGGCAGTCGGGTGGTTGGGGCGTGCCCGCGACGAACGCCACGTCCAACCTGCCGGCGCGAAGCTGCACCACCGCTTCACGGGCCGGGCCTTCGGCGATCTCGACTTCAACATCGGGGTAATCCTTGCGGTATTGGCCGATCAGCTTTGCGAGGAAGCTATGCGGAATCAGGGCATGGATACCGATACGAAGCCGGCCGCTTTCTCCGGCTGCCGCCATGCCGGCGGTTTTCACCGCATGGTCGAGTTGGTCAATACCTACGGCTATCCGCTCGACGAAATGGCGTCCGGCCTCGGTCAGCCGAACGCCGCGCGCATGACGCTCGAACAAGAGGATGCCGAGGTCTTCTTCCAGTGCCTTCACGCGGGCGCTGACGCTGGACTGTGCAACGCCGAGCGCGTTGGCGGCGTGACGGAAGTTGAGATATTCGGCGACAGCGAGAGTGTGAACTAAGGTCATCATTGGCACTCGCCCCGAAAGGAGATGATTGCTCAACAGATTTAATCCGTCATTTCTCCTAAGTCTACGCATGCCAAATCGCCATGACTAAATCACAATGAAGTTGCGAATGGTCTGCGTAGTATTGGCAGACATATTAAATAGAGGATCGCGCCGACAATCCAAACCCAACCGTTCCATGCCCCGGCGGTGGCAGAATAGAGTGCTGTGAAGCCAAGCGGTCCTGCGATAGAGCTTAGATTGGTGAGGCTCGTTAGCGTTCCTTGCAAAGCCCCTTGCTTGTTACTGCTGACATTGTTTGAGAGCATTGCCTGCAAGGCCGGCATGCCAACACCCCCGGCGGCAAGCAGCAACAGAATCGGGAACACCATCCATCCCTGCGTGGCAAAAGCCAGAAGAACGAAGCCAGTCGCATCCGCAGCCATGCCAAACAGCAGCGTGCGCCGCTCTCCAAGCCGGCTTGAAAGCGGGCCGGTAACAAACGCTTGGAAGATCGCATGTGTTGCCCCAAACGCCGCGAGCGACAAACCAACGGTCGCGGTGTTCCACTGAAAACGGTCCTCGCCATATATGACCCATAGGGCTGCAGGCACTTGGCCGATCAGTTGAATAATGAAGAAAACTGCGAAAAGCGCACCTAGCCCGCGCAATGCATCATCCAGCCGTAACAGAACGAATGGTTTGATGCGAACCGGCTTTCCGGTCCCGCCATGGCTGTGATGAGTCTCCTTGAGGAAAATGCAGGCAAGCAGGAACGCGAACCCGTTGAGAAGGGCGGCGGCGATAAACGGGGCATGAGCAGAGATACCACCGAGCATGCCACCAAGTGCTGGCCCGGCAATCATGCCCGCCCCATAACAGGCCCCCATGTAGCCGAACCAGCGTGCGCGAGAACCTTCCCCCGTCGAATCGGCAATGGTTGAGGCTGCTACAGCTCCGGTTGCGCCCGTGACGCCGGACACGAGTCGGCCGATATAGAGCACCCATAAGACCGGCGCTGATGCCATAATCGTGTAATCGACTGCGGCTCCTGCAAGAGAAGCCAGAAGTACCGGACGCCGACCGTAAGAATCCGAAAGCTGTCCAAGCATGGGCGCGAAGACGACCTGCATCAATGCATAGAGCGACAGCAAGGCACCATAGTGTCCAGCGACCTGCTCTGCTGGCACAAGCTCACGCAGAAGCGTCGGAAGGACGGGCATGATGAGGCCGAGACCCATGGCGTCAAGACCCACGATCAGCAGGGCAATGATGGCAGAGCTGCGCACCTGAAACTCCAGCGCCGCTCAATGGAGCGACTTTATCAACGATAAGGAGATGGACATAGAACTTATCGGTGATAAATTGTCAAGCACTGGCGAAGGAACGTGAATGACCAAACTGGACAAGGGCACCGTGATCGCGGCGGCGCTAGAGCTGTTGAACGAGGTTGGCATGGACAGCCTGACGACGCGGAAGCTCGCTGAACGCCTCAAGGTTCAGCAGCCTGCGCTTTACTGGCATTTCCAGAACAAGCGAGCGCTGCTTGATGCGCTCGCCGAGGCGATGCTGGCGGAACGCCATACCCGCTCGCTACCCGAAGAGAATGAGGACTGGCGGGTGTTCCTGAAAGAGAATGCCCTGAGCTTCAGAACGGCGTTGCTCTCTTATCGCGACGGCGCGCGTATCCATGCCGGCACTCGACCGACAGAACCGAATTTTGGCACCGCCGAGACGCAAATACGCTTTCTCTGCGCGGAGGGCTTTTGTCCGAAGCGCGCCGTTTGGGCGCTCCGGGCGGTCAGTCACTATGTGGTCGGTTCCGTTCTCGAGCAGCAGGCATCTGATGCCGATGAGAGAGTTCCGGACAGGCCAGATGTGTCCGAGCAAGCACCGTCGTCCTTCCTGCACGATCTGTTTCACGAGTTGGAAACAGACGGCATGGATGCTGCGTTCAACTTCGGACTCGACAGCCTCATCGCTGGTTTCGAGCGGCTGCGTTCATCTACAACAGATTAGAGGCTTATGCCCCTTTGCCGCCCCAACTGCCACGACACCGATCCGCTTTGCACGATGCCCATGACCTCACGGCCGAGCTGGCGGTCGATGACCGGCCGCCACGGGACAAGGGAAATGAGCGGTATCTTGCCAGACAGGATACCGCCATTCACGAGGTTTCGAAGATTATTGCGCCGCATCGGAGCGGGCTTGCTTCCAGTCGTCGGCTAGACGACTGGCGACTTCTCGGTGGCAGCATCACGGGATCGAAGGAGCGCCAGCCCCAACGACACCAGCACTGCCATTGCCGTGGCGTAACAAATCACGGGCCACGCTGTATCGCCGTTTAACAGCGTCACCGCCAATGTCCCGACGATACTGACTATCAGGCTTTGGATGCAGAAGTAGAACGCAACCGCTGATCCAGCGATGTCGTCGAACTGCGCAAGTGCGCCGTTGGCGGTAACGGACACCGTGAAGACAATGCCGACCGCGACAACCCACATCGGCAGGATGAAGCTGAAAAATGACGGCGATCCGAAAAGTTGGCCGATCCCCAACAGGATCGCGCCGGAAACGAGCAACGCCATCCCGCGCGCTACGCATCCCGCGATACCCCATTTGGCAACGAAGGACTTTGCGAAGCGGGTTGTCGTGACCATGACCAGCCCGACAGTCGCGAAGGCCAAGCTAAATCCGATCTCGGAATAGCCGGCTTGGCCTATGAGAACACGGGGGGCTGTCGAGAAGAAAACGAAGAATGTGCCCATGCCGGCACTAAATCCGACCGTGTAAACCCAAAAGGCCGGACTCGCGAAGATCGGCAAAACAGATCGTTGCGTTCTGGCCTGATCCAACGGTCGGGTTTCATGCCACCTGAAACTGGCGTTTAAGAGTGCGAGCGAAGCCAGTGCAGCCAGTGTGATGAAGATCGCCTGCCATCCCCAAAACTCGCCGATCAGCGCACCGGCTATAGGGCCGAGCGCAGGCACGAACGCCAGCATCGAACTGAAAAGGCCGTAGATGACGGCACCTTCGGGACGATTGGCATATACGTCGCGCACGGTCGCGAAGGTGGCCACCAGCATGGCCGATGCTCCAACAGCCTGAACCAGACGAAACGCAACAAAGGCTAATGCAGTTGAAGAACAAGCCGCTCCCAGAGACGCAGCAACGAAAGCCGTTGCGCCTACAAGCAGGATCGGCCGTCGCCCGACGCGATCGGAGAGTGGCCCAAAGATCACTTGGCCCACACCGAGCATCACCATGTAGAGGCTCAACGTGAGTTGGATTATGGATGGAGTCGTGTTCAGGACGCCCGGCATCGCCGGAACGACTGGAAGATAAATATCCATCGCCAGCGAGGCGAGGATGTCGAAGGGAGCCATAAGCAGCAAGGCTGCCGGCAGCGTATAGGCCCACGCGGGGCGTGTGGTGGTCATGACGAATCAACCGCTCGATTAAGGATACCGGGCAGCGTCTGCTCGTCAGCAATCAGATGGGATTGGTCTTACAGAGCGCCGCAACAACAATTCTGATGTTGCGGCTTACTTGTCTGCTGACTTGGAATTTCCCATGCTGATGGCTCCACGATTACGAAATTGAATAGCAGCTCTTATCGAATTAGTTGTTGCGTTGCAATGCGGTATCGTTGGCTCCTATAGCCCCAACCCCCGCTGCCGCCCTAACTGCCACGACACCGAACCGCCCTGCATGATACCCGCGACCTCGCGGCCGAGCTGGCGGTCGATGATCGGCCGCCACGGGACAAGGGTGAACTCGTGGCTCTTTTCCACGATGGCGAACTTGCCGCTCGTTAGCTGGACAGTCCCGGTGAACTTGCCGCTGACACTCTCACCATCCTTGGCGGCGCGGAACGGCAGCGCCTTGCCCTCGGCCATCTCCGCACCGGCGCGCGCAACTTCCCGCTCGCGCAGGGTGGCGAGAAGGTTGCGCCGGTAGAAGATTCGGCCGTCCCTGTTGCGCGTGGCGTCGCGCTGTTCGATATGATGCTCGCGGCGCTGGTCCATGGCTTCGCGGACCTGTTGCCCGAAGCCGGTCGGCGCAAGGTCGGCCGTTTCGCCATGGACCAATCGCCGGTCCAGCCATGTCGCGCAGTCCGAACGTATCTGCCTTTGCAGATCAACCGGGGAAAGCACGCGAACGCTGGCCTGCCGGTCGCGGCCGGTATCGTAATCAGCCGCGCGGCTGACCAGATCATCTGGGATGCGCCATTGGTCGGCGTCGATGCGCTCGACGATGCCGGCCCGGCGCAGCGCCTCCAGCCGCCGGACATGGGCATCGATATAGCCCTCATCGTCGCCGCCGGGAACGCGGCCCTCGAATTTCGCCTGCTCCAGATGGCGGCTCGGCCGATAGATGCCGTCCTCGGCGATGGCGGTGATGGTGCGGTCGGACGGCCGGGGTGCCACCTCGGCCGGGCCGATCTGGATGACGCTGCCAATGCGGGCGTCCTCCAGCCGCTCGGGCGTGATGCCGGCGATGTGGTGCGTCCTACCGTCGATCCCGTCCACCACGATTGTCAGGTTCTCGCCCAACTCGTCGGACAGGTGCTTGTCCACGACGCGGCCGACGATAGGCGTCTCGGGCGCTCCGTCATGGATTTGGAAGCTCATGGGATCGCGTTCGCCTGCCTGCGGGCCGAGCGCCTTCTGCATGGTGCGGATAATGTCGCCACGCTCGCCTAGCTCGCGCAGGGCCGGTTCCATGTCCTTGCTCAATTCCCAAACGGCGGGCGCGTGCTCGGTCGCCAGCCCCATCTTCTCCAGCTTGGTAAGGCGGCGCAGGCGCAAGGTGCGCTCGAACTGCCGCCTCGGCTCTGCCAGTTCATGGCGCAGGTCGAGGAAACGGGCATCGGCTTCCTCGACCATGGCGCGGTCGATCCGGGTGAAACGGTCTTGGTCGATCTCGGCGGATAGCTTGCGGGCCTGCTCGATCTCGGTCACGGGGCCGAGTTCGAGACTGGCAAGCTCGCTGGCGCGTTCGCGCAGGCCGGCGGAAAGGTAGTCGCCGTTGATGACTAGATCCCCGCCCATATCGTCGCGGCCGTTGACGACGATATGCACATGGGGATGGCCGGTGTTGTAGTGATTGACGGCAACCCAATCGAGTTTGGTGCCAAGGTCAGCTTCCACCTGTTTCATGAAATCGCGGGTGTAGGCCGTGAGGTCCGACAGCTCCGCCCCCTCCTCGGGCGAGACGATGAATCTGAATTGGTGGCGGTCGTCCTTGCCGCGATCAAGGAAGGCGTCGCCATCGGCGCGGTCCTCGGTCGCCGAATAGAGCCGGCCCCGCTCGCCGTCGCGTGAGGTTCCGTCACGCTGGACATAGCGCAGATGTGCACGGGCACGGCCGCCCTTCAATGCGGCCCTGACGCTGCGCTGCTTGACGATGACGCGGCGGCTGCCCGGCTGGCGATGATGCCAGTTGCCCGAGATATTGCGGGCACGCACGAAGCTCGCGCCCCGGCCGCGCTTCACGCCCTTGCCGCTGGCGACCACGGCACGGGACCGGCCCGACGATGACGGGCGGGCGGATGACGGCATGGAAGGGTCGCGGGAGGCTGCCGCCTGATGCTGCCGGGTGATCTTCCTGACCTGCGTGAAAAAGCTCTTGGTCTTGCCAGCCTTCGGCGTGTCGGATCGGATGCGGCCGGGCTTCGGTCGGAAGCGGTTTTCGTCGTCGGCGCTCAAGGGCGCGACTCCAGCCCAAACCGCCGGAAAACCGCCGATCTGCGCCTATGGTGCCGCTTGAAACCCTGCAAAGCCAAGGCTTTGCGCAAAATCGCGGCACGCGGCCCCTCAAAACCATGGTGCCGGAACCGGCCACCTAACCAGTGTGCAGACAACAACAATTTCCAGAAGCGGCCCGACATGGTGCCGTCTTCTTTAATCTTGCCCTCCGCCCTTTCTGCCTTTTCTGCCCCTCCTGCCGGGAATCCAGCCAGGCAAAATCCTGCCTGACTGGACACCGGAATGAGCGCCGCCGAGCGCGGGAACGCCGCCCTCATGGTGTTCCCGAACCGCTCGCGTCGGCGACGAAAATGCTGTCGCCCCGTGACTCCGCATCGACGGGATCGCGCGCCGGAACGGTCGCGCGGCCGTTGCCGGATCGTGCGTCGAACGGCGGCGCGGCGACAGCCCGCGCGTCGCCCGGACGCATGACGAACAGCGGTGCCTCGCGCCAATCAGGCGGCGGTGGCGGTGCCGATGACGGCGGCTCGGTTGCAGCCGCGCCGCCGAGGATCGGCGCAAGCGCGGCGACATAGGCCCGCGTTTCGGCCGGCAGCGTGCGGCCGGTCGCAAGGTATTCGTCATAGCGGCCGGGACCGGCATTGTAGGCCGCCAGCATCGCCGCGACATTGCCGTAGCGGTCGAACATTTCGCGCAGGTAGGCGGTGCCAGCGATGATGTTGTCTCGGGGGTCGTAGGGATCGCGGCCGAGGCTATTGCGGACGCGCAGGCCCGCCCATGTGTCGGGCATCACCTGCATCAATCCCATCGCCCCGGCCATTGAGACCGCGCGCACGTTGCCCGCGCTCTCTGCACGCAGCACGGCGCGAATCCAGTGCTCTGGGATGCCGAACCGCTGCGACGCCTCGGCGATGTGGGCCGCGTAGGGATGGGCTGCGGCCAGGCGCTCGACGGACGCGGATTGCGCGACCGCGACGCCTGATCCGGCGCAAACGGAAAGCGCGCCGGCCAGTATCAGGACGGCATAATGCGATGATCTGGCGCATCTAACGCCGCTACGGATTAACTGGCCGATATATGCCATGGAAATCTCCTCCCTGTGGATTTCATTGCTTCGGCGCGCGCCACTCGTAGCGGCCGACGCCTTCCTCATCGGTCCAGAGCGGGACCGCTCGGCCGATGACGGAAGCTGCGGGGGTGAGTCCGAAATAGCGGCCGTCGAGGCTGTCGCGGACGTCCCAATTCATGAGGAAAAGCTGGCCGTCGCCGATCACTCGGCACCCCTGCCAGACGGGCAGATCGCGGCCGAGGCTGTCGCGCTCCAGCGCCTCGCCCATCTCGATCCCGTTCACCGTGATCGTGGATCGCAAGCGGCAAACCCGCTGCCCCGGCAGGCCGACGACGCGCTTCAACAGCGGGACGCCGCGCGCGATATAGCCGCGCTCGACCATGAAGGCGGCGAGCGGTTCGGGCGGCATGACGGCGACCAGCTCGGGCACGTCGAGCGCATCGGCCGGCTCGACGGTGTAGAAGCCGATGGGCGCGCTGGCCGTCGCGTTCCAGATGAGTTTCACGGGCCAATCGACGGCGCTGGCGGCGGCGATGCCGATGGCGGCGAGCACCGTCACCGTGAGATAGCGACGGCGCATCATGGCCCGATCCTTCGGCGGTGAAGCCACGCGGCATGTCGCTCGGGCGTGTAGGCGTGCGGTTCCAGATTGGCGGTCAAACGGTTGTGGACGTGCCGCCAATGCTCCGGTGCGGCGTCGGCCGGATCGAGGCCGAGCGCATCCACGGCGTCGATGGCGGCAAGCGCGCGCCGCACCTTGGGCCAGCCGTCGAGGCGCAACAGGATTTCGCCGCCGGGGCGCACGAACGGCAATGTCTGGAACGGCTCGCCGCGACCGATTGCGCGCACAATGTCGATGCGCGAAACGACAGTGCCGTGCTCGCCGTTCGCCCATCGGACGAAGGCGAAGACACTGCCCGGCGCGAAGCCGACGACGCTGCGGCGGCGGTCGATGATCTGCTCGTAGCTCTTGCGGCCGAAACGTATCCAGTGCTCGACCTTGCGTTTCTCGAAGGTCAACTCGACCAATGTTGTGAAGGGCGCAGGCCCGTCCGGCAGCGGACGGCCGTGCGCGCTGCGATGGGCGCGACGGGTCATTGTGCGTCTCCGGCGATGTGCTGGTGGGGATTGCGCGCGTGCGCTGCGTCAACGGCGGGCGTCATGGCTCGCCGTTCCCGGCAGAACCGGCACCACGCTTCGCCTGCGCGCGCGTCAAAGAAAAAGAGTTAGATTCTCTGTTAGATAAGTTAGCGGTCGGATTCCGCTTTTCAGGCCAAAGCGTTAGCTGCGGTTCGTGCGCCTGATCTGCCGATAGTGGTGCGCCTGATGTGCCGATACCCCGTGCGCCTGATCTGCCGATGGCATTAACAGGGTTATCAACAGTGCCTGTTGACAGGCTTTCAGGGCGGATGCGCAGCAGCTCGCGGCCGTCTTCCCGCTCGATCTGGAGGCGGTAGCCGGGGAGCGGCTGGCGGGCCGCGATCCTGCGCAGGTCGAGCGCAAAGTCAGACGGCCGGGCGAGGCTGCCGGATTTCTGATGAAGGTGCCCGACCTCGAAAATCCAGCCGTGACGCTGGTGGCCGGCGTGCTTTCTGGCGACGCGGTAAAGCCACCGCTCGATGCCGCCAGTCAGTCGGAAATAGGCCGGGTCGATGGTCAGGACCAGCGAGCGGTCGATGACGCTGTTGTAGAACCATTCGGGCAGGACGAACTCCATGCCCTCGACACGGCCGGCGCGCGTCGTCATTTCCTCCCACTCGTTGATCCATGAGAATTGCCGGCGACGCCAATGCGGGCCGTTGCGGATGGTGGTGGCAATGACGGTCGATTGCAGCCGCGCCAGCGCGGCTTTCAAAAGCCGGTATTGGTGATTGCCGGTCGGGCGTCCGATGGCGCGCAACAGATGATAGGGCGTGAAGCGGACGAAGCGCGATGTTGCGAGGCGGTCATTCTCGGCCGCGACGATCTGCGAGGCCGCCCATATCAGCACATCGGCGTCCCATATGGTCGCCATCCCGTGCTCGGGCATCCCGAACACCTGCACCTCTATGTCGGCGGCCTTGTAGAGAATCGGCTTGGTGCGCGGGGTCTTCGCCAGCGAGAAGAACGGCCTTTCCATCAAGTCGCGCTGGTCGCGCGGCGGCGCATCGCCCGTTGCGACCACGAACGGGTCCAGGCGGCTGCGCTCGCTGGCCTCGGCCGGCTGCGCGGGGTTTTCATCGTCCTCGTGCAGCATCTAGCAGTCGCCCCGTTCTTCGGGCGTGAGGGGGCGCGCGGGAAAGACGGTGCCGGCAGTCTTGCCGCGGGTGGATTTGCGCTCGCCGGTCGCGCTCCAGTCTTCCAGATCGCGGACGGTGTAGAGGACGCGCCCGCCGACCTTGCGGTAGGTCGGCCCGGTGCCATAGGTGCGGTGTTTCTCAAGGGTGCGGATGGATATGCCGAGGAAGCGCGCGGCTTCCTTGGTGCGCAGCAGGCGCGGCGGCAGGCCCGCGAGCGGGTTGGCCATGGATCACCTCCAGTCGGGATTGGGCTGCCGGGGACGGCAGCGGACTGTGGCGAACCATGGCGAGGGATCGGCGGCGCGTAGCGTGCCGCATTTGCGCCTATGCGCTGGCGGCACCCCCTCTCGGGGCGATGCGCGGCCATTAGATGAGGGATTTCAGCGGCTCATTGCCTGCTGCGCCGAAAAGCCAGAGACATTCGCGCGCGGTTCGGCTAGAAATGTAGCCGGAGCAGACGCGCTGTTCCGGGGCTTAGTAACCCCTGACTAGCGGTTGGTGCCGGCCGTGACGGCACCATGATCCTCGAACCTATGGTCGGGGAGCCTATGGCGTATGTCCAAGGCTTCTCGCCCAAAGGTCATAGGGCCGTCTAGTCACGGTTACTAACTCCCCGATCACCAGGTTGAGGGGCCATTTGCGGGGGCGCACCGCAAGCAAGGCCCTTTCCAGATGAAGGGGAAGGCTATGCGGGTTCCCGTCGAACTCGATCCCGATGTGGACGACGAAGCGCCAATCGGCGACGCCATCACCATCTATGACGAACGGCACTACATCACCTATCTGCGGCTGCTCGATGCTAAGGCCGAGGGCGCGGACTGGAAGGAAGTCGCGCGGATCGTGCTGCACCGCGATCCGGTCGCCGAAGAACTTCGGACCTATCGTTGCTGGCAAAGCCATCTCGAACGCGCGCAATGGCTTTCGCGCGAGGGCTATTGGAAAATTCTGGAGCAGGCGGCAGCCAACAAGGTGTGAGGTTAACGTCCGAGAACGATCAGCTCTTGTCGGGCTTGATCGGATAGTGGAGCAGCAAGCGATAGCCGTCGCGCATCATCTTAATGCCATGCGCGACCAATCGGCGGGCCTTGTTCTTGCGCGGGTCGGTCTCGAAATCCTCTTTGGTGCCGTGAAAGGCGAGAAGGACTTCGGCGATGGTGCGATAGCTCTCGCCATGGAGCCGAGCGTCGAGCGCGCGTAGCGACAGGATATGCCATTGCCGGAGTTGAGCGGGGACAACCCGGAAATCCGGACCGGGTGCGCGGCCGGTTAGAGATCGCCAGAAACGGCGTGCCGCGTGCGTGCGTAGCTCCAGAAATGAATCCATCGGCAGCGTGACGGCGTAAAACGCGGCGGCGTCCGGCACGGCCTCGCGCAGCCAGAATTGATGCGCAACGCCATCCACCTGCCAGATGCCGTGCCAGCCATCGGCGGCGCGGCGCAGGTCGAGGCTGTCAAGATGCGCCAATGTCAATATTGGCTCTGTGTCGTCATCCTTGTGATCGACCGGCGACAACATCACGGCTTGCGGATGAAGTCGCGGACACCAGATCGGCGATTGCCAGTCATGCGGCGCGTCGGGATCGCAAGGGAAATCGCAGCCCCCAGCGATGCGTGAACGCTTCAAGTTCACGGGCAGCCGCCCCTCCGGTCGATGCGATGGTCAGGCAGTCCCGACGATATTCGTCGTTGCGGCGCAAATATTCCCAAGCGAAACCAGCGGCAGGGATGTGCTTTGTGTGCCCGTATGCCGCCGGTGATCGCCAATCGATGCTGAGCATGGCGTCACCTCCCCAAGCCGGGATGCTGGGCAGCGCCCGACAAAGAGAGGTTCAAGGATCACTGGAAATATAGAAGCCGCTCAAAGCAAATACCTTGAGCGGCTAACTCGATCATTCCTTATGCTTTTTTCTCGGCGTGGTCCTGTAGTCCCCGCAAGCCACCTGCCAGCGTCTGCTGCTGGGGCTGCTCAGACTTCATCGAACGGAAGCTCACCGCGCGTCGCTCCGGTGGTGAACAAGTCACGCCTACTCCCAGCGACGTTTCCGATTGCCAAAAAGAGCCATTTTGCGCTAAATGGCTCGAATGAGGATGGGCCAGTTCCTGCCATGAGAAGCATGTCTGCACGAGAAGCGAAAAACGCTTTTGGATTGATGATCGATACCGCTCGTGCGGAGCCAGTTCGCATTGAAAAGCACGGACGGGGCGTGGTGGTGGTTGTATCGGTTGAGGAATACGATCGGCTTTGCGCTCGGAAGGAACGCAACAACCAAAATGCCGGGGGCGATGGGGGGAACAGGGATGCGGGGGCTAAGTGAGCGAGACATCTGTAGCAAGTTTATTACGCCTGCACTGATTGAAGCTGGATGGGATCTGCACGCCCAAATTCGTGAGGAAGTCAGCCTCACGGCGGGTCGTATTATCGTCCGAGGAAAGCTCACGTCGCGTGGGAAGCAGAAGCGCGCAGACTACATTCTGTATCACAAGCCCAACATTCCGGTTGCTGTTATCGAAGCGAAGGACGCATCACATGCGCCAGGTGCAGGCATGCAACAGGCGCTTGAATACGCCGAAATGATCGGCGTGCCGTTTGCCTTTTCGACGAACGGAGTAGGAATCCTTATGCACGACCGATCATCAGTTAATAGTTCAGTCGAGCATGAAATCTCACTTCGGGATATGCCCTCACCCGCGCAACTATGGCAGGGGTATGCCGCATGGAAAGGGATCCCATCTGCTGGAAATCCTGTCGTCAACCAGGACTATTTTGATGACGGCTCCGGAAAAGCACCGCGCTACTATCAGACGCTGGCCGTCAACCGTGTGATCGAAGAAACTGCGAAAGGTCGCAACAGACTTTTGCTCGTCATGGCGACGGGGACAGGCAAGACCTACACCGCGTTCCAGATCATTTGGCGGCTCTGGAAGGCCGGCGCAAAGAAGCGGATTCTGTTCCTTGCGGACCGCAACATTCTCGTCGATCAGACCAAAACGAACGACTTCAAGCCTTTCGGCGGCGCGATGACCAAGATCAGCAATCGCCAGGCTGACAAGTCTTATGAGATTTACCTCTCGCTTTATCAGGCGGTCACAGGGACGGACGAGGCGGCAAATATCTATAAGCAGTTTTCTCGCGATTTTTTTGATTTGGTCATCATTGATGAGTGTCATCGCGGTAGTGCGGCGGCGGACTCTGCTTGGCGAGAAATCCTCGAATATTTCTCCGGCGCAACGCAGATAGGCATGACGGCCACACCGAAAGAAACGAAAGATGTGTCCAACATCGATTACTTCGGCGCGCCGGTTTACACCTATTCGCTGCGCCAAGGCATCGAAGACGGCTTTTTGGCACCCTATAAAGTCATCCGTTATGACCTCGACAAGGACTTGGTCGGCTATCGGCCGGAGGCGGGAACACGCGATCGTTATGGTCACGAAGTCGACGATCGCATCTACAACCAGCGGGATTTCGACCGTACGCTGGTCCTCGATGAGCGCACCAAATTGGTTGCCTCGAAGATCACAGAATTTCTGAAAGCCACCAACCGATTCGATAAAACCATCGTGTTCTGCGAGGACACTGAACACGCTGAACGGATGCGCCAGGCGCTCGCCAACGCGAACGCGGATCTTATGGCTGAAAACCACCGCTACGTTATGCGGATCACCGGTGACGATGCGCTCGGCAAGGCCGAGCTCGATAATTTCATCGACCCGAGAGCGCGCTACCCGGTCATCGCAACTACGTCGAAGCTTCTGACGACAGGTGTCGATGCGAAGACGTGCAAGCTGATCGTACTGGATCAGCGAATTCAATCCATGACCGAGTTCAAGCAGATCATCGGGCGCGGTACGCGCATCGATGAGGAACACGGCAAGCAGTATTTTACCATCATGGACTTCAAGCGAGCGACAGAGTTGTTCGCTGATCCTGACTTCGACGGCGACCCAGTCCAAATCTATGAGCCGGGTGCAGATGAGTCGCCCGTGCCGCCGGAGGAACGTGATGATGCGACGACCACAACGTTCGGTGAATTCGGTGAGGATGAATCGTCCGATGCCGAAGGCGGCGTTCTTGGCGATCCCTTCGGCGGCGAAGACCGACCGCGGAAGTTCTACGTCGATGGTGTCGAAGTCCGCGTTCTCTCAAAGCGCGTTCAATATCTTGGGCCGGACGGCAAGCTGATCACGGAATCACTGCGTTCCTACGCAAAAAAGACGCTCCAAAAAGACTACAAGACTCTCGATGAATTTCTCCGGCGCTGGAGTGAGGCGGAGAAGAAGCAAGCGATCATCGAAGAGCTGGAAGCGCTGGGCGTCTCGCTGGATGGACTGCGTGACGAGGTCAAGAATGGCGACGCCTTCAGCGCTTTCGACTTGCTCTGCCATGTTGCCTACGGCCAGCCACCACTGACCCGCAAAGAGCGGACAGAACAGGTCAAGAAACGAAATTATTTTGCAAGGTTCGAGGGCAAAGCGCGGGTCGTGCTGGAGGCGCTTCTCGACAAATATGCCGACGAAGATTTCGGCCCGCTGGAAAATGCCAAGGTTCTACAGCTCAAGCCATTCGATGAAATCGGCACCCCGGTTGAGATCGTTAGGGGCGTCTTTGGTGGCAGATCAGCTTATGAGGCCGCCGTCAGAGGGTTGCAGACCGAACTATACCGCGAGGGAGCGTAAGACGTGCCGAATGTATCGGGAGTGATCAAATCCATTCAGGATATCATGCGCAAGGACGCAGGCGTCGATGGCGATGCTCAGCGCATCGGGCAGTTGGTCTGGATGTTCTTCCTGAAGATTTTGGATGACCAGGAAGAGTCGTTGATGCTCCTCAGCGATGACTACAAGTCCCCGATCCCAACTCATCTGCGCTGGTCTGCCTGGGCCACGGACGCCGAAGGCATCACCGGCGATGCGCTTCTCGACTTCATAAACAATCAGCTCTTCCCCAAGCTGAAGAATCTGTCGCTTGAAGGACCGGAACGTGATCGCGCGCGCGTCGTGCGCGCCGCGTTTGAAGATGCCTACAACTACATGAAGAATGGCACGCTGATCCGGCAGGTCGTCAACAAGATCAATGAGATAGATTTCAACAACACTGGTGACAAGCACGCCTTTGGTGATGTCTACGAGCAAGTTCTGAAGGACCTCCAAAGCGCTGGCAATGCCGGCGAGTTCTACACTCCGCGTGCCGTCACCCAATTCATGGTCGACATGCTCGATCCGCAACTGGATGAATTGGTGCTGGACCCCGCGTGCGGAACAGGCGGATTTTTGGCCCACGTGATGGATCACCGCATCGAGAGATATGTTGAAACGGTCGAGGACCGGGCCACGGTCCAGAACAATCTGTTAGGCGTTGAGAAGAAGGCGCTGCCGCATTTGCTGTGCGTTACCAACATGATGCTGCACGGCATCGAAGCGCCAACCAACATCCTTCACGACAATACGCTAGCCACGCCCCTGAAGGATCATAAATGGCGGGGCAAAATCGATGTCATCGTCACCAATCCACCGTTCGGCGGCATGGAGGAAGACGGCATCGAAAAGAACGTACCACAGGCGTTCCAGACGCGTGAGACAGCGGACCTTTTCCTGGTGCTGATTATGGAGCTTCTGAAAGATGGCGGCCGAGCCGCCGTCGTCCTGCCGGATGGCACCCTCTTTGGCGAGGGCATCAAGACGCGCATCAAGGAGAAGCTGATGACGGAGTGCAACCTGCACACCATCATTCGCCTGCCGAACGGTGTCTTCAATCCATATACCGGCATCAAGACGAACCTCTTGTTCTTCGAAAAATGCCACAAGGATGGAAAAGGCAACGTGTTGAATCCGACCTCGGAGGTTTGGTTCTACGAGCACCCCTATCCGGAGGGTTACAAAAACTACTCAAAAACGAAGCCCCTGCGCATCGAGGAATTCAGGGGTGACGACAGCGAACAGGCCTGGTGGGGCGACGTCAAGACGCGTGCTGAACGCAAGGAGAATGATCGCGCTTGGAAGGTGAGCGCCGAAGAGATCAAGGCCAATGGCTACAATCTCGACATCTCCAATCCCCACCGAAAGGAAGATGGTCATAAGGACCCGGCGGAGTTGCTCGCAGCATGGCAGGAGAACCGTAAGCAACTCGCCACCACACAGGAACAGTTGAAGATGGCGCTGGCCGAAGCGCTTACCAAATCGACGGCCGCGTGATGCTTGCAGAAACGTTTCTAGAAGAATTTGGGCGACTCGCGGCCGGAGCGGATGGCATACGGAAGCTACGAGAGTTGGTCCTGAATTTAGCGATCTCCGGAAGACTATCGGATCGGCGGCCAGAGGACGGACACGCGCAAGCGCTCGTCGAAGCTGCGGCCATAGCGATCCGATCTGCGGTTAAGTCAGGAGAAATTCGGAAGCCAAGGTATTTTGGGAAGGCGGAGGACCGTACCCTAGCAAACCCGATACCTGCAAATTGGGTTACGGCATGTCTTGGCGATCTAGGGCTGATCTCTCCTCGAAATGAGGCGCCAGATGAAGCTTCTGTGGGTTTTGTGCCTATGGCCGAAATCGAAGCTAAGTTCGGACTTCCGCACGGATTTGAAGAACGAAAATGGGTCGATATCAAAAGCGGCTACACGCATATCGCAGACGGTGACGTTGTTCTTGCAAAAATTACTCCCTGTTTTGAGAACGGGAAGTCTGCAGCAATAGCCGGCCTGCCAAATCAGCTTGGCGCGGGAACAACCGAATTGCATGTGTTTCGGCAATTGGCCCAAGTAGTTGACCAAGACTACGTACTGGCATTCTTGAAATCCGAGAGTTTCATCCAGGCGGGAGCTCCTCGGATGACAGGTACCGCTGGACAAAAACGTATTCCGGCGGATTATTTTGCGTTGTCGCCTTTCCCGCTGCCGCCCTTTGCGGAGCAAAAGCGCATTGTCGCCAAGGTCGACGAGCTGATGGCGCTGTGTGACGAGTTGGAAGCACAGCAGGCTAAGGAAACCGAGTTGAAGCGCGCGACCGCCGCTTCTGCCTTGCATCATTTGATCGAAGCCAAAACGCCAGAAGAAACCACAGGCCGTTGGTCCCTGCTCGTCTCCGGTTTCAGTGAGCTGTTCGACGATCTGAAAACGATTAAGGCGTTGCGGGGGACAATTCTCCATGCCGCAGCGTTCGGCCGGCTCACTGAACAGCTCTCGACGGACGGATTAGCGAGTGAGCTGCTGGATAAAATAGATGCCCAGCGCTCAAAAATGCTGGTCAAAAACCTTCCATCGAAAAACGAAGCCGCGACGCAAGCTAGAAAGCTGGAGAACCAGTGCATTCCAGACGCTCTCCCTAAGCTTCCTGCAAATTGGCAGTGGGCGACACTCATGCAGTGCTGCCGCTGGGTTGTCGATTGCAGAAACAAGACTGCAAAATATTCTACAGCAGGCGCAACTCTCCTCCGTACAAACAACATTCGCGACGGGAAACTGCGCCTGACCGATGTCAAATTTGTCGATGACGAAACCTATGCCAAATGGACAGAAAGGTACCGGCCTGCGGCAAATGATTTAGTCATCACGCGCGAAGCGCCAATGGGCGAAGTCTGCCTTTTGGACAATCGATATACATACTGCCTAGGCCAGCGATTGATGCTAGCAAGCATGATTCCCGGGACATTTGAGCCGAAGTTCTTGCTGTATTCGCTGCGAGACCCCGAATTAATGAACCGCGTGCAAGACAAACCAGTTGGATCGACGGTTCAACACTTTAGAGTTGGCGGCATTGAAACGCTCTTGGTTCCTGTCCCACCCCTAGCTGAGCAAAAGCGTATTGTCGTTAAGGTCGATGAGCTTATGGCGTTGTGCGACCGGCTTGAAGAACAAGTGCGCGAGGGCGAGCGGCTGAGCGCCGAGCTGATGGCCTCGCTGGTTCACGTCCTAACGGAGACGGACCCGAATGGCGGTGGCGCGGCAGCCCCTGTGAATGCACCCACCAGCGTCCCGCCGCAGCAGATCCACATGAATGCTCCTCAAACGCCAGCGATCAAAAAAAGCGCCCGCGCTGCTTTCAAACCGAATCCGGGAACGAGCCGTACTCCAGATCGCGCACCGAGCGTTGACACCAAGTTCAAAGAGGCCGTGCTGGTCGCTACCATCGTCAACACGTTCTTACAGGCTGGTGGCGAGCCTATCGGCAATTTTCGCCTGCAGAAGGCGGTTTATTTCGCTCGCCGGAGAATGGGCGAGCATGTGGGCGAGATGGCCTATCTCAAGAAGGCGGCGGGCCCCTACAACCCTTCCATGAAATACTCCGGCGGCATCGCCATTGCCAAGCAGAAGAACTGGGTTCGCGAGGCACGCGGTCGCTTCGGCTTCGGCCATGTGCCGGGGACGGATGTTGGCGACGCGGGCGAATGGATCGACACTTACGGCTATGACAAGCCGGCACGCTGGGTGGCCGAGCATTTCCGCTACAAGAAGAACGAGGAATGGGAAACGCTGGCGACGATCGATTATGCCGTCGAGCACCTACAAACGCTCAGCATCGAGCCCGACGCCGCGCAAATCCTCCAATACATCGCCAGCGACCCGGAATGGTGCCCCAAAATTGAAAAGCTGCGGTTGACCGAAATGTCGGTCGCCACCGCCATGCTTGAGGTGCAAGCACTTTTCAGCCCGGAAGGCAGGGATGACTCGGTGTGATCATTTCGCCTCTGGAACATGCGCACGATTTTCAGAAAGTCTTTGAGCTGACGCGGCTGGCGACCACGATCGACAAGGCGGAAGCGGCGCTGGGGACTCTCGAACCGGAGACGATCGACTATTGCAAATGCGTCATCGAGATTATCTGCAAACACATCCTCTCTGAACGCGGAATTCCTTATGATGACCTGAAGCTGCCGAAGCTGGTCAAGCAAGCATTGTCGTCTTGCGGCTTCGACAATGAGGGGATCGCTGGCAACCTTTCGGGGATCGTCGGTGCGCTTGCGGAAATTCGAAACCGCACTGGAATTGCTGGACATGGACAGCACGACAGTCAGGATATGCCGTCGCCAACGGATATCCGGATATTTGTGTCGATTTTCGAAAGTGTTATCAGCCTGCTGTGGCATGCCTTCAGCAAGTTCAACATCGACCTGACCCTGACGAAGCTCCGTTTCGACCTCATAGAGCAACGTCTCGAACTCACGCCCTTCAACGAAGTTTTGGATGTATCAACCTCGATCACCTACGATCAGGAAGAGGGGCGCATCTATATTAACGGCAAAGAAGTACGGCCCTCAGAGCTGCTGTTCATTTTTGACCGGAACTCGTACTCCGAAGAGCTCAAAAAGTTCCATATTTCCGAGGTCGTTGCTGAACCAGATGAGGAGGCATCGGCCACATGACCACGCATCTCACTGCCCGCATCGCCTGGCATGACGACGGATGGAACGGGCGCATCTGCGCGAAGCCAGAACTCAACACCTACTGCGTTGGCCTGAAGTCCTATCCAGGCGACGTGATTCACCGAGAGCGAGACTTGGAGAGGGAAACGGCTTGCGCCGGCCAGGCTGTCTGCAAGCTCAAGGGCGACGACGTACCGCCTTGCATATACAGCATCAATGCCTTTGGACCCGACGCTATCCGCGGCTATTCTAAGCCACCAGACTTCTTCCACGGTGGCGCTGATCGCGAAGAATGGGACATCCCTCCATCGACCGTCTGCGTCTGGCCATATGAAGCCATGTATGGCGATGAGGTTTATACCGACGGCCGGCTCGACAACGATAAGCGCCGCAGCGGCGCAGACGAATTTTTCGCCGAATTGGACGATGGCGAAAGCCTGATTTTCTACTATGCCAACCACTCCAACCCATTCACAGACGAGAACGACCCAAAGTATGTGATCGTCGGTGTCTCGCGAGTAAAGCAGGTTGGCAAGCCGCTCTTCTATCCGAACGCCACGGACGACATCAAAAAGCGCTTCGCTCAGGGCATGGTTTGGGCGCGCAATGTTACGTCCTACTACCCTGATGAGGGCTTCCGCATTCCCTATCACGCCTATCGGGACAAACTCGAAATCCTCGAGAAGATTCTTGTTGCACCTGAAAATCCCGCCACGTGCAAGTACGGTGCGCGTCATCTCACCGACGATACAGCGATCGGGATGCTGGAGCAGCTGCTCGATGCCATAGGCCGGCTCAAAGAGATCGGGGATGCCCAGGAAGATTGGGACATTCGCGAAAAATGGGTGCAGGCGCAAATTGGCAAGCTTTGGCAGCGGCGCGGCTTATACCCTGGCCTGCTTACGGTGATGGAATTTCTCGATGCTGAGGTCAGCATCAACAATGCCAAATGGTATTGCGACAGAAGGGAGGAGAAGAAAGCCTACGAGCTTTTCTTTGGTGCTCTCGACAGCGGCAAGGATTGCCCTGAACTGGAACTTACAGGGTTCGTGGCAAAACGTCTCTCGCGTTCTTGGCGATTGCTGGAAGACGACGCGCGTTTGTTTCTCAAAACAGTCGCCGTGCGCGTCGACTTCTATCTCGACCAGCTTGAAAGCATTGTAGGCCAAAAGCGTACCGCCCATGGACTTCCGGAAGACCTGAAGGAACTCGTCGAAGATCCGTATATGCTAAGCGAACGCTTTGTCGGAGATGCGCCGGAAGACATCATCCCGTGGAGCACGATTGATCGCGGGGTCTTCCCGTCACCTGAGCTCGGCGGTGATGTACTATGCGACATGCTCCTTGATGATCCTCGCAGGCTTCGGTCGCTGTCCGTGGAGCAATTGCAGCGCGAGCCTAACCAGACCTTCCGCCCAGCAGATATCATTCTGAAGGAAATCAATGCCCGCATGGACCGGATGCCGGAATGGAAACGGCATAATTTCAGCCTGCGATACTTTGAAGTTGACCGAGATCCGCTCGAAAAAGCCTTGGTGCTTAAAAAGCAAGATGAGCGCCTCTACCTCTATCTGAAGCAAGTATTTCAGGATGAGCGTAGGGTCGAAAAGACGCTCACAGAACTTTTCGACCGGCCCGCTATCGCTCTGTCCCGTCCACTCCCGGATGGGTTTTGGCTGCGAGCTGTCTCCGATGATGAATCGAGACTTTCGAAGAAGGGCGGGGAGGAATACCAGAAAGCGGTGGCCGCACAAGCAGAGCAATGTGCTCAAATATTTAGGTTGCCTCTTTCAGTTGTGTCCGGTCGTGCGGGCACCGGAAAGACAACGATCATCCGCGCGATAGTCAAAGGCATCCGGCAGGTCGAGGGAGTTGGCGCGCCGATCCATGTGATGACGCCGACCGGCAAGGCAACCGACCGGGTACGCGCCGTATTCGAACGTCACAAGATAGCCGGTGTTGACGTGTCGACGATCCACTCCTTCTTGGCTTCAAATGGCTGGCTCAATGACAACCTGACTTTCAAGAGATGGGGTGGGAAACGCTCTGACCTGGAAGGCACGATTGTCATCGACGAAACATCGATGCTTGATCTTGCGCTCGCCGCTACATTCTTCCGGTCAATCGAATGGCAAAACGTGAAGCGTCTCATCCTCGTTGGCGATCACAATCAACTTCCTCCGATCGGCAGGGGGCGCGTCTTCTCGGATATCATCGAATGGTTGCGCGAGTCCGAAAAGCACAATCTCGCGGTTCTTGAGACCAATATGCGTCAGATGGAAAATAGGCTCGACGGGAAAGGTCAAGGCATCCTCGATCTGGCAGAGCTATTTCTGGTCGATTCCGCCGTACAAAGCGAGCAAACTACGCCTGAGGCAGAGCACCTCCTTCAGAAGGTGCACCAAGGTGGAAAGATCGACGAAGATTTGGATGTTGTCTATTGGAACTCGGCCGATGACCTAGTGACTAGCGTGGTGTCAGACCTGGTTTCAGTCCTGCCTCGGGATGAAGCGGACGCGCCGATCTATAAATTATGGCGGAATGAAATTATTCAGAACAGCCCGGAACGCTTGCAAGTCCTGACTCCGCACCGTGGGGAACTTCATGGTGTTGAGGCACTGAATACTGAACTCCAGTCTATTTTGACAAATGACCTAATCGATAGGGTGGGCGCAGTCGATGGCATCACTCTGAACGACAAGGTCATCCAGATTCAAAATAGGACATCTCGGCGGGGACTGTGGGCCTTTGATTTTGCCCTCGGAAAAGCGCGACAAGTTGAGCTTTTCAATGGAGAAATTGGGTATGTCGAGCCTCACAACTTTGACCGAGGGGACCTTAAGAGGGTGTTCGCGGGCTACAGCAAAAAGCGCCTGAAGCGATTTCAGGTGAAGTTCGCGCGAAAAGAAAAGATTTGCGTAAATTATGGTCGTGAAATCCCAACAGCGACGAAAGGTAAATTAACGTCCGAGAGCGTCGAGAATAATCTTGAACTCGCCTACGCAATTTCAATCCACAAGTCTCAGGGAAGCGAATTCGAGCAGACATTCGTTGTCCTGCCTGCGTCTCGCCGACCGCTCAGTGCGGAACTTCTTTATACCGCGTTAACACGCGCTCAAGGCCACTGCAGGCTGTACGTCCAAGGCAATCTCTCACCATTATTGGACGCGCGGCGAAAAGAGAATGCTCAGAGCGTACTCGTGTCGTCATCGCTGTTCGGTCGTTTCAGGACAGTTGACGAGCGCCTGCTGGCTAGAAACGGCTGGTATGAAAGCGGCAAGATTCATGAAGCGCTCAGCGGCGATATGGTGCGCTCGAAATCGGAGGTGATAATTGCAAATCTGCTCCATCAAGCAGGGATACCATTCACATATGAAGAGCCACTCTATGCTGAAGATGGTAGCTTCTTTCTGCCAGATTTCACGCTTCGGGTGGCTGGGGAGAAATATTTTTGGGAGCATTGGGGGATGCTGTCCGAAGAAGGATATTCCGCACATCGTGATCAAAAGAAATGTTGGTACGAGTCGAATTTTCCAGGTCGTCTGATTGAAACATCCGAAAGCAGCCAACTTAGTTCGGAGGCAAATCGCCTGATTAAGGGAATTGCGCGACCATAAATCCCTTGGGTGATGCCATCCCAATGTACCGGCAGTTCCATGCCTTGATTATATTGGAATGTAGGATTCGTAGCGAACGGTTGTGGGTGTGGAGGGGTAGATATGGGCAATCCTCAAAATTTCAGCGTCGACGTTCCACGGAGATGCCATATGCTTCTCGAACAACTGTGGCCTTCAGTCTCCAACAAGGTTGATGGCCGGGCACTCCCGCTGAACGCTTCATTCCTGCTAGCGATCTCCACGCCAATGGTGAACTTGCCCATCGAGAGGATCTGGAAGCCTCAGAAAGGCAGAGCCGTCGGTCATCTTAATGACGCCATCCTTGATGCCTCGCTAGCAAAAACTGTGAAAGCGGATATTGGCCAAGCCTCCGTCACAAAGGCAACTTTTTACACAGCAGGCGCGTGGCGATATCACTATTTACCAAAGGGTGCAGCGTTACCCGACCTTTCCAAACAAGGACTACCAGCGGACATTCAAGAAGCCCTTTCTGCGGATAGCGCGCTGACTGCCGCCGACGCTCTAGCGACGGAAACATTCTGTAGCATTCTGCGAAACGGGTTGGCTCACGGGGGCGTTCTGTACCTTGATAGCCACGGCCAGACAACGGAAGGATCGCCAGTGACGAGGTTCTGCTTTGTCAGCACAAAGCAGAAAAGTCAGGCTGTCCAGGGCCTTCACTTCCTTCAAGTCAAGATGAAAGATTATCGTACATTTCTCGGTCAGTGGGTCGGTTGGCTTCAAGGCGCGACTGCAACGATCGCACGATGAGGAACATAGCATGCCCACCACCGGAGTCTCGCTACATCAATCCACATTATAAGCCGAAGTAGGGGGGCTGCAGATGGTACTGAAGGGAAGCAGTGAGCAAGCTTTCGGACGAAAGCTCTGGGACGCTCATATATTTAAGAGGGGTATAGCTTGGGTGTATTTCTCTAAATTGAGGCACGAGCAAAAGACCGAAATGGGGTAGGAAACGGACTGGAAAGTTTCGGCGACTACGCCGGGAAAGCTGCACTCTACTTGCTGAACGGGCTTCGGCAGCAACGCGCCTACAATCAATCCGGTCCTTCGGAGTTTGTCGGCTAGCATTTCTGTACTTGAGCAGCCTGACAAGCTCATTCACCTTCGAGGCGCTCCTGGACTTCTGTCACGAAGCGCGACGGATTGTGCTGCCCATGCACGAGATGGATCTCATGCCTCGCGCGTGTGAAGCCGACATAGAAGAGGCGTCGAGCCTCACGGACGTCGTTCTCCGTGGCATTGCTACGCGGCAATCGGCCTTCCTCCGCGCCGAACAGGATCACCACATCGAATTCGCGCCCCTTGGCGCTGTGCAGCGTCGACAGATTGAGACGATCGAGGCCGCTCCCGATTCCCGCGAACTCACCTAACGGAAAATCATCGACATCGCCGGCTGGACCGATACGCGCGAGAAAGTCGTTTAGTGTCCCGTATTCATCAGTGAGTGATCGGGTGAGATCGACCCGGGGTCGAATGATGTCGTCGCGCAGAGCTGCCAGCCAATCGGAGAGGCTGAGCGTCTCGTCCCGCCGATCCCATAACGCTGCGGTGAGGTCGCGCTGGAAGGTGAGCCGCTCATCCTCATCGGTTATGGTTTCGCGGAACAGCCTGATGCCTTCGCTTACCACACGAGACAACCGAGGCGTCCCTGATCGCCAACCCCCACAGCACCACATTGCGCATTGCTCTAGCCATCGCATCAACCTGCTGCCGCGCGGATACAGTGCGTTGCCGTCGGTCCGTATCACGGAATAGCCATGTTCTGCAGCCGCATTGGTAACCTCATCGCCAAGGAATGCCGCAGGATACAGCACCGCGATCTCTCCGAGATTGATGTCAGACCGACGCTCGCAGATCTCCGGGATCAGCTCCTCGACGAGATATCGTGCGTGCCCGGCATAGCCCCCTGTACAGGGGTGAAAATAGATCGTTCCTTCATGGGCACCGTCTGGCGCCTTGTAGCCTCGGTTCTCTCCGAGCGCATATTCGGACGCACTGACGATTCGCGAGCC
Organism: Sphingomonas flavalba; assembly: GCF_004796535.1. GTDB lineage: Bacteria > Pseudomonadota > Alphaproteobacteria > Sphingomonadales > Sphingomonadaceae > Sphingomonas_L > Sphingomonas_L flavalba. The sequence continues at coordinate 53,730 of NZ_SPHY01000003.1, read as the reverse complement.
GCAGCGATAGTTGAGACCTAGCCGCACCGTCTCGACGTCATCGCGCTCGGACAGTCGTCGCAGCAGCTCTGGCGTTGCGCCGGTAAAGCCATAGATCGACTGGTCGACATCGCCGACCGCTAACAACCGCATGCCCGCGCTGAAGCAGAGGCCCATCACCATACCGTGGAGCGCACGGCCCAAGTCCTGATACTCGTCTACGGCTAGGATTGGATATTTCGCCACCATCGCCGTTCGAAGCCACTTGTTGGCAGCAAGGGCACGCACCGCGAGGAGCGGCATGTCGTCAAAATCTATCAGCCGGAGAGCGCGAAGTTCGGCCTCATACGCCTCGACGAGTTCGGTGAGCTGCGGGTCGAGCGTTCTCCACTCCGGCCGCTCGCGATTGAGGAACCGGCGCCGATGACGGCCGACCCGAATGTCCCAGTTCTGCGGGTTCTCCGGCCCACCTATGACTTTCGCATGAGCGGCAGCCAATGCAGCTCGAGTCTGCTGCCGGGTCGCCACCGTGAATTCGTCAGGCAGGCCCAGCCCGGCCACCCTGGCGTAGGGCAGCAGAATTTGTGTGAGTGAGAATGAGTGAACAGTTCCGATAAAGACGCGTCCGCCCGGTGCGATGCCGAGCGCTTCCAAGCGGCTTTCGAGCTCGCGTGCACATTCGTTATTGTAGGTGATACAGGCAATACCGCGTGGCTCGTCCACATCCTCGCTGAGCATTCTGGCGAGTTTGACCGTCAGCGTCTTGGTCTTGCCGCTGCCTGGCCCAGCCAGCAGTACGCAATGCCCGGTCGATTCATAGGCCTGCCACTGCTTCTCGTTGGGACGCAGATCTTCTGCCCCCTTGAGATAGAGAGCCCGGTTAAACGAGACCGACGACATGATTGATCGCATCCGCAATATAGTCGGGCACGAGCTTGCCAGGCGCGCGCGTCGCTAATCTTTGCGCGAACCGGCCCTTGCCCATCTGTTCGATCATCTTGAGCAGTTCATCAGCGTCGAAAGCCTTCGGCTTCGCTTCCCATCCGTCGAGGATCGCCTTGCGCTCGGCGCTAAAGTTATGCTCGCGGAGGGTGTCGATCATTTCCTGAGCATAGTCTCCCTCGAACAGCTCGGTCTCGAGTGTGCTCCAGTTCACGAAGATGCCAAACTTCTGGATTTCGGCAAATGTCTCGCCCCAAGTCTTTTTGTCCTTGATGGCTTTGACCACTGCATCGGTATCCTCACCGCCAGCGGCCTCGTCGATGATACGAACGAGCTTGAGCGCCCGATTGTAAGCGCGGGGTTTCTCGTCCACTTCGTCATAATCGGTGATGATAGAGAATGGGATGCCCAAGGCGCAGAGTAGCTTCACATAGGGCTGGAAGTTGGTCCCGGCAACCGAGCAGACCGACACGCCATGCTCGTCGAGGGAGATGTCCATATCCTCGGCAAATGCCGGGATCAGAAACCGCTCCGCGTCACCTTCGACGAGGATGACGCCGCGCGCGAAGACCATCTCCGCGCGGGTGACATCGAGATATCGTTCGAGATCTTCGGTGTCGGCTTTGGTGAAGTCGGCTTCGGCGGTCGAGTATCCCCTCGTTCCCTCGTTCAAGTGCGACCGAAGAAGCAGGAGAGACCCTAGCGGTGCGACGCTTGCGATATGCGGCGAGTGGGTGGTCAAAATGACCGAAAGCGGCCCGGCAGCCTCCCCGTCATCGTTGTCATCGACACCGTGTTCGCCATCGACGATCGTCTCAAACAGATGCTTATAGACCAAGCGCTGGAGGTGTGGATGGAGGTGCGCCTCCGGCTCCTCGATCGCGAGCAATGACTGGTCGCGCTTGTTGGCAGCGATCAAGCGCTGAAGATCGAGCAGTTTGAGCGTGAGAAAGATGAGATTTGCCGAACCCAGGCTGGCGTCGGCGACGCCGCGCCGCCCCTCATCTATCAGCAGCCGGATCTGACGATTGATGCGCGTGGCGTCGGTCGCGCTGAATCCAAGTGATGGATGCACATCCTGCTTCGATCCCGCCATTGCCAAAAACAGCTCTGCGATGCTGGCTTCGAGCGCCTTCACCTCGTCGAAGTCAATCGCCGTAGCGCTTGCCTCCGCGATCTTGTCTCCGATTTCTTTGAGCGCTTCCTTGTCGATGCCGATGAACGCATCCTCTACGAGAGGACGAAGTGGCGACCGGCGCCAAGCGGCAAGGTCCCCCTCGGCGTCCCGAAGCGCCGGCAAAAGGTCCATCGTGATGCGGCGCCGAAGATCATGGCCAAAGCGCTTAGCTTCATCCTCACCGCCGAAGCAGACGAACGAGAAATCGTCGTCACTAGCGGGGGCGTGATCGAGGCCAGGCTGAGCACGCAATTGATAGGTAAGGCGGACTGTCTCCGGGTCGTCATCGAGGCGGTAGTCGGTCAGCACCGCCAGGACATCGAGGTCTTCCTCGAAATCCTTGATCTCCACCGAGATGGTGATGGTCGTCTCGGCGGTGATCTCCTCCAGCCCATCCCAGAAGTCGGCGAGACCGAGCTGCCGGCTGCTATCGGGCAGTGAGGGGTCGAAGATCAGGCGCAGCCCAAAGAGCAGATTGCTCTTTCCGACGCGGTTTTCGCCGACAATGACAATGTTACCGCCAAGCGCGACATCAAGGTCGCGGAAGTTGCGGAAATTCTCAATCCTGATTCGCGACAGATACATAATGCCCCCTCCTACCAACCCATATCATAAATGATCACATTCAGGATTTGCCATGCCCGGAAAAACGGTGAGCGTAATAAATAATGCCTCGAAGCAGTGCAATTGCCACATATGTTTGATATTATAATGACGCGCAATCATCTAAGATATAAAGAGAAAATGGCGATCCGATGCTTGAAATTATGGACATTTTTAAAACTATCTCTCAAGTCGCTATCCCGCTTCCACGGGGTGTTCGCACCCAACAGTCGGCACCGGGCGTTGGTCACGCCGGCAAAACGGGGCAGGGGCAACAAGGTCAGGGTGGCTGATGAACCGGCAACACCAGCACAACGGCGAGCGTCGATGACATGGGCGCAACGGCTCAAGCGTGTTTTCAATATCGACATCGAGACCTGCAGCGGCTGCGGCGGCGCCATGAAAGTCATCGCCTGCATTGAAGACCCTATAGTGATCAAGCAGATCCTTGATCACCTGAAGCACAAAGCCGAAACCAGCGGGACCAGGGCGTTACCCGAAAGCCGGGCGCCACCGGCTGAGCTGCTCCTGGGTCTGTTTGACTGACGAGCCTGAAGGCCAACGATACCAATCAAAATGCTGCGTTCACAGCGCCGCGGCAGGGATCCGCCGTGCTGGTTGTCGGAAAAGGAGCCGCTAGTGGGAAAGAGGAGGGTAAATTTTCAGCGTTGCTGGCTCCCCGTCAGCCGGATTGGGTTGCATCGCAGGGGTGTCGAAAGAGTCAACTGCGGTCCAAAGCTGTTGGACTTGGGTGAAAAGGGCGTTTATTCTTCCTATACGTTGTCGGCAGCGGGCCAAAAAGGAATACGTCCATGCCCATCGAGGTGAAACCGGCTGTGAGCGCGGGTTCAAGCATATAGCCCGACAGGCGCGTATCCTTGCCGATCACGACACGATGGCGGTGGTCACCGCGACGAAAGACACGGCCAGCCGCCATGCCGACGCGCAAGGCGGTTTCCGCCGTCATCGCGCCTTCGTTGGCTTTGCCACGAATACCGTCTGTGCCGAAATATTTGCGCACCATAAGGTCGATTATCCTGTCGTCGGGTCGCCCTCAAAGGGGACATGCCTGCTGAACCGCGAATATAGAGAAATATCCCGAATGTGCAGTTAACGAATTCTTGCGGTTTCTTTCAGCGCCGCCAATACCGCCAGCCCGTCGCGCAAGGGGCGCGGCTCGTGTGTGCGGATGAAGTCAGCTCCACCTGCGGCGGCGGCAAGCTCTGCAGCGAGTGTCGCGGCCCCGACATCCCCCGGACCACGGCCTGTGAGCGCGCGCAGAAAGGATTTGCGCGAAACAGACAGAAGCACCGGCAAATCGAAGCGCAGCCGCAATTCATCGAACCGCGCCAGCACCGAGAGCGAGGTTTCGGGAGCAGCCCCCAGAAAAAACCCCATGCCGGGATCAAGGACAAGGCGGTTGCGTTTGATACCGGCACCCGTCAGCGCCGCGATGCGCGCGTCAAAGAACGCCGCAATGTGATCCATGATGTCGCCAGCGGGTGCCTCGCGCCGATCTGCCTGCCCGTCTTGCACCGAATGCATAACGACGAGTTTGGCAGATGATTTCGCCAATTGCGGATAGAACGCAGCGTCTGGAAAACCGCGAATATCATTGAGATAGGCCACACCACGCGACAAGGCATAGGCTTGCGTCGCGGGTTGATAACTGTCGAGCGAGACGGGAATGCCATCTGCCTTGAGCGCGTCCAGCACCGGCGCGATACGCGCGATTTCTGTGTCGGACGAAACAGGCGCGGCGTCGGGATTGCTGGATGCCGGACCGAGGTCGATCACATCTGCCCCCTCGGCCATCAGCTTACGCGCCTGCGCAATGGCTGCGTCTGGCGCCAGATACCGGCCTCCATCGGAGAAACTGTCCGAGGTTATGTTGACGATGCCGAAAATGATGAGCGATTTATTCATGGGGGCTTCTATAATAATAATAATCGAGCATGAGTCTCATCCTGCATTCCCCAAGTGGCGTGTCGTTTGAGGTGAAGATCGCCTGTATCCGAGCGCTAGACAAGGATTTTCTGCCGCAAGCGGCACCTGCGGTCGCGCAGACTGCTGGATCTGGACGGATCAGACCGCGAAGCCGCTGTTTCCTTGCCCAGGGGCGGCGTTTTTCAGCGCAGCGGACAGATCTGTCCAGCCGCTTTCGTTCAGTTTGAGCGTGGATCGCGATCATGCGCATAGCGGTGGCGCTCGCAATCGGCGGATAGCGGCGAGGATGGCGCGTACCATCGTGCCGGTGACAGCGACCTCGGCCAGCTGGAAGGTGATGGTGCGGGCGTGACGGACCACACGTGCCCCGATCTTGATCAGCTTCAGTTGCAGGCTGGTCAACGACCAGTCGGCCATGGCCTCGGGCAGCTCGATGCAGTGCAAGAAGGTGGCCAGGTTGTACGCCAGGGCGTGCAGTTGCAGCCGCACCTCATTGTCGCGGAACTTCCGGCACGACAGCCGCGTCCAGCGAAAGGCGTATTTGCCCTCTTTGATGTGCTGCTCGGCGGTGCCGCGCTGGTTGTAGAACCGCACCACCCAGTCCGGCTCCATCGGCAGGTTGGTGACGATGAAGCCGACACGCGGGAACAGTTCGCCCGGATGCCATTCGATCTTGGCGATCACCCGGCGTTCCTTGTCCCAGGACGCCGCCTGATACTCGAATTCCTCGAAGAACCGCTTGACCTTGGTCAGTGACGGCCGCCCGACAGGGCGCGTTAGCCGATGCGCGATCTTGTCCTTGAGGACCGCGTTTGCGGGCAGCCGGATGGCGTAGAAGAACCGCGCTTCTTCCAATCGCTCATAGATCGCCGGGATCGCGTAGGCAGCATCGGCCCGGAAGAACCTGCCACCAAGGTCGCGCTCCGCGTAGCGCGCAATGACGGGGTCGAGAACATCACGCCAGCCATCGGCGCTGTGGACGTTGCCATGGCGCAGGGCGCAGCGTTCCAGCATCCCGAACTGGTTGAACAGAAAGTTGGGGTGATAGCAGCTACAGTCGAAATGGCCATTCCAGGCGGACCCTTCCTGGTCGCCATGGGTCGGGCTGACCGAGCTGTCCATGTCCAGAACGATGTACTTCAGCCCGTTACGGTCATGGAACCGGTCGATCCATTGCCCGTTCAGGTCGGCCAGCGCGGCACGGTTCCCGGCCAGAGCCAGCGTCTCGGTCTCGAACCGTCCCATCTGCGATGCCGAGGCCGCTTGTGCATCGACCGCTCTGCCGCCGACAACTTGGCGCATGACCGGATCGCAGGCGAGACGGTTGGCGTCGTTGACATCCTCGTATCCGGCCAGCCGCCCAAAGACTGATTGCCGGAACAGGCCGTCGAGCCGATGGACCGTGTTCTTGCCAGAGCGAGTATCGCGCAGCGCCGCTGACGCCAAATCGGACAACCCGAGCGCGTCATCAAGCTCGCGCATCACCAGAAGGCCGCCGTCGGAACTGAGCTGCGTGCCGCGAAATTCCAGCCGCACGCGAGGGTCGAAATCCACCCGATCTGCCCGTTGCAAGCCCGCACCCTCTGGGTGATCCATGAAACGCGCCCCTCGCAGCCTTCAACACCATGTTTTATATAGGAAATATAATGGTCAGGACAGCGAAATCAGCGCCTTACTTGGGAAATGTGGGCACATTTCAGCACGATCAAGACTGTCTAGATCGCCCCCAATCTTGTCGTCCTCAGTCGCTGTACGAAGGGCAGCTTTCGGGAATCCGCAAACGGCCATCGAATGTCCGAGATGGGGTCGCAAGCGCCATCTCCGTTGGCAAGATATATCGGGCTATAGTGTAGAATCGGCGGTTTACTATCTCACCCGGTGAGATGCGGTAATCGGCGGCAATATCGCACCATAGAGGGTAATCGGCGGTGTTTGGCGGAACGGGAGGGATTCGAACTTAGAGGTTTTCACCTATTTTGACTTGGGAGGCGAGTTGCCAAGATCAGTAGGGTAACTGCTAGGACATATGCCTCAGCCGTTCAACAAAAGCGGGCCTTAGAGGGATATGGCGTAGACGTAGTTTCAGCTCGACCCGGCACCGCGCGGCAAGCTCTGCCAATTACCCTATCGGCAGACGATTACATCAAAGCCGCCGTCAGGTTCATCCGCCGCGCCAAGGCTTCATCACTCTCCTTTCGCTCGGAATAGCGATCCGTCAGGTAGGACGACACGTCGCGCGTCAGCAGCGTGAACTTCACCAGTTCCTCCATCACATCGACCACCCGATCATAGTAGGGCGACGGTTTCATCCGGCCGGCTTCATCGAATTCCTGATATGCTTTGGCGACGGACGACTGGTTGGGGATCGTCACCATTCGCATCCAGCGGCCGAGCACCCGCATCTGGTTGACGGCGTTAAAGCTCTGCGAGCCGCCGGAGACCTGCATGACGGCGAGTGTCCGGCCTTGCGTCGGCCTTACCGCGCCGACCGAAAGGGGAATCCAGTCGATCTGCGCCTTCATCACCGCGCTCATCGCACCGTGACGCTCCGGGCTGGTCCAGACTTGACCTTCCGACCAGAGCGAGAGTTCGCGCAGTTCCTGCACCTTGGGATGATTGATGTCAGCCCCGTCCGGCAACGGCAGTCCGTGTGGATCGAAGATGCGTGTTTCCGCCCCAAAATGTTTCAGCAGACGCTCGGCCTCGAATGTCAGGAAACGGCTGTAGGATCGTTCACGCAGGGAGCCGTAAAGCAGCAGGATACGCGGCGGGTGGGTAGAGGGTGTCGCATCGCGCAGCCTGCCAATGCCCGGAATATCAACGCAACCGGCGTCGAGATTGGGAAGATCGTCCGGCATCAACGCTGCTCTTTCGCGAGTTCGGATGCTTTTCCGCCGCGCTCATACCAGCCTTTGGAGCGGTTCACGATCCAGACGACCGAGAGCATCACCGGCACTTCGATCAGCACGCCGACGACAGTGGCGAGCGCCGCGCCCGAATGAAAGCCGAACAGGCTGATGGCGGCAGCAACCGCCAGTTCGAAGAAATTCGACGCCCCGATCAGCGCAGAAGGACCCGCGACGCAATGCTGCTCGCCGGCCATCCGGTTGAGCAGATAGGCAAGGCCGGAGTTGAAATAGACCTGAATCAGGATCGGCACGGCCAGCAGGCCGATAATCGCAGGCTGGGCGATGATCTGCTCGCCCTGAAAGCCGAACAGCAGAACCAGCGTCGCCAGCAGGGCAACGAGGGAGGCCGGGCCGAGCTTTGCAAGCAGGCGGTCGAGCGCTGCCTGCCCGCCGCTCGCCAGCATCCGGCGGCGGATGATCTGCGCAATGATGACGGGAATGACGATATAGAGCACGACAGACAGGGCCAGCGTGCCCCATGGCACGGTGATGGCGGACAGCCCCAGCAGCAGGCCGACGATGGGTGCGAAGGCGACAACCATGATGGCGTCGTTGAGGGCGACCTGGCTCAATGTGAAATGCGGCTCACCCTTTGTGAGGTTCGACCAGACGAACACCATGGCCGTGCAAGGTGCTGCGGCAAGAATGATGAGGCCGGCAATATAGCTGTCGATCTGATCCGCCGGCAGATATGGCCGGAACAACCAGCCGATGAACAGCCATCCCAGCAGCGCCATCGAAAACGGCTTTACCGCCCAGTTGATGAACAGCGTCACGCCGATGCCGCGCCAGTGGCGGCCGACTTCTCCGAGGGCGGCGAAGTCGATCTTGAGCAGCATCGGGATAACCATCAACCAGATCAGCACCGCCACCGGCAGGTTGACCTTGGCAATTTCCATCGAGCCGATGGCCTGAAATGCGCCCGGCAGCAAGTGGCCGAGCCCGATGCCAACGACGATGCACAATGCGACCCAGAGGGTGAGGTAGCGTTCGAAGGTGGACATGGAATTTCCTCAGGCCGTGGCCACGCGCCGGCCGTGTTCATCGATCACCCGCTCGCCATCTTCCTTGATGAACGCGCCGCGCTGCGGCGGCAACAGGTCGAGCACGTCCTCGGACGGCCGGCAGAGCTTGACGCCCTTTGGACTGACGACGATGGGTCGGTTGATCAGGATGGGGCGCGCCATCATGGCGTCGAGCAACTGCTCGTCACTCAAAGCCGGGTCGCCAAGGCCCAGTTCCGCATAGGGCGTGCCCTTCTCGCGCAGCAGTTCCCGCACCGATATGCCCATGCGCGCAATAAGTCGGGTCAGCATCTCGCGCGACGGCGGCGTCTTCAGATATTCGATGACATGCGGCTCGACGCCCGCATTGCGGATCATCGCCAGCGTGTTGCGGGAGGTGCCGCAATCGGGGTTATGATAGATGATGACATCCATGGCCTGCCTCACGCTGCACTGTTGCGTGGAGACGACGCGCCGTCGGATTGGCCGATCTCGGTCAGCTTTGTGCGCAGCGACGCCTTATCGAGACTGGCGACCGGCAGGGACGTGAAGGCCGAGATGCGGTTCTTCATGTAGCGGAAAGCCGCAACGAAGGCGGCTTCCTTCTGAATGTCCGACCCCTCGACGGCCGCCGGGTCTTCGATACCCCAATGCGCGGTCATGGGCTGTCCGGGCCAGACCGGGCAGGCTTCGCCGGCGGCGTTGTCGCAGACGGTGAACACGAAATCCATGACAGGCGCGTTTGGGCCGGCGAACTCTTCCCAGTTTTTCGAGCGAAAGCCCTCGGCGGGGTAGTCGAAGCTCTTCAGCACCTTCAGCGCAAAGGGATTGACCTCGCCTTTTGGCTGCGACCCGGCGGAGAAGGCGCGGAAGCGACCCTCGCCATCCTTGTTCAGGACGCTTTCCGCGAGAATCGAGCGCGCGGAATTACCGGTGCAGAGGAATAGAACGTTGAAGACGCGATACTCTTGTCCATCAGACATGGGAGGTTTCTTTCGTGGGTTCGCAGCAGGAAGACAATGCCGCCATTGCCGGATTGCAGACCTCCGGGTGGCCCTGACAGCAATCGCGCATGAGGAATTCGACCAAGCCGGACAACGTGGTCAGCGCGGCGCTGTAGATGATCGACCGCCCCTCGCGGCGGGACTCGACAAGCCCCGCCTGTTCGAGATGGCTCAGATGAAACGACATACGGGACGAAGATGCGCCATCCATCGCATCGCCGATGGCTCCGGCTGGCATGCCTTCCGGGCCGGCAGTCACCAGCAGTCGAACGATGCGCAACCTCGTTTCCTGTGAGAGTGCTGCAAAGGCATTAAGGGCTTGCTTCTCGTTCATTGTAATCTCAACAATTCAAGAATCATTGAGATGATAACTACTCCAAAGCTGTGCCGTACGCCAGCGGAAATTCTCGACGGCCTAACAGAGCGAGGCTGCGTCAGCGGCCTTGCCAGCCTTAAGGAGGGCTATGGAGGGGAATAGCGTAGACGAAGTTGTCATCTTCACCCGGTGCAGCGCACCAATTTCCTTCCATCGCGATATCGAATCGGTCGACGGTGGCGGCGCGGGCCGGTTCCAAATCTAGCGTGGGTGGGCCGCTTCTGCCCGCGCGCGCAGGCGGTCGAGCGCGGCGGCGTGGATGCCGGGCGCGCTGGCGAGCACGCCGAACATCTCGCCGCTGGTCGAGTTGAAACGCAGCGGGCGGCCGAGCGCGTCGCTGACCGCCGCGCCTGCTTCGGCGGCGATCAGCGCGGCGGCGGCGACGTCCCATTCATGGCCCCAGCGTACCGACGCGACCAGATCGGCCTCGCCGGCGGCGACCATCGCGACGCGCAGCGCGATCGAGTTGGGCTTGGCCACCGCGACGAGATCGCGGTCGACCCGGGGCAGGCTGTCGGCCGGCACGCGGGCGCCGGCCAGTTCGGCGCGCGCCGCCGCGCGGATCGGCACGCCGTTGCGCCACGCGCCCTTGCCGGCCTCAGCTCGCCAATGTTCGCCTCGGCCGGGCGCGGCGAGCACGCCGATCACCGGCTGTCCGTCCGCGACCAGCGCGATCGACACCGCCCAGCCGGTGCGGCCGCGCAGATAGTCGCGGGTGCCGTCGATCGGGTCGACCACCCACAGCCGGGCGCGGGTCAGCCGTTCGGGGCTGTCGCGGGTCTCTTCCGACAGCCAGCCGGCCTCCGGGTCGATCGCGCTCAGCCGGTCGCGGATCAGCCGGTCGGCGTCGAGGTCGACCTGGCAGACCGGCTCGCCCGCCGCCTTTTCCCACCGCTCGAACCCTTCCTGCTGGCGGGCGAGCGCCATCGCCCCTGCCTCTGCCGCGACCGCCGCGACCCGGTCAGCCAGCGCCTCAGCCATAGGCGACGGTCATCCCGTCGACGCGCAGGGTCGGCACGTCGATGCCGTAGCGGCGCTCCAGGTCGTCGGCCGGTGTCATCGCCAGCAGCATCGCCTTCAGGTTGCCGGCGATCGTCACTTCGGTCACCGCCGGGCCGATCGCGCCGTCGCGGATCAGGAAGCCGGAGGCGCCGCGGCTGTAGTCGCCGGTCACGCCGTTGACCCCCTGGCCGATCAGGTGGGTGACGAGCAGCCCGTCCTTGATCCCGGCGATCATCCCGGCGCGCGACACGCCGCCCGGCACGATGTGCAGGTTGGCGGCGCTGACGCCGGGCGGCCCGCCGATGCCGCGGCTGGCATGGCCGGTTGGCGCCAGGCCGAGCTGGCGGGCAGCGGCGCTGTCCATCAGCCAGCCGGTCAGCACTCCGGCGTCGACGATCCGGCCGGGCCGGGTCGGCAGGCCTTCGCCGTCGAACGGGCGGGAACGCAGGCCGCGCGGCCGGTGCGGATCCTCGACGATGGTGATGGCGGGCGCGCAGACCGGTTCGCCCAGCTTGTCGAGCAGGAAGCTGGTCCGCCGCGCCACCGCGCTGCCGCTGATCGCGCCGAGCAGATGGCCGACCAGGCTGCCGCCGACACGCGGGTCGAACAGCACCGGCATCGCGCCGCCGGCGAACTTGGCCGGGCTGAGCCGCGCCACCGCCCGTTCGCCGGCGCGGCGGCCGATCGCCTCCGCCGCTTCCAGATCGGCGAGATGGCGGGTCGAATGCCAGGCGCCGTCGCGTTCCATGCCGGCCCCTTCGCCGGCGATGACGCTGGCCGATACGCCGTGGCCGCTCAGCGCATAGGCGCCGGTGAAGCCGCCGCTGGTCGCCAGCGCCATGGTCGTCCGCCCGGCGCTGGCGCCGCCGCCCTCGCTGTTGCTGACGCCGGCGACGGCGCGGGCCGCGTCCTCCGCCGCAAGCGCGCGCGCCTTCAGCGCCGCCGGATCGGGCAGGATGCCGTCGTCGAGGTCGAGCGCCGGCGGCGCCTCGCGCAGCAGCCGGTCCTCCGGCGCCAGCCCGGCATAGGCATCCTCCGGCGCCTCGCGCGCCATCGCCACCGCCCGCTCAACCAGCGCCGCCAGCGCCGGTGCCGACAGGTCGGACGACGACACGCTGGCCGAACGGCGGCCGACGAACAGACGCAGGCCGATCTCCTCGCTTTCGGAACGCTGGACATCCTCCAGCGCGCCGAGCCGGACCTGCACCTGGGTGGAGGCTTCGCCGGCATAGAGGGCGTCGGCGGCATCGGCGCCGGCGCGGCGGGCGGCGGCGACCAGATCGGCGGCGCGGGCGCGGGCGTCTTCGGGGGTCAACATCAGCGGGACTTAGGCGGAGGACGCCGCCGGGGCAATCGCCTCAAGCGGTGCCGACGACGACGCAGGCGAGAAACACCAGCACCCCGGCGAAGCGGTTGGACCGGAATTTGGCGAGCGCGTCGGCGCCGTCGTCGACGCGGAGCGCGACCACCTGCCAGCCAAGATGCGCCGCCGCCGGGGCGAGCGCGACCACCGCCAGCGGATCGGGCCGGACCAGCCAGATCGCGCCGCTCCACAGCAGCAGCGCCAGCGCGTAGAAGCCGCCGACCCCGGCGCGGACATGGCGGCCGAGCCGGAGCGCGGAGGAGCGCACGCCGATCAGCGCGTCGTCCTCGCGATCCTGCAGCGCATAGATGGTGTCATAGCCGATCACCCAGGCGATCGCGCCGGCATAGAGCAGCAGCGCCGGCGCGGTGAGCGTGCCGGCCACCGCCGCCCAGCCGACCAGCGCACCCCAGGAAAATACCAGCCCCAGCCAGGCCTGCGGCCACCAGGTGATCCGCTTCATGAACGGATAAGCGGCGACCAGCGCCAGGCTTGCCACCGCGACGGCGGCGGCGAAGGGCGGCAGTTGCAGCAGCACGACCAGCCCGATCAGGCAGAGCAGCGCCAGCCAGGCCCACGCGGCCTTCAGGCTGACTGCGCCGCTCGCCAGCGGGCGGCCACGCGTCCGCGCCACCCGCGCGTCGAGGTCGCGGTCGACGATGTCGTTATAGACGCAGCCGGCGCCGCGCATCGCGACCGCGCCGAGCAGCATCCACAGGATCAGGTCGAACCGCGCGAAGGCGCCGCCGGCCAGCGCCACCCCCCAGGTGCAGGGCCAGTAGAGCAGCCACCAGCCGATCGGCCGATCGAGCCGGGCGAGCAGGATATAGGGGCGCAGCGCGCTGCCGCGTGCCAGCGCATGATGCTCGGTATCGGGAAGGGAGTCGGCCATGCCCCCTCTTAGAGTGTGTCTGCTTCCGGTGGGAAGCGGGCCGCCGGCCGCCCGCACGAAAAGGGCCGGGCGCTGCCGCCCGGCCCTTCCGTCGCGTTACGATCGGGTCAGAAGCCGTAGACCAGGCCGACAAGGCCCTGGTTGTTGCTGACGCCCTTTTCGTAGTTCACGTAGTTGTACTCGGCGCGCAGCCGCAGCTGCGGGGCGAGGCGGGTCTCGACGCCGCCGCCGACGCGGACGCCGTCACCCCACGCCTTGTCGGCGATGCCGTTGGTGACAACCTTGATCTGGTTGCGGGCATAGCCGGCGCGCAGATAGCCGGCGGTGCTGTCGGACAGGTCGTAGCCGACACGGGCGCCGACGCCCCAGCCCCAGCGGGCCTTGGCGCGCAGCACGTCGGTGCCGTCAGCCACCTTCGCCTCGACGCTGTTCAGGTCGATATTGGCCTCCGGCGCGACGAACAGTCCGTTGCCGAGCGCGATGTTGTAGCCGGCGAAGGCGGATGCGCCGACGCCGGTCGCGCCAAGGCTGTCGACCACGCCGAGATCGGCATTGGTCGCGTCGACGGTCGCGGCGACGCCGACATAGGGGCCGGTTTCCGTCGCGGCCTGGGCCGCCGTGGCGGCCGATGTGGCGAGGGCGAGCGCGGACGCCGCGAGAATTGCGTTGCGAAACATATCAAATCCTTATTTTTACGTCTTTTCCCCGAACCGGGTGACAGCGATCTAGGGGGCGTACCGATCGGTTACAATGGGAGATCGATTGCTTATTGCAACCTACTAAGTGCAGAGTTTGCATCCGCTGGCGGTATTCGGCGGTTGGCCGCTCCACAGGCGGCGGATCCCGGCCTGCGCCGGGGTGCCGGGTCGGGTCGCATGGCCGCGCCCGCTATCCGTCCTCCCGGCCCAGGCTCGGACCTCCCCCTTTCCCAACTTTCTCCGAACCGCGCGCCGGGTGATTCCCCATGGCCGGAAAAGCTATTAAGGGGCGGTCATGCCCGCCACCCCCGCCTGGCCGCCGGACAGCACGCCGCGCCTGTTCGTCGACACCGCGCTCGCCGCCGGTGCGACGCTGACCGTGGACGGGGCGCAGGCGCATTACCTGCTGGCGGTGATGCGGGCGAAGCCGGGCGCGCCGGTCCGGCTGTTCGACGACCAGAGCGGCGAATGGCTGGCGACGGTTGCCGAGGCGAGCCGGCGGGCGCTGACCCTGACGATCGGCGCGCAACTTGCCCCGCGCGAGGCGGTGCCCGACCTGTGGCTGTGCGCCGCGCCGATCAAGCGCGGGCGGATCGACTGGGTGGCGGAAAAGGCGACCGAGCTGGGCGTCGCCCGGCTGGTCCCGGTCGCCACCCGCCGCACCGTCGTCGACCGGCTGAACGCCGAGAGGCTGCGCGCCCATATGGTCGAGGCGGCCGAGCAGTGCGAGCGCACCGCCCTGCCGGACCTGGCGCCGCTGACTCCGCTTCCAGCGCTGCTCGCCGCCTGGCCGGCCGGCCGCGCGCTCTATTTCGCCGACGAGGAAGGCGGCGCCCCGCTGGCCGAGGTCGCCCGGCCCGGCGCGGCGGCGATCCTGATCGGGCCGGAAGGCGGCTTCACCGCGGAGGAACGGGCGGCGATCCGCGCCGTGCCGGCGGCCGTTGCGGTGTCGCTTGGTCCGCGCATCCTGCGCGCGGATACCGCCGCCGTCGCCGCCGTCGCGCTGTGGATGGCGGCGGCGGGGGACTGGATAAAATGATTTTCACGCCGCGCGCGACCGCCTAGAGCCGCGCTATGAGCACGCGGGAAGAATCGAGCGGCAACGATCCGGTCATCACCGGCCGGGACCAGCTCGTCGCCTATTTCGCCGGCGGCGAGAAGGCGCCGGATCGCTGGCGGATCGGCACCGAGCACGAGAAGTTCGTCTACCGCAAGGCGGACCATCGCGCCCCGTCCTATGCGGAGCCGGGCGGCATCCGCGACCTGTTGATGGGCCTGACCCGTTTCGGCTGGCGGCCGATCGAGGAGAACGGCGTCGTCATCGCCCTCGCCGGCCCGGACGGCACGGTCAGCCTGGAACCGGCCGGCCAGCTTGAACTGTCCGGCGCGCCGCTCGACAATCTGCACCAGACCTGCGCCGAGACCGGCCGCCATCTGCAACAGGTCAAGGCGGTCGGCGACGAGCTTGGCCTCGGCTTCCTCGGCCTCGGCATGTGGCCGGACAAGCGGCGCGACGAATTGCCGATCATGCCCAAGGGTCGCTACGCGATCATGCTGAACCACATGCCGCGCGTCGGCTCGATGGGCCTCGACATGATGCTGCGGACCTGCACGATCCAGGTCAATCTCGACTACCAGTCCGAAGCGGACATGGTGAAGAAGTTCCGCGTCGGCCTGGCGTTGCAGCCGCTGGCGACGGCGCTGTTCGCCAATTCGCCGTTCACCGAAGGCAAGCCGAACGGCCTGCTCAGCTACCGCAGCCATATCTGGTCGGATACCGATCCGGCGCGCACCGGCATGCTGCCTTTCGTGTTCGAGGACGGCTTCGGCTACGAACGCTACGCCGACTATGCGCTCGACGTGCCGATGTATTTCGTGTTCCGCGACGGCAAGTATATCGACGTCGCCGGCCAGAGCTTCCGCGATTTCCTCGACGGCCGACTGCCGGCGCTGCCCGGAGAGCTGCCGCGCCTGTCCGACTGGGCCGACCATTTGTCGACCGCCTTCCCGGAAGTGCGGCTGAAGACCTTCCTGGAGATGCGCGGCGCCGACGGCGGGCCGTGGAACAAGATCTGCGCGCTGCCGGCGCTGTGGGTCGGCCTGCTGTACGACGGCACCGCGCTGGATGCAGCCTGGGACCTGGTCCGCCACTGGACGCTGGACGAACGGCAGGCGCTGCGCGACGCCGTGCCGAAACTGGCGCTGGACGCGCCGGCCCCCGGTGGCGGCACGCTCGGCGACATCGCCGGCACGGTGCTCGACATCGCCAGCGCCGGCCTCAACGCCCGTGCACGGCTCGACGGCGGCGGCGACAGCGAGGCGGGCTTCCTGGAGCCGCTGCGCCGCAACGTCGCCAGCGGCAAGGTCCCCGCCCAGCGCCTGCTTGACCTGTATAATGGCGAATGGGCCGGCGACCTGAGCAAGGTCTACGACAGCTACAGTTTCTGATCGGCGCCGCCGCTTGTCCGACGGCGGACCGGGTTGGGGGATGCGTGGGAGTGCGGTGATGAGCGTGATGCCGGTCGAGATCGACCCGTTCCATGCAATTGCGATCAGCCGGCTGGCGCATCGCATGGCGGCACAGGGCGCGCCAGTGATCCACATGGAGTTCGGCCAGCCGTCGACCGGCGCGCCGGCTGGGGCGATCGCGGTCGCCCACCGCATCCTCGACAGCGACGGCATGGGCTATTGGGAAAGCCCGGAGCTGAAGGCGCGGATCGCCGGCCTGTACCGCGAACGCCACGGCGTCGCCGTCGACCCGGAGCAGATCATCCTCACCTGCGGCGCGTCGCCGGCGCTGGTGCTGGCGCTTAGTTGCATGTTCGCGCCCGGCGCGCGGGTGGCGCTCGCCCGGCCGGGCTATGTCGCCTATCGCAACACGCTGAAGGCGCTGCACATCACGCCGGTGGAAATTGCGTGCGGCGCGGCGGAGCGGTTCCAGCTTTCGGCGGCGGCGCTGGCCGCGCTCGACCCGGCGCCGGATGGGGTGATCGTCGCCAGCCCGGCCAACCCGACCGGCACGATCATCCCCGAGGACGAACTGCGCGCGATCGCCGCCGTCTGCCGCGACCGGGGCATCCGCGTGCTGTCGGACGAGATCTACCACGGCCTCAGCTATGTCGGCCCGGCGCGCTCGCTGCTGGAGGAGATGCCGGACGCGCTGGTCATCAGCAGCTTCTCCAAATATTTCAGCATGGCCGGCTGGCGGCTCGGCTGGCTGGTGGTGCCGCCGGCGCTGGTCGCGGCGGCACGGGCGCGGATGGGCAATCTGTTCCTGACCCCGCCGTCGCTCAGCCAGCATGCCGGGCTGGCGGCGTTCGATTGCCGCGACGAGTTGGAGGGGCATATCGCCAGCTACCGCCGCAACCGCGACCTGCTGCTCGACCGGCTGCCGGCGCTCGGCCTGACCCGGATCGCGCCGCCCGACGGCGCATTCTACATCTATGCCGACATCGGCCATCTGACCGACGACAGCCTCGCCTTCTGTACCCGGCTGCTGGAGGCGACCGGGGTGGCGACGGCGCCGGGCATCGATTTCGACCCGGTCGACGGCCACCGCTTCATGCGGTTCAGCTTCGCGGTGTCGACGGCACAGGTGGAGGACGCGCTGGCGCGGATGGCGCCGTGGTTCGCGCAGCAGAACCGCCGCTGACCGGGCCGTTGCGCCGCGTGCGAGTTCGCGCTTGCCGTCGCGGGGCAACAGGCTTATATGCGACCTGCTTCTCGACATCGGTATCTATGTTGAGGTCGGGCCCACCGGGTCCGGCGCCGAAGCCGCTTATGGAGATTCGATGGCCGACATCGCCGCGCTGACCCGCCTGATCGAACCGGAGGCCAAGGCCCTCGGCTTCGCTCTCGTGCGCGTCAAGATGATCGGCGGTACGTCGGACCCGACGTTGCAGGTCATGGCCGAACGGCCGGAAACCCGCCAGTTGACCATCGACGACTGCGCCGTGCTGTCGCGCCGCCTGTCCGACGTGCTGGACGCGGCCGACCCGATCGAGGACGCCTACCGGCTGGAGGTCAGTTCTCCGGGGATCGACCGGCCGCTGACCCGGCCCGCCGACTTTGCCGACTGGGCGGGGCACGAGGCGCGGATCGGCCTGGTCGAGCCGGTCGACGGCCGCAAGCAGTTGACCGGCATATTGCAGGGCATCGACGGCACGACGATCGCCGTCGACATGGGTCGGCACGGGCGAGCGGAAGTGGATTTCGCCAATGTGAGGAGCGCGAAGCTGCTGTTCACCGAGGCATTGGTCGCGGCCACGGCGCCGCTTTCGGCGGAAGGCGCCGACAGGATTCAGCTGGAAGGGTAAGACAGGATGGTTACCGCGATTTCCGCCAACAAGGCAGAGCTGATCGCCATCGCCGATGCGGTCGCCAAGGAGAAGCTGATCGACCGCGCCATCGTCATCGAGGCGATGGAGGATGCGATCCAGCGCGCCGCCCGCGCCCGTTACGGCGCCGAGAACGACATCCGCGCCAAGCTCGACCCGCAGACCGGCGACCTGCGCCTGTGGCGCGTCGTCGAGGTGGTCGAGGCGGTCGACGATTATTTCAAGCAGGTCAGCCCCAAGGACGCGGAAAAGCTCCAGCCCGGCGCCGCGATCGGCGATTTCATCGTCGATCCGCTGCCGGCGATCGAGTTCGGCCGCATCGCCGCCCAGGCCGCCAAGCAGGTGATCTTCCAGAAGGTCCGCGATGCCGAGCGCGAGCGCCAGTATGAAGAGTTCAAGGACCGCGCCAACGAGATCATCACCGGCGTCGTCAAGCGCGTCGAGTTCGGCCATGTCGTCGTCGACCTCGGCCGGGCGGAAGGCGTCATCCGCCGCGACGCGCAGATCCCGCGCGAAGTGGTGCGCGTCGGCGACCGCATCCGCTCGCTGATCCTGCGCGTGGTGCGCGAAAATCGCGGGCCGCAGATCTTCCTGTCGCGCGCCCACCCGGAATTCATGAAGAAGCTGTTCGCGCAGGAGGTGCCGGAAATCTACGACGGCATCATCGAGATCAAGGCCGCCGCCCGCGATCCGGGCAGCCGCGCCAAGATCGGCGTGATCAGCCGCGATTCGAGCATCGACCCGGTCGGCGCCTGCGTCGGCATGAAGGGCAGCCGCGTCCAGGCGGTCGTCCAGGAAATGCAGGGCGAGAAGATCGACATCATTCCGTGGTCCGAGGACACGGCGACCTTCGTCGTCAACGCGCTCCAGCCGGCCAATGTCAGCCGCGTCGTCATCGACGAGGAAGAGGACCGGATCGAGGTCGTCGTCCCCGACGATCAGCTGTCGCTCGCCATCGGCCGGCGCGGCCAGAACGTCCGCCTCGCCAGCCAGCTGACCGGCAAGGCGATCGACATCCTGACCGAGGCCGACGCCAGCGAGAAGCGCCAGCGCGAGTTCACCGAACGCTCCGAACTGTTCCAGCGCGAACTGGACGTTGACGAGACGCTGGCCCAGCTGCTGGTCGCCGAAGGCTTCGGCAGCCTTGAGGAGGTCGCCTATGTCGAGGCCGACGAGATCGCGACGATCGAGGGCTTCGACGAGGAACTGGCCGGCGAGCTGCAGAGCCGCGCGCAGGAGGCGCTGGAACGGCGCGAGGAAGCCAATCGCGAGGAACGCCGTGCGCTCGGCGTATCGGACGATCTGGCTGGCATGCCCTATCTGACCGAGGCGATGCTGGTAACGCTGGGCAAGGCGGGCATCCTGACCCTCGACGACCTGGCCGATCTTGCCACCGACGAACTGGTGCAGAAGCGCCGGGTCGAGCCGCGCCGCCGCGCCGAGAGCGCCGGCCGGCCGGAGGACAAGGGCGGTGTCCTCGCCGAATACGGCCTGAGCGAAGAGCAGGGCAACGAGATCATCATGGCCGCCCGCGCCCACTGGTTCACCGACGAGGACGTGGCGGCCGACGGGCAGGATGAGGCCGGGCAGGACGAAACCGGGGAGGACGCAGTTGCGGGAACTCCCCAATGATCCGCTAGACGCCGACATCCACGGCAACAGCCGGCGCTGCATCCTGTCGGGTGCGCGCGCCGATCCTGTCCGGCTGGTGCGGCTTGCGCTCGCGCCGGACGGCCAGGTGCTGCCCGACGTCCGCGGCAAGGCGCCGGGGCGCGGCGCGTGGATCGCCGTCGACCGTGCGACGCTGGACGCGGCGCAGGCGAAGGGGCGGCTGAAGGCCGCGCTCGCCCGCGCGTTCAAGAGCGGTGCCGCCGCCGCGCCGGCCGACCTTGGCCAGCGCATCGCCGACGCGCTCGAACGCGCCGCGCTCGACCGGCTGGGTCTGGAGGCGCGCGGCGGCACGCTGGTGACCGGCGCCGAACGGATCGAGGCGGCGGCGCGGGCGGGCAAGGTGGCGCTGCTGCTCCACGCCGCCGACGCCGGCACCGACGGCTGCCGCCGGCTCGACCAGGCACTGCGGGTCGGCAGCGGCACGGAAGGGTCGGGCGCGCGCGGGTTGGTAATCGCCGCCGGGCGCCCCACATTGTCCTTGGCGCTCGGGCGTGAAAATGTGGTACATGTCGCGGTAACGGGCCGTGACGCGGCGGCAAGGGTGGGCGATGCTGTCGCCCGCTGGCACGCATTCATCGGATTTGAAGCGGGCGACCGGCCTTGCGAAACCGCCTCGCAAGGTCCATCCGCCCCCGTGGCGGACGGCACGACGGCGGAACGGACGACGAACGAAGGGTCTCGGGCAAGTTCATGAGTGATAGCGACAACAAGGAAAAGCCGAAGCTCGGCGCGCGGGTCCCCCTGGGCCTGAAACGCACGGTGGAGACCGGCAAGGTGAAGCAGAGCTTCAGCCATGGCCGCTCGAACACCGTCGTCGTCGAAGTCAAGCGGCGCCGGATCCTCGGCAAGCCGGGCGAAGCGGACGCTCCGGTGGTGGAGGACAGCGCGCCTGCGCCTGCGCCCGTGCGCACGCCGGCCGCGCCGCCCCCACCGCCGCCCGCCCCCGTGCGGCCGGCCGCCGATTCGCTGATGTCGCGCCAGGAATTGCAGGCGAAGCTGCTGCGCGAGGCGGAAGAGGCGCGGATGAACGCGCTGGAGGAAGCGCGCCATCGCGAGGAGCGCGAACGCCAGCGCGTGTCCGAGGAAGAGCGCCAGCGCGCCGAGGACAATCGCCGGGCGGAGGAGGAAGCGCGTCGCGCCGCCGAGGACGCCGCCCAGAACCCGCCGCCGGCGGCGGAAGCCCCGGTTGCCGCTGCCGCGCCTGCACCCGCGGCGCCCGCCGACACGGCGCCGCCAGCGCCAGCGCCCACGCCTGCTGCCGACGCACGGCCGGCACCGCGCCGCTTCACCCCGGTCGCCCCGCCGCCGAAGCGGCCGGATGCGCCGCGCCCGTCGCGTGGCGCGCCGCGCGGTGACGATCGCCGCCAGGGCAAGCTGACCGTGACCCGCGCGCTGAACGACGGTGACGGCGGCGCCCGCGCGCGTTCGCTCGCCGCGCTGAAGCGCGCCCGCGAGAAGGAGCGGCGCGCCCAGGGCGGCGGCGGTTCGCAGGTGCAGGTCCGCCAGGTTCGCGACGTCAACGTGCCGGAAGCGATCACCGTCCAGGAACTCGCCAACCGCATGGCGGAAAAGGGCGCCGATCTGGTCAAGGCGCTGTTCAAGATGGGCATGCCCGTCACCGTGAATCAGACGATCGATCAGGACACGGCTGAACTGCTGGTCACCGAATTTGGCCACAACATCAACCGCGTATCCGATTCCGACGTCGACCTGGCCGTCGACGACGATGTCGACGCGGTGGAAGCGCTGCGCCCGCGTCCGCCAGTGGTGACGATCATGGGCCATGTCGACCACGGCAAGACCTCGCTGCTCGACGCGCTGCGCGGCACCGATGTCGCGACCGGCGAGGCCGGCGGCATCACCCAGCATATCGGCGCCTATCAGGTGACGGTGAAGTCGGGCGACAAGGTCACCTTCCTCGACACGCCGGGTCACGAGGCGTTCACCGAGATGCGCCAGCGCGGCGCCAACGTCACCGACATCGTGGTGCTGGTGGTTGCCGCCGACGACGGGCTGAAGCCGCAGACGGTCGAGGCGATCAACCATACCAAGGCGGCCGGCGTGCCGATGATCGTCGCGATCAACAAGGTCGACAAGCACGAGGCGAACCCGCAGCGGGTACGCGAGGCGCTGCTCCAGTACGACGTGCAGGTCGAGGCGATGGGCGGCGACACGCAGGACGTCGAGGTTTCCGCGCTGAAGAAGACCGGGCTCGACGAGCTGGTCGAGAAGATCCTGCTGCAGGCGGAGCTGCTGGAGCTGAAGGCCAACCCCGACCGCCACGCCGAAGGCACGGTGATCGAGGCGCAGCTCGACAAGGGCCGCGGGCCGGTCGCGACCGTGCTCGTCCGGCGCGGCACGCTGAAGGTCGGCGATGTGTTCGTCGTCGGCGCGGAAAGCGGCAAGGTCCGCGCGCTGATCGACGACAAGGGCCGCAACCTGAAGGAAGCGGGGCCGTCGACGCCGGTCGCGGTGCTCGGCCTGTCCGGCGTGCCGCAGGCGGCGGACCCGCTGTCGGTGGTCGAAAGCGAGGCCCGCGCCCGCGAGGTCGCCGCTTACCGCCAGAGCGTCATCACCCGCAAGCGGACGACGCAGGCGCCGGCCGACCTTGAGAGCATGTTCTCCGCCCTGCGCCAGAAGCAGGCGATCGAATATCCGCTGGTCGTCAAGGGCGACACCCAGGGTTCGGTCGAGGCGATCGTCAACGCGCTCAACAAGATCTCGACCGACGACATCCGCGTGCGAATCCTCCACGCCGGCGTCGGCGGGATCACGGAGAGCGACGTGACGCTGGCCTCCGCCAGCCGGTCGCCGATCATCGGCTTCAACGTCCGCGCCAACGCCAAGGCGCGGGAAATCGCCACGCGGGATCAGGTCGCGCTCAAATATTACGACGTGATCTACCATCTGACCGACGAGATCCGCGCCGGCATGGCCGGGGAGCTTGGGCCGGAGGCGGTCGAGCATGTCGTCGGCCGGGCCGAGGTGCGGGAAGTGTTCTCCGCCGGCAAGCACGGCAAGGCGGCGGGCCTGCTCGTCACCGAGGGGCTGATCCGCAAGGCGCTGAAGGCGCGGATCACCCGCGACGACGTCATCATCTACAACGGTGCGATCGCCTCGCTGCGCCGGTTCAAGGACGACGTGCCGGAAGTGCGCGCCGGCCTGGAATGCGGCGTGACCTTCGAGAACACGACCGACATCAAGCCCGGCGACTTCCTCGAAACTTTCGAGGTCGAGATGCGCGAGCGCACCCTCTAACCGCCATTCCTGCCCCCGCCACAGCGGCGGGGGCGGGGCACGGAACCGCCGATGCCAGCCCACCGCACGCCCGAAACCCGCTCCGTCCGTCTGCTGCGCGTCGGCGAGCAGGTGCGCCATGCGCTGAGCGACATATTGATGCGCGGCGACGTGCATGACGAAACGCTGGCCGGTGCGATGGTGACGGTGACGGAGGTCCGCATGTCGCCGGACCTGCGCCACGCCACCGCCTTCGTGAAGCCGCTGCTCGGCGCCGACGAGGATAAGGTGCTGAAGGCGCTGCGCACCAACACCGCCTATCTGCAGGGTGAGGTGGCGCGGCGGGTGAACGCCAAATATGCCGCGAAGCTGAAATTCCTGGCTGACGGCAGCTTCGACGAGGGCAGCCATATCGACGCCGTGCTGCGCCGCCCGCATGTCGCGCAGGACCTGGGCGAAGGGGACGGCTGAGCTTGGCCAAGCTCTATTTCTACTATGCGTCGATGAACGCGGGAAAATCGACGACGCTGCTGCAGGCCGCCTTCAACTATCGCGAACGCGGCATGGAAACCATGCTGCTCACCGCCGCCGTCGACAACCGCGCCGCGCCCGGCACCATCGCCTCGCGGATCGGGCTGGCGGCGCCGGCGGTGCCGTTCGACGCCGCGCTCGATATCGGCGCGGCGGTCGCGGCCGAGCATCGCCGCCGCCCGCTGTCCTGCGTGCTGGTCGACGAGGCGCAGTTCCTGTCGCGCGCGCAGGTGCTGCAACTGGCCGATATTTGCGACACGCTCGGCATACCGGTGCTCGCCTACGGGCTGCGCACCGATTTCCAGGGCAATCTGTTCGAGGGTAGCGCCCATTTGCTGGCGCTCGCCGATGCGCTGATCGAACTGAAGGCGGTGTGCGCCTGCGGGCGCAAGGCGACGATGAACCTGCGCGTCGACGCCGCTGGGCGGCCGGTCAACGAAGGCGCGCAGACCGAAATCGGCGGCAACGACCGCTATGTCGCGCTGTGCCGCCGCCATTTCATGGAGGCCCGCCGCCAGTGACGGAGGCGCTGCGCCACCCGCCGGCCGACGGCACATTGCGGCTGGAACCGCTGGCCGAGGCGCATCGCGCTGCGCTCGCCGCCGCCTGCGCCGAGGACGCGGATATCTGGGCGATCTACAGCCTGTCCTATGATCCGGCGCATTTCGACGCGAGCTTCACCGCGCTGCTCGCCAATCCGCGCTACGTGGCGTTCGCCATCCTCTCCGACGACCGGCTGGTCGGCATGACCGCCTATCTGGCGCCGGACCGGGCGCGCGGCGTTGTCGAGATCGGGATGAGCTACATAGTCCCGTCGCTGCGCGGCACCGGCTTCAACGGCCGGCTGAAACGGCTGATGATCGGCCACGCCTTCGCCTGCGGCTATCGGCGCATCGAATTCCGCATAGACGTCCGCAACGCCCGCAGCCAGGCAGCGGTCGCCAAGCTCGGCGCCCTGCGCGAAGGGGTGATGCGGCAGGATCGGGTGACCTGGACCGGCCATGTCCGCGACACCGCGCTGTTCGCGATCCTGAAGGACGAATGGCGCCTGGCCTGAACGTCCGCCTGAACGGATGAATTCGGCGTCATTCAGCAACCCGCCAGCCGCTTCATGCTTTGATGTGCCGTCACCGTGATGGAGTGCGTAACATGAAAAACAGTCGCTTGGGCCTGGCGCTTGCCGCGCTGGCCGGGGCCGGGCTGCTTGCCGCGCCGACCGTGGCGAAGGATGCGAAGCCGCGCGCGCTGGGCGTCGAGGCGAGCATCCCCTTCGCTTCGTCGAGCATCAACAACTGGCAGGCGGACGGCAGCGATGCCCTCTATATCCAGGACCTGCGCCGGCAATGGTATCGCGCGACGCTGATCGGGCCGTGCACCGAGCTGCCCTTCGCCACCGCCGTCGGCTTCGATGCCGGGCGGGCGCTCAACACCCTCGACCGCTTCTCCGCCATCGTCGTGCGCGGGCAGCGCTGCCCGCTGACCAGCCTGGTCACTTCCGCGCCGCCGCCGGCCAAGGCGAAGAAGAAAGGCTGACAGCGTCGCGCGATCCGGGCATGGGCCGGCGATGCATGGCTGGCTGATCATCGACAAGCCGGTGGGCCCCGGCTCCACCCAGGTCGTCTCCGCGGTCAAGCACGCGCTGCGCGCCGGCGGCTATGCGAAGGCGAAGGTCGGCCATGGCGGCACGCTCGACCCGCTGGCGTCGGGCGTGCTGCCGGTCGCGCTGGGCGAGGCGACCAAGCTGGCCGGGCGGATGCTCGATAGCGACAAGGTCTACGCCTTCACCATCGCCTTCGGCACCCAGACCGACACGCTCGACGTGGAAGGGCAGGTCGTCGCCACCTCCGCCGTTGTGCCGACGCCGGCTCAGGTTCAGGCGGTGCTGCCCCGCTTCACCGGCACGATCGAGCAGGTGCCGCCGGCCTTCTCGGCGCTAAAGGTCGACGGCGCGCGCGCTTACGCCCTCGCCCGCGCCGGGGCGGAGGTGGCGCTGAAACCGCGTGCCGTCACCATCCACGCGCTCAGCGTTGACGAGAGCCAACCGTTCCTGACCCTCGTCGCCCATGTCTCGAAAGGCACCTATATCCGCAGCCTGGCGCGCGACATCGCCCATGCGCTCGGCACCGTCGGCCATGTCGCGATGCTGCGCCGGGTGAAGGCCGGGCCGTTCACCCTCGACACCGCGATTTCGCTGGACAAACTGGCCGAACTGGGGCAAGCGCGCCGCCTTGAAGACGTTTGCCTGCCGCTGAGGGCGGGGCTGGACGACATCCCGGCTCTATCCCTCACCCCCGATCAGGCAGGGCTGCTCCGTCAGGGGCGGGTCTTGGTCGGGATCGCCGCAAACCAGGGCCTCAACTTCGCGATGCTGGGGGAAACCCCCGTCGCCCTCGTTGAGGTTTCGGACCGCGAGGTCCGGGTGGTGCGCGGTTTCAACCTCTGATTGAAAGGATGACGATGTCGATTACCGCCGAGCGCAAGGAAGCGCTGATCAAGGACAATGCCCGCGCCGATGGCGACACCGGTTCGCCCGAAGTGCAGGTCGCGATCCTCACCGAACGGATCGTCAACCTGACCGAGCATTTCAAGACCCACGCCAAGGACAATCATTCGCGTCGCGGTCTGCTGATGCTGGTCAACAAGCGGCGCAGCCTTCTGGACTATCTCCGCAAGAAGGACGGCGAACGCTACACCGCACTGATCGCGAAGCTGGGTCTTCGCAAGTAATCCGAACGGCCCCGCTTACGGGGCCGTTCTCGTAAATGCCCCCGCATGGTGCGGGGGCGCAGCCGCCGCGCGCCGCGTGGCGGATCAGGGGCAAGCGGCAATCCGGTCGTGCGCCCGCCGGGACCAGATGCGTTCCGAACCGCGCGGGCCGGCTAGCCCGCATCGGCCTCGCTTCGGCAGGCCGGACAAGGCCCCGGCGGCATAGGGTCGCCGGATGAAGGAAAACAGATGTTCGATACCAAGAAAGTGGAAATCGAGTGGGGCGGCCAGACGCTCACTCTCGAAACGGGCCGCGTTGCCCGCCAGGCCGACGGCGCGGTGCTCGCGACGCTCGGCGAAACCGTGGTTCTCTGCGCCGTCACCGCGGCGCGCAAGGTGAAGGAAGGGCAGGATTTCTTCCCGCTCACCGTTCACTATCAGGAAAAATACGCGTCGGCCGGCCGCATCCCCGGCGGCTTCTTCAAGCGGGAGCGCGGCGCGACCGAAAAGGAAACGCTGACCTCGCGCCTGATCGACCGGCCGATCCGCCCGCTGTTCCCGGACGGCTTCTACAACGAGATCAACGTCATCGCCCAGGTGATGAGCTATGACGGCGAAAACGAGCCGGATATCCTGGCGATGGTCGCCGCCTCGGCGGCGCTGACGCTGTCGGGCGTGCCGTTCATGGGGCCGATCGGCGCCGCCCGTGTCGGCTATGTCGACGGCGAATACGTACTGAACCCGACCGACGAGCAGGTCGCCGCCGGCGATCTGGACCTGGTCGCCGCCGCCACCCACGACGCGGTGATGATGGTCGAGTCCGAAGCCAACGAGCTGTCGGAAGAGGTGATGCTGGGCGCGGTCATGTTCGCCCATGCCGAAAGCCGCAAGGTGATCGACGCGATCATCAAGCTGGCCGAGCAGGCGGCGAAGGAGCCGTGGGACCTGCCGGCGCAGTCCGATACCGCCGCGATGAAGGACAAGCTGAAGAAGCTGGTCGGCAAGGACATCACCGCCGCCTACAAGCTGACCGACAAGTCGGAGCGGTCGAACGCGCTGAACGAGGCGCGGGCCAGGGCGAAGGACGCCTTCGCCGACGCCAGCCCGCAGGACCAGATGGTCGCCGGCAAGCTGGTCAAGAAGCTGGAGGCGGAAATCGTCCGCGGCGCGATCCTGAAGGACGGGCGCCGGATCGACGGCCGCTCGACCACCCAGATCCGCCCGATCGAGGCGGTCGCCGGCTTCCTGCCGCGCACCCACGGTTCGGCGCTGTTCACCCGCGGCGAGACGCAGAGCATCTGCACCACCACCCTTGGCACCAAGGATTCGGAGCAGATGATCGACGGGCTGACCGGCCTGCACTACCAGCATTTCATGCTGCACTATAACTTCCCGCCCTATTCGGTCGGCGAAGTGGGCCGCTTCGGCGCGCCGGGCCGGCGTGAGATCGGCCATGGCAAGCTGGCCTGGCGGGCGCTGCATCCGGTGCTGCCGACCAAGGACGAGTTCCCCTACACGATCCGCGTCACCTCCGACATCACCGAGTCCAACGGCTCCTCGTCGATGGCGACGGTGTGCGGCGGTTCGCTGTCGCTGATGGACGCCGGCGTGCCGCTGAAGCGGCCGGTCTCGGGCATCGCGATGGGCCTGATCCTGGAAGGCAAGAAGTTCGCGGTGCTGTCCGACATCCTCGGCGACGAGGATCATCTGGGCGACATGGACTTCAAGGTCGCCGGCACCAGCGAAGGCATCACCAGCCTGCAGATGGACATCAAGATCGCCGGTATCACCGAGGAGATCATGAAGCAGGCGCTGGCCCAGGCGCATGAGGGCCGTGCCCATATCCTGGGTGAGATGGCCAAGGCGCTCGACCACAGCCGTACCGAGCTGTCGGCGCACGCGCCGCGCATCGAATCGCTGCAGATCGACAAGAGCAAGATCCGCGAAGTGATCGGCACCGGCGGCAAGGTGATCCGCGAGATCGTCGCCGAGACCGGCGCCAAGGTCGACATCGACGACGAAGGGCTGATCAAGATCAGCTCGTCCGACCCGGCGCAGATCGAGGCGGCGAAGAACTGGATCCTCGGCATCGTCGAGGAACCGGAAGTCGGCAAGATCTACACCGGCAAGGTGGTCAACCTCGTCGATTTCGGTGCGTTCGTGAACTTCATGGGCGGCAAGGACGGCCTCGTCCACGTCTCCGAGATCCGCAACGAGCGGGTCGAGAAGGTCGCCGACGCCCTGTCCGAAGGGCAGGAGGTGAAGGTCAAGGTGCTGGAAGTCGACCAGCGCGGCAAGGTTCGCCTGTCGATGCGCGTCGTCGACCAGGAAACCGGCGCCGAGCTGGCGGACACCCGCCCGCCGCGCGAAGACCGTGGTCCGCGCGGCGATCGCGGCCCGCGCCGTGACGGCGGCGACCGTGGTGATCGCGGCCCGCGCCGCGATGGCGGCGATCGTGGCCCGCGTCGTGGCGGCGGCGGACGTGACCGTGGCCCACGGCGTGAATCGAACGATCGGGACGAGGGCCCGGCACCCGAATTCGCGCCGGCCTTTCTCACCCGCGACGACGACTGATCGCAGGCATCCGCCGGATGCGGGAAAGGGGGGCTTCGGCCTCCCTTTTTCGTTTCGGTATCGTTTCGGGCCGATTGGCGGGCGGCGGCGGGGCGGGCCGCCCGGCGGGGGCAAGCCGCTGGTCTGAAACGGCAAAAAGCCGACGTTTCCAGGGGTGGGGGAAACGCCGGCTCGTTGCAACCCGAAAGCTCAACCGACCGGGTGGAGCGGTTTCTTCCGGACGCATATATCTTGCCCCGAATGCTATCGGGAGCGCAAGCCACCAAACGCTTCCGCGCAGCAATGGTGCAGCAAAATGCGACGGGCCGTTGCGATAGTCGTCCGGTGCGACGCCGGTGCCGGCGCACGGGGTGGTTGGTCAGACATTTGCGCGCCTGTCAGGCGCCATTCGAGGGCCCGTTGCGGACAAATGCCTGCGATATGTCCGACGCAATCGCCCTGACCGGGCCGGGCATTTCGGGTGGAAATGCGGCGGGGCGTTCACACTTTCCCCACAATTCCCGGCCATGCTTCCACCGCTCGCAGCCAGCCCTCTCGCGTCGCTGAGGACAGCACCCCCGATCGATAGTCTGGCTGCGGGCAACCTATACTGCCGATCACCCGCTCACGGCCCGTCCCTCCGATCCATCCGGTCGTCTCAATATGGGACGATCGGGACGGGTTTCTGTGGACAGAAACCGCTGGCGCACGGCAGCTTTCCGCAAAAGGGGAGACTGCCATGCGATTCTCTTGGCTCGGACTGGCGAGTGCGCTTGCATGCGCGACCAGCGTCAACGCGGCGACCGTGACCCGGCATGTTCTCGAAGGTGATTTTTCCGTGTCCGGGCCGGGCCTGGTCCAGTTCGCCGCCCAACCGATGATGACCTATGTCGTGCTGGTGGAACTGGAGCGCCCGCTCGTCTCCTATCTTTCAGGCTATTACGACATCACGTACGACATGTACGACAGCGACGGCGCGTGGATCGGCGGGAATAACCTGTTCTTCGACGACTATCGCGCGCACAGCGGCGAAGCCCGATATTACGAGACCTTCCACTTCGGCGACGCGTCGGTCACCCGCGTTGACCAGAATACGGGGGAGACGACCTATTTCCGCAACGCCAATCACGCGATCACGCTGTCGGCCTGGGACGACACCCATTACCGGCTGACCATCGACGCCTATGCGGGCGTGCCCGAACCGGGTGCGTGGGCAATGCTGATCGCCGGCTTCGGCCTTGCCGGCGGCGCCTTGCGAAGCCGTCGGCAGCCGCGCACCGCCCGCGCATAGCGGCGCGTGGGGGTGGCGACCCCGGCGTTTGTGCATTAGGCATGTAATATCAACGAGGTATATTGCCGCGCATCCAACTAAGCTAGGCTCCGTTATTCATGCCGACAATCCAGGGATTCGTGCTACAAGCTGCCATCACCGGATTCATTCCGAGCAACTTGTGACTGAGGGACGTTGTGCCCTCGCTCCTTCGGGAGGCCCCCGCCATGGACATCAACGAATTGCTCGCACGTGAGCAGGTATCCCTAATGTGCGCCGCCAACGCCCGGCACGGCGCCGCACGCGACGCCCATCTTGGGCTTGCCGAGCTATATGCCGGGCGCGTCCGCAAACTGGCAGGCCGCCTGAAAGCGGCAAATAAGGTAGCGGCGGGATGCACGCCCCTGACACGTGAACATATTGCACTGTTCGTCCCCGGCTCGCGGGATGGTTACGGTCGCGCCTAGGTCGGTCGGCCCCGCGTCCGTTCATGCGAGCAAATCTCGCGACCCACGCCGGAGTGCGTTTTATGGACATCAATAAACTGCTCGAACGTGAGCGGTCGGCGCGGGCTCGCGCGGCCGCTTCCAACAGCGATGTGGACCGTTGCGCCTTACTCGACATTGCCGATCATTATGCGGAAAGGATGTGCCGCCTCGCATATCGCAACGGCCCCGGTGCATCGACCTCTCTGGATGTCCGGCTTGTGCGCACGTCTGACGGCAGCGCCGAGCCGGCGCGATCCTTTGTCAGGGCGGAAGGACCAGCGCTCCAGCGGGCAAATGACAATAACGGGGCAAATGACGAGAGTTAGGATTGCCGCGTATTGCTAGCAGCTGACCGCCATCCCGTTGCGTGCCGCCCTGCGGCGGATCCGGCCATCACATCCGGAGCGAGGCGGAGATCGCGCAGTATAAAAAGCGCCATCCGCTCGGCGCAAAAGCGCGGTTGGCGCCGGCAATCACCTGCTGGACCGGCCAGCGGCGCGGCGACGCACGACTGTTCGGCCTAAGGCATGTCGTGCGCGGCAAGATCAATTTTCAGGCGAGCAAGAATGGCGCGGATCTGTGGCTGCCGGCCGCGGGGGACCTGCGCCGCGCGGTCGAACGGCTTTCGGATCAGGAAACAGGTGGATGAGGCCTGAATTTGCCTAACCTAGAAGAAAATGCAGGAAATACAATCAATTAGTGAAGGATATGGCGACCCCGGCGTGACTCGAACACGCAACATCCTGCTTAGAAGGCAGGTGCTCTATCCAGTTGAGCTACGGGGCCGTGCGCCGTTCGCTAGCAAGCCGCGACGCGATTGCACAGAGGCGAAACCGGTCTAAGACTTGGCCGATGGACAGCAACTTGGGGCCGGCGGCGACAACCGCCAATGCGCTGGCGGGCACGCATTTCCGCTATTTCGATTTCGTGATGGCGGCATTCGTCGCCATCCTGCTGCTGTCGAACGTGATCGGCGCGGCCAAGGTCGCCAGCGTCGGCGGCTTCCTGTTCGGCGCCGGCATCCTGTTCTTTCCGCTGTCCTACGTGATCGGCGACGTGATGACCGAGGTCTACGGCTATGCCCGCGCGCGCCGGTGCATCTGGGCCGGGTTCGGCGCGATGTTGTTCATGGCGCTGATGAGCTGGGTGGTGGTCAGCCTGCCGCCGGCGGAGGGCTGGGACGGACAGAGCGCCTATGAAGCGGTGTTCGGCCAGGTGCCGCGCATCGTCTTCGCCTCGATCGCCGCCTTCTGGGCCGGCGAGTTCGTCAACAGCTTCGTGCTGGCGCGGATGAAGATCATGACCGGCGGGCGGATGCTGTGGGCGCGCACCATCGGCTCGACGATCTTCGGCCAGGGCGTCGACAGCCTGATCTTCTACCCGCTCGCCTTCCTCGGCGTGTGGGAAACCCACCAGGTATTCGTCGTCCTCGCCACCAACTGGGCGCTGAAGGTCGGCTGGGAAGCGGCGCTGACCCCGGTCACCTACATCGTCGTCGGCTGGCTGAAAAAACGCGAGGGCGTCGACGTGTTCGACGAGGGCACGGAGTTCACCCCGTTCCGGACGCGGGTGTAATCAGGCAACGGCTTCCAGCAGGCTTTCGAACAGGCGGCGGCCGTCGCTGCCGCCATGGGCGGGGCCGATCATCCGTTCCGGGTGCGGCATCATGCCGAGCACGTTGCCGGCCGGGTTCAGGATGCCGGCGATCGCGCGGGCGGCGCCGTTGACCGGCTCGGCATAGCGGAAGGCGACGCGGCCTTCGCCTTCCAGCCGGTCGAGCGTCTCGGCGTCGGCGGCGTAGTTGCCGTCCTGATGGGCGACCGGGATGCGGATCGTCTCGCCGGCGTCATAGCGCTGGGTGAAGACCGACTGGCTGGTGCCGACGGTCAGCGCGACGTCGCGGCAGACGAAGTTCAGCCCGGCATTGCGCATCAGCGCGCCGGGCAGCAGCCCGACCTCGGTCAGCACCTGAAAGCCGTTGCAGATGCCGAGCACCGGCACCCCGCGCTCCGCTGCCGCGACCACCGCCGCCATGATCGGGCTGCGCGCCGAAATCGCGCCGCAGCGCAGATAGTCGCCGTAGGAAAAGCCGCCGGGCAGGCCGACCAGGCCGATGCCGTCGGGCAGGCTGGTTTCGCGGTGCCACACCATTGCCGGCGCGGTGCCGGTCACCTCGTGCAGCGCGGTCGCCAGATCGCGGTCGCAGTTCGATCCGGGAAAGACGATGACCGCGCTTTTCATCACATGTCCTCGATGCGGAAATTCTCGATCACGGTGTTGGCGAGCAGGCGGTTGCACATCGCCTCGATCTCCTCGCGGCTGGTTCCGTCGGCCAGATCCAGCTCGATCAGCTTGCCGGCGCGCACGTCATTGACTCCGGTGAAGCCGAGGGCGTGGAGCGCGTGGTGGATCGCCTTGCCCTGCGGGTCGAGAACGCCGTTCTTCAGGGTGACGAAAATGCGGGTTTTCATGGATGCTGCTGGTCCCGGGGGCTGGTCGCCGTCCCTATGCCGCCAGTCGGGCGTGGGGGCAAGGATCAGCGCTCAGAAATAGCGGGCCAGTTCGAACTGCATCCGGTGGCGGGCGGTGTCGTACAGCGCGATGTGCGACGCGTTGCGGCTGTAGGTGTAGGTGACGGACGGCGAGAAGCCGAGCACCCGGATCGAGCGCAGGCCGACATAGGCGCGGCCGTAGAGCCGCCAGTCCTTGCGCGCGTCGAAGCTGAGCAGCGGGATCGGCGCGTCGTACCAGGCGCGCGACACACTGCCGGACAGGCCGGCGTTGATGCCGTGGCGGAGCTCGCCGCCGATACCGGCGCTGACGCCCAGCTCGGTGTTCGCATAGGCATCGCCGCGCAGATCCTCGCGCCGGACGAAGCCGGTCAGCGACGCGATCATCGAACGGCGGACGACCCGCTCGTAGCTGGCCGACCCGCCATAGCTCCAGCCGCCATACTGGCTGCCATAGTCCGAATCGTAACGGCGGATCTCGATCCGGCCGCTGACCCGCTGGCCGGCGGACAGGTCGCGCTGGTAGCTGATCCGCGCGCCGCCGCCCTTCTGCACCGCGGTGCCGCCGTACCAGCGGACCAGGCCGAGTGCCTGGATGCTGGCGCGGGTGCGGGAACTCAGCGTCGCCTCCGGCCCGGCGGCGAGCAGCAGCGATATGTCGTCGTTGCTGGTGCCGCGCTGGTTGGTCGCCTGGGCGCTGGCGTCGATCGCCAGCGCGATCTTCTCGCTCAGGCCAAGCCGCATCCCGCCCTGGGCGCCGAACGTCTGGCCGACGCCGGACCGGCGCCGGGCGTCGCGGCCCAGTTCGAAGGCGATCGGCTGGCCGTTGATCTGCAGGGTGCTGTTCTGGGTTTCGGCGTTGGTCGCGCTGTTGACGTTGCTGTCCGGAGCCAGGCCGAAATCGAAGTTGAAATACCAGTTGCGCCGGTTGCGGATGATCGCGCGCGAGCTGCGGATCGTCCGCTCGATCTCCGGCGGCAGGCTGGATGCTTCCTCCGCCAGGCGGAAATGGTGGTCGGCGGCGGCGTCCTTGCCCTGCAGCATCAGCGCGCGGGCCAGTTCCAGCCGCGCGCGGGTCATGTCCGGCCGGTCGCGCAGCACCGCGCGGAACGCGGCGACGGCGCCGTCCAGGTCGCCGGTCTCGACCGCGACGTAGCCGAGCAGGAACTGTCGCTCCATCTTGTACTGCGGCGCGTGCTCCAGCGCGGCGAGCAGCGGCTTCGCCTCGTCGAACTTGCGGTCGAGGACCATCCGCTCGGCGACGCGCAGCACCTCGGCGGCGGTCATCCGGGCGCTGCATCCGTCGGCGGTGCAGGTCGGCGTCTCGGCGGCGAGCGCCGGGGTTGCGGGGAGCAGGCTCACCGCAACCGTCGCCAGGAGCATGCGCATGGCTATTTCTTGCCGGTGAAGGCGCCCAGAATGTCGATCCGCTGGTCCGGCGTGCCGCCGACGATGCGGAAGCCGCCGCCGATTTCCTCGGCCGCCGGGCCGTAGAAGGCGCCGTCCAGGCTCGATCCGGCGATGGTGACCGGGTGGTCGCCGCCGCCCGGCGCGGTGAAGCCGGCGCTGTTGAACACGCCGATGAAGCCGCCGGCATTGACCAGGTCGATGCGTCCGGTGCCGCTGGCGGTGAAGGTGGTGCCGGCCGGCAGGATGCTGGCGGACGAGTCGGTGTAATAGTCGACCTGCGGCGCGAAAACCGTACCGTTCAGCGTCGCGGTCAGCGTCGACGCGCCGAAATCGACGTCCAGCTTCGACGTGCCGCTGATCCACTGGAAGAAGGTGGGCAGTTCGGCGACGGCATTGCCCTGATAGACGCCGTCGAAGGTCGGGTTGTAGACCATCGTCGCCAGCATCGCGCCGGTATAGCTGCCGCTGCCGGTTTTCGGCACCGCGCTGGCGGCGGTCATCTCGCCATAGGCGAAGGCGCCGCGCTCCAGCTTCCACGTCGCCTGGAAAGCGTCCTGCGCGCCGATCTGGATGTTGTGCCAGCTCATCGAATTGCGGACATAGCCGGCATAGGTGACGTATTTGGTCGTCGACCCCGGAACCTCGTAGAAGAAGCTGGTCGCCTGATAGGTCGATCCGTCGGTGCCGATCGCGGCGTTATGGTTGTCGCCGGGGTCCACCGCGCCGGTGCCGCTGCCGCGATAGGGCGACAGCGGGTCGCCGTCGCCGGCCTGCAGATAGCGGATGTTCGGGTTGTTCAGGTTGGGCGTGCCCCATTGCGGTTCGAGCGTGCCGGAAAAGTCGGTCCGCGATGCCGGGTCCTGAAAGCGGGTCTGGGTGTCGGCGCCCGATTTCGGGTCGGTGACGGTCAGCGTGAAGATCGCGTCGCGCGGGTCGTAGGCGATCGATATGCTCGAATTGCGCACGCTCGTCGCGTTGCCGGCAAAGGTCTGCGCCTGCTGGCCGCAGCAGTTGCGATCGTCGGTGGAATACTGGAACACTTGGCTGCCGCCGATGCCGACATAGGTCTTGGCGGCCAGCGGGGTGACGAAACTGTGGACCTGATTGGGGGTGGCGGGCGGCGGCGTGCTGCTCGCGGTCTGCGGGCCGCCGCCCGAACAGGCGGCCAGCGCGGTGGTCGCGACCAAGATTGCCCAAATACGCATGCTAGATCCCCATTGCCCGCACGGCGAACGCCCGCGCTCTCTGGCCGGTTCGTAACGAACGATGGTTAAAAGGAGCTAAATGACGCGCGCCGCCGCACGCGAATGCGACGAACCGAAAACCGCCGGATTCCGGCTCTTTCTCGTCCAGCCCCCTCCGTCATCCCGGCGAAGGCCGGGTTCCTGCGGGTGGGGCCGCGTAGCGCCGGAGATGCCGGTTTTTTTGCCGGCATGATGTGGAGACAGGTGGCGGGTTTGCGCCGGGCCGCCGGGCTATTTGCCGCGGCGCTTGCGGTGGCTTTCCAGGTCGAGCACGGCGCTGTCGGCACCTTCGGGCAGCAGGCCCAGCCGGCGGGCGACTTCCTGATAAGCCTCGACCTCGCCGCCCATGTCGCGGCGGAAACGGTCCTTGTCCAGCTTCTCGTTGGTCGTCGCGTCCCACAGCCGGGCGCCGTCGGGGCTGATCTCGTCGGCCAGGATCAGCCGGCTGTAGTCATTGTCCCAGATCCGGCCGAATTCCAGCTTGAAGTCGATC
This sequence comes from Sphingomonas flavalba, assembly GCF_004796535.1. Classification (GTDB taxonomy): domain Bacteria; phylum Pseudomonadota; class Alphaproteobacteria; order Sphingomonadales; family Sphingomonadaceae; genus Sphingomonas_L; species Sphingomonas_L flavalba. Next base: position 17,384 of record NZ_SPHY01000003.1, on the reverse strand, counting down.
AGGCGGATGCCGATGCCGGCGAACAGGCCGGACATGAAGTCGTTGATGCGGATCGCCATGTCGGCGATGTCGTGCATCTCGTCCTGGTTGGCCCAGCCGAAGCAGGCGATATGCTCCTCGGAAATCAGCGGATCGCCGAGCGCGTCGTCCTTGTAGTAATATTCGATGATCGTGCGGGGCAGCGGCGTGCCTTCCTCGATCCCCAGCCGCTTCGACAGGCTGCCGGCGGCGACATTGCGCACCACCACCTCGATCGGCACGATTTCCACCTGGCGGATCAGTTGCTCGCGCATGTTCAGCCGGCGGATGAAGTGAGTCGGCACGCCGATGTGGCCGAGCAGGGTGAAGATATGCTCGGAAATCCGGTTGTTCAGCACGCCCTTGCCGCTGATCGTGCCCTTCTTCTGCGCGTTGAACGCCGTCGCGTCGTCCTTGAAATACTGGATCAGCGTGCCGGGTTCAGGGCCTTCATAGAGAATCTTGGCCTTGCCTTCGTAGACCTGGCGACGACGAGCCATGTGGCGGACCTCCTGCGGGCGCGGCGCGCATGCGTCGGCGCTTGAAACGAATGACGCCCCGGACGCGCGGCGAACCGTGCGCGCGTGCCGAGGCGGACGCAGCGGCCTATAGCGGAAGCGGGGGGGACAGGCAATTGACGACGCTTCGGCGCGCCCCGGGCTCCGTTCATCGCCGGTTAGGCGAATCGGTGGCAGGGGAGAATCATCGTAAACGCCGTGGCAAGAACGACTTCGGTCTGCTAAATGGCCGTTTGTCGATACCCGTCGTGTCGATGCGTAAGGAGGGTCGCAGTCCATGTTGAAGGAAGCTTTGACGTCCAGCACGGCGAAGCTGATCGCTGCCTGTGTGTGTCCGGTCGCCGGCACCACGGCGCTGACCGTTTCGGTGCCGCAGGTGCGCCAGGCGGTTCACAAGGCCACGGCGCCGGCGCCGAAGGCGCGCGCCAAGCCGAAGGTGCGCCCCGCCGCGCAGCCGGCCGCGCCGCAGGTGGAATGCCCCGCCGATACGCCGATCCTGCTCTCCGGCTATTCGATCGCGCCGCTGACCGACCTGCCGCCGGAACGCTTTGCCGGCGGGCCGGGCGGCGGCGACCCGGGGGGTGGCCCCGGTGGTCCGGGCCCGTGGGGGCCGGGGCCGTGGGTTCCGCCGGGCATCCCGTTCGTGCCGCCGCCGGTCAACCCGCCTGTCGTTCCCCCGGTCAATCCGCCGGTCACGCCCGGCGTGCCGGAACCGGCGACTTGGGCGCAGCTTATTCTCGGCTTCGGCATCATCGGCGCCAGCGCGCGGGTGACCTACAACCAGCGCAAGCGGCGCGGCGAATCGGCCTGATCCGGGATCGGGCCGCGCTTGCCGGCCAGCTTGTCAGGGGGTCATGAAAAAAATCCGCGCGGATCAATTGCTTGTCGATCGCGCGCTCGCCGAAAGCCGGGCCCGCGCGCAGGCATTGATCCTCGCCGGGCTGGTATATTCGGGTGATAAGCCAGTCGGAAAGGCCGGCCAGCCGCTCGCGCCCGACGCCCCTCTGTCGGTGCGCGGCCGCGATCATCCCTGGGTGTCGCGCGGCGGCATCAAGCTCGACCATGGCCTCGCCCATTTCGGCTGGGACGTCACCGGTGCGGTAGCGATCGATGTCGGCTCGTCGACCGGCGGCTTCACCGACGTGCTGCTCAGCCGCGGCGCGGCGCGGGTCTATGCCGTCGACTCGGGCACCAACCAGCTGGCCTGGAAGCTGCGCCAGGACCCGCGCGTCATCGTCCACGAACGCACCAGCGCCCGGGTGTTGACCGCCGAGCATATCCCCGAGCCGGTCGACCTGATCGTCTGCGATGCCAGCTTCATCGGCCTGGCCAAGGTGCTGGAGCGGCCGCTGACCTTCGCCGCCCCCGCCGCGCGGCTGATGGCGCTGATCAAGCCGCAGTTCGAGGCCGGCCGCGCCGATGTCGGCAAGGGCGGCGTCGTCCGCGATCCGGCGGTGCGCGACGCCGCCTGCCGCGCGGTCGCCAACTGGGTGGCCGCGCAGGGCTGGCAGGTCGCCGGCATCGTCGAAAGTCCGATCACCGGCCCGCAGGGCAATGTCGAGTTCCTGATCGCCGCGCATCGTGGCTCGCCGCCGGTGGAGCAACGCCCGGCGCTGTGCTAGCGGCGCGCGATGCTTACCCTCTCCGGCATCACCGTGCGGCTTGGCGGCCGCACCATCATCGACCGCGCGACCGCGGCACTGCCGCCGCGCGGCCGGATCGGGCTGATCGGCCGCAACGGCGCCGGCAAGTCGACGCTGATGAAGGTGATGATCGGCCAGATCGATCCGGATGACGGCACCGTCGACCTGCCGCGCGACACCCGCATCGGCTATATCGCCCAGGACGCACCCGCCGGCACCGCCACCCCGTTCGAGACGGTGCTCGCCGCCGATACCGAGCGCGCGGCGTTGCTCGCCGAAAGCGAGACCTGCGCCGACCCCGACCGGCTGGGCGACATCCACGAGCGGTTGAACACGATCGACGCCTATGGCGCGCCGGCGCGGGCGGCGCGCATCCTCGTCGGCCTCGGTTTCGACGAGGCGATGCAGGCGCAGCCGCTCGACAGCTTTTCCGGCGGCTGGCGGATGCGCGTCGCGCTTGCGGCGCTGCTGTTTTCCGGGCCTGACCTGCTGCTGCTCGACGAGCCGTCGAACCACCTCGACCTGGAAGCGACGCTGTGGCTGGAGAATTTCCTGAAGGACTATCCGGCGACCGTGGTCGTCATCAGCCACGAGCGTGATCTGCTGAACAAGGTCGTCGACCATATCCTCCACCTGGAGCAGGGCAAGGTGACGCTCTACCCCGGCGGTTATGATGCGTTCGAGCGGCAGCGCGCCGAACGACTGGCCCAACTGTCCGCCGCCCGCGCCCGCCAGCAGGCGGAGCGAGAGAAGCTGCAGGCCTTCGTCGATCGCTGGCGGGCCAAGGCGAGCAAGGCCAAGCAGGCGCAGAGCCGGATGAAGGCGCTGGAGAAGATGCGCCCGATCGCCGCCGCGCTGGAAGACCCGACGCTGTCCTTCGCCTTTCCCAGCCCGCCGGAGATGCGGCCGCCGCTGATCACCCTCGACATGGCGGCGGTCGGCTATGGCGGCACCCCGGTGCTCCGCCGGCTGAACCTGCGCATCGACCCGGACGACAGGGTCGCGCTGCTCGGCCGCAACGGCAACGGCAAGACGACGCTCGCCCGGTTGCTGGCCGCGCAGTTGCCGGCGATGGAAGGGGCGATGAACGCGTCGGGCAAGATGAAGGTCGGCTATTTCACCCAGTATCAGGTCGAGGAACTGGACGCCGACGCCACTCCGCTTGAACATATGACCCGCCAGATGCCGGGCGCGACGCCAGCGGCGGTGCGCGCGCAGCTTGGCCGGTTCGGCTTTTCCGGCGATCGGGCGACCCAGCGCGTCGCCAGCCTGTCCGGTGGCGAGCGGGCGCGGCTGGCGCTGGCGCTGATCACCCGCGATGCCCCCAATCTGCTGATCCTCGACGAGCCGACCAACCATCTCGATGTCGATTCGCGCGAGGCGCTGGTCCAGGCGCTGAACAGCTATGACGGCGCAGTCGTCATCGTCAGCCACGACCGGCATATGATCGAGCTGGTCGCCGACCGGTTGGTGCTGGTCGACGACGGCGAGGCGAAGGAATTTTCCGGCACGCTCGACGATTACACCGATCTGGTACTGGGGCGGGGTGGCGGTGCGGTGACCGACGACGACGCGAAGGTGAAGGGCGGCCGCAAGGCCGACCGCCGGGCGGCGGCCGAGGCGCGCGAGCGGAACCGGGTGCTGCGTACCGCCGCCGGCCGCGCTGAACGCGCCGTCGCCGAACTGAGCGAGGAGCGTAGCCGCATCGACCGCGCGCTGTTCGACCCCGCCGCCGCCGGGCCGGGCGAGCGTGATTGCACGGTGACCGAGTTGATGAAGCGCCGCGCCGATGTCGAGAAGCGGCTGGAGGCGGAGGAACGGCGCTGGATCGATGCGATGGAGACGATCGAGGCGCTGGCCGACGCCTGAACCCGCCGGGTCGCGCGCCACGCTGCTTTCTTGACAAGCCGTCGGCTTGTGCCATGCTTATGCCCATGACCGGCCCGCGGCATATCCAGCGAATATTCGCCAGAAAGAATCTGATCGCCGGATTCTAGTCCCGGCTCGGATTCCGCGGTTCCGAGCCACGCCGTTCCGGCGCACCGCCCCAACGGGCCTCTTTTCCGGTTTATATCCTATTATCCGTTATTTCCCGTCCGTCGGGCCAGAAGGCAGATTGCAATGAAGACTCCGTCACGCAGCCCATCGAAGCCCCGGATCGTCCTGTGCGAGGAAGATCACGACCGGCTGAGCGCCCTTGCCGACGCCGTGGCCGACAACGCGCCGGACCTTGCCGACGTGCTGACGGCGGAGATGCAGCGCGCCCGCGTGGTCAAGCGTTCGGCGCTGCCCGACACCGTCGCGCGCATGGGTTCGCGCGTCACCTTCCGCACCGAGAACGGCCGCGAGCGCACAGTGACGCTGGTCTTCCCGAAGGAGGCGGACATCGCCCTCGGCCGCCTGTCGATCCTGACGCCGGTCGGCGTCGCGCTGATCGGCCTCAGCGAAGGGCAGAGCATGCGCTGGACCGGCCGCGATGGCACCGACCACGAACTGACGGTGCTCGGCGTCGCGCAGGACGCCGACGTCGCCTGACCTCGCCCGCGCCCCGGCTCAGACGGCGCCGGAATCGACGGCGGCGATGAACGCCTCGATCCGGTCGTCGAGCAGGTAGGGCACGGCGCGGCGCACCCGTTCCTCCGGCCAGTTCCACCAGGCGATTTCGACCAGCCGGGCGATCACCTGTTCGGAAAAGCGCAGGCGGATCAGCTTCGCCGGATTGCCGGACACGATGCCGTATGCGGGCACGTCGCGGGTGACGACGGCGCGGGCGCCGATCACCGCGCCGTCGCCGATCGTCACCCCGGACAGGATCAGCACGTCGCGGCCGATCCACACGTCGTTGCCGATGACGACGTCGCCGCGTGTGCGCGGATGCCCGGTGATGTGGCCGTATTCCGGGATGATGTCGGAAAACGGGTAGGTGGAGACCCAGTCGGTCCGGTGCTCGCCGCCGAGCAGCAGGGTGACGTTGGCGGCGACCGAGCAATAGGCGCCCATCACCAGATCGGCGTCGCCGGGGTAGGAGGCGATCGACAGGTCGCCGTAGCTGCCGCGCCCGATCCGGTATTGCGGATAGGTTTCGTCCAGCATCCAGACCCGCGGCGCCCGGCCGAGCAGGCCGTTGAGCAGCGCAGTCAGCCGGCGTCTGACGGACAATGGTCTCATGCGGCCCCCCTCGGCACGTAACGCCGCAGCGCTGTAACGCGGGCATGGAGTTCGGCCGGCATCGTCCGCCAGGCGAGCAGGCTCATCGCCGCGGTCAGCACCAGCGCCGCCACCCACCAGGCCGGCTGGCGGTAGGAAAGGACGGCGGTTGCGACGACGCCAAGGGTGAGCAGCGCGGCGTTGGCGGCGATCAGCCGCTGATTTTCCAGCCGTCCGGCAGCGGCGACCGACATCAGGATGAAATCGGCGGCGCAGCGGATCGAGAAAACGATGGCGCAGCCGATCAGGCCGAATTGCTTCATGCCGAAGTACAGCGCGACCAGATAGAACGGAATCTGGACGAGCAGCAGCTTGGTTACCAGGTCGGGCCGGCCAGTCCCCTGCAGGCGGCTATAGGGGATGACGGCAAAGGCGTTGATCCAGAAGCCGAGGATGATGATGCCGCCGACCGCCGCCGCCGGCGCACCGAGCTTTGGCCCGATCCACAGGTCGAGGAACGGGTGGAGCAGGAACAGCGCGACCATGATCGGCGGGCCGAGCACGCTGAGCAGCGCGAGCAGCGCGGTCGACGAGATGCGCGCCTGCTCTTCCGGCGCGGCGGTCGGCAGGCGCGGGAAGATCGCGCTGACCAGCGCATTGGGCAGGATGGCGATGCGCTGGGCCAGCTGGAACGGCACGGTGTAGACGGTGACCGCCGTCGCGCCGAGGATCGCGCCGATCGCGAAGCGGTCGACGATGACCAGCGCCGGCCCGAAAATGGCGGTCAGCGTCACCCAGCCGCCATAGGCGAGCAATTCACGGGCGCGGCCGGCGTCGAAACGCATGCGCTCGCCGCGCAGGACGAGTTGATGGCAGCGAACCCACATGAACAGGATCGCCACCGCCCGCGCCGCCAGCGCCGCCGCCAGAAGGCCCCATATGTCCGGCCCGATCAGCCAGGCGACGGCGAGCGGGAAGATCTGGAACAGCGCGGTCGAGGTGACCGACAGGATGTTGACTTCCAGAAAGCGGTCGCGGCCCATCAGCGTGCCGGTCAGCACCCCGGTCATCGTCGCGATCGGCACCGATGCGGCGAGCAGCGGCACGCTGGCCATGATCTCCGGCCGCAGCGCCTCGTCGACCTTGAAGACATGGGCGAAGAAATAGCCAGCGGACGGCCACAGGATCGCCGCGCCGACCAGCCCCATGACGATGTTGACCATGATCGCCGACCAGAACACGTCGGCACGCTCGGCCGACGGCGCGTCGCGCAGGGCGGAGATATGATAGGTTGTCGCCCGGCCCAGTCCCAGATCGAACAGGCCGAAATAGCCGAGGAACAGCCAGGCGATCGACAGCACGCCGTAGCGGTCGTCGCCGATCAGCCGCAGGTAGAGCGGTACGGTAATCAACGCCAATGCAATCGGGATGGCGGCGCCAACCAGATTGTAGTTGGTATTGCGGCCGATGCTCACCCGCGCGCGTCCTCCGCCAGATCGAGCAACGCGCGGCCATAGGCGGTCTTTTCGAACAGCCTGCCGCGCGCGACGAGCTGGTCGCGGTCGATGAAGCCGTTCTTGAACGCGATTTCCTCAAGGCTGGCGATCTGGACCCCTTGCCGCTTTTGGAGGGTGCGGACGAATTCGCTCGCCTCGATCAGGCTGTCGTGGGTGCCGGTGTCCAGCCAGGCATAGCCGCGGTTCATTTGCTCGACATACAACTCGCCCGCGTCCATGTAGAGGCGGTTGAGATCGGTGATCTCCAGCTCGCCGCGCGCAGACGGGCGGACTTGGGCCGCGAGGTCGCAGACCCGGTCGTCGTAGAAATAGAGGCCGGTCACCGCATAGTTGGATTTGGGTGCCGTCGGCTTCTCCTCGATCGACAGTGCCCGGCCGCCTGCGTCCAGCTCGACGACGCCATAGGCGTGCGGGTCCTCGACCCGATAGGCGAAGATGGTGGCGCCGTGCGTGCGTTCGCGCGCGCGTTTCAGGATCGCGCTCAAGCCCGCGCCGAAGAAGATGTTGTCGCCCAGCACCAAGGCGCCGGGGCCGCCGGCCAGGAAGGTGCGGCCGATCAGGAATGCCTGGGCCAGCCCCTCTGGCCGCGGCTGCACCGCATAGGCTATGCTGAGGCCGAACTGGCCGCCGTCGCCGAACAGTCGCTGGTAGTTGTCGAGATATTCGGGCGACGAGATGATCAGTATCTCGCGGATGCCGGCCATCATCAGCACCGACATCGGGTAATAGATCATCGGCTTGTCGTAGATCGGCAGCAGCTGCTTGTTGATCGCCAGCGTCGCCGGGTGGAGCCGGGTGCCGCTGCCCCCGGCAAGGATGATGCCCTTCATGCGCTTTCCGCTTCCAGCAGTTCGTCGAGGATGGCGTCGATCGCCTCGCGCCACGGCCGCGGCGCTATAGCATAGTCGCGGCCGATCTTCGCGGTGGCGAGGCGGGAATTGGCCGGCCGCCGCGCCGGCGTCGGGTAATCGGCGGTGGCGATCGGGCGGACGACCGGGGTGAAGGCGGTGCGTTCGAACACCGCCGTCGCCAGATCGAACCAGCTCGCCGCGCCGGCGTTGACGAAATGATAGGTGCCCGCCGGGCCGCCCGTGGTGGCGATCCGCAGCAGCGCTTCGGCGATGTCCTCGGCCGAAGTCGGGCAGCCGACCTGGTCGGCGACGACGCCCAGTTCCGGCCGCTCGGCGCCGAGGCGCAGCATGGTCTTGACGAAATTGCGGCCCCACGGGCTGACCACCCAGGCGGTGCGCAGGATGACATGGTCGGGGGCGGCGGCGCGGACCGCCTGCTCGCCGGCCGCCTTCGATGCGCCGTAAACGCCGAGCGGCGCGATCGGATCGTCTTCTTCGTAGGGGGTCGGCTTGCTGCCGTCGAAGACATAGTCGGTCGACACATGGATCAGGCGGATGCCGCGCGTCGCCGCCGCCTCTGCCAGCAAACCGGGCGCGGTGGCGTTCACCGCATGTGCCGCTTCCGGCTCGCTTTCCGCCCGGTCGACGGCGGTATAGGCGGCGCAATTGATGATTGCCGCCCAGTCGCCGCCGGCAACCGCCGCCGCGATCGAATCCGGCGCGGCCAAGTCCAGCGTATCGCGGCCGGGGGCGACGACGGTCGCGCCGAAACGGTCGGCCAGCCGGCGCAGGCCGGTGCCGACCTGCCCGCTGCCGCCGGTGACCAGGATCGCCGGGCGCGTCACGGCTCAGGCGCTCTTCAGGCCAAGCCGCTCACCGGCATAGGCACCGGACTGGATCGGGCGCCACCATGCCTCGTTGTCGAGATACCAGTGGATCGTCCGGTCGATGCCGGTCTCGAAATTCTCGCGCGGGCGCCAGCCCAACTCGCGTTCCAGCTTGGTCGCGTCGATCGCATAGCGGAAATCATGGCCCGGCCGGTCCGCGACGAAGGTGATCTGGTCGCGGTAGCTCTTGCCGTCGGCGCGCGGGCGGATGCGGTCGAGCGTGTCGCAGATCGTTTCCACCACCGCCAGGTTGGTGCGTTCCGAATGGCCGCCGACCATATAGCTTTCGCCGGGCGTGCCGCGTTCGAACACCGTCGCCAGCGCGCGGACATGGTCGTCGACATACAGCCAGTCGCGGACGTTCTGGCCGGTGCCGTAGACCGGCAGCTCCTCCCCGGCCAGGCACTTCAGGATGACCAGCGGGATAAGCTTTTCCGGGAAATGATACGGCCCGTAATTGTTCGAGCAGTTGGTGATCAGCGTCGGCAGGCCGTAGGTGTGGTGCCAGGCGCTGACCAGATGGTCCGACCCCGCCTTCGACGCCGAATAGGGCGAGCGCGGATCGTAGGCGGTATCCTCGGTGAAATAGCCGTCCTCGCCGAGCGCGCCGAACACCTCGTCGGTTGAGATGTGGTGGAAGCGGAATGCCGCCTTGCCGGCGTCGTCCAGACCGCGCCAGTGGTCGAGCGCCGCCGCCAGCATGGTGAAGGTGCCAACCAGATTGGTCTGGATGAACTGCGCCGGGCCATCGATCGACCGGTCGACGTGGCTCTCGGCGGCAAGGTGGGTGATGATCTGCGGCTGGAATTCGGCGATCAGCGCCGCGATCCTGTCGCGATCGCACACGTCGGCGCGGACGAAGCGGTAGCGGTTGCTGTCGGCGACCGGCGTCAGCGAGGCGAGGTTGCCCGCATAGGTCAGCGCATCGACGTTCAGGACGCTGTGCTCTGTCTCGGCGATCAGATGGCGGACCAGCGCCGAGCCGATGAAGCCGGCCCCGCCGGTAACCAGGATACGCAACGCACTCATGACAACTCCGTCAGGGTCAGCGGCACGCCGTCATAGGCGAAACCGGTTTCGATCCCGTTTAGCCGGGGCAGCGCCCGGTCCTTGTCCGAAAGCTGCGGCGCCGCCCCGTCCAGCGGCCAGGCGATGGCGACGGCCGGGTCGTCCCAGGCGATGCCGGCATCGCTTTCCGGCGCGTAGAACGCCGACGTCTTATAGGCGACCTCGCAGTCCGGCTCCAGGGTCAGGAAGCCATGGGCGAAGCCGGTTGGGATATAGAGCTGTTCGCCGCCTTGCGCGGTCAGCGTCGTCGCCACCCACTGGCCGCATGTCGGCGAACCGGCGCGGATGTCGGCGGCGACGTCCCAGATCCGGCCGCGCAGGCAGCGGACCAACTTGGCCTGCGCATGCGGCGGGCGCTGGAAATGCAGGCCGCGCAGTGTCGCCGCCGGCCGCGACAGCGACTGGTTGTCCTGCACGAAGGCGTCGGCGATGCCGAAACCCTGGTAGCGCGCCTGGTTGTAGGTCTCGCTGAACCAGCCGCGTGGGTCCTCGAAGCGCCGGGGGACGATCTTGAGGACGGCCACGCCTCAGCCCTTTGCCTGTTCGAGCGAACTGTCGCCGGACGCGCCGCGGCCGATGCCGACGTAAGAAAGGCCGGCGCGCTCTGCGTCGTCGGGCGCGTAGATGTTGCGCAGGTCGACGAGCAGCGGGTTGCGCATCGTCGTCGCGATCCGGCGCAGGTCGAGGGCGCGGAACGCGTCCCATTCGGTGATGATGACCAGCGCATCGGCGCCGTCGGCGACGGCGAGCGCATTGTCCTTGAAGCCGATGCCGTCGAGCACCGCCTTCGCCGTTTCATGCCCTTCCGGGTCGTAGGCGACGATGTCCGCCCCGGCGTCGCGCAGCACCGGCACGATCGACAGCGACGGCGCGTCGCGCATGTCGTCGGTGTTGGGCTTGAAGGTCAGGCCGAGCAGGCCGATTCGCTTGCCCTTCACGTCGCCGCCCAGCGCCGCGATGATCTTGTGGCCCATCGCCACCTTGCGCAGGTCGTTGGCGGCAACGGTCGCGTCGACGATGCGCAGCGGCACGTCATGCTCCTCGGCGGTGCGCAGCAGCGCCAGCGTGTCCTTCGGGAAGCAGGAGCCGCCATAGCCCGGCCCGGCGTGCAGGAATTTGGAGCCGATGCGGTTGTCGAGACCGATGCCGCGCGACACGTCCTTGATGTCGGCGCCCGCCTTTTCCGCCAGGTCGGCCAACTCGTTGATGAAGGTGATCTTGGTCGCAAGGAAGGCGTTGGCGGCGTATTTGATCAGTTCCGCCGTGCGCCGGCCGGTGAACAGGATCGGCGAACGGTTAAGGTAGAGCGGCCGGTACAGTTCGCGCATCACATTCTGCGCGCCGATGTCGTCGGTGCCGACGACGATCCGATCGGGGCGCTTGAAATCTTCGATCGCGGCGCCTTCGCGCAGGAATTCCGGGTTGGAGACGACGGCAATCGCGACATCGGGCCGCGCCTCTCCGACGATCGCCTCGACCTTGTCGCCGGTGCCGACCGGCACGGTCGACTTGTTGACCAGCACCGTCGGCCCGGTCACCGCCTCCGCGACCTCGCGCGCGGCGGCGAAGACGTAGCTCAGGTCGGCATGGCCGTCGCCGCGCCGTGACGGGGTGCCGACCGCGATGAACACGGCGTCGGCGCCCGCCACCCCGGCCTTGATGTCAGTGGTGAAGCTCAGCCGCCCGGCGCGGACGTTGCTGGCGACCAGCGCGTCCAGCCCCGGCTCGTAGATCGGGATGCGGCCGTCCTTCAGCGCGGCGATCTTCGCGGCGTCCTTGTCGACGCACACCACTTCGTGGCCGAAGTCGGAAAAGCAGGTGCCGGAAACCAGTCCGACATAGCCCGAACCGATCATGGTGATTTTCATGGAAACCTCATCGCTGTGCGCGGCTTCGTTAGCGATGCCGATAGCCCGGCGCCACCCGCAAACAAGGTTATTGCCGCCGTTCCGGACCCGTACGGCCGCGAATCGGCGCGGCGGTGGTCATTCGCCCCCGGACAGGAACTGCGCGGTCGACGCGGCGATGGCGCCGTCCTCCGGTTCCGCACGGCCGCCGAGGCAGCGCGCGAGAAACGCCTCGGCGATCGCGTTGAAGGCGATGTTGTTTTCCGGCCGGTGGAAGCCGTGCCCTTCGTCGGGGAACAACACATAGGTGACGGGAATCGCCTTCGCCTGCATCGCCGCGACGATCTGGTCCGATTCCGCCTTGTTGACCCGCGGGTCGTTGGCGCCCTGGCCGATCAGCAGCGGGCGGACGATTCGCTCGGCGCTGTAGAGGGGGGAGGCGCGCTTCAGCGCCTCCAGCCCTTCCGGCGTGTTCGGGTTGCCCATGCGCTGGTGGAACTGCTCGATCCCCGCCGCCCAGTAGGGCGGGATCGTCTTCAGCAGCGTTTCCAGGTTGGACGGGCCGACGATGTCGACGCCGCAGGCGAACACCGTCGGGGTGAAGGCCAGTCCGGCAAGCGTCGCATAGCCGCCATAGGAGCCGCCCATGATCGCCACCTTGTCCTTGGCGGCGATCCCCCGCGCGACCGCCCAGTCGACCGCATCGATCAGGTCGTCGTGCATCTTCAGGCCCCATTGCCGGTCGCCGGCGCTGATGAACGCCTTGCCGAACCCGGTCGAGCCGCGAAAATTAACCGACAGCACCGCATAGCCGCGGTTGGCCAGCCACTGGTGGTAGGGGTTGTAGCCGTAACCGTCGCGCGCCCACGGTCCGCCATGGACCAGCAGCACCATCGGCATCGGCGTGTCCGGTATGCCGTCGCCATCGGTGTCGTTGCCCGGCGGCAGGCTGAGATAGGCGGTCAGGGTCAGCCCGTCGCGGGCGGCGATTTCCAGCGCCTGCATCGCGACCAGCGGCGCGTCGGCCAGTTCCGGCCGGCTGACGTAGAACAGGCTGAGCGTGCCGGCGGCGCGATCGTAGAGATAGACGGCGGGCGGCCCGGTCACCGGGTCGACGGCGACGGTCCACTTGTCATCGGCGTCGGTGCGGGCGGTGACGGTTATGTCGCCGTCCAGCCGCTCGCGCAGGAAGGCGAGCGATTCGCCGACCGCCGGCGCCGTCGCCGTCCATTCGGTACGCAGATAGGTGGCGGCCCAGGCGTCGACGACGCCGGTCACCGGATGCGCCATCACCGCGCCGATGTCGGCGCGCGGATCCTCGGCGACGATCCGCGTCGCGCCGCTCGCCACGTCCTGGGCGATCAGCGCGGCGGTGTCGCGACCGCGGCTGTCCAGCCAGTAGAGGGTCGCGCCGTCGGCGGTGAAGCCGGCCGGCTGGGTGGTCAGCGCGTCCTCCAGCGTCGTCGTGCCGAACGGATCCTCGGCGACGACGCCGTCGACGATGTGGAAGAAATCAAACCCGCCGGCGGCGTTCGGGCGCAACGCCATCCGCAGGTCCAGATTGTCGTCGGCGAGGAAACCGGCATAGCCGTCGCCGCGCAGCATCTCGGTCAGCGCGCCGGTGGTCAGGTCGAGGCTGTGTACGTCGTGCCAGCGCGCGTCGCGGTTGTTGAGGCCGACGAGGATGCGGTCGCGGATGCGGTGGGACGTGCCGATCACCATCGCGCGCGTGTTGTCGAACGGGGTCAGGCAGGTTTCCGCGCCGGTCGCGACGTCGACGCCGTAGAGCAGGAAATTCTCGTCGCCGCCCTTGTCCTGCACGAACAGGATGCGGCTGCTGTCCGGTGCCCAAAAATATTCGCCGATCGGCCGCTCCGTCTCGGCGGTCATCGGCCGGGCGGCGGCGCTGTCGGCGGTGGGCGCGATCCACACGTTCATCACCCCGTCGCGCGGCGCCAGCCAGCTCAGCCAGACGCCGTCCGGGCTGATCCGGCCCATTGCCCGGCTCGGATTGCCGAACAGCCTGGCGCGGGCGATCAGCGGGGCGGCGGGGGCGGGCGGTGCGGTACGGCTACTCATTCCCGAACAAATAGTGGCATCGCCGGCGCGGGCAAGCTCGCCCGTGCCAAATCAGCCGGCGGGCTTGCGGCGCAGCGGTACGGGCACGTTGCAGACGTCGGCACCACCGGCAGGCAGGTTGAAGAAGGCGTCATGGCGGTTGGCGCGCGCCCGCGCATAGGTGGCGAAGGCCGGGCTGTCGGTCGAAAGATATTGCCAGGCCGGGGCGCCCGCGTCCGGATCGCCGCGCCGGATGCGGGCGATCGGCACGTGCCGTGCGGCATCGGCATAGACGCCGAGCGCACCGTCGCCGCGCGGCAGGGCGCTCAGCCGCTCGATGCCGTCGACGACGCGACCGACCAGCGCAACGTTGCGGTCAAGGTGGCGCGGTGCATGACCGATCACCGCGTACAGCTCGGCCCCGGTGCCGGTATCCGGGCTCATGTCCCGACCGACGCCGACCATGCCGTAGCAATGGACCAGCCAGCCATTGCCCTTGCCGTCGGTCGCGACCGGCCAGCCGCCGGCATGGCCGGTCTGGCGCGCATAGGCATCGGGGAAGCCGAGCGCGCGAAAGCCGGTGCCGGCGAGCGGCCGCTGATATTCGGCGGGTGGCTTGGGCTGGACGGCGGCGGGCGCGGCGCGGGTCGCGTCGCCCCACTGGACGACGTAATTGTCCTGCACCCGGTTGATGCCGGCGCCGTCCCAGAAGCGGGCGTCGGCGAAAGCGGCGATGTTGGCGATGTGCACCGGCGCCCAGCCGGGGGCGAGCTGGATCGTCACCGTGCCGCCGTCAGCCAGGGTCATGACCAGCAGGTCCTGCGGCGCGATGTCCCGCCATGCCGCCTCCGGCGCCTGGGCGACGATCTCGGCGGGGGACAGGCTGGCGGCGGCCGCGGCGGCGAGGAGGGAGAGCAGCATCGGTGGAGGATGGCACGAGCGATGCGCGCCGAAAAGAGGGTTCGAGTCATCCTGGCAGGCGATTCCGCCTGTAACGAAAATGCTTTAGGGCGGCGTCGTGGACATGCAGGACATCATCCGCGCCAAGCGCGACGGGCGGGCGTTGGATCGCGAGCAGATCGACGCGGTGGTCGTCGCCCTTGCCGACCGATCGATCGCGCTGGAGCACGCTGCCGCGCTGGCGATGGCGATCTACCTGAACGGCATGGATGCCAGGGAGACGGCGGCGCTGACTGGGGCGATGGCGCGGTCCGGCACCGTCATCGACTGGCGGGCGGAGGGGCTGCCCGGCCCGGCGCTCGACAAACATTCGACCGGCGGCGTCGGCGACAAGGTCAGCTTCCTGCTCGCGCCGATCATCGCGGCGTGCGGCGGCTATGTGCCGATGGTCGCCGGGCGCGGGCTTGGCCATACCGGCGGGACGATCGACAAATTGTCGGCGATTCCCGGCTACGACGCCTTTTGCGGGTCGGACCGCTTTCGCGCCGTGGTGCGCGAGGCGGGCTGCGCGATCGTCGGCCAGACGCCGGACATCGCGCCGGCGGACGGGCTGCTCTACGCCGTCCGTGACGCGACCGCGACGATCGAGTCGACGCCGCTGATCACCGCCTCGATCCTGTCGAAGAAGGCGGCGGCCGGGGTCCAGCATCTGGTCATGGACATCAAGACCGGGTCGGGCGCGTTCGTGCGCGATGCGGTGGAGGCCTGGGTGCTGGGCGACGCGATCGTCGCGGCGGCGGCGGCGATGGGCATGCCGGCGGCGGCGCTGGTCACCGACATGGGATCGGTGCTGGGGACGAACGCCGGCAATGCGCTGGAGGTCAGCGAAGCGATCGCCCATCTGACCGGCACCGCCCGTGACCCGCGGCTGCACACGGTGACGATCGCGCTGTGCTCGGAATTGCTGGTAATGGGCGGCCTTGCCGCCGACCCGGCCGATGCCGCGGCGCGCTGCGAAGCGGCGCTGGCCAGCGGACGGGCGGCGGAGGCGTTCCAGCGCATGGTCGCACTGCATGGCGGCCCGGCCGACCTGGTCGAGCGACCGGCGCGACATCTGGCGCAGGCGCCTGTGGTTCGGCCGGTACCGGCGCCGGACGGCGTCGTCCAACGGGTAGACGCGCGCGCGATCGGCGAGGCGATCATCGGCCTCGGCGGCGGCCGGCGGCGGATCACCGATGCGATCGACGTATCGGTCGGGTTCAGCGCAGTCGCGCCGGTGGGGGCGCCCGTCGGCAGCGGGCGGCCGCTGGCGCTGGTCCATGCCGCCGACGCGGCGGCGGTCGAGCGCGCGATTGCCGAATTCCAAAACGCCGTTATCGTCGGCGACGAAGCGCCCCGTCCGGCGGCGTTGATCCGCAGCCGTTAGGGGACGCCGGCGCGCATGACCAAATGGCTGATCGGCATTGCCGGCATCTTGGCGATCCTCGGCATCGCCTGCCTGCTGTCGTCCAATCGCCGGGCGATTCGCCCGCGCGTCGTCTGCGCCGCCTTCGCATTGCAGGCCGGGGTCGCCATCCTCGTGTTGTACGTGCCCTGGGGGCGGGCGGTGCTGGAATTCCTGTCGGGCGGCGTCGCCAATCTGCTCGGCTATGCCAAGGCGGGGACCGATTTCATCTTCGGGCCGCTGGCGGCGCCCGGCGTCGGCGGGGCCAGCTTCGCCATCGCGGCGTTGCCGGTCATCGTCTTTTTCGCCTCGCTGGTCGCCATCCTCTACCACCTCGGCGTCATGCAGTTCATCATCCGCTGGCTGGGCGGGGCGATCGAGAAAGTGATCGGCGTGTCGAAGGTCGAGTCGCTGTGCGCGGCCGCCAACATCTTCGTCGGCCAGAGCGAGTCGCCGCTGGTCATCCGCCCCTATCTGGCCGGGCTGACCCAGGCGCAGCTTTTCACGGTGATGACGTCGGGCATGGCCGGGGTCGCCGGCACCATCCTTGCCGCCTATGCGTCGATGGGCATCCGCATCGACTATCTGCTCGCCGCGTCGTTCATGTCGGCGCCGGGCGGCATTTTGATGGCCAAGATCATCATGCCGGACGTGCCGCCGTCGCCGTTGCGCGATGCCCGGGCGGACGCCGAGGCCGAGGCGCTGGTCATGTCCGAGGCGCATTATGACGAGGAAAAGCCGGCCAACATCATCATGGCGGCGGCGCAGGGCGCACAGACCGGGGTGAAGCTGGCGGTAGCGGTCGGGGCGATGGTGCTGGCCTTCGTCGCGTTGGTCGCGCTCGCCAACGGCATCCTGACCGGGATCGGCCACTGGTTCACCCCGCACGACATCACCTTTCAGGGCCTGCTCGGCTATGTGTTCGCGCCGGTGATGTATTTGCTGAACGTGCCGTGGGACGAGGCGCTGAAAGCCGGCGGCCTGTTCGGCGAGAAGATCGTCCTCAACGAGTTCGTCGCCTATATCGATCTGGGTGCGATCCAGTCCGGGCTGGCGCCGCACACCGTTGCCGTCGTCACCTTTGCGCTGTGCGGTTTCGCCAATTTCAGCTCGATCGCGATCCAGATGGCGGTCACCGGCAGCCTGGCCCCCAACCAGCGGCCGGAGATCGCCCGGCTGGGCCTGAAGGCGCTGGCGGCGGGGTCGCTCGCCAACCTGATGAGCGCGGCCTTTGCGGGGCTGTTGCTGGCGCCGTAGCGGAACTGACCCGTCATTCCGGGGTACGCTGGAATCTGCCTGTCTTGCGAAAGGCGCCTAGGCTCAGGACCCATTGATGTGAGAGGCTCGATCTGATTCAGGCTCCGTAAGGAGACTGAGCATGAGCGACCTGTACTGGCTGAGTGACGAGCAGATGGATCGTCTGCGGCCCTATTTCCCCAAGAGCCACGGGAAGCCGCGGGTTGACGATCGGCGGGTGTTGAGCGGT
>NZ_SPHY01000029.1 GCF_004796535.1 Sphingomonas flavalba | reverse complement strand
CCCCCACCCTGCCTCCAATAGGCACCGGCCGTGGGGAGGCCGGGTGGGGGAGCGGGCCGGTGCCGCTCAAACAGGACAAACCCTAGGCGGTTCGGGCCGATTGTCTTCGCGGGCACGACGACTATAGCGGGGGCCATGGACGACGATTTCCGCAAAGCCGCGCTCGACTATCACCGCCACCCCCGCCCAGGGAAATTATCGGTCGAGGCGACCAAGCGGATGGAGACGCAGCGCGACCTGGCGCTGGCCTATTCGCCCGGCGTCGCCGCCGCCTGCGAAGCGATTGTCGCCGATCCGCACAGCGCCGACCTCTACACCGCCCGCGCCAACCTGGTCGGCGTCGTCACCAACGGCACCGCGGTGCTCGGCCTCGGCAAGATCGGGGCGCTGGCGTCGAAGCCGGTGATGGAAGGCAAGGTTGTGCTGTTCCGCAAGTTCGCGGGGCTGGACGCGTTCGACATCGAGGTCGACACGACCGACCCGGAGCGCTTCTGCAACGCCGTCGCCGCGCTGGAGCCGACCTTCGGCGGCATCAACCTGGAGGACATCAAGGCGCCGGAATGCTTCGCGATCGAGGCGGAGCTGCGCCGGCGGATGAACATCCCGGTGTTCCACGACGACCAGCACGGCACCGCCATCGTCTGCGCCGCGGCGGTCCGCAACGCGTTGCTGCTGCAGGGCAAGAAGATCGCCGACGTACGGCTGGTCACGTCCGGCGCCGGCGCCGCCGCGCTCGCCTGCGTCGACCTGCTGGTGGCGATGGGCCTGCCGATCGCCAACGTCACCCTGACCGACATCGACGGGGTGATCCACGCCGGGCGCGAGGGGATGCTGCCCAACATGGCGCGCTATGCCCGCAACACCGACGCGCGGACGCTGGCGGAGGTGGTGGCGGGCGCCGACATCTTCCTCGGCCTGTCGGCGCCGGAGGTGTTCAAGCCGGAATGGCTGCCGCTGCTCGCCGACAAGCCGCTGCTGCTGGCGATGGCCAACCCCGATCCGGAGATATTGCCCGAACTGGTCCGCGCCGCGCGCCCGGACGCGATCGTCGCCACTGGCCGATCGGACTATCCGAACCAGGTCAACAACGTCCTGTGTTTTCCCTACATGTTCCGCGGCGCGCTGGACGTCGGCGCGACCGAGATCAACGAGGCGATGAAGGTTGCCGCGGTCGAGGCGATTGCCGCGCTGGCCCGCGCGACGCCGGAGGAAACCGTTGCCAACGCCTATGGCGGCGAACGGCTGATCTTCGGCGCCGATCACATCATCCCCAAGCCGTTCGATCCGCGCCTGATTCTGGAAGTGGCGCCGGCGGTGGCGAAGGCGGCGGGAGACAGCGGCGTCGCGCGACGGCCGATTGAAGACATCGAGGCCTATCGCGCTTCGCTCGCCCGCTTCTCTTACCGGTCGGTGCAGCTGATGATGCCGGTGTTCGAGGCGGCGCGGCGCGGGACGGCGCGGCGCGTCGCCTATGCCGACGGCGAGGCGCAGCGGGTGCTCCGCGCGGCGCAGACGGTGGTCGACGAACGGCTGGCCCGGCCGGTGCTGATCGGCCGGCGCGCGGCGATCGAGGCCGGGCGCGCCGCGCTCGGCCTGCGCTTCCGCATCGGCGAGGATGTCGAGGTGGTCGATCCGGCGACGGACGACGCGCTGTTCGACGCGCTCGGCGGCGAATATGCGGCGATCGTCGACCGGCGGGGCGTGCCGCCGGCGGAGGCGGTCAAGCGGCTGAAACGGCGGTCGACGATCACCGCCGCCATGCTGCTGCGCGCCGGCCATGTCGACGCGGCGCTGGGCGGCGGGCCGGGCGACTGGTGGAGCGACATGAAGATGGTGCTCCAGGTCATCCCGCGCGCCAAGGGGGTGGCGCGCACCTATGCGCTGACCGCGCTCATCACCCCGCACAGCACCCTGTTCTTCTGCGACACCCACCTGATGGTCGACCCTGATGCCGGCCAACTGGCGGAGATGACGCTGCTCGCCGCCGATCAGGTGCGCCGGTTCGGCATCACGCCGAAAGTGGCGCTGGTCTCCCATTCCAATTTCGGCGCGTCCAATTCACCGAGCGCGCGCAAGATGCGCGACGCGCTTAAGCTGATCCGCCTGCGCGCGCCGGATCTGGAGGCAGACGGCGAAATGCATGCCGATTTCGCGATCAACCCGGTACTGCGCGGCCAGGCAGTGACCGCCAGCCCGCTGACCGGCGCCGCCAATCTGCTGGTAATGCCGTCGCTCGACGCCGCCAACATCTCGCTGACGCTGCTGTCGTCGGTGACCGGCGGGCTTGCGGTGGGGCCGATGCTGCTCGGCCTGTCGAAACCGGTGCACGTGCTCGTCCCGGCGACAACGACGCGCGGCATCGTCAACATGACCGCCTTTGCGGTGGCGCAGGGATAGCCTGCGTCCGCGCGAGGGGCGGGGTTCAGGGTCGGGTGGCCTTCAGGGCCTCGACGATCCGTTTCACTTCCTGCGAGCGGCCGCGCGGCAGAACCAGGACATGGTTGCCGCTGGCGACGACGATCAGGTCGCTAACCCCGATCGCGGCGATCGTCGGCCCGTCGCTGCGCAGCAGGCAGTTGCGGGTGTCGATCGCCAGCACGTCGCCGCCCATGGCATTGCCGTCGCCGTCATGCGGGACCATCGCGTGCAGCGCGTCCCAGCAGCCGACGTCCGACCAGCCCATCGCCACCGGCACCACCGCGATCCGTTCCGCCCGTTCCATCACCGCATAGTCGATCGAGCGCGCCGGTGACGCCATGAAGGCTTCGCCATCCGGGTGGATGCGGCCGCCAGCCTGCTCGCCCCACGCCATGGCGCTGCGGGCGGCAGTCAGTATTTCCGGCGCGTGGGCAGCGAGCGCGTCGAGATAGGCGTCGGCGCGCAGCAGGAAGATGCCGCCGTTCCAGGCATGGCCGCCGGCGGCGAGCATCGCCTCCGCCGCAGCGCGGTCCGGCTTCTCGACGAAGCGGGCGACGCGGTGGATGCCGTCGCCCAGCGCATCGCCGACAGCGATATAGCCATAGCCGGTTTCCGGCGCGTCAGCGGCGATGCCGAAGGTCACCAGCCAGCGGTCGGCGACGTAGGGCAGCGCCCGGGCGATGGCGGCGTGGAAGGCGGGCAGGTCGTCGATGACATGGTCGCTCGGCATGACCAGCAGCGGCGTTTCGGGATCGGTGGCGGCAAGGGCGGCGAGCGCGATCGCCGGCGCGGTATCGCGCCCGGCCGGTTCCAGGATCAGCAGCGCCGGGCTGATGCCGACCTGTTCGAGTTGCTGTTCGACCATGTCGGCATGGGCGCGGTTGGCGACGACGATCGGCCGGGCGAAGCGCGCCGCATCACCGGTGCGAAGCGCGGTCAGTTGCAGCATCGTCTGCGCCGCGGTCAGCGCCATCAGTTGCTTCGGCCGCTCGGCGCGCGACATCGGCCAGAGCCGGGTGCCGGCCCCGCCGGAGAGGATGACGGGGGTGATGGGCAAGGTCATGTAGCGGCGTGTTCCATGCTGAAACCGGAATGTGGTGGCCAGAGGACAACCCCGAATCCGGGGCGAAAGCTCCCCCTATCCGGCGCCTTCAGGAAAAATTTGTCAATTTGGGCGACAGGGGGGCGGGTGTCGGAATGTCTTACGCCGCCGCGCAGGACGGACCCGACGGGAACGGGCAACGCGATCGGTATGGTCAAACTGTTCAGGCATTATGTCCCGCACGCCGTGCTGGCGCTGGGTCTGCTCGACCTGGCGCTGCTCGTCGTCGCGGCGGAGGCGGGCTGGATCTACCGCGCCGGACAGATCGGCATGGTGGTCGAGCCGATCGCCACCCGCATCCCCCAACTGCTGAGCTTTGCCCTTTGCGTCCAGCTGTCGATGATCGCGGTCGGCGTCTACGGCACCGAGGCACTGCAATCGCTGCGTTTCGCGGCGGCGAGGCTGATGGTGGCGATATCCCTCGGCATCATCCTGCTGTCGCTGGTCTATTTCCTGCTGCCCGATTTCAGCCTGTGGCGGTCCAACCTGTTCTACGCGATGATGCTGTCGTCCGCGCTGCTGATCGGCATGCGGGTGCTGATGGGCCGTACGCTCGGCGGGCAGGTGTTCAAGCGGCGGATCGTCGTGCTCGGCGCCGGTCCGCGCGCCGCGCGGATCAAGGCACTGGCGCAGGCGCGCGGCGCTGGTTTCGCCGTCGCCGGCTATGTCGGCATGCACGAAGGGACGGCAGCGATCGTCGAGGCGGTCGACCGCGACGCAATCCCCAACCTTGCCGCGCATGTCGTGCGGCTGAACGCCAGCGAGGTCGTGCTGGCGCTGGAGGAACGGCGCAACGCCCTGCCGATGCAGGACCTGCTGCGCATCCGCACCACCGGCGTCCACGTCAACGAGATATCGACCTTCCTTGAGCGCGAGACCGGCCGGGTCGACCTGGACAGCGTCAACCCGTCCTGGCTGATCTTTTCCGACGGATTCTCGTCCGGACGGCGACTGTCGAGTATCGCCAAGCGGCTGTTCGACCTGTGCGCCAGCCTGCTGCTGCTGGTCGTGACCCTGCCGATCATCGCCATCGCTGCCGTCGCGGTGAAGCTGGAAAGCCGTGGCCCGGCCTTTTTCCGGCAGGTCCGCGTCGGCCTGTACGGGCAGGATTTCAGCATAGTGAAGCTGCGGTCAATGCGAGAGGGCGCCGAAATGCCCGGCGAGGCGCGGTGGACGGAGAAGAACGATCCGCGGATCACCCGCGTCGGCCGCCTGATCCGCAAGACGCGGATCGACGAATTGCCGCAGTTGTGGACGGTGCTGAAGGGCGAGATGAGCTTCGTCGGCCCGCGCCCGGAACGGCCGCAATTCGTCGCCGACCTGGAGAACCGGCTGCGCTTCTATGCCGAACGCCATATGGTGAAGCCGGGAATCACGGGCTGGGCGCAGATCAACTACCCCTATGGCGCGTCGATAGAGGATGCGCGGCGCAAGCTGGAATACGACCTGTATTACGCCAAGAACTATACACCGTTCCTGGACCTGCTGATCCTGATCCAGACGGCGCGGGTGATCCTGTGGCCGGAAGGAGCGCGCTGAGATGATCGAGGCGGCCGCGATCTGGGGCCATGCGATCGCCGCGACGCTGTTCGCGGCGCTGGCGGTGTGGCAGGCGCGCCTGGGCGGCGCGTCCTACCAGCGCAGCATGCTGGCCGGCGCGCTGGCGCTGACCGCCGCCTGGGCGCTGGCGACCGCCGCGCTCGGCCCGGCATCGCTGGTCGCGCGGGTGGCGGAAAGCGCCCGCAACCTGGGCTGGCTGGGGTTCATGTTCCTGCTGCTGCGGCTGGGCGAGGGCGACCAGCGCAAGGCGGCGGTATCCGGCCTGTACGGCGTCGTCGCGCTGGTCATCGGCGCGGAGATCGTGATCGATCTGGCGCTGCGCGACATGACCGGCGAAGTCGACAGCGTCGTCCTGTTCGTCGCGCTGGTGCTGCGGCTGATGGCGACGATCGGCGCGCTGGTGCTGGTCCACAATCTCTATACCGCCGCCGCACCGGCCGCCCGCGCCGGCATCCGGCTGGCGATCACCGGCGTCGCGGTGATGTGGGCCTATGACCTGCAGCTTTACACCGTCGCCTATCTTGCCCCGGCCTGGGCGGGCGAGATCGCGGCGCTGCGCGGCATCGTGATGCTGGTGCTGGCGCCGCTGTTCGGGCTGGCCGCGCGGCGGCGGGATGCGTGGAAGATCCGCCTGTCGCGCACCGTCGCCTTCCAGTCGCTCTCGCTCGCCGCGATCGGCGCCTATCTGATCGTGATGGTGGTGGTGACGACCGCGCTCGCCCGTTTCGGCGGCGAGCAGGCGCGGGGGGCGCAGGTCGCCTTCGTCTTCGGCTCGACGATGGCCGCGCTGCTGCTGCTACCGGCGGCACCGTTCCGCGCCTGGTTCAAGGTCAAGCTGGCCAAGCATTTCTTCCAGCACCGTTACGATTACCGGACCGAATGGCTACGCTTCACCGAGACGCTCGGCCGGCCCGGCGCGGACGGCGGCTCGCTCGACCAGCGTGTTGTCCAGGCGATTGCCGACATCACCGAATCGCCGGGCGGGCTGCTGCTGCTGCCCGATGACAGCGGCGGCCTTGCCAGCCAGGACCGGTGGAACTGGCCGTCGCTCGACGCGCCGGCGATCGGCGGCGACGCGGCGCTGGTCGCCCATTTCGAGCGGACCGGCCGGATCGTCGAGCTGGACGCGGTCCGGCGGGGCGCCAGCGCGGATGCCGAGGCGATGCCGGAGTGGACGCTGGCCTGCCCGTCGGCCTGGGCGGTAGTGCCGCTGGTCCATTACGACCGGCTGGCCGGGGTGGTGCTGCTCGCCCGCCCGGCGATCGACCGCACGCTGGACTGGGAGGATTTCGACCTGCTGCGCGTCGTCGGCCGGCAGGCGGCCAGCTACCTGGCCGAGGCGCGCGCGGCCGAGGCGCTGTCTGAAGCGCGGCGCTTCGACGAGTTCAACCGCCGCTTCGCCTTCATCATGCACGACATCAAGAATCTGGTCAGTCAGCTGACCCTGCTCGCCCGCAACGCCGAGCGCCATGCCGACAACCCTGATTTCCGCGCCGACATGATCGCAACGCTGAAAGAATCGGCGACGCGGATGAACGACCTGCTTGCCCGCTTGTCGCAGCACAACAAGGGGCGGACGGCGGAGCCGCGCCCAGTGCCGCTGCTGTCCGCCGCCGAGGCGGTCGCCAGCCGCAAGCGGTCGTCGCACCCGGTCACCCTCGACGGGCCGGCGGAGCTGTTCGTCTTCGCCGATCCGCTGCGGCTGGAGCAGGTGCTCGGCCACCTCGTCCAGAACGCGATCGACGCCAGTCCGCCCGGCGAGCCGGTGCATGTCACCGTCCGCCGCCACGGCGTCGACGCCGCGGTCGAGATCGTCGATCGCGGGTCGGGGATGAGCGGCGATTTCATCCGCACCCAGCTGTTCAAACCGTTCGCGTCGACCAAGGCCGGCGGGTTCGGCATCGGCGCCTATGAGGCGCGGACGCTGGCAGCGATGATGGGCGGCCGCATCGAAGTCGAAAGCCGCGAGGGCGAAGGCAGCCGGTTCACCCTGATCCTGCCGCAGCCCGCCGGCACCCCTGTTCAGAAGGTAGCGTGATGAGCGACAAACCCCGCCTGCTGATCGTCGAAGACGACCAGGGCCTGCAGCGGCAGCTGCGCTGGGCCTATGAGGATTACGAGGTGCTCGTCGCCGGCGACCGGCAGGCGGCGATCGATGCGCTGCGGCTGGGCGAGCCGAAGGTGGTGACACTCGACCTCGGCCTGCCGCCAGACCCGGACGGGACCAGCGAGGGGTTCGCCACCCTGGCGGAGATACTGGCGCTGGCGCCGGACACCAAGGTGATCGTCGCTTCCGGCCACGGCGCGCGCGAAAGCGCGCTGCGCGCGATTTCCGGCGGCGCCTACGACTTCTACCAGAAGCCGGTCGACATCGACGAGCTTGGCCTGATCGTCCGCCGCGCCTTCCACCTCCACGCGATCGAGGCGGAGAACCGGCGGCTGGCGGAGAGCGTGGACGGCCGCCATGCCGTGCTCGGCGGGATGATCACCGCCGCGCCGGAGATGCTGAAGGTGGCGCGGACGATCGAGCGGGTCGCCGGCACCAACGTGTCGGTGATGCTGCTCGGCGCCAGCGGAACCGGCAAGGAGTTGCTGGCGCGCGGCCTGCACGACACCAGCCGCCGCGCCGGCGCCTTCGTCGCGATCAACTGCGCCGCGATCCCGGAAAACCTGCTGGAGGCCGAACTGTTCGGCCATGAGAAGGGCGCGTTCACCGGTGCGATCAAGACCACCGAAGGCAAGATCGAGCAGGCCGAGGGCGGCACGCTGTTCCTCGACGAGGTCGGCGACATTCCGCTTGCCCTTCAGGTCAAGCTGCTGCGCTTCCTCCAGGAACGGGTGATCGAGCGGATCGGCGGGCGCAAGGCGATCCCGGTCGACACCCGCATCGTCTGCGCCACTCACCAGAATCTCGACGAGATGATCGGCGACGGCCGGTTCCGCGAGGACCTGTATTACCGCCTCGCCGAAATCGTCGTGAAGATCCCGACGCTGGCCGAGCGGCCGGGCGACGCCGGCCTGCTCGCCCGGCATTTCCTCGGCCGCTTCGCCAAGGAGATGAACCCTGCGGTCAAGGGCTTCACCCCCGACGCGCTGACCGCGATCGACGCGTGGAGCTGGCCCGGCAACGTCCGCGAGCTGGAGAACCGGCTGAAGCGGGCGGTGATCATGGCCGACGGGCGGCTGGTCACCGCCGCCGACCTCGACCTGGAGGCACAGGACGAGGACGAGGCGCTGATCAACCTGAAGGCGGCGCGCGAGCGGGCCGACCGCAAGGCGATCCGCCATGCTCTTGCCCGCACCGAGAACAATATCTCCGGCGCCGCCAAGCTGCTTGGGATCAGCCGGCCGACGCTGTACGACCTGCTGAAACAGTATGACATCTCTACGGCCTAGCCGCTGGCGGCTGCTGGCGCCGCCGCTGCTCGCGGCTCTGGCCGGGGCAGCGCCACCACCGCCGCCGCTGGTCGAAGGGGTGGCGGCGCTTACCCTGCACCGGCCGCGCACCGCCCGCGTCCACCTGATGAACGCGGTGCGGACCGATCCGGCGAACGGCCTTGCCCGCGCCCTGCTCGGCCGGGTGGCGCTGGCCCTGGGCGACGGCGACGGCGCAGTCGCGGAACTGCAGCAGGCGCGCGCCGCCGGCTTCCCCGCCGCGCGCAGCCGGCACCTGATGGCCGAAGCGCTGCTGCTGCGCGGCGATGCCGCCGGGGCGCTAGCCGAGGCGGATGCCGCCGCCATCCCCGCCCGTTACGCCGCCTATGCCGCGCGGATACGCGGCCGTGCCCGCGCCGCGCTGGGCGACAGGCCAGGCGCCGTCGCTGAATTCGAGACGGCGCGGACGCTGGCGCCGCGATCGGCGGCGGTGTGGCAGGACATCACCCGCTTCCGCCGCGACAGCGGCGAGGTGGCCGGAGCGATCGTGGCGGCGGCACAGGCGGTCGCGCTCGACCCGCGCGACCCGGAGGGCTTGCGCCTGCGCGGCCTGCTTGTTCGCAGCCAGTTCGGCCTCACTGCCGCTCTCCCCTGGTTCGACCGCGCCGTCGCCGTCGATCCCGGCAACGTCCCGGCATTGCTCGACAAGGCGGCGACGCTGGGCGATCTCGGCCGTTACCGCGAGATGCTGGCCACGACCCGCGCCGCGATGGCGTTCGACAGCGGCAACGCGACGGCCTTCTATCTGCAGGCGGTATTGGCGGCACGGGCCGGGAAGCCGGCGCTGGCGCGTAGCCTGCTCGACCGCGCCGGCCCCCGGCTGGATGCGTTGCCGGGGGCGATGCTGCTCGATGGCATCCTTGCGATCCGGCTTGGCGTAAACGCGCGGGCGGTCACCCGGCTCGATGCGCTGGTCGCGCGCCAGCCCGACAACCTCGCCGCGCGCCGCCTGCTGGGCCTTGCCCACTGGCGCTACGGCGCCCCGGCGGAGGCGATCGCCGCGCTGGCGCCGGCCGCTGCGTTCGGCGATCGCTACGCGGCGGCGCTGACCGGGCGCGCCTATGAACGGCTGGGCGACCGGCGGGCGGCGGCGGCGTGGCTCGATCGCGCGGCACGCCCGGCCGACGTCACA
>NZ_SPHY01000028.1 GCF_004796535.1 Sphingomonas flavalba | reverse complement strand
GGCCGGTGTTGGCGCGGATGCGGGCGGCGCCCGGCTATGAACATGCGCTGGCGGCGGCGCTGGGCGACGACCTGGAGGCCGGGCTGGAAGGCGCGCGGCGCTGGGCCGGGGCGGAAGCACAGCCGGGCGACCCGGCATTGCCGCCGGGCGCCGAGCCGCTGGCCGACCATGTCAGCGCGCCGGGGGCGCTGGGCCGGCGGCTGGCGCAGATCGGCGTCGTCGACAGCGACGACGGCGCGCCGCTGGCGGTGGGGCAGAGGATCGTCACCCGTGGCGGGGCGCTGCGCCGCTGGGACGGGTTTGTCGCCAGCGGGGATGGCGCGGCGGCGGCGGAACGGCTGATCCGGGTCAACCGGCTGGCGGAGATCGAGGCGGCATTGCCGCCGGCACAGGTTGTGGTGAAGCGCGAGGAGGCGGCGCTGGCGGCGGCGCTGGCGATGCTGGCCGAAGCGGCGGCGGCAATCGATGCGGCGCGGGGGGAGCGCGGTGCGGCGGAGAACCGCGCCCGCACCGCCCGCCGCGACGAGGATCAGGCGCTGGTCGCGATCGAGCGGCTGGCCGGGCGACGTGCCGAACTCGACGAGCGGGCTGCCCGGGCCGAGGCGGAACGCGCCGAGGCGACGATGGCGCTGGGAGAGGCGGAGGCCGCGCTGGCGGCGCTGCCCGACGGCGCGGCAACCGCCGGCGCGGTCGACGCGCTGCGCGGGGCCAGCGAGCGGGCGCAGCAGCATGTCGTGCAGCTGAAGGCTGAGGCGGCCGCCGCCGACCGCGCCGTCGATGCCGATCGTGGGCGCCGCACCGCCGCGCAGGCGGAGGCGAAAAGCTGGCGCAGCCGCGCCGGCGATGCGGCGCGGCGGATCGAGGATATGACCAAGCGCGCCCGCGCCGCCGAAGCGGAAGCGCTGACCCTGACCGAGGCGCCGGCGGCGCTGGACAACCGGATCGCCACACAGTCCGCCGAACGGGCGCAAAGCGCCGCCGATGCCGAGGCGCTGGCGGCGGCGGAGCGCGAGGCGGAAGCGAAGCTGCGCGCGGCGGAAGCGGCGCTGGCGGCGGCGGGCGAGGTGCTGGCGCAGGCGCGCGAGGTGCGGGCCGGGGCGACGGCGCGGGCCGAGAACCAGGAGCAGCGGCGGCTGGAGATGGGCCGTCTGTCCGGCGAACGGTTCGAATGCCCGCCGGTGCTGCTTGCCGAGCGGGTCGGCTTTGCCAGTGCCGAGGTTGGCGACGTCGCCGCCGAATCCGGGCGGCACGACCGGCTGGTGCTCGACCGCGAGCGCATCGGCCCGGTCAATCTGGTCGCCGAGCAGGAATTGCGCGAGCTGGAGGAGAGCCACGCCGCCAATGTCGCCGAGCGCGACGAACTGACCCAGGCGGTCAACCGGCTGCGCGGATCGATCGGCAGCCTGAACCGCGAGGGGCGGACCCGGCTGCTCGCCGCGTTCGAGGCGGTGGACGGACATTTCCGCCGGTTGTTCACCACCCTGTTCAACGGCGGCGAAGCCTATCTCCAGCTAGTCGATTCCGACGATCCGCTGGAGGCGGGACTGGAGATCATGGCGCAGCCACCGGGCAAGAAGCTGGCGGCGCTGACCCTGCTGTCGGGCGGCGAACAGGCGCTGACCGCGGTGGCGCTGATCTTCGGCCTGTTCCTGACCAACCCGGCGCCGATCTGCGTGCTGGACGAGGTCGACGCGCCGCTGGACGACGCCAATATCGAGCGATTCTGCGACCTGCTCGACGCGATGGTCGGCGAGGCGGACACGCGCTACCTGATCGTCACCCACAATGTCGTGACGATGAGCCGGATGCACCGGCTGTTCGGCGTGACTATGGTCGAGCAGGGCGTGTCGCGGCTGGTTTCCGTCGACCTGGGTGGGGCGGAGCGGCTGCTGGCGGCGGAGTAAGAGACCAAAGCGTCATGCCGGCGGAGGCCGAAATCAAGGGGACCCCGGATCAAGTCCGGGGTGACGGGGCTGGATCACAAGCGGAGCCTGCTCGCTCCGATGAGACTCAGCGCTGTGGCTGGTTCTGTTCGCGTTCCTCAGCGGCGGCGCGGCGTTCGTCGCGGGCTTCGCGCAGCATTTTCTGGTAGCAGCCGGTCCAGCCGCCGGCGCCGACCGGCGAGCAGCTGCCGGTGCCGGTGCGGCCGGTATATTCCATCGTCCCGACCCGGGTGGCCCAGCTGCGGTCTTCCGGCGTCGGGATGCTGCGGCGCAATTCCTTGGGAATGCGGTAGCGGTCATTTTCCGGCGCACGCACGCAGATGGTGTCGGCCGGGCATTTGTCGTTGCCGAAAATGGTCAGCACCCGTTCGGATGCCTGGGCAGCGGCCGGGGCCGGGGCGAGGGCGGCGGCAAGCGCGAGCGACGCGGCGGCGAGGGGCAGTCTCATCGTTCCATTCCACTCCAGTCTGCCCCGCCAACGCGCGGGGGGATCGATCATATCCGTTTTGCCAGCGCGATCGCCGCGCGGCAGCCGAGGCGGATCGCGGCGCTCATCAGCGGATAGGCGGGGGCCTGTTCCGCGCCGGCGGCGAGGGCGGCATCGCGGTGCTCGACCTCCTCCGCCTGGAACTCGGCGATCGCCGCGGCGAGCGGCGGGTCGCGATCACCCAGTTCGTCGAGCTGCTGGCCGTAATGGCGGTCGATCTCCGTTTCGATCGCGGCGGTGCAGGCCATTGCCGCCTTCGGCCCGATCGCCGCCGTCGCCGCGCCGAGCGCAAAGCCGGCGACGTCCCAGAACGGCTGGAGCAGGGTGGGGCGGACGCCGCGTTCGGCGAGCATCGCGTCGAAGTGGCGGCGGTGGCGTTCCTCTTGCGCGGCCATGCCGGCGATCGTCCGCGCCATCGGATGCCGATCCCCCAGCACCGCGAGCTGGCCGGCGTAGATGCGGGTGGCGCCGAATTCGCCGGCCTGATCGACCCGCAGCATTGCCGCGCTGTCCGGCATCGCTTCGCCTGGCCTGTTCATCGCGCTGCTCCCCTGCGCCCAAGCAGCAGGAAGATGGCGATGGCGGCGCCGATCGAAAAGAGAGCGTTGTAGCCGGCAAGCGAAATGCCGCCGAGCGTCCATTGCGCCTGATCGCAGCGGATCAGCGGCGTCGCCCAGATATTGGCGAGGACATCGCCGCCGCCGGCGCCCGGGCCGGTCGAGCATTGGGTCAGCCCCTGCCACCAGTGATATTCGACGCCGGCGTGGAAGATGCCGATCGCGCCGCTGACCAGGATGGCGACGGCGGCGAGCGCTGTCAGCGCCCGGCCGGCGGCGGAGCGGCGCAGCAGGATGGCGAGGATGGCGAGGGCGATGGCGGCGGCGTGCGGCCAGCGTTGCCAGTAGCACATTTCGCACGGGTAGAGGCCGCCGACATATTGCGACAGCAGCGCGCCGCCGAGCAGCAGCGCCGGGGCGGCGAGCGCGATCAGCCGGGCGGTGGCGAGAGGATCGCGGGCCATGCCGCTCAACGCTTGCCGGCCTGCGCCACCCGCGCCGGAGCCGGAGCGGCGGTGCCGTTGATCCGCCGCAGGATCTTCAGCGCGTAGTCGAGCTGGAAATCCTCGATATTCTGCTTCTTCAGTTCCTCGGCGGTCTGGGCGAAGCGGGGATCTTCCTTGACGTCGTCTTCCAGGAGGCTGTTGTCGACCTTTGCCTCGTTGATCAGATGGCGGCGCAGGTCCGCCTCGCGAAAGCGCGGCCGCGCCTTGTAGTCCGGATCGGAGAGCTGAGGAACGACGAGGTCCGGCTCGATCCCGCCTTCCTGCACCGAGCGGCCGGACGGGGTGAAATAGCGCGCCGTCGTCAGCCTGAGCGCGGTCTTTTCGCTCAGCGGCAGCAGCGTCTGCACCGACCCCTTGCCGAAGGTGCGTTCGCCGATGACCAGCGCGCGGTGCTGGTCCTGCAGCGCGCCGGCGACGATTTCGGCCGCGCTCGCCGAGCCGGAATCGACCAGCACGACCACCGGCAGGCCGTGGGCGTCGTCGCCCGGCTTGGCGTAGTAGCGTTCGATGTCGACCTTCTCACGCCCGCGCTGCGACACGATCTCGCCGCGTTCGAGGAAGGCGTCCGACACCTCGATCGCCTGGTCGAGCAGACCGCCGGGGTTGGAGCGCAGATCGACGACATAGCCGGCCGGGCGGCGGCCGAGCGCCTTGTCAATGCCGAGCAGCGCGGCGCGCACGTCCGGCCCGGTATTCTTCGAGAAGCTGTTGACGTTGATATAGCCGATGTCGCCCTTCACCTCCCACTTCACCGGCTTCAGCTCGATGATCTCGCGGGTCAGGGTCAGGTCGAACGGCTTGTCGCGGCCCGGGCGGACGATGGTGATCTTGATGTCGGTGCCCGGCTTGCCGCGCATCTGGCTGACCGCCTCGTTCAGGGTGCCGCCGTAGAGCAGCGCTCCGTCGAGATGGGTGATGTAGTCGCCGGCCTTGATGCCGGCGCGGAAGGCGGGCGTGTCCTCCGTCGGCGTCACCACCTTGACCGCGCCGTCCTCCATCGTGACGGTCAGGCCGATGCCGCCGTAATTGCCGTCGGTCTGGGTGCGCAGATTGTCGAAATCCGCTTCGTCCAGATAGGAGCTGTGCGGATCGAGGCTGGCGAGCATGCCGTCGATCGCGCCCTTGATCAGCGTCTTGTCGTCGACCTTCTCCACATAGTCGGCGCGGACCCGCTGGAACACGTCCATGAACGTGTCGAGCTCGCGGAAGGTAGCGCTGTCGACGGCGGCGATCCCGGCATTGGCGACGGGGACGAGAGCCAGCGCCGAAACCAGCGCGGCAGCGCGCAGCAGAGGGGCGCTGAACAGGGACTTCGGCATCGAACAACGGGTCCTAACACGCAAGGGCGATGACTCTACAGGCATTCGCGGCGAATCCCAACTGCTGTTGTGCGGTGCGCCGGGCCGCCATCGCCGCTATCCGACCAGCCGGGTGATGTCGATCGGCGTCGCGTCGTGGCGCAGCTCGACGGTGATCCGGGGGCGGCGCGCACCGGCGCGGCCGAGCGGGCTGCCCTGCACCACGGAATCGCCGATCGCCACCGCGATCGCGTCCAGCCCGGTCAGCAGCGAGGTCCAGCCGCCGCCATGATCGACGATGACGATCCGGTCGTAACCGCGATAGGCGCCGGCGAAGGCGATGCGGCCGGCGGCGGGAGCGACGACCTGCGCGCCGGGCCGGGGCGCGATGGTCAGCCCGCGCGAGCGGACGCCGGCGCGCGAGATTTCGCCCAGCCCGGCGACGACGGTGCCGTTAACCGGCAGCCGATAGCTTGGCCGCCCCGCAGGGAGGGCGGATTCGGCCACGGCGGGCATCGCGGTGGCGGCACCGGGGCGGGGCGGGCGCGGCAGCGGGCCGGGCAGTGCGGCCAGCGCCTCTCTGGTCCGGGCCTGACGGTTCAGGTCGGCCATCAGATCGGTGATGTCGCGTGCCTGCTCGCCAAGCGCGATCGCGCGATCAGCCTCGAGCGTGGCTTCATTGCGCAGCGTCTGCGAGCGGCGACGGTGAGCGACGGCGAGCCGGGCCAGCGCGGCGCGTTCGTCGACCAGCCGTTGCTGCCCGGCGCGCACCCCGGCGAGCGCCTGCCCCGCCAGCCGGCGCAGGCGCTCTCCCTCCGCGACCTCCGCGCGCAGATCGGCGGTGCGGGCGTGGATGACCGGCAGCAGCGTCGCGAGCATGGCGCGGACATGGACCATGTCGGCGACCGAGCCTGGCTGGACCACTGCCATCGCCGCCGGGCGCCGCGCCATGGCCTGCAGGGCGGCGGTCAGCCGGGCGATCGGTTGCTGCCGGGCGGCGAGCCGGGCGCGCTGGGCGCGGCGCATGCGCTCGACAATGGCAACCCGCGCCTCGGCGGCGTCGATATCGGCTTCGGCCGCCTGGATGCGGGCGGCGACCGCCGCTTCGCGCGCGCGGGCGACGGCGGCATCGTCGAGCGCGGCCTGCGCCTGCTGTTCCAGCGCCTGCGACCGGGCGGTCGCCCGGCGGGCATCGTCCAGCGCGCGGGCCAGTTCCCGCCGTTCGTCGGCGATGGTCTGGGCGCCGGCGGGCAGGGCGAGGCCGAGGACGGCCAGCGCCGCGCCGCCGGCGGCAAGGGCAAGCAGGGCGGCGGGGCGGCGCGCCACCGTCATCCGTCGCGGTGATAGGGGTGGCCGGCGAGGATGCTGGTCGCCCGCCATAATTGCTCGGCGAGCATCGCGCGGGCGAGCAGGTGCGGCCAGGTCGCCTTGCCGAAGGCGAGCAGCAGGTCGGCTTCGTCACGCAGCGCCGTAGCATGGCCGTCGGCGGCGCCGATCACGAAGCGCGCCTCCCTCCGGCCGTCGTCGCGCCAGCGGCCGAGCCGCTGGGCGAGATCGGTCGACGGCAGGTCGCGGCCCTTTTCATCGAGCACGATCATGACGGTGCCGGGGTCGTGCGCGGGGACGCGGCCGCCGCGATCGGGCAGCTCGGTCACCCGCCAGGGCCAGGCGATGCGTTTCATGTAGCGGTCGACCAGTTCGGCCTCCGCCCCGCGCCCGATGCGCCCGCGCGCGAGGATGTGGAGCAGCAACGGACCTGTCAGGCGCTGGCGACCGGCGGCGCATCGCCAAACGCCCACATCCGTTCCAGATTGTAGAAGCTGCGGACTTCCGGGCGGAACAGGTGGACGATGACGTCGCCGGCATCGATCAGCACCCAGTCGGCGGCGGGCAGCCCCTCCACCCGGGCGGTGCGGCCGAGTTCGGCCTTGATCCGCTCGCTCAGCTTCTGGGCCATCGACGCGACCTGCCGGGTCGAGCGGCCGCTGGCGATGACCATATGGTCGGCGATGCTGCTCTTGCCCTCCAGCGGGATCGAGATCGTGTCCAGTGCCTGATCGTCGTCGAGCGAAGCCAGCACGAGGCGGTGCAGCGCCTCTGTCGTGTCGGGTTCAGGCGATTGCGGCGACGGGGATGGTGCAGCCAAGGGGGTTCCTCAAACAGGCGGGTGATGGACGGGCGAGTGCGCGGGCGGCCGTTGATCGCGGCCGTACCGGCGGTGCCAATCGGGGTTGATCCGCCGCAACAGGGTGGCGGAGGTGGGATCGGGGCGAAAGCGCAGCAGCACGAGGGCCGGCGGTCTCCAGTCCGTCCAATGAGCAACCTGGCTGGCGGGCCGGACGTAGCGCCGCAGCCAGCCCATCGCGGGGGCCGCGTGGACGGCCGCATCATAACCCGGACGCGCGACGACGGCAATCGGGACGATGCGCGCCAGTTTCCGCCAGTCGCGCCAGCGGTGGAACTGGGCGAGATTGTCGGCCCCCATCAGCCAGATGAACCGCCGTTTGGGGTGGCGGCGGACCAGCGCGGCGACCGTGTCGACGGTGTAGCGGGTGCCCAGTTCCGTCTCGACAGCCGTCGCGCGGATCGGTGCGCGCCGGGCCATGTCCCGGGCGGAGGCGAGGCGAGCGGCGAGCGGCGCCATGTCGTCGGCGCCGTCCTTCAACGGATTGCCCGGCGAGACCAGCCACCACAGATCGTCCAGCCCCAGCGCCGCGATCGCGTGCAGGCTGATCGCGCGGTGACCGCGATGCGCCGGGTTGAAGGAGCCGCCGAGCAGGCCGGTGATCGTCATCGCCTGAGCCATGCCAGCAACCGGCCGCCGGGCAAAGAGGGGTCAGGCGCCCTGCGGCGTCCGTTCGAGCATCTTGCGGCGGTCGCCGCCCTGCCGTTCGATCATCCAGCCCGGATATTCCGGCACCAAAGCGCTCGCCGCGTCGAGCGTCGCCAGCTCGTCGGCGGTCAACGCGATGGAAACGGCGCCAAGGTTGTCGGCAAGCTGGTCGATCCGCTTGGCGCCGACGATGACGCTGGTCACTGCCGGCTGATGCAGAAGCCAGGCGAGCGCGACCTGCGCCATCGATACGCCGCGCGCCGCGGCGATCGGCGCCAGCGCGTCGAGCACCGCCTCCCCGCGCACGGGATCGACCGGTGGGAAGGCGAAGGCTTCGCGCCGGCCCGCGCCGGCATCGCCGCGATATTTGCCGGACAGGTAGCCGCCGGCAAGCGGGCTCCACACCATCAGGCCAAGCCCTTCCGACCGCAGCATCGGCACGATTTCCCGCTCAAGATCTCGGCCGACCAACGTGTAATAGGACTGGGTCGACTGGAAGCGATCGAGGCCGAGGCGGGCGGAGATGCCGAGCGCCTTGGCGATCTGCCATGCCGCCCAGTTCGACACGCCGATATAGCGGACATGACCCTGGCGGACGAGGTCGTCGAGCGCGCGCAGCGCTTCCTCGATCGGCGTTGCCGGGTCCCAGCCGTGGATCTGATACAAGTCGATATGGTCGGTGCCGAGGCGTTTCAGGCTGGCCTTAGCCTGATCGAGGATGTGGGCGCGCGACAGGCCGCGATCGTTGGGGCCGTCCCCCATCGCGCCCATCACCTTTGTCGCCAGGACCATATCCTCACGCTTGAGCCCGAGATTGCGGATTGCCTGGCCTGTAATCTGTTCGGACAGGCCGCGCGAATACATGTTGGCGGTGTCGACGAAGTTGACACCGGCGTCGACGGCGGCGCGCAGCAGGGCGTCGGCGTCCGCCTGTTCCAGGCCGCCGATCGCCGCGAACATGCCGGCGCCGCCGAAGGTCATGGTGCCGAGGCACAGTTCGGAGACGAACAGGCCGGTAGAGCCGAGGTGATTGTAGCGCATGGGAAATTCCTGATCCGGGGGCGGGTGTCTGCGCAGATGGGAAGCGGTGGGCGCCGCCGCAACCGGGCCGGGGCGGGATTTCCGCGCTAGGGCCGGATTTGCCCGGTGCCGCGCACCAGCCATTTGTAGGTGGTCAACCCCTCCAACGCGACGGGCCCGCGCGCGTGGAGGCGGCCGGTGGCGATGCCGATTTCGGCGCCCAGCCCGAATTCGCCGCCATCGGCGAACTGGGTCGAGGCGTTGACCATGACGATCGCGCTGTCGACCTCCGCCAGGAAGCGTTCGGCGGTGGCGGTATCCTCGGTGACGATCGCTTCGGTGTGGCCGGAGCCGTGGGCGGCGATGTGGGCGAGGGCGCCGTCGATGCCGTCGACGATGCCGACCGTGCACAGCGCGTCGAGATATTCGGTGTCCCAGTCCGCCGGATCGGCCGGGGTGATGTGCGGGTCGATCGCCCGCGCCGCCGCGTCGCCGCGCAGCGCGCAGCCGCCGTCGAGCAGCGCGGCGAGCAGCGGCGCCGGATCAGGATAGGCGCGGTCGATCAGCAGCGTTTCCATCGCGCCGCAGATGCCGGTGCGGCGCAGCTTGGCGTTGACCGCGATCGCCCGTGCCTTGGCCGGGTCGGCGGCGGCGGCGACATAGACATGGTTGATGCCGTCGAGATGAGCGAGGACCGGCACGCGCGCTTCCGCCTGGACGCGGGCGACCAGCCCCTTGCCGCCGCGCGGCACGATCAGCGCGATCGCCCCGTCGGCGCCGGCGAGCATCGCGCCGACGGCGGCGCGATCCGGCGTGGGGACGATCTGGATCGCGTCGGCGGGCAGGCCGGCGGCGGCGAGGCCGGAGACCATTGCACGATGGATGGCGGCGCTGCTCGCCGTCGAATCGGAGCCGCCGCGCAGGATCGCGGCGTTGCCGGACCGCAGACACAGCGCCCCGGCGTCCGCGGTGACGTTGGGCCGGCTTTCGTAGATGATGCCGATGACGCCGATCGGCACGCGCACCCGTTGCAGCACCAGGCCGTTGGGGCGGGTGCTCTCGTCGATCAGCGCGCCGAGCGGCGAGGGCAGGGCGGCGACCGAGTCCACCCCGCGCGCGATGCCGTCGACGCGCTCGCGGTCGAGGCGCAGCCGGTCGAGCAGCGCGGCGGACAGGCCGGCGGCGGCGGCGCGCGCCATGTCATCGGCATTGGCGGCGAGGATCGCGCCCGTATCGGCGCGGATCGCGGCCGCCGCCGCCGTCAGCGCCGCCGCCGTCAGCGCCGGATCGGTCCG
>NZ_SPHY01000027.1 GCF_004796535.1 Sphingomonas flavalba | reverse complement strand
ATCCGCCCGGCCGCGACGCGCAGCGCCACCGCCAGCGCCTGCGGCCCATCTGCCGCCGCCAATGCCGCCAGCGCCGGCGCGCCGAAGCGCGGCTCACCCGCGAACATGTCCGCCGCCGTATCTCCGCGCGCGCGAAGCCGCGCCAGCACCGCCTGCTCGGCCGGCCGCAACGTCGCGGCCAGCGTCGCGATACCGGCGGCAAGCCCGCCTTCGCGGGCGCAGGCATCGGCGATCCGCTCGATCAGCGCCGGGGTCAGGCTGGGGCTGGCGCGCTCGATCAGGCTGACCGCGCGAGGCTGCGTCGGTGCTGGGGGCGGCAGGCCCAGCGCCTGTTCGATCACGCCGAGCGGGGCGACGCACGGCGTCACCGGCCGCCCGGTCGCAAAGCTGAGCGCGGCCAGGGTCTCGGTGTCTGTCGGGTCGGCCATCGCCGCGACCAGCCCGGCCGGCCCGTCGGCGAACAGGAAGGTTGCCCGCCGCGCCAGCAGCGCGCCGTTGACCCCGCTCGGGCGCGGCCGGGCCGGGTCGACTCCGTCGGCCAGCGGCAGGCCGGTCACCGCGGCGATCGCCACCGCCATCGCCGCGTCGGCGATATGGCCGTTGCGGACCAGCCAGGTCGTCGGCCGCTCTCCGCTATGCAGGCAGGCGGCGCGCGCCTGCGCGGCCCCGCCGGAATCGACCACGCCCCGCGCGATCAGCGCGGCAAGCAACGCGGCCTGGTCGGCCGCGGGCGCGGATTGGGTCGCCATTCCCTCGCCTCTAGCGCGCTTCGCCGCCCGTCGCCACCCTGCCGCCACGGCCTGTCTTGTTACGCTATCGTATCGGCGGATTTGGGCAATGACGCGAAACCGCGTATACGGGGCCGGTCAGGCCGGGCGGCGCGCCCGCGACGCGCACCGCTTCCCGGCCACGCGACGGGAGAATGGCGATGGACACGGCGCTGCCTGCTTCCTCCACTCCGGTTCCCGGAACCCCGACGCTCAGGCGCATCGGCACCGCCGATCTGCGCTGGGCGCTGGCGGCGGGGTGGCGCGATTTCCGGGCCCGGCGCGGCGACCTGATCTTCGCCGGACTGCTCTATCCGGTCATCGGGCTGCTGGTCAGCGGCCTGGCGCTCGACCGGCGGCTGTTCGCCTTCGCCTTCCCGCTGATCGCCGGCATCTCCATCCTCGGCCCGGCGGTCAGCGCCGGCTTCTACGAGCTGGCGCGGCGGCGCGAGGCCGGGCTCGATTCCGGCTGGCGCCATTTCTTCGATCCGGTGCGCGGCCGCTCACGGGTGCCGCTGGCGACGCTGACGCTGGTCCTCGTCGCATTGTTCATGGCCTGGCTCGCCGCCGCCTGGGCGGTCTACGAAGCGACCATGGGCCGTAGCCCGCCGGCGGACGCCGGCGCCGCCTTCGCCGTTCAGCTGTTCACCACCCAGAACGGCTGGGCGATGATCCTGCTCGGCAATCTCGTCGGCCTGGCCTTCGCCGTCGTCACCCTGGCGCTCAGCGCGGTATCCTTCCCGATGGTCGTCGACCAGCCGGTCGACGCCGGCACCGCGATGGCGACGTCGCTGCGCGCCTTTTCCGCCAACCGGACGGCATGGCTGAACTGGGGGCTGCGCGTCGCGCTGATCCTGTTCGTCGCGGCGATCCCGCTGTTCGTCGGGCTGGCGGTGGCGCTGCCGGTGCTCGGCTATGCGACCTGGCACCTCTACACCCGGGCGGTCGCGCGCTGATCAGTCTCCGGCCGGCGGTGCCGTGTCGACCAGTTGGTCGCCGCCGAGCGCGCGGTAGACGGCGACGAGGT
Source organism: Sphingomonas flavalba (assembly GCF_004796535.1). Taxonomy (GTDB): domain Bacteria; phylum Pseudomonadota; class Alphaproteobacteria; order Sphingomonadales; family Sphingomonadaceae; genus Sphingomonas_L; species Sphingomonas_L flavalba. Next base: position 9,309 of record NZ_SPHY01000027.1, on the reverse strand, counting down.
TGGCGGCGCGCGTCAGCCGTGTCGCGGCGACGGTGCGGCGCGCCTGATACAGCGTGCGCTGCGCGTCGAGCAGGGCGAGATAGCCGTCGATCCCCTGCTCGTAGCGGGCGGTGGTCAGGGTCAGCGTATCGGCCGCCGCCTCCTGCCGGCGGATGTCGGCGGCAAGCTGCTCGTCGATCGTCGCGCGGCGAGCAAGCGCGCTGACCACGTCGCTGAACGCGGTCTGGATCGTTTTCTGGTACTGGGCGACGGCGGCGTCCCGCTGCGCCTTGGCATAGGCGAGGTTGCCGCGATTGGCGCCGCCGTCGAAGATCGGCAGCGTCGCCTGCGGCGCGACCTGCCAGTTGAACGCATCGCCGCTGAACAGGGCGGACAGCGCGCCGCTCGCCAGCCCGGCGACCGCGGTCAGCGATATGGTCGGGAAGAAGGCGGCGCGCGCCGCGCCGATCCGCGCATTGGCGGCGCGCAGGCCGTATTCGGCCTGCACCACGTCCGGCCGGCGCAGCAGAATGCGGGAATCGAGCCCGGCCGGCACAGCCGCCAACTGCCCCTCGACCGCCTCGATCGCCGCCGGCAGTGCCGCGTCGGCAACCGGCGCGCCGACCAGCAGCTCCAGCGCCGCCCGGTCCTGCGCGACCTGCGCGGTCAGTTGCGCCCTGTCCGACCGCGCCTGCGCCAGCACGGTTTCCGCCTGGCGCAGCGCGGTGCGCGGCGCGACGCCGCCTTCCAGCCGGGCGCGGGTCAGCTCGACACTGCGCGCGGCGCTCGCCTCGGTCTCGGCCGCGATGGTCAGCAGGCTGCGGTCGGCGGCCAGCGTCAGGTAGGTGACGGCGACTTCAGCGACCAGGCTGAGCCGCGCCGCACGCAGCGCCGCCTCCGTCCCCAGATAGTCGTTGAACGCGGCGGCGCTGAGGCTGCCGAGCCGCCCGAACAGGTCGACCTCGAACCCGCTCAGCCCGCCGTTCAGCGTGTAGGCCTTGCTGATCGTGTCGCCGCTTTCGCCGACGCTGCCGCGCCCGCTGACGTCGACCGGCGGCAGCAGCCGCGCGTCGGCCACTCGCGCCGTCGCCCGCGCGGCGGCGACATTGGCGACGGCGCGGCGCAGGTCCTGGTTATTGGCCAGCGCCTGGTCGATAATCGCCAGCAACGCCGGGTCGGCGAACATCGCGCGATAGGTCAGCGTCGGCAGCGCCGCCTCGTCGGCGCGCAGCTCGGCCGCCCCGGCCGGCCAGGACGGCGGGATCGCCGGTTCCGGCCGCTGATAGGCGGGCGCCATGCTGCATCCGGCGAGCACGGTCACCGCCGCCAGCGCGGCCAGCCGGTCGCGGCGCCGGGTCACGCCACCGCCTCCGCCGCCGGGGCACGGCCGCTGAACAGCCGCCGGACGAGCACGAAGAACAGCGGCACGAAGAAGATGGCGAGCAGCGAGGCGGTCAGCATCCCGCCGATCACCGCCGTGCCGATCGCGACCCGGCTCTGCGCGCCGGCGCCGGTCGACAAGGCAAGCGGCAGCACGCCGAAGATGAACGCCATGCTGGTCATAAGGATCGGGCGCAGGCGGATGCGCGCCGCCTCCAGCGCGGCGTCGATCGGGCTTCGCCCTTCCTTCTCGGCGCGTTCGGCGAATTCGACGATCAGGATCGCGTTTTTCGCCGACAGGCCCATCGTCGTCAGCAGGCCGACCTGGAAATAGACGTCGTTCTCCAGCCCGCGCAGCGCCACCGCCACCGTCGCCCCGACCAGGCCGAGCGGGATGACCAGGATCACCGCCAGCGGGATCGACCAGCTTTCGTAGAGCGCGGCGAGGCACAGGAAGATGACGAGCAGCGACAGCGCATAGAGATAGGGCGCTTGCCCGCCGGACAATTGCTCCTGATAGGACAGGCCGGTCCAGGCGAGGGCGACGCCCGGCATCTCCGCCACCAGCTCCGCCATCCGCTTCATCGCGTCGCCGGAACTGCTGCCGGCGGCGGAGTCGCCCTGAATCTCGTAGGACGACACGCCGTTGAAGCGGGCAAGAGTATTGGGCGTCTGCTCCCAGTGGGTGGTGGCGAAGGCGGAAAACGGCGCCATCTCGCCCGAAGACGAGCGGACGAACCACGCGCTCAGGTCCTCCGGCCGGCTGCGGAACGGCGCATCGCCCTGGACGTAGACCCGCTTCACCCGCCCGCGGTCGACGAAGTCGTTGACGTAATTGCCGCCCCACGCCGCCGACAGGGTCGAATCGACGTCGGATTGGGCGATGCCGAGCGCCGCGACCTTCTCCTGGTCGACCGCGACCGAAAGGGTCGGCGAATCCTCCAGGCTGTTCTGGCGGACAGAGGTCAGCACCGGGTCGGCGTTGGCGGCGGCAAGCAGCGTGTCGAGCCGCTGCTTGAACTCGGCGCGGCTGAGGCTGCCGGTGTTGAGCAGCTCCATCGAGAAGCCGCTCGACTGGCCAAGGCCGCGGATCGGCGGCGGGTTGAGCAGGAACACCTGCGCGTCGCGCAGATGGGCGAGCGCGGCATTGGCGCGGCGATTGATCTCGGCGGCGCTGTTCTCCTTGCCCGGCCGCTCGTCCCACAGCTTCAGCGCCAGGAAGCCGCGCCCGGCGTTCTGGCCCTGTCCCGCCTGGCTCGATCCGCTGACCGTGTAGATGGTGTCGACATTGCCGCTCTCGTGCTCACGGAAATAGCGTTCGATTTCCAGCGCAACCGCCATCGTGCGGCTCTGCGTCGCGCCTGGCGGCAGGGTATACTGGAGCGACGCGCGCCCCTGGTCCTCCGACGGCAGGAAGCCGGTCGGCAACCGCATGAAGGTGACGGCCAGAACACCCAGCACCGCCGCGAACACCAGCAGGGCGGTGGGCACGCGGTCGAATATCGCCCGCACCGCGTCGCGGTAGCGTTTCGACATCCGCGCGAACCAGGCGTTGAACCGGGCACCGGCGCGGCGGGCGCCGGCGACGAAGCGGTTGCCGCCCTCCTCCCCGGCCGTGACGGGCTGCCGCTTCAGCAGCGACGCGGTCAGCGCCGGGGTCAGGATCAGCGCGACCAGCACCGACAGCACCATCGACGACACCATGGTGACCGAGAACTGCTTGTAGATCACCCCGGTCGATCCGCCGAAGAACGCCATCGGCAGGAACACCGCGGACAGCACCAGCGCGATCGCGATCAGCGCCGTCTGGATCTCGCCCATCGACTTGATCGTCGCCTCGCGCGCGGTCAGGTGCGGCTCCTCCTCCATCACCCGCTCGACATTCTCGACGACGACGATCGCGTCGTCGACGAGCAGGCCGATGGCGAGCGCCAGGCCGAACAGGGTCAGCGTGTTGATCGTGAAGCCGGCGGCGGCGAGGATGCCGAAGGTGCCGAGCAGCACCACCGGCACCGCGATCGCCGGGATCAGCGTCGCCCGCCAGCTCTGCAGGAACACGAACATCACCAGCACGACGAGGATGATCGCCTCGACCAGCGTCTTCACCACTTCGATGATCGACAGGCGGATGAAGGCGGTGGAATCGCTCGGCAGGGCATAGGTCACGCCGGGCGGGAAGCTGTTGGCCGCCCGCTCCTGGATGAAGGCGCGAACCTGACGCGCGGTCTTCAGCGCGTCGGCCCCCGGCGCGAGCTGGACGGCGATGCCGGCGCCGGGGTGGCCGTTCAGCCGGCTGACCGTCGTATAGCTTTCGCTGCCCAGCTCGACCCGGGCGACATCCTGCAGCAGTACCTTGGCGCCGTCGCTCTGCGTCTTCAGGATGATGTTGCGGAACTGCTCGGGCGTGCTCAGCCGCGACCGGGCGGTGACGACGGCGTTCAGCATCTGGTCGTCGGCCGCCGGCTGGCCGCCGATCTGGCCGGCGGCGACCTGGGTGTTCTGCGCCTGGATCGCCTGGATCACGTCGCGCGGAATCAGCTTGTAATTGGCCAGCTTGAACGGATCGAGCCAGATCCGCATCGCATATTGCGCGCCGAACACGTTGACGTCGCCGACGCCGTCGATGCGGCCGATATCGTCCTGAAGGTTGCTGGTCAGGAAATCGCTGACGTCGCGGCTGGTCATCCGGTCTGTCTGGTCATAGATCGAAATGACCATCAGGAAATCGGCGTTGGACTTGGTGACGACCAGCCCCTGCTGCTGCACCTGCTGCGGCAGACGGGGCAGCGCCTGCTGCACCTTGTTCTGCACCTGGACCTGGGCGATGTCGGGGTCGGTGCCCTTGTCGAAAGTGACCGACACGCTGACCCGCCCGGCCGAACTGGACGAGGACGAGAAATACAGCAGCCCGTCGATGCCGGTCAGCTGCTGCTCGATGATCTGGGTGACGCTGTTCTCGACGGTTTCGGCCGACGCGCCGGGGTAGTTGGCGCGGATGTTGACCGACGGCGGCGCGATATCGGGATATTGCTCGACCGGCAGGGTCAGGATGCCGCCCAGCCCGACCATCATCACCACGATCGCGATGACCCAGGCGAAGATCGGCCGGTCGATGAAGACGCGCGACAGCATGGGCTAGCTGCCCGCGCCGCGGCCGGCGGCGGCCGGGGCAACCTTCGACCCCGCCGGCACCGGTTTCACCTTGTCCCCCTGCTTGATCCGCCCCAGCCCCTCTACGATCACCCGGTCGCCGGCCTTCAGCCCGGCGGTGACCAGCCAGGCGTCGCCGACCGTCCGCTCCGCGACGATCGGCCGCGACACCGCCTTGTCGTCCGGGCCGACCAGCACCACCGTCGCCTTGCCGGTCGGGTCGCGCGACACGCCCTGCTGGGGCACCAGCATCGCGTTCTGCGCGGTCATCTGCGACAGGCTGGCGCGGACATACATGCCGGGCAGCAGCAGGCCGGACGGATTGGGGAAGCGGGCGCGCAGCGTGACCGCGCCGGTGCTCTCGTTGACCGTGACCTCGCTGAACTCCAGCCGGCCGGGCAGCGGATAGGCGCTGCCGTCCTCCAGCTTCAGCCGGACCTCGGCGCTCGACGGGGTGGCGCCGCCGCTTGCCAAGCTGCGGCGCAGCGCCAGCAGCTCGGCGCTCGACTGCTGGATGTCGACGAAGATCGGGTCGAGCCGCTGGATCGTCGCCAGCGCCTGGGTCTGGTTGGCGGTGACCAGCGCGCCGGTGGTGACCAGCGACCGGCCGATGCGGCCGGCGATCGGCGCTGGCACGCTGGTGAAGCGCAGGTTGATCCGCGCCGTCTCAAGCTGGGCGCGGCTCTGTGCGATCGCCGCTTCGGCCTGGCGGGCGGCGGCCAGCGCGTCGGTATAATCCTGCTTGGCGACCGCCTCGATCTCGGCAAGCGGGCGGTAACGGTCGGCCTTGGCCTTGGCCGCACCATACGCCGCCTGGGCGTTGGCCAGGTTCGCCTCCGCTTGGGCAACGGCGGCGCGATAGAGGCTGGGATCGATCTGGTAGAGGGTCTGGCCGGCACGGACGATGCCGCCTTCGGTGAACAGCCGCGCCTTGATGATGCCGGAAACCTGCGGGCGGACTTCCGACGTCTCGAACGCGGCGGTGCGCCCGGCCAGCTCGGTGAACAGCGGCACCGCCTCGGTCTTGACCACGACATAGCCGGCTTCGGGTACGCGGGTTTCGCGATCGTCCCCGCCGCCGGCGCAGCCGCTCAGGACGAACGCCAGAATTGCCATCGGCAGTACAAACCCCGCCTTGGCCTTCATGCGGGCATTCCTTCTACTATCGCGGGGCACCGCGGACGCGGCAACCCAAACCGCCTGTGGAACGACTGCTGCCCGAATCCGGCGGATTCGCGCCGCTCACCACGATTCGGACGCTGGCGATAGGCCACTCGCGGGGCGACACGTCAACCCTTGCGAACGGAAATCAACACGGTTTGGAGATAAAAGCGTCAATCCGGCCGGATCAGGCCCGGAATTTCGCCTTTTCGGCCCCGAAAAGCCGCTCAGTCGGCGCCCTCAGTGGCGTTGGCAGTGACGGCGGCAGTCGCGGTCGCCGGGGCGCGGGCGCGCTCGCCGGGGCGCAGCGCCATCAGCCGGCCGAGCTGCGCCTTGAACGCGCGCAGTTCCGCCCCGGCCAGCTGCGCGGTCGAGGTGAACTTCACCGACAGCGGATTGACCGGCCGGCCGCCGCGATACAGCTCGTAATGCAGATGCGGGCCGGTCGACAGCCCGGTCGAGCCGACATAGCCGATCAACTGGCCCTGCCGCACCCGCTGGCCGTTGCGCGCGACGATCCGGCTCATATGGGCGTAGCCGGTGCCGATATTGCCGGAATGGTTGATCCGCACATAATTGCCGTGGCCGCCATGGCGCCCGGAAAAGCTGACGACGCCGTCCGCCGCCGCATAGATCGGCGTGCCGGTTGGCGCGCCGAAATCGATGCCCTGGTGCATCCGGCTGTAACCGAGCAGCGGGTGCATCCGCATGCCGAACGAAGACGTCTGGCGCCCGGTCACCGGCCGCGCCATCAGTCCTTTGCGCTCGCCGATGCCGCTGGTGTCGAACCACTGGGCGCGGCCGTTTTCTTCCCAGTTGAGCAGCCGCACCTGCCGCTTGCCCTGGCTCAACCCGGCGTAGAGCAGCTTGCCGGTCTCGGTCTCGCCGGTCTCGGCGCGGCGGTGGGCGACGATGATGTCGAAGGTCGCCGCCGATCCGATCGATTCGACCGCCGTCTTGGTAGCGATCGCCTTCAGATAGGCTTCGACCACCTTGGCCGGGGCGCCGGCGGCGCGGGCCGAGCGGTAGAGGCTGGAGCCGACCGAGCCCCGGATGCGCAACGGCGTGTCGTCGACCGCGATCGGGATGCGGCGGACGCGGAGCGTGCCGTCGATCCGCTCGACCGCCAGCTTCAGGTCGAAGCGGGCGCGGAAGCCCAGCCCGTCGAGCGGGCGCGGCTGGTTGCGGTCGGGCCGGCGGCCGAGATGGACGTCGAGGCGGGTGCCGGCGGCGATGTCGGTCAGCGGCACGACGCCGCCGACCAGCGCCGCGACCGCCTTCGCCTCGTCGGCGCCGACCCCGGCACGCTGGAGGACGCGGGCGAAACCGTCGCCCTGGCCGATCGTCGCGCTCAGCTGGATCGACGGGCGCTCCGGCGTGTCGGTCAGCGGCTGGACCAGCTCGGTCGCCGCCATCCGCCGGCCGGTGTCGCCGCCCCAGGCGAGCGGGGCGATCGACAGCGCCCGCGCATTCTCCCACGCGGCGGGGCGCATCGGCGCCGGCGTCGCGCCCGGTATCGCGTCGGAAAAGCCGGGGGACAGCGCCATCGCGGCGGTGCACAGCGCGCCAAGCGTCGCCAGCCCGCGCCACCACACCGCCGATCCGATGCGATGGCCGAGGTCGGGCACCAGCTCGATATTGGCGAGGTGATCGTGCACGCGGTCAAGCGGCGACGCGGTGACGACGCGGCGCCCGAAGGCGGGCGTGCGGTCAAGCGCCGCGACGGCCGAGCCGAATCCGAAGTCCTGGCGCTGGTACAATGGTGGGAAAGCCCCCGAAATCCGCCCCGGTCGCTTTGCGCGCGGCCCGGCGAAGGACTGTGGCCGGATCACGGTTAAAGTCAAACTAACACAGGGCAATGGCATTTGTTGCTGCGGTGAATCGTTGGCTGCCGGCGATAAAGCGTTCGGCGCGCCGGCGGCGGTTGCGCTTGGCGCGCGCATCGCCGATCTAGCGGGCATGACTGCGTTCGCGTCCTCTCCGGTGGCGGCGGTGCTCGGCCCGACCAACACCGGCAAGACCCATCTCGCGGTCGAGCGGATGTGCGGCCATTCGAGCGGGATGATCGGCTTTCCCCTCCGCCTGCTGGCGCGCGAGGTCTACGACCGCGTCGTCGCGATCAAGGGCGCGGCATCGGTCGCGCTGATCACCGGCGAGGAAAAGATCGTCCCGCCCAAGGCGCGCTATATCCTGTGCACGGCGGAAAGCATGCCGCTCGACCGCGACGTCGCCTTCGTCGCGCTCGACGAGGCGCAGCTCGGCGCCGACCCGGAACGCGGCCATGTCTTCACCGATCGGCTGCTGCGCGCGCGCGGGCGCGAGGAGACGCTGATCCTCGGCGCCGACACGCTGCGGCCGATGCTGCGCGCGCTGCTGCCCGGCACCGAGGTGATCGAGCGGCCGCGCTTCTCCACCCTCGCCTATGCCGGCGAGAAGAAGCTGTCGCGCCTGCCCAAGCGCTCGGCCGTCGTCGCCTTCTCCGCCGAGGAGGTCTATGCGGTGGCGGAGATGCTGCGGCGGCTGCGCGGCGGCGCGGCGGTGGTGATGGGCGCGCTGTCGCCGCGCACCCGCAACGCCCAGGTCGCGCTGTTCCAGGCCGGAGAGGTCGATTATCTGGTCGCGACCGACGCGATCGGCATGGGGCTGAACATGGACGTCGCCCATGTCGCCTTCGCGTCGCTGGCCAAGTTCGACGGCCGTCGCCAGCGCCGGCTGACCCTGGCGGAAATGGCGCAGATCGCCGGGCGCGCCGGCCGCCACCAGCGCGACGGCACGTTCGGTACGCTCGCGGGGCGCGCCGGTTTCCGGCCGGAAGAGATCGCCGCGATCGAGGAACATCGCTTCCCGCCGCTCGACCATCTCTACTGGCGCGACGGCGCGCCGCCGACCGATACGCTCGACGGGCTGATCGCCGCGCTGGAACGGCGGCCGGACCAGCCGATGCTGCGTGCCGCGCCGGAGGCGACCGACCTTGCGGTACTGAAACGGCTGGCGGAGGAGCCGTGGGTGCGCGAGCGCGCGGCGACCCCGGCGATGGTCGCGCGGTTGTGGGCGGCCTGCGGCCTGCCCGATTTCCAGAAGACCGGCGCCGACCAGCACAGCCGCTTCGTCGCCCGCGTGCTCCGCGCGCTGAGCGAGGGCGACGGCCATGTCCCGCACACATGGTTCGCCGACGCGCTCGCCCGGCTCGACAATGTCCAGGGCGATGTCGAGACGATCGCCGGGCGGATCGCGGCGGCGCGCAGCTGGGCCTATATCGCCAACCGCGCCGACTGGCTGGCGGAGCCGGCGCACTGGGCCGAACGCGCCCGCGCGCTGGAGGAGCGGCTGTCCGACGCCTTGCATGCCGGCCTGACCCAGCGTTTCGTCGACCGGCGGACGACGGTGCTGATGCGCGAACTCGGCGCCGACGCGGCGCTGCTGCCAGTGACCGTCGACGCCGCCGGGGAAGTCCGCGTCGATGACGAGCCGATCGGCACGCTGACCGGCTTCGCCTTCCGCCCGCTCGCCGATGCGCGCGCCGCCGACCATCGCAAGCTGATCGCCGCCGCCGAGCGCCGGCTGGCCGGGGAGCGGGCGGCGCGGGCGCGGGCGCTCGCCGCCGACGGCGACGACGGCTTCGCGCTGCTGACCGACACC
>NZ_SPHY01000026.1 GCF_004796535.1 Sphingomonas flavalba | reverse complement strand
GGGGAAATAGGGCCGCAGACGATCCATCTGCTCGTCACTCAGCCAGTACAGGTCGCTCATGCTCAGTCTCCTTACGGAGCCTGAATCAGATCGAGCCTCTCACATCAATGGGTCCTGAGCCTAGGCGGCACCACCCTCCAGCACCTTTCCAACGATGCTGCGTATCGCCGGAACCTTGGGCGCTTTCGCCCGCTCCCCCACCCGGCCTCCCAACGGCAGTATCATGTGGGAGGCCGGGTGGGGGCGCGGGCTGGTGCCAATTCCGCTTCAAGCGGACAAACTCTAATGCCGGACCGGCGTCGCCAGCAGCAGCATGCCGTCAATGGTGAAGCCGCTGCGGGTCGCGGCAAGGGCGATCGTCATCCGATGCTCCTCGCCGCCGCGACCGAGCAGTTCGAGGTCGAGGACGCGGGCGTCGCCGCCGGTCAGCACCCGTTCGATCGCCTCGTTGACCGCGACGCGACGGGCGACCGGCACCACGTCCGACAGCCGGGCATGGACGATCTGGATCGATTCGAAGCCGAGCATCGCCAGCAGCGTATCGTCGACGGCGGCGAAGGTACCGCGCGGGGTCAGCCGTGCCGTGCCCGCCTCGCCATGCACCGCCATCGCCGCGACCAGCGCGTCATGGTCGGCGGCAAGCGCCCGCGCGGCGACATCCTCGTCGATGCGGGTGGTCAGATAGCCGACGCCGCCGTCATGGCGGAACGCGTCGATGCGCAGCGATTCCCCCGCCAGCCGGCCGGACGGCGCCTCGACGCTGGCCGGTTCGCCGGTCTGCAACACCCGTTTCAGCAGGCGGGTCAGCACCGCCGCGGTCAGTTCCGGGTAGAGATCGGCCAGACGTAGGCCGATTAGCTCCGCCTCCGCCCGCTGCAACCGCTGCTGGGCGGCGCGGTTGGCGCCGGTGACGAGCAACTGTTCGTCGAGGGTCACGTAACCCTGCGCCATCTGGTCGAGCATCACCGGCGGCACCATGTGGCGGCCGTCGCCCCCGCCCGGCCGCTCACGCCCGAAATCGTCGATCGACAGCAATACTGTCTTCGGCCGGCCGTGGTTAGTGACGGTCACCGGCCCGCGCATCGCCCGGTCCTGCCACAGGCCGAAATTGCGGCACACTTCCGCCGCCGTCGCCATCGTCATCCGCTGCGGGTCCATCATCGATTCTCCCATCAATCCGCGCGCTCTGCGCAAGTCACACAGGGGAAGACGGCCCGCCGCCGCCCGGCATTAGGGCTTCGGCGCCAGTCTGGTCCGCGCCGGAGCAGACAGCACTACATCACTCGAAAATGGAGGTTTTACCGGCTTTTCCGCAAATTGCGGCGGAGCGAATTGACTACCGTCCGCGCGCGATAGTGGCGGCATCGTCAACGAACCGCAGAGGCGCGCCATGCCGTTCCCCCGCCCCACCCGCCGGCGCCCGTCGCGACGCGCCATCGCCGGCACCGCGCTGATCGAATTCGCGCTGCTGCTGCCCATCCTGTCGACGCTGCTGTTCGGCATCCTCGCCGGCGGCAACTATTTCTACCTCGCCCATTCGATGCAGCAGTTGGCCAACGATGCCGCCCGCGCGACGATCGCCGGGCTGACCGCGGCCGAGCGGACGACGCTGGCCACCGGCGCGGCGGTGGCGGAGGCGCGCGACGGGCTGGCGGTCGACCTCGCGCGGATGCAGGTCGGCGTCACCGACCGGGGCGATTACGTTACGGTGCGGATCACCTATGACGCGTCGGACCAGATGCTGTTCCGTCTGGGCTTCGCGCCGATCGCCGGCCCGGTGATCCGCCGCACCGCCGTGGTCCGCAAGGGCGGCCTGTGATGCGCGTCCTGCTCCGCGACCGCGCCGCCAGCGTGACGATGATCGGCGCCGGAGCGATGCTGATGGCGCTCGGCTGCGCCGCCTTCGCCGTCGACCTCGGATCGATCTGGGTGCGTACGCGCGCGCTGCAAGGCGCCGCCGACGCCGCCGCGATCGCCGCCGCGCAGAACCTGTCGGACCCGGCCGCTGCGGCGCGCGCCGCAGCGGCCGCCAGCGGCTGGGACGGCCCAGTGGCGGTCGCCGTCACCCCCGGCCACTACCGCTTCGACGACGCGGTGGCACCGGGCCAGCGCTTCACCGCCGCCAGCGGATCGCCGGACGCGGTGAAGGTCACGCTCAGCGCCACCGCCCCGGCTTATTTCGCGCTGGCGTGGATGACGGAGAACCGCGTGCCGATCGCGCGCAGTGCCACCGCCGCCCGCGCCCGGCTCGCCAGCTTCTCGATCGGCAGCCGGCTGGCGGCGGTCGACGGGGGGCTGGCGGGGCAATATCTGTCCCAACTGGCCGGCATCGACCTGCAGCTGAGCGTCATGGACTACAACGCGCTGCTCGGCGCCGACCTGGGGCTGCTGCGCTTTTCCGACGCGCTGGCGACGCGGCTGCACCTGACCGGCCTCAGCTTCGCGGAGCTGCTGGCCAGCGAAGTGACGCTGCCGCAATTGTTCGGCGCCCTCGGCGATGCCCTCGGCGCGCAAGGGGACGCCACCGCCGCGGCCGCCGCCCGCCAGATCGCGGCGCGGGTGCCGGGGCAGGCGGTCACGCTGTCGCGGCTGATCGACCCCGGTCCCTATGGCGCGCAGGACAGCCGGGGCGGCAGCGGCGCCGCCGACATGAACGCCTATGGCTTCACCCGCGCGCTGCTCGAACTGGCGGCCGGCGGCCGGCAGGTGAAGCTGGACCTGGGCGCCGGCATCCCCGGCCTGTTCGACACCAGCCTGTGGATCGCGGCCGGCGAACGACCGGCCAATTCGCCCTGGCTGACCGTCACCGACCATGGCGAGCCGATCGTCCGCACCGCGCAGACCCGCGTCTATGTCGAGGCGAAGACGCCGGGCATCGCCGGCATCGGCCGCGTCCGCCTGCCGCTCTACATCGAGCTGGCGAGCGCCGAGGCGAAGCTGGCTGACATCGGCTGCGGCGGCGGATCGGCTGGACAGACCCTTGCGCTCGACGTGCGGCCGAGCATCGGCCACGCGTCGGTCGCCGACATCGATCCGACGCGGCTGGGCGATCACCAGACGCCGCTGGCCGAAGGGCCGGCGACGCTGGTCGACCTGGCGCTGGTCAAGGTGCACGGGCAGGCGCGCGTCGACCTGGGCGGGGTCGGCTGGCAGCGGCTCAACTTTTCCGCCGCCGATATTGCCAGCCACCGCCCGCTTACCGTTTCCACCAACGACCTGGCCGCCGGGCTGGCCGCGTCGCTGATCCGCGCCATAAAGCTGGACGTGCAGCTGATCGGCCTGCCGATCGGGCTGGGCGGGGTCGGCGCGGCGGTGGGCGGCGCGCTCGCCACGGCGGCCGGGCCGGTCGACCAGTTGCTGGGTATGGTGACCGACCTGGTCGGCATCAGGCTGGGCCAGGCCGACGTCCGCATCGAAGGAGTTCGCTGCGGACGGCCGGCGCTGGTCGCCTGACCCGCCACGAAACGGGAAACGCATACGCTACACTACTGCCCGCCCGAACGCGCGACCAGCCGATCCGATCCACCGCTTGTCACCGGCGGCGCCCCGTCCCTATAGCAGCGCCATGTCCGATGACCTGTTCGCCGCCAGTGCCCCCGTTTCCGACAGCTACGACGCCTCCGCGATCGAGGTGCTGGAAGGACTGGAGCCGGTGCGGCGGCGGCCGGGCATGTATGTCGGCGGCACCGACGAGCGCGCGCTGCACCACCTGGCGGCGGAGGTGCTGGACAATGCAATGGACGAGGCGGTCGCCGGCCACGCCACCCGCATCGAGGTCAGCCTGGATGTCGGCAACCGGGTGACGATTTTCGACAACGGGCGCGGCATCCCGATTGACCCGCACCCGAAATTTCCCGGCAAGTCCGCGCTCGAAGTCATCATGTCGACGCTGCATTCCGGCGGCAAGTTCGCCGGCAAGGCCTATGCGACGTCGGGCGGGCTCCATGGCGTAGGCGTCAGCGTCGTCAACGCGCTGTCGGCTGAAACGGTGGTCGAGGTCGCCCGCAACCGCGAGCTGTTCCGCCAGCGCTTCGCCCGCGGCGTGACGCAGGGGCCGCTGGAATCGCTGGGCGCGACCCAGAACCGGCGCGGCACCACCGTCAGCTTCGTCCCCGACCCGGAGATTTTCGGCGATCTGAAATTCCGTCCCGCGCGGCTGCACCGGATGGCGCTGTCCAAGGCCTATCTGTTCGCCGGGGTCGAGATCCGCTGGCGCTGCGCGCCGGAGCTGATTGCCGACGAGACGCCGGCCGAGGCTGTGTTCCAGTTCCCCGGCGGCCTCGCCGATCATCTGCGCGAGCAGTTGGCCGGGCGCGAATGTGCGACGACCGAATTCTTCTCCGGCGCGCAGGATTTCCCGGACGGGCGCGGCCGCGCCGAATGGGCGGTCGCCTGGCCGCTGTGGAGCGAGGGCAGCTATCGCTGGTACTGCAACACCATCCCGACCCCGGACGGCGGCACCCATGAGGCGGGGCTGCGCGCGGCGCTGACCCGGGGCCTGCGCGCGTTCGGCGAGCTGGTCGGCCAGAAGAAGGCCAAGGACCTGTCCGCCGAGGATGTGATGAACGGCGACGAGCTGATGCTGAGCGTGTTCATCCGCGACCCGCAATTCCAGAGCCAGACCAAGGACCGGCTGACCAGCCCGGAAGCGGCGCGGCTGGTCGAGGCGGCGGTGCGCGACCATTTCGACCATTTCCTCGCCAGCGACATGGACCGGGGGCGGGCCCTGCTCGGCTTCGTGCTGGACCGGATGGAGGACCGGCTGAAACGCCGGGCCGAGCGCGAGGTCAAGCGCAAGACCGCCACCTCCGCCCGCAAGCTGCGCCTGCCCGGCAAGCTGACCGACTGTTCCGCCGACGACCCGGCGGGGACCGAGATCTTCATCGTCGAGGGCGACAGCGCCGGCGGCTCCGCCAAGCAGGCGCGCGACCGCAAGACGCAGGCGGTACTGCCGATCCGCGGCAAGATATTGAACGTCGCCTCCGCCAACAGCGCCAAGATTTCCGCCAATCAGGAGATCGCCGACCTGACCCAGGCGCTCGGCTGCGGCATCCGCGACCGCTTCGTGCCGGAAGGGCTGCGCTACGAACGCGTCGTCATCATGACCGACGCCGATGTCGACGGCGCCCATATCGCGACGCTGCTGATGACATTCTTCTTCCAGGAGATGCCGGAACTGGTGCGGCGCGGCCACCTCTACCTAGCGCGGCCACCGCTCTACCGCCTCGCCGCCGGCAGCAAGAGCGCCTATGCCCGCGACGACGCCCACCGCGCCGAGCTGGAGGAAACGCTGTTCAAGGGCCGCAAGGTCGAAGTCAGCCGGTTCAAGGGCCTGGGCGAGATGAATCCCCAGCAATTGCGCGAGACGACGATGGCCCCGGCAACGCGCAGCCTGATCCGCATCGTCCTGCCGCGCGAATACGAACAGCGCGCCGGGGTGCGCGATCTGGTCGAGCGGCTGATGGGGAGAAACCCGGAACACCGTTTCCAGTTCATCCAGGACAACGCGGCGCGACTCGACGGCGAGGCGATCGACGCCTGAGCGCCTGATCCCCGCCGCCGGACCGGAAAATGTCCCGTTAAGAGACGATCCGTCCCGATTCGACCCGTGAATCGTGCAGATTCCTCTGCGAAACGTCGCATTCGTACAGGACAAGGTTAGCGGTTTGTTAGTACTATCACAGCCTGCGCAGTGAGTCCGGGTGGGCGATTCATCGAAGCGCGTAACCGAGTGTGAAGGGGTAGACCATGAAAGCATATCTTCTCGCCGCTGCAGCTGGCCTTGCGGTCCTCGCTGCCCCGGCCATGGCGGGCGTGACCGTCACGACGCATACCAATGGCGTCAACCCGGGTGTCGACGTCGGCTATGCCGGCCTCGGCCAGACCCTGCTCTATGACTTCGACGGCGCGTCGCCGACCGCCGGCAACCTGACCGGCAGCTACACGATCTTCGTCGCGCCGGGCACGGGTGAGAGCGCGGCGCCGGCCGGCACCCCGGCGGGTGAGAGCTATCTCAGCGTCCCGAACCCGGCATCGACCGGCGTTGCCGACATCCTGCTGGGCGGCGGCTACTTCTCCGCCAGCTTCTACTGGGGCTCGATCGACGGCTACAACACCGTCGAGGTTCTGGGCGCCAACGGCAACGTCATCGGCAGCTGGGCCGGCAGCGCCCTGCCGACGCCGACCAACGCCGACGGCAACCAGAGCAACTACACGTCGAACATGCGCGTGAACTTCACCGCTGACGGCGGCGACTACATCACCGGCTTCCGCCTCCACTCGAACGGCTTCGCGTTCGAGACCGACACCTATGCGGTCGGCGCGGCGGTTCCGGAGCCGGCGACCTGGGCGATGCTGCTCGGCGGCTTCGGCCTGATCGGTGGCGCGATGCGGCGCAGCCGCAGGACCGCGCGCACGGTCCTCGCCTGATCCAACGATCGGGGGAAAAAGAAGGGGCGGTCTTCGGGCCGCCCCTTTTTTCATGCCCGCGCGCCCTACCGCCCCCTCGGGTTTATCCCGCCGCCGCCATCGCCTATCGTCCAGGAAGCGAGCGGTGAGCGAGGAGGAACGCCATGCGCGGATATGCGGCTTTGCTGGCTCTTGCGGCGGTGACGGACGCCCCGGTGGCGGCGCAGGCCCCGGTCGGCCCGCACAGTCGGGCGGACGCGGTCAGGATCATCGCCGGCCTGCGCCAGATCGTCAGCCCGAACGGCTTGCAGGCAGTCGAGACGATTCCGATCGGCGGCATCGATCAGGTCGTGTCGATCCGCAGCCAGGATCTGCGCAACCCCGTCATCCTCTATCTGCACGGCGGCCCCGGCTTCGTCGAAATGCCGCTGGACTGGTGGTGGGACCGCGGCTGGGACGAATATTTCACCGTCATCCACTGGGACCAGCGCAACGCCGGCAAGACCTACACCGCCAGCGGCCCGAACGATCCGGCGCTCCTGACCCCCGAACGCTTCCAGCGCGACGCCGAAGAAGTCGTCCAGTGGGCGTTAAAGCGTTTCGGCAAGCGCAAGCTGTTCGTCATCGGCCATAGCTGGGGCAGCATGCTCGGCCTACGGCTGGCCGCCGCCCATCCGGAATGGCTGCACGCCTATATCGGCATGGGCCAGGTGACCAACGGCCCGGAAAGCGAGCGGCGCGGCTGGGCGTGGACGATGGCCAGGGCGAAGGCCGACAACAATGCGGAGGCGGTCCGCGCGCTCCAGGCGATCGCCCCCTACGCCGCTGGGCCGGGCCCGATCCCGGTCGAGGCGATCATGGTCCAGCGCAAATGGCTCGGCCATTATGGCGGCGCGGCGTGGCGGCGGCCCGGCGGCGATTTCGAGGCGGCGGCCTTCGCCCTCGCCCCGGAATACAGCGACGCGGATGTCCGCAACGCGTTCAAGGGCCAGGCCGCCGTCACCCAGGCGCTGCTGCCGAAAGTCCTGACCACCGACCTGTCGACGATCCGCACGCTGAAAGTGCCGCTGATCCTGCTGCTCGGCCGCCACGACATCAACGTGTCGAGCGAGGTCGCCGCCGAATGGTTCGCCGCGGTCAAGGCACCGTCCAAGCGGCTGATATGGTTCGAGCGTTCCGGCCACCACATCACCAGCGAGGAACCGGGCAAGCTGCTGACAACGCTGGTCACCCATGCCAGGCCGATCGCGGCGCGGGCGGGCGATGCTGCGCCCTGAGATCAGGCCCCGGCGAGAGCGGCGGCCAACGCCTTGACCTTCTTCTGCCGCCACTGCGGCGTCGGCGCGATCAGCCAGTAGCCGGCGCCGCCGCCCTGCGGCGCGCCAACCGCCGCGACCCGCCCGGCCGCCAGATCGCCCTCGGCGAGCAGCGCCGGAACATGAGCGACGCCGAAGCCGGCCGCCGCCGCGTCGATGGCCAGCCCGGCATCGGCGACCTTCAGCGCCGGCGCCGCTTCGCTCTCGCCGCGCGGGCAGCCTGGCCATTCGATTCGCCCGGTGGCGCCATCGGGGCGGCCGACGGCGACGAAGTCGGGCGCCGCCAACGCCACCCCTTCGTGCTCGCCCGGTCCATCGAGCAGCAGGATCGCGCAATCGAGGTTGGCCTCGGTGAAATCGATCGCGGTATCGGCGGCGATCAGGTGGAAGCGCAGATCCGGGTCGGTCGCGGCATAGGCGGCAAGCCGGGGTGCCAGCCATTTGGCGGTCAGGTCGCGCGGCGCCGCGATGGTCAGCGACTTGGAGGTCTGGCCGGCCTGCATCGCCCGCACCGCCTCCTCGAAATTCAGGAAGCCGGCGCGCAGCGCATCCAGCCCGGCCTCGCCTTCCGGCGTCAGCTCAAGCCCCTTGGCGGTGCGGCGGAATAACACGGTGCCCAGCGTATCCTCCAGCGCGCGGATCTGTTGGCCGACCGCCGCCGGCGTCACCGCCAGCTCATCCGCCGCGCGGGTGAAGGACAGGTGTCGCGCCGCCGCGTCGAGCACACGCAGGCCGTTCAGCGGCAGGTGGGTCCGCTTCATTGCGCCACCGCCGGCGCGACCAGCGGAAAGCGCGGTATCGCGATATCGAAGGTGCCGCCGTCCTCCGCGATCATGCCGTAATAGCCGACCATCTGGCCGGTCGGCGTCGCCAGCGGACAGCCGGACACATAGTCGTAGGACCGGCCTGGCGCGATCATCGGCTGTTCACCGACGACGCCATCGCCCTGCACCTCATGTCGGGCGCCGCGCCCGTCGGTGATGATCCAGTGCCGGGTCAGCAACTGCACCGCCTGCGGCCCGTCATTCTCGATGCGGATGTGGTAGGACCAGAACCACCGCCCCCGCGCCGGCTCCGCCTGCTCCGGCAGGAAACTGACCGCGACCCGCACCGTCACCCCGCGCGTTGTCGCGACATGGGGGAACAGCGCCTTCACAGGCCGACGGCCCGCAACGCCTGATCGAGATCGTCGATCAGGTCCTGAGGGTCCTCAAGCCCGACATGGAAACGCAGCATCCCCTCGCCGATGCCCATCGCCTCACGGACATCGGCGGCGAGGCCGCTGTGGGTGGTGGAGCAGGGATGGGTCATCAGCGAGCGGGTATCGCCGAGATTGTTCGATATGTCGATCAGCGCCAGCGCGTTGAGCAGGCCGTGCGCCTGTGGCCGGCCGCCGTCCAGCCGCAGCACCATCACCGTTCCGCCGAGCCGCATCTGGCGCATTGCCAGCGCGTGCTGCGGGTGGCTGGCCAGACCGGGGTAGAGCAGGCCCGGCACCCGCCCGGCGAGGAAGGTGGCGACCGTCAGCGCGTTCTCGCTCTGCCGCGCGACGCGCAGGTCAAGCGTCTCCAGCCCCTTCAGCACCACCCAGGCGTTGAACGCGCTCAGCGTCGGCCCGGTGTTGCGGGTGAAGGGCAGCAGCGTGTTCTGGATGAAATCCTCCGACCCGCAGACTGCGCCGGCCAGCACCCGCCCCTGCCCGTCCATCATCTTGGTCGCCGAATAGGCGACGACGTCGGCGCCGAAATCGATCGGCCGCTGCAACGCGGCGGTGGCAAAGGCATTGTCGACGACGCTGACCAGCCCACGTTCCCGCGCGATCGCGCAGACCGCCGCCAGATCGACGATGTCCAGCGTCGGGTTCGCCGGCGTTTCGAAGAAGAACAGCCGGGTTTCCGGCCGGACCGCGTCGGCCCAGGCCTGGGTATCCGGCCCGTCGACGATCGTCACGCCGACGCCGAAGCGCGGCAGTAGCGTGTCGGTCAGCCAGCGGCAGGAACCGAACATTGTCCGCGCGGCGACGATATGGTCGCCCTGCGACAACTGGCAGAGCAGCGCCGCGGTCATCGCCGCCATGCCGCTCGCCATGCAACGCGCCGCCTCCGCCCCGTCGAGCAGGGCGATACGCTGTTCCAGCATCTCCACCGTCGGGTTCTGCAGGCGCGAATAGGTCATGCCGGTTTCGGTGCCGGCAAAGCGGGCGGCCGCCTCCTCCGCATTGTCGTAGCTGTAGCCGGAATTGAGGAACAGCGCTTCCGACGTCTCGCCCCATTCCGATCGCGCGGTGCCGCCACGCACCGCCTGGGTTGCGGGGCGCCAGTGGCGGGTGATGCTGCGGTCCTGGCCGGTCGTGCGCTTCATGGCCCCCGCCTTTGCAGTGGAGCGGCGGCACAGGTCAATCATCGCGACAAGTAATATTTCCTTGGGCGATCCGTACCGTCGCTAGCGGCCGATCGCCATTCCGTGCGTCGGTACACTCACCCCCTTCTCTTTTTCGGCAAAGCCGCCGACAAGGCGCAGGCGGGCGGAGAACGAGGTTGCGGATGCTGGATCGGACGGTCGCATGGCTGGCGGGGCGCAGTGTGCTGGAACTGGTGCTGCTGCTGGCACTGCTCGCCGAGGCGCTGTTCCTGTGGGATCTTGGCCACCCAGCCAGGCTGATGTTCGACGAAACCTATTACGTTCCGGCCGGGCGCACCACCTACGGCATGGTCGGCCCGACCAATGTCGAGCATCCGCTGTTCGCCAAATGGCTGATCGGCCTGTCGATGGCGCTGTTCGGCGACACGCCGTTCGGCTGGCGGGTGTTGAGCACGCTGGCCGGCACCGCGACGATGGTTTCGCTGTTCGCGATCGCGCTGGCGCTGTTCCGGGACCGGCGGGCCGCGACCACCGCCGCCGTGATCGCGCTGCTCGACCAGATGCTGTTCATCCAGGCGCGGATCGCGATGCTCGACGTGTTCATGGGCGCCTTCCTGACCGCCGGCATCGCGCTGACGCTCTGGGCGTGGCGGGCAGAGGGCGACGCGCGGCCGCGGCTGTTCGGCGCCGGCCTCTGCCTGGGGCTGGCGGTCGGCTGCAAATGGACGGCGATCCCTTATGTCGCGCTCGCCTGCGCCGCCGCCGCGATCGCGCAATTCCGCAACCCGGCGGCGTTCCGCGGCGCCGGACGCTGGACGCCGGCATTGTGGATCGGCGTGCCGGCGCTCGCCGCCTATTTCGCCACCTTCGCCCCGGCGCTCGGCTATGCCGACCATCCGCTCCGGCTGCGCGAGCTGATCAGCTATCAACTGTTCATCTATGGTGAGCAGACCAAGCCGCTCGCGGCCCACACCTACATGAGCCAGTGGTGGCAATGGCCGCTGATCGGCCGGCCGATCTGGTATTTCTATGAGGTCGACGACGGCGCGCAGCGCGGCGTCATCCTGCTCGGCAACCCGGCGGTGATGTGGGGCGGGCTGATCGCCGTCACCGCCTGCCTGTGGTGGGGGCTGAAGGCGCGTTCAGCCCCGCTGCTGTGGGCGGCGGGCGGCTACCTGTTCGCGATCGGGGTTTGGATCGTCATCCCGAAGAAGATCGGATTCTACTATTATTATTATCTGCCGGCGCTGCTGCTCAGCATCGCGCTGGCCGGCGCGTTCCACCAGATGCGCTCGGGCCGCGTCGCCGCGCTGTTCCTGGCGGTGGCAGCCGCGCTGTTCGTCTATTTCCACCCGATCATCTCAGCCGCGCCGTTGCCCGATGCCCAGGCGTTCCGCGACTGGATGTGGTTCCCGAGCTGGCCGTAGCCGTCCAGAGTCTTTCCTGTTCAAGCGGCACCGGCCCGCTCCCCCACCCGGCCTCCCAAATGATACTGCCGTCGGGAGGCCGGGTGGGGGAGCGGGCCGGTGCCGTTTCCGCCTGAAGCCGACGAGTCCTAACGATACCG
>NZ_SPHY01000025.1 GCF_004796535.1 Sphingomonas flavalba | reverse complement strand
GTGCCCGCCGCGCGGTTCGGCGAGCCGTGCTACAACCGGATCGAGGCGCAGGAGGCCTATGCCTTCTACCAGAAATGGATCTCGCCCGACTTCCCGCGCATGCTGATCATCGAGATCGACCACTCGAACCCGTATTATGACGACAGTTATGCGGTGAACTCCGAGAATCTCGGGCCGTATGGCGATGCGATCACCCACGAGTTCATCCCGGCGCTGGAGAAGAAGTTCCGGGGTCTTGGCCAGGGCTGGGCGCGGTTCACCTACGGCGGTTCGACAGGCGGCTGGGAGGCACTGGCCGTTCAGGTCAAGTATCCCGACGAATACAACGGCGCTTTCGCCGCCTGTCCGGACCCGATCGATTTCCGCCAGATGGAAGTCACCAACATCTACGACGACGACAACGCCTATTGGCGCTACGGCCCGTTCGGCCGCGTGCCGAAGCCGGCGCATCGCGACTATCTGGGTCATGTCACCCACACCGCCGAGATGGAAAACCATTGGGAGCTGGTGCTGGGCGACAAGACCCGCTCGGGCGCCCAGTGGGACATCTGGGAAGCGGTCTATTCGCCGATGGGCGAGGACGGCTATCCGAAGCGGATCTGGGACAAGAAAACCGGCGTCATCGACAAGGAGGTCGCCGCCTACTGGCGCGAGAATTACGACCTGCGCCACATCATGGAGCGCGACTGGCAGACGCTTGGTCCCAAGCTCCAGGGCAAGGTCCACATCTATGTCGGCGACATGGACAATTACTACCTGAACAACGCCGTCTACCTGACAGAGGATTTCCTGAAAAAGACCAAGAACCCGCATTACGACGGGGAGGTCAAGTATGGCGACCGTGACGAGCATTGCTGGAATGGTGATCCAAATCAGCCGAATGCCGTTTCGCGCCTGCGCTACAACACGATGTACGTGCCGAAGATCCTGAAGCGGATCGAGGCCGCCGCACCAGCGGGCGCAGACCTGACAAGCTGGCGCTACAAATAACGCCAATGCCGCACGCGGCCGCGCCGAAGGGAGGCGCGGCCATACAGAACAGCAACCTCAAGACATGAAAAGGGGGGTTCATAATGCAATCCACGACAATCAAGACCTTGCTGCTTGCCTCGACCGTGCTGGTCGGCGGTGTCTATGCCGCGCCGGCCGTGGCGCAGGATGCGCCGGAAGCCGCCGCCGACATCGTTGTCACCGGCTCGCGCATCCGCTCCGCCAACCTGGAGAGCGTCAGCCCGATCACCCAGGTGAACAGCGAGGAGTTCTCCGCGCGCGGCACCGTTCGCACCGAGGACATGGTCAACCAGCTGCCGCAGGTGTTCGCCGCCCAGGGCGCGAACAACTCGAACGAAGCGACCGGCACCGCCCAGGTTGACCTTCGCGGCCTGACCCCGTCGCGCACGCTGGTGCTGATCAACGGCCGCCGCCTGCCTTACGGTTCGCCGAAGAACATCCCGTCCGACGTCAACCAGGTGCCGCAGGCGCTGATCGAGTCGGTCGAAGTGCTGACCGGCGGCGCCTCCGCCGTCTACGGTTCGGACGCGATCGCCGGCGTCGTCAACTTCAAGCTGCGCAACAATTTCGAAGGCGTTCGTTTCTCGACCAACGTCTCGGGCTTCCAGCACAGCAACGACCGCACCGAACTGCGCAACCTGCTCGACAGCTTCAACGCCCAGTTCCCGGGTGAGTTCGAGAATGCCGACAAGAATGTCTGGAACGGCTTCGCCCAGGATTATTCGGTCGTGCTCGGCGGAAACTTCGCCGAGGGGCGCGGTAATGTCACCGCCTATGCGACCTACCGCAAGGTGAATCCGGTCCTGCAAAAGGACTTCGACTACAGCACTTGTGCGCTGGGTGCCACCGGCACCGACGGCAGCGAGTTCACCTGCTCCGGTTCGGCCAACAACGCGCCGGCCAACCTGACCAACGCCGGCGCTGGCCGCATTCCGCAGCTGCCGGTTTCGTTCCGCGTGTCGAACGGCCAGTTCGTCGACGGTACCGCCCGCTACAACTATGCGCCGTTCAACTACTATCAGCGGCCGGACGAGCGCTACATGCTCGGCGCGATGGCGCATTACGAGGTGAACGAGCACTTCACCCCCTATGTCGAGCTGAGCTTCATGGACGACCACTCGGTTGCCCAGATCGCGCCGGGCAACAATTCAGGCGGCATCTTTGACAATTCGAGCGGCCTGAACAGCATCAACTGCGACAACCCGTTCCTCAGTGCGCAGCAGGCCGATTACCTCTGCACCAGCACCGGCCGCACGCTCGGCAGCATCTATGATGTCGACGGCAACTATGTCGGGCCGGAGAGCATTGCGGAAGGCATCACCATGGCCCGCCGCAACGTCGAGGGCGGCAACCGCCAGGACGACCTGCGCCACACCGTCTACCGCATTGTGCTTGGGACCAAGGGCAAGCTGGTCGGACCATTCAACTACGACATCTACGGCCTGTATGCGAATGTCGGATACCGCAGCAACTTCATAGGCGACTCCAGCCGCCAGCGGACGTCCAACGCGTTCTACGCGGTGCGTGACGGCCGACCGACGTCGAGCACTTTCGGCCAGACCATCTGTAAGATCAACGCCGACGCCAGCCCGGACAACGACGACCCGAACTGCTCGCCGCTCGACTATTTCGGCGCAAGTGCAAGCCAGGATGCCGTCGACTATATTTCCGAGTTCAAGAGCATCACCGGCGACACGAGCCTGGTCAACATCGTTGCCGCAGTCGACGGCGACCTCGGCGAAGTCGGTCTGACGTCGCCTTGGGCGAGCACCGGCGTCGGCGTGGCGTTCGGTGTCGAGTACCGGAAGAACAGCGTCAACTATCAGCCGGACGAGATCTACCAGAACGCGGGCAGCCCGGAACTGCCGATCAAGGGGCACACCATCGCGAAGGAAGCCTTCGTCGAGGTCAACGTGCCGATCGTAGAGGATCAGCCGTTCTTCGACCTGCTGTCGTTCGAGGGTGCGTATCGTTATTCGGACTACAAGGGGCGGGATAGCCTGACCGGGTCGCGTGCGGAGTTCAAGACCGACACCTACAAGCTGGGCGTGAACTGGGCGCCGGTGCGCGATCTGCGCTTCCGCGGCAGCATCCAGCGCGCGGTGCGCGCGCCGAACGTGGTTGAACTCTTCTCCAACCAGTCGATGTTCGAGGTCAACCTGACCCGGAACGCCGACGGTTCGTTCGACCCCTGCGCCGGCGCGACGCCTTTCGCTACCCTCGCGCAGTGCCAGCGCACCGGGGTGACGACCGGCCAGTACGGTTTCATCGTCGACAACCCGGCCGGCCAGTTCGGCGCGATGATCGGCGGCAACCCGAACCTGAAGCCGGAAACCGCCAACACGCTGTCGTTCGGCACGGTCATCCAGCCGTCGTTCATCCCGCGGCTGTCGATCTCTCTCGATTATTTCGACATCAAGGTGAAGGGCATGGTGGGCAGCGTGAACCCCACCCTGTCACTGAAGAACTGCCTGGAGACCGGCGAGCAGTATTTCTGCGACCTGATCGTCCGCAACCCCAATACCGGGTCGCTGTGGCAGGGAGATGTCGGTCACTTCGAGCGGTTCAACGTCAATACCGGCTCGCTCAAGACGACCGGCCTCGACGTGAACGTCGACTATCGCACGGATCTGGCTAACCTGGTGGGTAGCGAACTGGGCAGCCTGAACTTCAACCTGGTCGGCACCTATCTCGGCAAGTTCGAGACGACGCCGCTGCCGGGTTCGCCACAGTCGGACATCTACGACTGCGCCGGTCTCTACGGCGGCCTGTGCGGCCGTCCGCGTCCGGAATGGCGGCATAAGTTCACCACGACCTGGAACACGCCGTGGGATCTGTCGGTGGGTGTGACTTGGCGGTATACCTCGGCGGTCAATATCGCATCGACCAGCTCGCAGCCGGCCCTGAACGGCAGCTATGCGCTGGTCGACAAGGAGCTGGGTTCGCGCAGCTACTTCGACCTGACCGTCGGCTACGAAATCCGCAAGGACTTCAACCTGCGTGTCGGCGTCAACAACATCTTCGACCGCGATCCGCCGCTCACCACGAGCACCGCGATCGAGGATGGTGGCAACGGCAACACCTATCCGCAGTATTATGACGCGATGGGTCGCTATTTCTTCGCGGGTGCGTCGGTCAACTTCTGAGGGTCGCGCAAACGATAGAGTAGTGTCATGGAAGGGCCGGTCGAGCGTGATCGGCCCTTCTTTTTTGATGTGAGGATCAGTAGGAAAATGCACCGCCGTACCGTCAAATTCATGCTCGGGGTCGCCGCGTCGATCCTGGTCGCAACCCCCGCCCTGGCGCAAAAGACCGCGGTCACCGATGCCGACCGCGCGATGGTGCGCGAGATGGTGGAAGAAGCGATCAGCTTCCGCACCGCCAAGGGGCATGGCCAGGTGCCGGCGCTGGTTGATGCCCTGACCGCCCGTTTCCGCGCGGCCGGCTTCGCGGCGGAGGACATCCAGCCGGTGCCGGTCGAGGTCGACGGCGAGACGACGATGGGGCTGGTGGTGCGCTACCGGGGGGCGGGCAAGGCGGCGAAGAAGCCGATCGCCTTCCTCGCCCATATGGACGTGGTCGACGCGCTGGCCGAAAACTGGTCGACCGATCCGTTCAAGCCGGTTGAGAAGGACGGCTATCTCTATGGCCGTGGCTCGAGCGACAACAAGGCGGGGATGACGCTGGTCGCCGCCACCTTCATGCGGTTGAAGAAGGCGGGCTGGACCCCCAACCGCGACCTCGTCATCGCCTTTTCCGGCGACGAGGAAACCGGCATGCGCACCACCCGCGCGCTGACCCAGCACCCGTGGGTCAAGGACGCCGAATTCGCGCTCAACGCCGATGCCGGTGGCGGCTCGATGGAGCGCGACGGGTCGAACCCGATCTTCTCGATCCAGGCGGCGGAAAAGACCTTCGCGACCTTCCTGATCTCGACCAGCAACCCTGGCGGGCACAGCGCGTCGCCGCGCGCCGACAATGCGATCTATGAGCTGGCCGACGCGATCAAGGCGGTGCAGGCGCTGAAATTCCCGGTGCTGTTCAACGAAATCACCCGCGACATGGTGAAGAAGACCGCGGCCAAGCGCGGCGGTGAAGTCGGTGCCGCGTTCAACCGGCTGCTCGCCGATCCGAACGACGCGGCGGCGCGCGCCGTGGTGGAGACGGTGCCGGATTCGAACATTCTGTGGACGACCTGCGTCGCGACCATGCTGAAGGCGGGGAACGCGCCCAACGCGCTGCCGCAGAACGCGGTGGCCACGGTCAACTGTCGGATCTTCCCGAGCACCCCGGTGGCCGAGGTGCAGCAGACGCTGGCGAAGGCGATCGGCAACCCGGCGGTCAAGGTGGAGCTGGACGGCGAAGCGGTGGAAAGCCCGGCCTCGCCGATCAACGAGCCGCTGTTCGCGATCTTGCGCAAGGCGATCCATGCCAACTACCCCGGCGCGCCGGCCGACCCGAGCATGTCGTCGGGCGGCACCGACGGACGCGAATATCGCCGCGTCGGCATCCCGACCTACGGCGCCGGCAGCTTGGCGATGGTCCGCCCGGACGACAGTCGCGCGCATGGCACTGACGAGCGGCTGCTGCTCAACTCCTTCTACAAGGAACTGGTATTCTGGGACGTGCTGCTCAAATCACTGGCAGGAGGGAAGTAAGATGGACATGCCCAGCGCAAGCCGGCGGAATTTCCTGGCGCTCGCCACCGGTGCAGGCGCGGTCGCCGCAACGGTCGGCGGCGTGTCGCGCGCCCTGGCCCAGGTGCCGGCGGCCCCCGCCCACACGCCGATCGCCGAGGCGCCACCAATCACCCGTGAAGAGCGTAATGCACGCCTGTCGCGTGCCCAGACGCTGATGCGTCAGCACGGCATTGCCGCGCTGCTGGTCGAGGCGGGATCGACGCTGACCTATTTCACCGGCGTCAAATGGGGCCGCAGCGAGCGGTTGACCGCGGCGCTGCTGCCCAATGACGGGCCGATCTGCATGGTCACCCCGGCCTTCGAGGAATCGCGGGTCCGTGAGATGCTCGTCGTGCCGGGCGAGGTGCGCGTGTGGGAGGAGGATGAGAACCCCTCGAAATTGGTCGCCGGCTGGCTGCAGGAGCACAAGCTCGCGTCCGGCAGGATCGGCATCGAGGAGACCGTCCGTTATTTCGCGGTCGACGGGCTGCAGAAGGCGCTGCCCAGCGTTCAGGTGCTATCCGGCACGCCGATCGTCAACGGTTGCCGCATCATCAAGACGCCGGCCGAAATCGCGCTGATGCAGCGTGCCAACGACATCACGATTGCCGCCTATCGTTCGATCGGCCAGAAAATCGAGCGTGGGATGAGTGGCGCCGACATCACCGCGCTGATGCGCGTGGCGACCGCGTCGTTCGGCGGCGAGACCCCGTCGGGCGGCACCACGATCGACAAGGCAACCGCCGCGCCGCATGGCCTGAAGGAGCCGCAGCTGGTCAAGGACGGATCGGTGATCCTGATGGACTGCGGCTGCACCGTCGACGGCTACCATTCCGACATTTCGCGCACCTTCGTCTTCGGCGAGCCGTCGAAGCTGCAGCGCAAGATGTGGGCGGACATCCACCGCGGGCAGGAAATCGCGATGGAGGCCGCGCAGCCCGGCGTACCCTGCGGCAAGGTCGACGATGCGGTCCGCGCCTATTACGAAAAGATCGGCTACGGCCCCGGCTACAAGACGCCGGGCCTGTCGCACCGCACCGGCCACGGCATCGGCCTCGATGTGCACGAGCCGGTCAACCTCGTCCATGGCGAGGTGACGCCGCTGGCCGCCGGCATGTGCTTCTCCAACGAGCCGGGCCTCTATGCGCCGGGCGTGTTCGGCGTACGGCTGGAGGACTGCTTCTACATGACCGAAACGGGGCCGCGCTATTTCTCGGTACCGCCGCCGTCGATCGAGAACCCGTTCGGCTGATCGCCGCACGTCGCTGGGGAGAGAAGGTGATGAGACATTTCTGGCTGGCGGCGCCAATGGCGCTTGGCCTGGCGGCACCCGCCGTCGCCCAGGCGCCGGCGCAGGGCGAGGCGTCGATGAGCCCGGCGCGTCCGGCGATCCTGCCGCTGCGCGAGCAGGCGAGGCTGCGCGACGCCTGGCTGAAGGAGCGGCTCGACACGGTCGTGCCGATGCTGATGCGCGAAAACGGCATCGACATGTGGGTGCTGGTCGCGCGCGAGTATCTGGAAGACCCGGTGGTCTCGACGATGCTCAATGCGGAGAATCTCCGCGCGCGGCGTCGGACCATCCTCGTCTTCTTCGACCCTGGCCAGGGCAAGCCGGTCGAGCGGCTGGTGATCAGCAAGCACGGCATGGGGGACGTGTTCCCGGCCGCCTGGGACATGGAGAAGCAGCCCGACCAGTGGAAGCGGCTGGCCGAGATCATCACCGAGCGCGATCCGCGGAAGATCGCGCTCAACACCTCGTCGCTGACCGCCTTTGCCGACGGCATGACCTACAGCCAGTATAACGACCTGCTGGCGGTGCTGACCCCGGAGCAGAAGGGGCGGGTTGTTTCCGGCTATCCGCTGGCGATCGGCTGGCTGGAAACCCGCACGCCGGCGGAGATGGAGCGCTACCCCGAAATCGTCCGCATCGCCCACGCGATTATTGGCGAGGGCTTTTCCGGCAAGGTGATCAAGCCGGGGGTAACGACCAACCAGGATCTCGTCTGGTGGTATCGCCAGCGGGTGAACGACCTGGGCCTCGGCTCGTGGTTCCACCCGTCGGTGGAGATCACCCGGCGCGGGGTGAAGGGCGTGCTGCGCGAGGAAGGCGCGCCGATCCAGAAGGGCGACATGCTGCGCGTCGATTTCGGCATCGTCTATCTCGGTTTCAGCACCGACACCCAGCATGTCGCCTACGTCCTGAAGGACGGGGAGACCGATGCGCCGGCCGGTCTGAAGGCGGGGCTGCTGGCCAATAACGGCGTGCAGGATGCGGTGACGTCGGAATTCCGGGTCGGCGACACCGGCAACCAGGTGCTCGCGCGCGCCCGCGCCAAGGCGATCGCCGCCGGGCTGAACCCGACGATCTATTCCCATCCGATCGGCTATCACGGCCACGGCGCCGGCAGCGCCATCGGCCTTTCGGAAGAACAGGTGTTCGTGCCGCATGGCGAACACAAGCTCAGGCCGAATATCGCCTGGTCGATCGAGCTGAAGGCGGCCAAGGCGGTGCCCGAATGGGACAACCAGATGGTCGATTTCAAGTCGGAGGAGGACGCGTTCTTCGACGGCAAGACGGTACGCTACATCGACGGCCGCCAGACGACGTTCCACCTGATCCGCGCCGAGGATTGAACGGCCCCCGCCCGGCCGGGCTGCCGATCACGGCCCGGCTGGTTCAGAACAGGCCCTGGTAGACGCCGCCGTCGTTGACGATGTTCTGGCCGGTCATGAAGCTGTTCTGGGCACTGCACAGGAAGGCGATCAGCGCGCCGCATTCCGCCGGGTCGGCGAAGCGCCCGGCCGGCGTTCGCGCCAGCCGGTCGGCGACGATCGCCTCATAGCTGGTGCCTGCCCGCTCGGCGTGGCTGTGCAGGTTCAGGCGCAGCGCCTCCGTGTCGAAGAAGCCGGGCAGTACGCTGTTGATGACCACGTTGTGCGGCGCCAGATCGCGCACCATCGCCGCGATCGTCGCGGCCAGCGCGGCGCGCGCGGCATGGCTGTGGGCAAAGCCGGTCTGGGGGAATTTGATGTTGCTGACCGATATGTTGACGACCCGGCCGAAGCCCCGTCGGCACATGCCGGGCACCGCCGCCAGGATCAGGTCGCGCGCGGCGTGGAAGTGCGCCTCCATCCAGAAATCCCAGCCGTCGCGGCCGAGCGTGTGAATATCAGCCGGCGTCTGGCGGACGCCGGGGTTGCACACCAGTATGTCCGGTGCGTCCCATGCCGCGGTCAGCTGCGCGCGGGCGTCAGGGCAGGTCAGGTCGGTGGCGATATGGTTGACGGCGACGCCGGTTTTCGCGCTGATCGCCCCCGCGGTCGCGGCCAGCGCCGCGGCGTCGCGCGCGACCAGCGTCAGATTCACGCCTTCGCGCGCCAGCGCCTCCGCCGCCGCGCGACCAAGGCCGCGGCTGCCGCCGCAGACCAGCGCGTGTCGTCCCGCGATTCCCAGATCCATCGTCCCGTCCCCCGTTTATCCGGCGCCCCGCCGCCTCACATCGCCTTGCCGTCGACCACCGCGAGGCCGATCTCGTCGATCCGTCGCCCGCTGACGACGTCGAAGAAGTGAAGGCGATGCTGGCGTAGCGCGAAGCGCACCGTTTCCCCGACCGCAGCGAGGCTGGAGCCGGCGACGCGGGCGCACAGCCGGGCAGTGCCCGCCTCCAGCGTCAGGATCGTCTCGTGGCCGATCGGCTCGATCGCGCTGATCCGCGCCGCGAACGGCCCGTTGCCGATCGTCACGTCTTCCGGCCTTATGCCGACGGTGACCTGCCATGTTCCGACTGGCCGGTCGCGGAACCGCCGGATGCCGAGGTCGACGGTCAACCCGCCGATGCCCAGGATCGCCCGGTTGTCCTGGAACAGCAGCGCGCCGTCGATCAGCGCCATCGCCGGGGTGCCGACGAAGCCGGCGACGAAACGGTTGGCCGGGCGGTCGTAAATGTCGGCCGGCGTGCCGTATTGCTGGAGGGCGCCGTCGGCCATCACCGCGATCCGCGTCGCCATCGTCATCGCTTCCAGTTGGTCGTGGGTGACATAGATCATCGTCCGGCCGAGCCGCCGGTGCAGCTCGATCAGCTCGCCGCGCATATGCGCGCGCAATTTGGCGTCGAGGTTGGACAGCGGCTCGTCGAACAAGAAGACGCTGGGGTCGCGGACCATCGCCCGGCCGAGCGCGACGCGCTGCTGCTGCCCGCCCGACAGCTGCGCCGGCCGCCGGTCGAGCAGTGGCGCGATCTGCAGCGATTCGGCCAACGCGCGCACCCGCCGCATCCGCTCGGCACGGGCAACGCCGCGCTTGCGCAGCGGATAGGCGATGTTCTGCGCGACGGTCATGTGCGGGTAGAGCGCGTAGGTCTGGAACACCATCGCGATGTCGCGTTCGCCCGGAGTCAGCCCGCCGACGTCGTTGCCGTCGATCAGGATGCGGCCGCTGTCGGGCATGACCAGCCCGGCGAGCATCCGCAGCACCGTCGACTTGCCGCAGCCTGACGGGCCGAGCATCGTCACCATTTCGCCGGGGGCGATGGTCAGGTCGAGCGCGTCGACCGCGACGACATCGTCGTATTGCTTGCAGACACTGTCGAAGACCACCTCCGCCATTGCCGCCCCCGTCAGCTCCGGACCCCGGCCGCGCCGATCGAGCGGCTCAGCTGGTGGTGGAAAAAGGTGAACAGGATGATCGGCGGAATGCTCATCAGCACCGACGCCGCCATCAGCATCGACCATTCGACGTTGAAGGTGGTGACGAACATGGTGACGACGCCCGTGGTCAGCGGTCGCGCGGTGTCGGTGTTCACCAGCACCAGCGCGTAGAGATAGTCGTTCCAGGCAAGGATGAAGGTGAACAGCGCCGTCGCGCCGATGCCGGGTAACGCCTGCGGCAGGATGATGTCGACGAACGCGCCGATGCGGCTGGCGCCGTCGACCCGCGCCGCCGCCTCCATCTCCTCTGGAATCGCCGCCATGAACGAGCGCAGCAGCCACAGCGCATAGGGCAGGGCGAAGCTGGTGTAGGCGATGATCAGGCTGGCAAGGCGGTTGGCCAGGCCGATTTCGACCATCATCAGGTACAGCGGAACGATCAGTACGACGGATGGCAGCAGATAGGTGGCAAGGACCAGTGTCGCCAGCGCTTCCCGGCCGCGATAGGAAAAGCGCAGCAGGCTGTGCGCGCCGATCGCGCCGATCGCGACGACAAGCAGCGTCGTCGCTGTCGCCAGCACGATGGAATTGGCGAAATAGCGTGGGAACGGCGTGTCGAAGAGCAGGCGCAGATAGGGCGCGAAGGAGATGCTCTCCGGCAGGAAGGTCGGCGGCAGGGCGAACAACTCGGTCTGCGGCTTCAACGAGGTGAGCAGCATCCACAGCAGCGGAAAGGTGGTCAGCAGCACCAGCACCCAGGTCAGCGCGGTCAGCGCTGCCGCGCGCCAGGCAGGCCGCGCGCCGCTCACCGCCGCCCCCGGGCGCGAGCGAGATAGGGAATGGTCATCGCCAGGACGAGCAGCATCATCAGCACGGCATAGGCCGCGGCCATGCCCATCTGGTTGAGGCCGAAGGCCTGCTGGTAGACGACCAGCGGCAGCGTGCGGGTGTGGTCGAGCGGCCCGCCACCGGTCAGCAGGTAGATCAGGTCGAACTCGCGGAAATCCCAGATCATGCGGAGCAGGGCGACCAGCCCCAGCACCCCGCTCAGATGCGGCAGGGTGATGTCGGTAAAGCGCGCCCAGGAGCCGGCGCCGTCGAGCCGCGCCGCCTCATACAGGTGGGCGGGCACGGTCTGCAGCCGGGCGAGCACGGCGATGACGACGAACGGGAAGAATTTCCACGCGCCGATCACGATCGTCGTCGCCATCGCGTTGGGCATCGTGCCCAGCCAGTCGACCGGCGTGTCGATCAGGCCGAGTGCGATCAGCGCGTGGTCGACGACGCCGAACAGGCCGTTCAACAGCCAGCGCCAGACCAGCACCGCGACCACCGTCGCCAGGAAATAGGGGAAGAGGACAAGGCTGCGGGCCAGCGCGCGCAGGCGGATGTTGCGGTTGAGCAAGAGCGCCATCGCGACGCCGAACAGCAGTTGCAGGGCAAGGGTGCCGATCGTCCACACCAGCGTTGTTGCCAGCGCATGCCAGAAGGTGCCTCCGGAGAGGATGGCGCGGTAGTTGGACAGGCCCGCCCATTCCGTCGCCAGCGTCGGCGTGTAGACGTTGTGCAGCGACAGATAGGCGGTGGTAGCCAGCGGGTAGGCGATGACCGCCGACAGGATCAGCACCGTCGGCGCGATCAGCAGCAGGCCGAGCAAAGCGTCACGCCGCGCCAGCGCCTGGGGGGATGTGGCCGGCCGCAGGCGCAGGAGGGCGGCCATGCCGGTCACGCGGACATCAGCCTTTCCAGCCGGCTCGCCGCTTGACCGACGGCCAGCCGGGGATTTTCGCCTTCCAGCACCACGCGCTGCACCAGTTCGGCGATGCAATTGCTGGCGATGATCTCCCCGGCGCGCAGGTTCGGGAGGTGAGCGGGGGACTCCATGCCGAGATTGTGCCCGTTCGCGGCGAGTTTCGCCATCATTGCGATCTCGCGCTGGTATTTGGCGACCAGTGGATCGGCGAGATAGACCGGATCGTCGACGATTCCTTTTAGCGTCGGCAGGATATGGCCCGGCGTCGCGCGCAGTTGCGTGGGGTAGATGTCGGGCGAGAACAGCGAAATGGCGAAAGCCTTGGCCAGCGCCGGATTGCGCGCCCCCTTGGGAATGAACAGGCTGGGAAAGTCGTTGAACGTCCAGGGCGGGATCGCGCGCGACAGCGTCGGATAGGCGACGCAGCCGATCACGTCGGCGATGCGCGGGTTCTGTGCCGCGACGTTGGCGAGTACCCGGCCGCTGTAGATGCCGGTGGCGCTGGCGCCGGAGACGAATGCGGTCAGGCATTCGCCCCAGCTGAAGATCGTCGCGCCGGGCGGGCAGAATTCACGCATGCTGCGATAGAAATCGAGCGCGGCGTAAGTCGGCGGGGAATCGATCGCGACGTCCAGTTCCGGCGTGAACAGTTGGCCGCCGGCCTGATGGATGATGCTGATGAAGATCAGCGACGTCATGCTGTTCATGCCATAGGGCAGGGCGGTGCCGTACAGGCCGCGGCGCTGGACCTTCGCGCAGGCGGCGCGCAGCTCGTCCCAGGTGCGCGGCGCCGCGCCGATTCCGGCGAGCTGCAGCAGGTCCTGCCGGTACCAGAGCATGTCGACGGCGGTGCTGCCGATTCCAATGGCGCAATAATGGCCGTCAGCGGCGCGGAACGGGGCGAGGGCGCCCGGGAAGAAGCTGTCGGCGCCGATCGCGGCGACGACGTCGTCCATCGGCTCGATCAGGCCGCGGTCGTAATAATTCTGCGCCGCGAACGACGGCAGGTGGGTGACCAGATCGGGCATCTGGCCGGCGGCGAAAGCGGCGGCGAATTGAGTCGGATAGCCTTCGTCGGACGTCGGCTCGAAGACGATGCGGACATTGGGGTTGCGGCTTTCGAACGCCCTGATCTGCTCGCGGTAGCTGGCGACCTGCTCCGGCGTCGCCTGCGGCGACCACCAGCGCAGGATGGTTGGGCCGCCGGTGCGGTCGCCGCAGCCGGCGAGCAGGGCCATGCCGACACCGAGCCCGCCCGCGCCGAGGCCGCGCAGCACCTGGCGGCGCGCGATCGGCACAGGCGACAGGCCTGGCTTCGATCTTCCTTGCTGACCCATGCGTCGCTATCGTCCCAGCTTAGTTCAATTGACGAACTTTTGTTCAGTATGCGATCGCTATTGGCAAGGCGATCGATACGAAATGCGCGATATGATTGGGCATAGTCGCGCGATCCGCCTGAAAATGACGCTTCTGTTGATATAATATTGCGCCAGCTCCGGCCAGCGCGGTGCGCCGGCTTGGCTTTGCCGCTATTTGTAGCGCCAGCTTGTCAGGTCCGCGCCCGAAGGGGCGGTGGTCTCGATCCGCTTCAGGATCTTCGGCACGTACATCGTGTTGTAGCGCAGGCGCGAGATCGCGTTGGGCTGGGTCGGGTCGCCGTTCCAGCAATGCTCCGCCCGATCGCCATACTTGACCTCCCCGTCGTAATGCGGGTTCTTGGTTGTCTTCAGGAACGCTTCCGTCAGGTAAACGGCGTTGTTCAGGTAAAAATTGTCCATGTCGCCGGTGTAGATATGGATCTTGCCCTGGAGCTTGGGACCAAGCGTCTGCCAGTCGCGCTCCATGATGTGGCGCAGATCGTAATTCTCGCGCCAGTAGGCGGCGACCTCCTTGTCGATGACGCCGGTTTTCTTGTCCCAGATCGGTTTGGGATATCCGTCCTCGCCCATCGGCGAATAGACCGCGTCCCAGATATCCCACTGCCCGCCCGAACGGCTTTTCGATCCGATGACCCGCTCGTAGCGATTCTCCATCTCGTTGGTCCAGTTGACGTGGCCGAGATAGTTGCGGTTGATCATCACCGGAACCCGCCCGAACGGCCCGGTCTTCCAGAACGCATTCTCGTCGTCGTAGATGTTGACGACCTTGGTCTGGCGGAAGTCGATCGAATCCGGGCACGATGCGAAGGCGCCGTTGAACTCGTCGGGATATTTGACCTGAACGGCCAGTGCCTCCCAGCCGCCGGTCGAACCGCCGTAGGTGAACCGTGCCCAGCCCTGGCCAAGACCCCGGAACTTCTTCTCCAGCGCCGGGATGAATTCACGCATGATCGCGTCGCCGTAAGGGCCAAGGTTGGCTGAGTTCACGGCGTAGCTGTCGTCGAAATACGGGTTCGAGTGATCGATCTCGATGATCAGCATGCGCGGGAAGTCGGGCGAGATCCATTTCTGGTAGAAGGCATAGGCCTCCTGCGCCTCGATCCGGTTGTAGCACGGCTCGCCGAACCGCGCGGCGGGCAC
>NZ_SPHY01000024.1 GCF_004796535.1 Sphingomonas flavalba | reverse complement strand
CTTGGGGAAATAGGGCCGCAGACGATCCATCTGCTCGTCACTCAGCCAGTACAGGTCGCTCATGCTCAGTCTCCTTACGGAGCCTGAATCAGATCGAGCCTCTCACATCAATGGGTCCTGAGCCTAGTCGCGCCAACTCCGGTCAATCCGGTCGACGAGGCGGACCATCGCGGCGAAATCGGGGACGCCGGGGCCTCCGGGTATCTGCACTTTCGACAGGTCGCGCTGGTGGACGGCGACGACCTCCGCCGGCACCTCGATCGGCGTGCCCATCGATGCGGTGGCCAGCTGGATCTCGCAGGCGCGCTGCAACGCCCAGTGTTTCAGGAACGCTTCCGGCAGGGTCTTGCCCATCGCGACGATGCCGTGGTTCCTGAGGAACATCACCCGCTTGTCACCCAGATGGGCGACAAGCCGCTCGCCTTCCTCGGCGCGCACCGTGATCCCCTCGAAATCATGGTAGGCGATCTGGCCGGCGAAGTTGCAGGCGTAGAAATTGGTCGGCCGCAGCCCGCCTTCGACCGCGCTCACCGCCATGCCGGCGGTGGTGTGGGTGTGCATGATGCAATGCGCGTCGGGCAGGTGGCGGTGGAACACGCTGTGCTGGGTGAAGCCGGCCAGGTTCACCGGATGCGGGTTGTCGTCCAGTTTATTGCCGTCGATGTCGATCTTGACCAGGTTGGACGCGGTGACCTCGCTGAAATGCAGGCCGTAGGGGTTGATCAGGAACGCATCCGGTTCGTCGTCCAGCCGCAGGGTGATGTGGTTGTAGATCATCTCGTCCCAGCCGAGCATCGCGAACACGCGGTAGCAGGCGGCAAGCTGCTGCCGCGCCTGGCGTTCGCCGTCGCTGATTTGCGAATTGCGCCTGATCGCGGTTTCCATCGCCTCTCTCCTTGCTCGGCCGTCGCGCGGTGCGCCGCCGGTTTCGTTTCGCTACCCGTATCGCATGGTGGCGCGCGTAGGCGCAATGCGCTTGAAAATCGGCGGCCGCGCTGGTAGGGCGCCAACCTTCTGGGGCGGAAGCGATTCCGCGCCGACCCTTTTCTTTGCGCCCGCGGCCCGCCCGATCAGCCGGCAGGGCGTTGGAAACTGATTGGAGATCGACAGGTTTATGCAGATCATCGTTCGCGACAATAATGTCGACCAGGCCCTGCGCGCGCTGAAGAAGAAGCTGCAGCGCGAGGGCGTGTATCGCGAGATGAAGCTGCGCCGTCACTACGAGAAGCCGTCGGAGAAGCGGGCGCGTGAGCGCGCCGCCGCCATCCGCCGCGCCCGCAAGCTGGAGCGTAAGCGCGCCGAGCGCGACGGCGCCCGGTAAGGCCGCCGCCATGTCGAACACCGCCGTTCCGCTGCAGCCGGTGCAGAAGGGCACGCTGACCCGCCTGTGCATCGGCCTGGCGCTGGTCGCTGCCGCTGGTGCCGCCATCGCCTGGTCGGGGACCGGCGCGGTCGTCGCCCAGGCCGGCTCCAACGCCGATTTCCTGGTCTGGAACAAGAAGCAGTCCGGCGTGGTCGAAACCGAAAGCGGCCTGCAGTATCAGGTCGTCAAGGCGGGGGAGGGCGACAGCCCGACCGATGCCGATGTCGCGCTGATCAACTATGTCGGCACGCTGCGCGACGGCAAGCAGTTCGACAAGGGGGAGCGTACCCCCTTCCCGGTGACCGGCGTCGTCCCCGGCTTCACCGAAGCGCTGAAGCTGATGCAGAAGGGCGGCAAGTACCGCATCTGGCTGAAGCCGGAGCTGGCCTATGGCGACAAGGTGCCGCCGGGCGGGCCGATTCCGCCGGACGCGCTGCTGACCTTTGATGTCGAGCTGATCGACTTCATCCCGATGGCGGTGCTCCAGCAAATGCAGATGCAGCAGCAGATGCAGATGCCCGGTGGTCCGGGCGGGCCCGGCGGCCACTAAGCCTTCCGGCGCCGGTGAGGGCCTGAGCGCATGAGCAAGGACGAAGCGCGGGAAAAACGGCTGGCGGAGGCGCTGCGCGCCAACCTGCGCCGCCGCAAGGCCCAGTCCCGCGCCGAACCCGAACCCGCCGCGCCGCCGCCTGCCTCTCCAGATCGCTAGACGGGCTTCCGCGCAAGCAGGAGCCCGGAATGCCAGCGCCGTGCTCCTGCGCCATTCGCGCCTGCCCGTGCAGGAGCACCGATCCCCGTCATTGCGAGCGCGGCGAAGCAATCCACCCGCTACGCATCCGCCTTACAGCGGCGCGCAGGCGGCCTCCAGCCAGGCGCGGTCGGCACCGTCGAGCTGCGGCCCGACGATCTCCATCACCTGGGCGTGATAGGCGTCCATCCACGCCCGCTCCGCCGGGCTGAGCATGGCCACGGCGATCAGCGCGCGGTCGATCGGCGCGAAGGTCAGCGTTTCGAAACCCAGCATCGGCTGGTCGCCGCCCGGGGTGGGCTTGTCGATCACCTGCACCAGGTTTTCGATGCGGATGCCGTATTCGCCTGCCTTGTAATAGCCCGGCTCGTTGGACAGCAGCATGCCGGCGCACAGCGGCTCGGCCGGGCCGCCGCCGGGGTAGCTCGGCGCGGCGATCCGCTGCGGCCCCTCGTGCACCGCCAGATAGGCGCCGACGCCGTGGCCGGTGCCGTGGGCATAGTCTAGGCCCGCCGCCCACAGATATTGCCGCGCCAGTATGTCAAGCTGCCCGCCGGTGGTGCCGGCCGGGAAGGTGGCGGTGGCCAGCGCGATATGGCCTTTCAGCACGCGGGTGAAACGGTCGCGCATTTCCTCGGTCGGCGTGCCGACGATGACGGTGCGGGTCACGTCGGTGGTGCCGTCCAGATACTGGCCGCCCGAATCGACCAGGAAGATGCGATCCATTTCCAGCGGCAGGTTCGACGCTTCGGTCGAATGGTAATGCGGGATCGCGGCATGCGGCCCGGCGGCGGAGATCGTCGCGAAGGAATGGTCGAGCAGCACGCCGGTCGCCTCGCGGAATTCCGCCAGCTTGGCGAGCACGCTCAACTCGGTCAGGCCGCCCTTCGGCGCCTCGACCGACAACCAGTGGAGGAAACGGCTGAGCGCGGCGCCGTCGCGCGCCTGCGCCGCCTTGTGCCCGGCGGTTTCGGCCGGGTTCTTCATCGCCTTGGCGAGCACGGTCGGGTCGCGGGTGGCGATCACCTCCGCCCCGCCGGCGTCGAGCCGGTCGAAGATCGCGGCGACGGCGAAGCCTGGGTCGACGACGACTCGCTTGCCGCCGAACCCGCCGAGCGCGGCAGGGAAGGAGGCGCGGTCGTAGACGCGCACCGCGTTGCCGAGATGCTGGGCGACGGCGTCGCTCATCTTTTCCGGCGCGACGAACAGGTCGGCGGTCGCGTCGGCGTTGACCACCGCATAGGCGAGGGCGACCGGGGTGTGAGTGACGTCGCGGCCGCGCACGTTCAGCGTCCAGGCGATCGAGTCGAGTGCCGACAGCACCACCGCGTCGGCCCCGCGGGCATGCAGCCAGTCGGCGATGTCCTGCCGCTTGGCGGCGGAGGAGCGGCCGGCAAGCGCGTCGGCATAAGGTTCCAGCCGCGCCGTCGACGGCGCCGGCCGGTCGGGCCACACCGCGTCGACCGGGTTGGTGTCGACCGCGACCAGCGTCGCGTCCTTCGCCGCCAGCGCCTTGGTCGCCTGCTCCACCCAGGCACGGGTGTGCAGCCAAGGATCGTAGCCGATCCGCGCGCCCTGCGCCGCGTGGGCGCCCAGCCATTCGGCGACGCTGGTCTGCGGTACCGAGGCGAATTGCCACAGCCCGCCGTCGACCTGCTCGCGCGCCTGCAGCGTGTAGCGGCCGTCGACGAAGATCGCCGCTTCCTCGGGCAGCACCACCGCCGACCCGGCGGAGCCCTGGAAGCCGGTCAGCCACGCCAGCCGCTGGGCATAGCTGCCGACATATTCGCTCATATGCTCGTCGGTCAGCGGCACGACGAACCCGTCGAGCCGGTCACGCTTCAATTGGTCGCGCAGTGCCCGCAGGCGCGCTTCGTGGGTGGACATCGCCAAAGCCTCATTCCAGATGATGCCCATGCATAATCCCGTCTTTTCCAGAAAGCCAAGATGACCCTTCCGCTTCCCCCTGTCGCCGACCGCCGGCCGCACCGCGCCACCACCCACGGCGTCACCCGCGAAGACCCGTGGCACTGGCTGCGCGACCCCGCCTATCCGGAGGTGAACGACCCCGAAATCCTCGGCTATCTGGAGGCGGAGAACGCCTATTTCGAAGCGGCGATGGCCCCGCACCGGCCGCTGGTCGACACGCTGTTCGCCGAGATGAAGGGCCGGATCAGGGAGGACGACAGCTCGGTCCCGTCGCGCGACGGCGCCTATCTCTACTGGCGCTCGTTCGACATCGGCGCGCAATACCGCAAATGGTGGCGCCGCCCGGTCGCCGGCGGCCCGGACGAGTTGCTGATCGACGAACCGGCACTGGCGGAGGGCAAGGAGTATTTCCGCCTCGGCGCGACCGATATCAGCCCGGACGACCGGCTGCTCGCCTATGCGGTGGACGACGACGGGTCGGAACGCTTCACCGTCCGCATCCGCGACCTTTCAACCGGCGAATTGCTGCCGGACGTGATCCCCGAAACCCTGGGCGCGGTGGTCTGGGCCGGGGACGGGCGGCACCTGCTCTACGGCCGGGTCAACGCCCAGTGGCGGGTCGACCGGATCATGCTGCACGCGCTCGGCACCCCGGTTTCCGATGATGTCGAATTGTACCGCGAGGCGGATGACGGTTTCCAGGTCGGCGTCGGCACCACCCAGTCGCGCGCGCTGATCCTGCTCGCCACCGGCGACAATGTGACCAGCGAGGTGCGGGTGCTGCCGTTCGCTGACCCGACCGCGACGCCGCTGCTGGTCGCGCCGCGCCGGGCTGGCCGGGAATATGAGGTGGAGGAGCATGCCGGCACGCTGTTCATCCGCACCAACGATACCCATCCCAATTTCCGGCTGGTGACCGCGCCGCTGTCGGCGCCCGGCGACTGGCGGGAGGTGATCGCCCCGTCGGACGGCTTCTACCTGACCGATATGACCTGCTTCGCCGATTTCTACGTGACCGAAGGCCGCGACGCCGGCCTCGATCAGGTCGAGCTGCGCGACTACCGGACCCATGCGGCCCGCCGCGTCGCTTTCCCGGAGGAAAGCTATGTCGCCGGGCTGGACGAGAATCCGGAATACCGGACGCAGACGCTGCGCCTGTCCTACGAATCGATGGTCACCCCCGACACCGTGGTCGATTATGACCCGGCAACCGCGGCGATGACGGTGCTGAAGGTGCAGGAGATCCCGTCCGGCTACGACAAGGCCGGCTACCGGACGGAAAGGCTGACCATCGCCGCGCGCGACGGCACCGGCATCCCGGTGTCGATCGTCTATCCCCGGGGCTTCGCGAAGGACGGCACCGGCGCGCTCTACCTCTACGCCTATGGCGCCTATGGCCACGCCGTCGCGCCCGGCTTCTCCACCGCGCGGCTGTCGCTGCTCGACCGGGGCATGGCCTATGCGATCGCCCATATCCGTGGTGGCGATGACCTGGGTTACCAGTGGTATCTCGACGGCAAGCTGGAACGGCGGACCAACAGCTTCAACGATTTCGTGGACGTGACGAAGGGGCTGATCGCGCTCGGCTATGCGGCGCAGGGGCGGGTGGCGGCGGCCGGGCGCTCGGCCGGCGGCGAGCTGATGGGCGCGGTCGTCAACCAGGCGCCGGAGCTTTACGGCCCTGTCATCGCCGACGTGCCGTTCGTCGACGTCGTCAACACGATGCTCGACGAAACCCTGCCGCTGACGCCGGGCGAATGGCCGGAATGGGGCAACCCGATCACCGACGAAGCGGCGTTCCGGCTGATGCTCGGTTACAGCCCCTATGACAATGTGACAGCGCAAGCCTATCCGCCGATGCTGATTTCCGGCGGCCTGAACGATCCGCGCGTGACCTATTGGGAACCGGCGAAATGGGCGGCGAAGCTGCGCGCGACCAAGACCGACGCCAATATCCTGCTGCTCAAGACCAACATGGGCGCCGGCCACGGCGGCAAGTCCGGCCGCTTCGAATCGCTGCGCGAGGAGGCGGAGGAACAGGCCTTCATCCTCTGGCAGCTCGGCCTGGCCTGAGGCAGCCTGCAAAGCCCTTCCCCTTCAGGGGAGGGGTTGGGGTGGGGGACCTCCCCATCGCCTCCCCCGTCATTGCGAGCCCGAAGGGCGCGGCAATCCGCTTTCCGTCGTGCCGGATGCGTCGCTGCGCTCGCGATGGCAGCGGCTGTGCTCAGGCCAGCGCGGCGATGACCGCGCGTTGCGCCTCGGGGGTGTAGACCATCTCGATATGGCCGCAGCCGACCTCGACCGCGCGGTCGCGTTCGCCGGCCTTGCCGCGGGCGCTGGCGGCGGCGACGACGCCGTCGCGGCGGGACCAGATCGCGGTGGTCGCGACCGGCGGCTTCTCGTCAAGCGCGCAGGGCAGCGGCGGCGCGTCGACCTTGTGACGGGCGATCAGCTCGTACAGCCGCCAGGCGTTGTTGGCGCGGATGTCACCGGAAAACGGGCTGCCCAGCGTCACCACCTGCGCCACCCGCTCCGGCGCCTGCTTGGCATATTCGCGCGCGATCAGCCCGCCCAGGCTCCAGCCGACCAGCGCCACCGGTTCGCCGTGCCGTTCCGACAGCCGGCCGACCAGCGCGTCGATGCGCGGCAGCGTATCGGCGCGCAGCCCGAAATTGCGCCCCTGGCCCCAGCCATAGGCGGCGAAGCCGGCCTGGCGCAGCGCCAGGCGCAGCGGCCGGGTCGACAGGTCGCTGGCCAGGAAGCCGGGCAGGACCAGCACCGGCCGGCCGCCGCCAACGGCGTCCGGGTGCCAGCGCGGCGCCGCCGTCCGTCGCCAGTCTACGATGCGGCCGATCTCGCGCAGCAGCAGGCTGAACGGGGGCGGTGCCGATTCGGCGGGGGGACGGGCAGACGCCATCCCCCCACCTTATGGCATTTCAGTGACAGCGCCAATCGTGCCGCCGCCACCCTGCCCCGGTTTAGCGGCGCGGCGGGGTGCGCCCGTCCGCCTGCGGCGTGCGGATGCGCGGCCGGTGCCGCCCCCAGAATGCCTCGTCGCCCCATAATGCGCGGGCGGCGCTTTGCAGCGACAGCGAATAGCTGTCGAGCCGGCCGTCATCGGCCGTCGTCGAAAAATGGGTCATGTCCTGTCTCCGTATCGCCGGCGCGCGGGGCCGGCGCTGTTCGTCCGTGCGGCTGGTCAGCAGCCGCACCGACATCGCCGGGCGCGGTGGACGGGGACGGGGTAGGGCAGGGATGCGGACATAAGGCGTTCCTTTCCCGGAACGCGCCCGCCGCTGCCACGGCGGGGCGCGCGCTTTAGCCGTTGGTGACGCGGGGCAAGCTGGACGATCAAAAGCCGCGGGTTCGGAAGCAGTCGGCCGAACCAACCGACGCTTCTTGTCTACGCATAAAGTAGACTATGCGCGACGCGCAAAATCTTTGGCGTCGCCAAGCCCGGCTTTGGGCGGCGGGGCGGTGCCGCCTACAGCCGCAGCCCGCTGGTTTCCGGCAGCCCGGCCATCAGGTTCAGATTCTGCACGGCGGCCCCGGCGGCGCCCTTGCCGAGATTGTCGATCGCCGCGATCAGCCGGGCCTGCCCGGTCGCCGCGTCGGCAAAGACGTGGAGCGCAATGCGGTCGGTGCCCGCCACTTCCTCGATCATCAGCGCCGATCCGTCGTTTTCCGGCGCGACGCTGATCAGCGGCGATCCGGCATGTGCCTCGGCCAGCGCCGCGCGCAGATCGGCCGGGGCGGCGCGCAGCGCCGGTGCCGGCACCGGCACGTCGACCAGCATGCCGCGATAGGTGCGCGCCACCGCCGGCGCGAACAGCGGCGGGTGGGTCAGCCGGGCATGGGTCTGCATTTCCGGCACATGCTTGTGGGTCGCGCCCAGGCTGTAGAGGCGGAAGGCGGTGGCGCTGGCATCCGGCGCGTCGGTGTCCTCGAACGCGGCGATCATCGCCTTGCCGCCGCCGGAATAGCCGGACGCGGCGTTGACCGTCCACGGCCAGTCGGCGGCGAGCAGGCCACCGTCGACCAGCGGGGCCATCAGCGCGAGGAAGGCGGTGGGGTAGCAGCCGGGGTTGGAGACCCGGGCCGAACCGGCGATCCGCTCGCGCTGGCCCGGCCGCAATTCGGGAAAGCCATAGTCCCAGCCGGCGGCGGTGCGGTGGGCGGTCGACGCGTCGATCACCCGCGTCGCGCCGTCGCCGATCAGCGCCACCGCCTCGCGCGCGGCGGCGTCGGGCAGGCAGAGGATGGCGATGTCGGCGGCGGCCAGCGCGTCGGCGCGCGCCGCCGGATCCTTGCGCAGGTCGTCGGGCAGGGTCGATACCGCCAGCTCCGGCCGCCCCGC
The DNA here is from genome assembly GCF_004796535.1 of Sphingomonas flavalba. GTDB lineage: Bacteria > Pseudomonadota > Alphaproteobacteria > Sphingomonadales > Sphingomonadaceae > Sphingomonas_L > Sphingomonas_L flavalba. The sequence continues at coordinate 7,389 of NZ_SPHY01000024.1, read as the reverse complement.
CAGCCGGTCGAGAATCTCCAGCCCGGTGGTGCCGGCGCTGCCATCGACGAAAATCCTGACGGTCACGTTATTCTCCTGTGGGCGACGATCGGCGTCGCATGGTCCGCGGCAAAGGCGGCGGTAACGGCGGCCAGCGGCTCGGCGACCACCGCCATCGCCGCCCGGCTGGCATGGATGATTCGCGCCTTGTCCGCCATGATCCCGACATGGCCGGGAAAGAAGATCAGGTCGCCGCGCACCGGCGCCGTGCCCGGCGCCAGCAGCGCGCCGGCCGCCTGCTGCTGCATGTCGCTGTCGCGCGGGAGCGTGTGGCCGGCCAGGCCGTGGACCAACTGGACCAGGCCGGAACAGTCGATGCCGTCGCCGCCGCGCCCGCCCCATAGATAGGGCAGACCGATCAGGCTTTCGGCCAGCACCACCGGATCGGCAACCCGCGCGCCGGCCGTCGCCAGATGCGCCGCGACCATGTAGCCGCCGTCCACCGCCAGCCACGGTCCGTCGCCCTCGGCCGCCACCGCAGCGCCCAGGCTCAGCCGGGCGACCGCCGGGGCGCGGAAATCGGGCGCGGCGTGGACCAGCGCCGCCGGGCGGACAACGCGGTGGGTAGGCGTGGCGCCCTCGCCCAGCGCGGCGAGCGGGACATGGCCGACATAATGGTCGTGGACGCAATAGCCCCAGGCCCAGTCGCCACTGATGTCGATGACCGCGAACGCCTCTCCGGCGAGCAGTTCGCTGACCGTCTGCGCCGAGTCCCCGGCCGCGTCGCGCACCGGCACCGCCGGGCGCAGGCAGCGGCGGTGCAGCGCCCGGGCATAGCGCGGGGCGAACAGCGTGCCGGCCAACGCCAGGTCGGCGACGTCGCCGCGCACCGCGTTGACCCGGCGGTCGAGCGTGACCGACCGGCCCCTGAGGGCGAATGTCTCAGCCGGAAGGGCGTTCGCCGCTGCGGCCGCCGGTGCGCCCGCTTGCCCCGATGATGGATCTGAAACCGTCAAGAAAGTCCGCCCCTTCGCGCGTCGGCGCCACGAAGATATTGCGTCGGTCCGCATCGTCGCGCTGGCGTCGCAGATAGCCGAGCGCGCCAAGCCTGTTCAAGGCGCGTGTGATGACCGGTTTCGAGACGTTCAGCGCATGGGCCAGCCCGCGCACGGTGTGCGGCCCCTGCTGCAGGTAGACGACCATCAGCAGCGCCATCTGGCGGTTGGTCAAATCCGGCTCCCCGGACCGGACATAGGTCAGCAGGGCTCGCATCCAGGCCATCAACGCCTTGTCCTGCCCCGGTCCCTGCACTGCTTGTCCTCTCTGCCGTCGCGGTCGACCCGACCCGAATGGATCGTTACGCGCCGGAACGCGCCGCGACGGACTTGGTTTCGCCTCGGTTTCGATTTCGTCGCAGCCGGCGGGGCGCCTGCCGCGCTGGCAGAACGATCAGGCGTCACCGCCGTAGCGGGCGCGCAGCATCGCCCAGGCGGCGCGCAGGCCCAGCGCCTCGCCGCCCTTCGGCCGCCCGGGCCGGGCGGCGGGGCGCCAGGCGAAGGTGTCGAAATGCGCCCAGGCGGCGCCTTCCGGCACGAATTTGCGCAGGAACAGCGCGGCGGTGACCGCGCCGGCCATGCCGCCTTCCGGCGCATTGTCGATGTCGGCGATGTCGGATTTCAGCATCTCGTCATAGCCGTCCCACAGCGGCATCCGCCAAACCGGATCGCCGACCGCCGTTCCCGCCGCCAGCAGATCGGCGGCCAGCGCGTCGTCATTGGCGAACAGCGCCGGCAGGTCGGGGCCAAGGGCAACCCGCGCCGCGCCGGTCAGCGTCGCGAAATCGATGGTCAGCGCCGGCTGTTCCTCGAACGCGCGGGCCAGCGCGTCGCCCAGGATCAGCCGCCCCTCGGCATCGGTATTGCTGACCTCGACCGATGGACCCTTGCGGCTGCGCAGCACGTCGCCGGGGCGGAAGGCATTGCCCGCCACCGCATTCTCGACCGCCGGGATCAGCAGGTGGAGGCGGACCGGCAGATGGCCGGTCGCAACCAGCCGGGCCAGCGCCAGCGCGTGCGCTGCCCCGCCCATATCCTTCTTCATCAGCCGCATCCCCGCCGCCGACTTGATGTCCAGCCCGCCGGAATCGAAGCACACGCCCTTGCCCACGATGGCGATGCGCGGATGGGCGGGGTTGCCCCATTCCAGCGACAGCAGGCGCGGCTCGCGGCCCTTGCCGGCAGCGCGGCCGACGGCGTGGATCATCGGATAGGCACTGGCAAGATCGGCGCCGCTGACGACGCTGACCTGCCCGCCCGCCGCCTCGGCCAGCGCGCGCACCGCCGCCTCGATCGCCGCCGGGCCCATGTCCTCCGGCGCGGTGTTGACCATGTCGCGGACCAGCGCGACGGATTCGGCGATCCGCACCGTCTCGGCGATGTGCGCGGCGTCGGTGGTCAGAAGCACGCGCGCGCCCTCGGCGGCGTCGGCGGCGCGGTAGCGGGTGAAGCGGTGCTGGGCGAGCAGCCAGCCGAGCGCCGCCGCCCCCGGCGCCGCGTCGGCCAGCCGGTAGCGCCCTTCCGGCAGGCCGGCGGCGGCATCGGCCAGGCACCAGGGGGTCAGCGCCGCCGCTTTTGCCACGCCGACGGCGACCGACCAGGCGTCCGCCTCGTCGCCGGGCAGGATCGCGCGTTCGCCCGGCTTGGCGGCAAAGCCCTGCGCGGCGGCGGCGGCGCGGGCGCGCGGCGGCTGCGCCTTCAGCCAGGCGTCATGGCCGGCGGCGTCGACGATGTGTACGGCGCGGGCCGCCTCGCCCTTGTCGGGCTGGAGCAGGGCGGCGAATTCGGTCATGCGGCGACCGGCACGCCGAACAGGTCGTGCTCGTCCGAATCCTCGACGAGGACGGACAGGATATCGCCCGGTTTTGCATCGGGGGCGTCGCGCAGGTGGACGGCGCCGTCGATCTCCGGCGCGTCGGCCTTGGACCGGCCGGAGGCGCCGCCTTCGCCGTCGGCCTCGTCGATGATGACGGCGATCGTCCGGCCGACCTTGGCGGCCAGCTTGGCGGTCGAGATCGCGGCGCAGCGCGCCATCAGCCGTTGGTAACGCTCCTCCTTCACCGCCTCCGGCACCGGGTCGGGCAGGGCGTTGGCGGCTGCGCCTTCCACCGGTTCGAAACGGAAGGCGCCGACCCGGTCGAGCTGCGCCTCGTCCAGCCAGTCGAGCAGATACTGGAAATCTTCCTCGGTCTCGCCGGGGAAGCCGACGACGAAGCTGGAGCGGATGGCGATGTCCGGCGCGATCGCCCGCCAGCCGCGCAGCCGCTCAAGCACCTTGGCGTCGTTGGCCGGGCGCTTCATCGCTTTCAGCACCTTGGGGCTGGCGTGCTGGAACGGGATATCGAGATAGGGCAGGACCAGCCCCTCCGCCATCAGCGGCACAACCTGTTCGACATGCGGATAGGGGTAGACATAATGCAGCCGCACCCAGGCGCCCAGCTTGCCCATCTCGCGGGCGAGATCGGTCATGTGGGCGCGGACCGGCGCGCCCTTCCACGCCCATTCGCCGTGGCGCAGGTCGACGCCGTAAGCCGACGTGTCCTGGCTGATCACCAGCAGTTCCTTGGTGCCGGCGGCGACCAGCTTCTCCGCTTCGCGCAGGATCGCGTCGGGCCGGCGGCTGACCAGGTCGCCGCGCAGCGACGGGATGATGCAGAAGGCGCAGCGGTGGTTGCACCCCTCCGAAATCTTCACATAGCTGTAGTGGCGCGGCGTCAGCTTGATCCCGCCTTCCGGCACCAGGTCGAGGAAGGGGGAGGGGACCGGCGGCGCGGCGTCGTGGACGGCGCCGACCACCTCTTCATATTGCTGCGGCCCGGTGACGGCGAGCACGGCGGGGAAACGGGCGCGGATCGCCTCTGCCTCCTTGCCCATGCAGCCGGTGACGATGACGCGACCGTTCTCGGCGATCGCCTCGCCGATCGCCTCCAGGCTTTCCTCCTTGGCGCTGTCGAGGAAGCCGCAGGTGTTGACCAGCACCACGTCCGCCCCGGCATAGTCGGGCGACATCTGGTATCCGTCGGCGCGCAGCTTGGTCAGGATGCGTTCGCTGTCGACCAGCGCCTTCGGGCAGCCGAGCGAAACCATGCCGACCTTGGGCGGGGTGGGGAGGGTGGTGGTGGCCATTACCGGCGCCAGATAAGCCTTGTCCCGCCGATTTTCCATCGTCGATTGCAGCAACCGCAACCAGCCCCCAGCGCGTCGGCATTCTTTACACCAGCGTAAGCATATTCTTATGGTTAAGAAATAATTGACGAGAATCCACCGATTTTTGTCCGTGGGTATACTTGGCACGCGCATTGCTTGCCTTGCGATACACGCTTTCGTGTTGGGGTGACTGTGAGGAGTACGTTATGCGGATTGGGGTAGCTTTCCTGGGTGCGGCGCTGATGGCCGGTAGCGGCATCGCGCACGCCGAACTGCCGGCGGGGTTCACCGTCACCATCGAGAACGCCGGCGTCAAGAACGCCAGCGGCGCCTATTTCGGCGGCGACATCAACAATTACGGTGTAGAGACGTTCGATTCGCTGTCGACCGGCATCCACTCCACCTATGTCAGCGATTTCGGCAGCAGCCCGATCACCGGCACCTACACCAACCTGAACGTGCACACGCCGGACCAGTATGGCGGCGCCGGCGGCGACAACAATTATGCGGTTGCCGGCATCAGCCAGACCGGCAGCTACGCGATCGACTTCAGCACCGAGAATGGCGAGAGCCTGACCTATTTCGGCTACTGGCTGTCGGCGCTCGACGGCGGCAACATCCTTGAATTCTACAAGAGCGACGGCGCCGGCGGTTACAACCTGCTTGGTACCTTTTCGCCGACCGACGTTATCGCCAAGGTGGGCAACAACGCCGGCGGCACCAATCCCTATTACGGCAACCCGGATGGGGCGTTTGAGGGCCAGAACAAGGCCGAGCCCTATGCGTTCGTGAACTTCTTCAACGAGTCGACCGGCTTCGACCGGATCGTGTTCAAGCAGACGACGACCGCCGGCTACGAGTCGGACAACCACACCGTCGGCTGGTGGAAGAGCCAGGGCGGCACCCCGGTCGGCGTGCCGGAACCGGCGACCTGGGCGATGCTGATCGCCGGCTTCGGCATGATCGGCGGCGCGATGCGCTCGCGCAACCGGATCCGTGTCAGCCTCGCCTGATCGGCAGGGCCTGATCCGAAATGAGGCCGCCGGTCGCGAGGCCGGCGGCGTTTTTCATGTGTCGGCGGGTCCGTCTCTAGAGTTTTTCCGACTTTGATCGAGGCCTATAAAGCCCCTCCCCTGAAGGGGAGGGGTGTTTCTACCGGAAACGGAAAAACTTTATCCCCGGCTTTTGCCAACGGTGCGCGGTCGCCCGTTGCCGTCGACGATCTCGACGATGATGTCGCCGGGCAGCAACGCCTGTACCTCCGGCTCGCGCGGGCCGTAAACGGCGTTGCCGCGGTAGACGCGCACACCCAGCCCGCTGCCGATCGCGCTCAGCGGCTTGCCGCATTCCGTCGCGTCGACCAGCCGTTCGGCCAGCTGGGCCTTGCCGTCGGTCGACGCGAGGTCGGCGAGATAGTCGGCGATGTGCGGCCCTTCCGCCGATCCGGCGAGCAGCAGCCCGGCAAAGCTGACCGGGTTGATAACGACATTGGCGCCGGCGGCGCGGGCGGGCAGTTCGTTGTCCTCGGCACGGACGACGAGGCTGATCTGCACCTCCGGCGCGACGTGGCGCGCGGTCAGCGCGATCAGAATCGACGTGTCGTCGCGCCCGGCGGAAATGATCAGCGCGCGGGCGCTTTGCAGGCGCACCGCCTCCAGCGTGCGGTCGCGGGTCGCATCGCCCTCCAGCACGTTGCAGCCCATCGCCTCGGCGCGGGCGACCGCGCCGGGGCTCGGGTCGAGCACGACGATGTCGGATGCCGGAATGCCGCGCGCCAGCAGTTCCTCGACCGCCTCCGAGCCGCTGGTGCCGAAACCGGCGATGATGATGTGCCCGCTCAGGCTTTTCTGGATAAGCGCCATACGCCATCTGTCCCAGGTGCGTTTGAAGATGAAGCTATAGGCGGTGCCGATGAACAGCAGCACCACGAATACGCGGATCGGCGTGACGATCAGCGCGTCGAACAGCCGAGCGCGATCGCTGACCGGTACGATGTCGCCATAGCCGGTGGTGGTGATCGAGATCATCGTGAAATAGACGACGTCCAGGAAGCTGACATGCCCGTCGGCGGCGTCCTGCAGCCCGTCGCTGTCGATCCAGTGGACGCCGACCGCGATGCCGACCAGCGCCAGCACGAACAGCACCCGCCAGCCGATCGACACCCAGACCGGGGTGTCCGGCCGCCGCCGCAGGGTGACGTAGCGGCGCAGCCGGCTGTTCATGACCGCGCCGGCAGCAGCTTCAGCGGGTCGACCGGCGCGCGCTTGCTGCGGATTTCGAAATGGACGCGGGCGTCGCCGGCGCCGGCGCGGCCGATGGTCTGGCCGCGCTTCACCGCCTGGCCGCGGGTCACGCTCAGCTCCGCCGCCTGGGCATAGGCGGTGATCCAGCCGTCGCCGTGGCGGATCAGGATCAGCCCGCCATAGGACGGAATGCCGGTGCCGACATAGGCGACGACGCCGTCGGCGGCGGCGCGGATCGCGCTGCCCCCGGCGACCGCCAGATCGATGCCGTTGTTCTTCTCGCCCAGAGCCGATCCGGGGCCGAAACGGCGGACCACGCGGCCGTCGATCGGCCAGTCGAACCGGCCCGAGAAATTGCGCGGCTCGGCCACCGCCGCCGTCGACGGCAATGCCTGCCGCGCATTATCGACCGGCCGGGCCGGCGCCTGGTTCTCGGCGATCGCCGGCTGGCCGCCGGTCAGGATCGAATCGATGTCGATACGGAAGGCGGCGGCGCGCTCCTCCAGGTTCTGGCCCGGCGTGCCCGCCGGTTCGGGGATCAGCAGCCGCCGCCCGGCGCGCAGGATATACGGGTCGGTCAGCCCGTTGGCGGCGACGATCCGGTCCCAGGCGATGCCGTATGCGCGGGCGATGGCGATGCCGCTGTCGCCGGCCGCGATCGGGTGATAGCGGCCGCCGGGGATCCGCAGCCGCTGGCCCGGCTGGATGCGGTTCGGCTCGGTGATGCCGTTGGCGGCGGCGATCGCGTCGATCCCGGCGCCGGTCGTCTGGGCGATCCGGCCGAGCGAATCGCCAGGCCGCACGACATAGCTCGTCGCCGCGACGCGGATGCCGTCCGGCCGCGCCGGCCGCGTGTCCCAGACCGGCGGGCTGTCGGGCAGGCCGGCAAGCTGCGCCTCGATGCGGGGCGGCAGCGGGGTGGATGCGGCGGGCGCCGCCGGGGCGGGAGGAGCGGGGCCGCCGCC
>NZ_SPHY01000023.1 GCF_004796535.1 Sphingomonas flavalba | reverse complement strand
GCCGCCTCGTCGGCCAGCGCGACGCCGCCGCCGCGCGCGATCCGCCCCGCCGCCGGCGGCAGCAGCCCGGCGGCCAGCCGCAGCAGGCTCGACTTGCCGGTGCCGTTGGGGCCGGACACGATCGCCGCGTCGCCGGCGGCCAGCGTGAATTCCATGGCGGTGAACAGCATCCGCCCGCCACGCGCGCAGGCGACGTCGCTGAACGCCAGACGCGCCTCGCTCACCCGGCCAGCTCCTCCAGCGCGTGCATGTCGGCATCGGACAGGCCGAAATGATGGCCGACCTCATGAACCAGCACATGGGTGACCAGCGCTTCCAGCGTCACCCCGGTTTCCGCCCATTCGTCGAGCAGCGGGCGGCGGTAGAGGAAGATCATGTCGGGCAGCGCGCCGCTGTCCATCGACGATTTCTCGCTGAGCGGCCGCCCCTGGTAGAGGCCGCTCAGCGCGAACGGGTCGTCGATCCCCATGCTGTCCAGCACCGCGTCGTCGGCGAAATCCTCGACGCGGACGACGATATCGCTCAGATGCGCGCGGAATTCCGCCGGTAGCCGGTTGAGCGCGGCCAGCGCCAGCGCCTCGATCGTCGCGATATCCGGCGCCAGCGTCGCCGCCGATTGACCTTCGGGTTCCATCGCTGCGACAGTGGCGCAAATGGCGCACGGAAGGAACCCGGCATGATCGAACCGCTAGGCGACGAGGACCGCATCGACGCGCTCGACCGGCTCGACGAGTGGGATTACGACGATGCCCGCGACGCGATCGCCCGCCGTTTCGTGTTCGACGACTTTTCCGCCGCCTTCGCGTTCATGGCCCGCGTCGCGCTGCTCGCCGAAAAGATGGATCATCATCCGGAATGGTCCAATGTCTGGAACCGCGTCGACATCCTGCTGACCACCCACGACGCCGGCGGCCTGTCGGCGCGCGACATCGCGATGGCCGACGCGATCGAGGCGCTGCTCGGCTGATCGCCGCCCGCCAAAACGAACCTTTGTTAGGTTCTGGATAACATTTCGGATCCATAGCGGGGGCGCAACCATTTGCCCCGGGAAACTTGCGCCATGTCGATCCGCACCATCCTGTCGGCCGATCATGCCGAACTCGGCCTGCTCTGCACGGAGATGATCGCGCTGGTCGACCGCTCGGCGCCCGGCGACATCGCCGCGATCGCGACATTGCGCTGGCGGCTGGCGCGGCGGATCACCCAGCACCTCGCGCTGGAGGACGAATATATCTACCGGCCGGCGGCCGACGGTACGCTGCCCCGGCTCGGCGCGGCCGCCGCGGTGGTGAAGGACGAGCTGGGCGAGCTCTACGCCGCCTATCAGGCGCATATCGTCAAATGGCCGGGCGACCGGCTGACCGCTGACTGGGCGGCGTTCCGCGCCGAAGCGACAGCGCTGCTCGCCCGGCTGCAGGCGCGCATCCGCCGCGAGGACGAAGATCTCTACCCGCTGCTTCCTGAATAACCATTCATCGGGGAAATTCGCCAATAGTAGGCGGAATTTTTAGAGGATTCTCGCCACCTCTGCCCGGTTCACCCGCAATTCCGCGTCCTTCCATCATTTGGCACGCTCCCTGCAATCTCCTTGGCATCCCGTCCGGATGATCCGGACCTGATAACTCAGGAGATAAGTTATGTTCACGATCGCCAAACTGCAGAGCCTGGTCCTTTCGGCAATCGCCGCCCTGTTCGTCAGCGCCGTCGTGGTCACCGCCACCGTCGGCCCGGTGCCGCCGATCGTCTGACCGCCCCGCCACACCGCTTTTCAGGGACGAGAACCATGCCTGCTCACTTCGCACTCGACAAAACCAACGCCAGGCTGATGGGCGTCTGCGCCGGCTTCGCCCGGATGACCGGCGCCGACGTGACGCTGATCCGCGTCGGCCTGGTACTGCTAACCTTGTTCGGCCTCGCCCCGGCGACGATCGTCGCCTATCTGCTGATCGGCTTGGTGGCGAACGCCGGCTGACCCACCTGCCCTCTGGACCCGGCGGCGGAGAAGGATAAGGATCGCGCGATCCACCCCGGGACTCGAGGATTGCGCCATGTCATACGCCCGTTTCGCCGTTGCCGCCGCTCTGTTCGCCGCGGTGCCCGCTGCCGCCGCGCTCAATCCGGGCGCGAAGGCGCCCGACTTCACCACCCAGGCGTCGCTCGCCGGCAAGGCGTCCGGCTTCACCCTGTCGAAGGCGCTGAAGAAGGGGCCGGTCGTGCTCTATTTCTTCCCGGCCGCCTTCACCCCCGGCTGTACCGCCGAGGCGCATGAATTCGCCGAGGCGACCGCAGAGTTCGCCAAGCACGGCGCGACGGTGATCGGCCTGTCCGCCGACCCGATCGAGAAACTGAACGAATTCTCGGTCAAGGAATGCCGCAACAAGTTCGCGGTCGGCACCGCCAGCCCGGCGATCATCGCCGGCTACGACGTCAAGCTGCCGGCGCGCGAGGGGCTGAGCAACCGCACCTCCTACGTCATCGCGCCGGACGGCAGGATCATCTTCACCCATTCGGCGATGAACCCGGTCGGCCACGTCACCGGCACGCTCGACGCGGTGAAGAAGTGGGAAGCAGCGCGCAAGAAGGGCTGACGCCGGCACCGGAAAGACGCTAGGCGATAGCGATGACCGACAGTGATCGCCTGATCGCCGCCCAGCGCCGGCCGGAGGATGTCGACGCGGCGCTGCGCCCCCGGGCGCTCGACGAGTTCATCGGCCAGCAGGCCGCGCGCGAGAATCTGCGCGTGTTCATTGCCGCCGCCCGGGCGCGGGGCGAGGCGCTCGACCATGTGCTGTTCTTCGGGCCGCCAGGCCTGGGCAAGACCACCCTGGCCCAGATCGTCGCACGCGAGATGGGGGTTGGCTTTCGCGCCACCTCCGGCCCGGTGATCGCCAAGTCGGGCGATCTCGCCGCGCTGCTCACCAATCTCGAGGACGGCGACGTGCTGTTCATCGACGAGATCCACCGCCTGGCGCCGGCGGTGGAGGAGGTGCTCTATCCTGCGATGGAAGACCGCGCACTCGACCTGATGATCGGCGAGGGGCCGTCGGCCCGCTCGGTCCGCATCGACCTGCCGCGTTTCACTCTGGTCGGCGCGACGACCCGGCAGGGCCTGCTGACCACGCCGCTGCGCGACCGCTTCGGCATTCCGGTCCGGCTGGCCTTCTACAGCGTCGCCGAGTTGGAACAGGTCGTCCGCCGCGCCGCCGGGCTGCTTGGCCTGGCGATCGCCGAGGATGGCGCGCGGGAGATCGCCCGCCGTTCGCGGGGGACGCCGCGCATCGCCGGCCGGCTGCTGCGCCGGGTCCGCGATTTCGCCGATGTCGCCGGCGTCGCCACCGTCGACGCCGACAGCGCCGACAGCGCCCTGACCCGGCTGGAAGTCGACGCCCTCGGCCTCGACGCGATGGACCGGCGCTACCTGACGATGATCGCCGACATCTATCAGGGCGGGCCGGTCGGCATCGAAACGCTGGCCGCCGGCCTGTCGGAACCGCGCGACACGATCGAGGAAGTGATCGAACCCTATCTGATCCAGATCGGCCTTGTCGCCCGCACCGCGCGCGGCCGCTGCCTCAACGGCCGGGCGTGGGCCCATCTCGGCCTGCCTTCGCCGGCCGGGCCGGGCCAGGATGCGCTACCCTTCGAGGGTTGAGCCACCCGGCATAATCGCTAATGACCAAAGCTATGGACCTGGCCAGCGACCCCCTGCCGGCAGCCGGTCGCTTCGTCGGCGCCGAGCATCGTTATCCGCTGCGCGTCTATTTCGAGGATACCGACCTGTCCGGCATCGTCTATCACGCCGGCTATCTGCGGTTCATGGAACGGGCGCGTTCCGACATGCTGCGCTGCGCCGGAATCGATCAGCGCGGAACCTTCGACCGGGGTGAAGGCGTTTACGCGGTAGCGGGCCTCAACATCCGTTATCTGAAACCGGCGCGGCTCGACGACGATCTGGTTATCGTCAGCCGATTGAACGAATTGCGGGCAGCAACGTGCCTCATTCATCAAACAGTCAGGCGCGGGCCGGAAGTCTTGACCGAGGGCGATGTTCGCGCCGCGTTCCTGTCTCTTGATGGCCGACCCAGGCGGCAGCCGCCCGCCTGGATCGCAATTTTCGAGCGGCTGATGACGGAGGGCGATTAGCCAGCAATGGATCTGTTCGTGAATAGCGATGCCGCAACCCTGTCGCCCGTTGGCCTCTTCCTCCAGGCCGACTGGGTGGTGAAGATGGTGATGCTGGGGCTGCTGGCCGCCAGCATATGGAGTTGGGCGATCATCATCGGCTTCGGCAGCACGCTCAACCGCATGGCGCGGCGTTCCGCCCAATATGAGGCCGATTTCTGGAAGGCCCAGGATATCGACCGGTTCCACGACGCCAACGGCCGCGTCGACCTGCCCGCCGCGCGGGTGCTCGACGCCGGCGTGCGCGAGTGGCGGCGCTCGACCGCCGGCAAGCGGGTCGACCGCGACGGCATCCGATCCCGTCTGCACATGACGATGGCCGCGGCGATCGGCGCGGAGATCGACAAACTGTCCGGCCGGCTGACGTTCCTCGCGACGATCGGCAGCGTCGCGCCGTTCGTCGGCCTGTTCGGCACGGTGTGGGGGATCATGCGCGCTTTCACTGGCATCGCCGCGGAGAAGAGCTCCAGCATCGCCGTCGTCGCCCCGGGCATCGCCGAGGCGCTGTTTGCGACAGCGATCGGCCTGTTCGCCGCGATCCCCGCCGTCATTGCCTATAATCGGTTCAGCCACAGCCTCGACCGGCTGGAGGCGCGGCTCGGCCGCTTCGCCGACGGCTTCCACGCCACCCTGTCGCGCGAGCTGGACGCGGAGGCATGACGGACGGGACGGGTATGGAGGCGATGCCATGGCGATGAACCTTGCGAGCCGCCGCCACGGGCGCCGCCGGGCACCGATGGCGGATATCAACGTCACGCCGTTCGTCGACGTGATGCTGGTGCTGCTGATCATCTTCATGGTCACCGCGCCGCTGCTGACCGCGGGGGTGGAGGTCAACCTGCCGGACAGCCGGGCTGGCGCGCTCGACCAGGACCAGGAGCCGGTGATGATCTCGCTCGACCGGAACGGCGCCATCTTCGTTGGCGAGGATCAGGTGCCGGTCGCCGCCTTCCCCAACCGCCTTGAGCAGATGGCGGCCGGCGGCAATCCGCCGCAGGTCTATCTCCACGCCGACCGCGCGCTCGATTACGGCACGGTGATGCGGGTGATGGGCGAATTGAACCGCGCCGGCCTGAACCGGATCGCGCTGGTCAGCACCGGCGCCGAAGCGAAATGATGTCCCGCGCCGAAAAGACCGGGCTCGGCGTCGCGTTCAGCGGCCATGTCCTGCTTTTCGGCCTGCTGTCGGTCGGCTTTCTCGCTACCCCCAATCCGATGAAGCTGCGCAACGACCCGGTTGAGGTTCAGTTCGTCGACGAGATTGGCCTGAAATCCGCCTTTCCGAAGCCGGCGATCGAGGAGCCGGCGCCCAGCATCGCGCCGGAAATCGGCATGGCGCAGGACAGCCCACCGCCGGCGCCGACCGCCGCGGAACCTGCACCGCCCGCACCTGCCCCCCGGGCCGCACCGCAGCCCGCTCCGGTCAAGCCGACGCCGCAAAAGCCGACGCCAGCCCGACAGGCGAGCGCACCGCCGTCCCGAAACCCGGCGCGTGACGTGGGAAGCGCCCGGGCGGAGACGCCGCAGCCGCGTCGCGGATCGCTGCTCGGCGACGATTTCCGCAAGGGGCTGGCTGCCACCGCCCGGCGCCAGGCGACGGGCGACACGCCACGCGCCGCTGTCGTCGGCCCGCAGGCGCTGGCCAGCCTGGGCGCGGCGATAGCCCGGCAGATCAGGCCCTGCTATGATCTCGGCCCGCTTGGCGGCACGGCGGCGATGGACATCGTCGTCAAGGTGCGCCTGCAGCCGACACGCGAAGGCGTCGTCACCCGCCAGCGGCTGGAGATCGCCGGCTTCAGCGGGGTCGACGGATCGAACAGCATGTATCAGGCGCGGATGGCGGAGGTGGCGCGCAACGCCGTACTCAACCCGCGCTGCTCGCCGCTTGAACTGCCAGCCGAACTCTACGAGGGCGGCTGGCAGGACATAACGCTCAATTTCATTCCGCGTCAGCTCGGCTGATGCGGGGCTTAGTCGGAGGAGAGGCCCAGTGAAGCAGGCCCAGTTGAAACAGGTCGTTGTCGCAGTGCTTGCCGCTTTTGCCATAGCCACGCCAGCGGCGGCGCAGATCGAGGTCGACATTACCGGCGGCATTTCGTCGCCGATGCCGATCGCCATCCCGACGATGCCGACACCGACGGCGCAGACGACGGCGGCCGGCCCGACCGACGCGCTTGGCCGGCAGGTGGCGGAAATCGTCACCAACGACCTCAGGAACAGCGGCCTGTTCAAGCCGCTCGGCCCGAACCAGCTGAAGCCGGTCGGCTTCGACCAGGTGACCGCTCCCGACTTCCCGTTCTGGACGCAGACTGGCGCGCAGGCGCTGATCCAGGGTTTCGTCCGCGCCAATGGCGATGGTACGCTGACCGTCGGCTGCTATCTCTACGACGTGTTCGCCAAGACCGAACTGACCCGCCAGGGCTTCATCGTCCAGCCGCAATACTGGCGCCGCGCCGCGCACAAATGCGCCGACAGCGTCTATACCCGGCTGACCGGCGAAGGTCCCTATTTCGACACGCGCGTCGTCTATGTGTCCGAGACCGGGCCGAAGAACCGCCGGATCAAGCGGCTGGCGATCATGGACCAGGACGGCGCCAACCATCGTTTCCTGACCAACGGCCAGAATATCGTGCTGACCCCGCGCTTCTCGCCCAACGAGCAGGCGATCGTCTACATGAGCTATGCCGGCAACCAGCCGCGCATCTACACCTACGACGTCGGCTCCGGCCGCCAACACATGGTCGTCCAGGGGGCGAGCACCACCTTCGCCCCGCGCTTCTCGCCGGACGGGCGCTGGATCCTGTTCTCGATGACGGTCAACGGCAACACCGACATCTACCGCGTGTCGTCGACCGGCGGCACGCCGACACGGCTGACCACTTCCCCCGGCATCGACACCGGCGGCAGCTATTCGCCGGACGGCAGCCGCATCGTGTTCGAGAGCGACCGCTCGGGGGGCCAGCAGCTTTACGTAATGAACGCCGATGGATCGAATCAGCAGCGAATCAGTTTCGGCGGCGGCCGCTATGCGACGCCGGTCTGGAGCCCGAAAGGCGACCTGATCGCCTTTACGAAACTTGGGGGCGGCTTCCAGATCGGGGTCATGTCGCCCAGCGGCAGCAATGAAAAGCTGCTGACCAACGCCTGGCAGGATGAGGGGCCGACCTGGTCGCCAAATGGCCGTGTCCTCATGTTTTTCCGGACTGGCCAGGGGTCCGGCAAGGCCGATCTCTGGTCCGTGGATCTGACCGGAGTCAACGAAAGACGCGTACCGACGCCACTTGACGGTTCCGATCCTGCGTGGGGACCGTTACTACCCTGAAACTTTTAACCCCTCATCCGGTTATGCAACGAGGAGACGGACCATGCTCAAAACCACCACCAAGCTTATCATGGCGGCATCGCTGATCGCGATCGCCGGCTGCGCCAAGAAGGCGCCGGAACAACTGCCCCCGCCGCCGCCGACCGAAACCGCGCCGCCGCAGGCGACGCCGGCACCGGTCGACACCGGCAATGTCGGCAGCACCGTCGTTCCCGGCTCGCGCGAGGATTTCCTGCAGAAGGTGCAGTCCGACCGCGTCCACTTCGCGCTCGACAGTTCGGACCTGGACGGCGAATCGCGCGCGATTCTCGACAGCCAGGCGCAGTGGCTGAACCAGTACGGCAATGTCCGCATCACCATCGAGGGGCATTGCGACGAGCGCGGCACCCGCGAATACAACCTGGCGCTTGGCGAACGCCGGGCTAACGCGGCCAAGAACTATCTGGCCGCCGCCGGCATCTCGGCGTCGCGGATCAACGTCATCAGCTACGGCAAGGAACGGCCGGAAGCGACCGGCTCGGACGAAGCGTCGTGGGCGCAGAATCGGCGCGCCGTGACGGTCATCATCGGCTGATCGCCACCACCCCGCCACGGCCGGCCCTCATCGGCCGCGGCGGGGTGGTTACCGACTGGGTTTACAGGCAAGCCTCAAGGAAAGCCTGGTCGAAGCCGTATTGCTTCGCTTTTTCAAGGGTATAGGGGCGCAGGCCCATCGGCCGATATTCGCCGATGATTTTCCCGTCGGCGGTCTCGTCCAGATATTCAAACTTGAACAGTTCCTGGGTGACGATCACCGGGCCTTCCATGCCGATCACCTCGGTGATGTTGGTGGTGCGGCGCGAGCCGTCGCGCAGGCGCTTGACCTGGACGATCAGATCGACGGAATCGGCGATCTGGCGGCTGATCGCCTCCTTCGGCACCTTGATGTCCGACATCATCACCATGTTCTCCATACGCGCCAGGCATTCGCGCGGGCTGTTGGAGTGGAGCGTCGCCATCGAGCCGTCGTGGCCGGTGTTCATCGCGGCGAGCAGGTCGAAGCATTCGGCGCCGCGAATTTCGCCGAGGATGATCCGGTCCGGCCGCATACGCAGCGCGTTGATGACAAGGTCGCGGATGGTGATCGCGCCCTGCCCCTCCAGATTGGCGGGGCGGGTTTCGAGCGGCAGCCAGTGCGGCTGCTGCAGCCGCAATTCGGCCGCGTCCTCGATGGTCAGCACGCGTTCGCCGGGATCGATCATCTTGGACAGCGCGTTCAGCATCGTCGTCTTGCCGGAGCCGGTGCCGCCGGAAATGACGATGTTGAAGCGGCAGGCGCCGGCGATCTTCAGCGCCGTCGCCATCTTGTCGCTCATCGAGCCGCCCTTCGCCATCATGTCGAGGGTGATCGGCTTGGCCGAGAATTTACGGATCGAGATGGCGGTGCCGCGCAGCGACAGCGGCGGGATGATGACGTTGACGCGGCTGCCGTCCTTCAGGCGGGCGTCGGCGAGCGGGCTGGTCTGGTCGACACGGCGGCCGACCTGGTTGACGATGCGCTGCGCGATCTGGAGCAGGTGATCCTCGTCGCGGAACTGAATATTGGCCAGTTCGAGCTTACCCTTGCGTTCGACATAGGTTTGGTTCGGGCCGTTGACCATGATGTCGCTGATCGCGGGGTCCGACAGCAGCTCTTCCAGCGGCCCGAGGCCGAGCAGTTCGTCGACCAGCACCTTTTCCAGCGCGAACTGTTCGCGCCGGTTGAGGGTCAGCTTCAGTTCGGCGAGCACCTCGCCGATGATCGGGTGAAATTCCTCCGCCAGCTCTTCCTTGCTGAGCGAGGCCGCCGCTTCCGGGTCGACCCGTTCCAGCAGGCGGGGCAGCACCTGTTCCTTGATACGGTGGACCGACGCCTCGAATCCCTCGACCTTGGACTGGGCGGCTTCGCCGGACGCCTCCTGACGGCTGGCGAGGCGCGCCATGGCGTCCATTTGCGCCGCCGGTGCCGGCGCTTCCGCGACGTCGAGCGCTTCGATCGGCGGGAACTGGTCGCCACCCTGGGGCTCCGGCGCCCGCTGGGGCGCGCCGCCCTGCATCGGCCGCGCAACACCGAAGGATGGGCGCGAACCGGCCGTCTTACCGATTCCACCCCGCTTACCGAACGCGCTCATCCCGATTGCCACTCCGCCGCTTGTTTGACGAGCAAGGGTGAATAGGATGGAAACTTTGAGATTTGGCTAACCTGCCGTCTGGAGCCGGCGTGGTGGGGCCCGCGAAGGCGCGAGGATTGCGGCGCGGCGGCCAGCCTCAGGGCGCTTCCGCGAGCAACGGCGCGGCGACGCCGACATTAGACTCTGATGCCATTGGATCGTCCCGCTTCGTCATTGCGAGCGGAGCCAAGCAATCCGGGGCGGAGTTGGCGCGCCCTCCGGATTGCCGCGTCGCTGCGCGCCTCGCAATGACGATCCCGACGCATGGCATCTTACTCTAACGAACCACTGCTGCCCTGCGTCGCACGCGGCGACCACCTGTTCCGGTAGCACCGGCGGCGGCCGCGCCGCTCAGAACGCCGCGCGGAGCCCGAAGACGAAGTTGCGGCCGCGCAGCGGAGCGGCGGCCTTGATGAACGACGCATGGTTGAAGGCGAGGGCATTGGTCAGGTTGGTCGCGCGGACGAACAGCTCCGCGCTTGCCTGAGGGCCAAAATCAAGCCGATAGGCCGCCGTCGCGTTCAGCATGTCGTAGCCGGCCGTCCGCGTCTCGAAGGCTGCGATCCGGTCCTGTTCGAACACACGGTAATATTCGAGCCCGGCCGAAACCGGTCCCCAGCCACCGTCGACGCGCGCGCCCAGCCGCCCGGCCGGGATGCGTGGCAGATCGCCCCGTCCGTGCGACAATCTCGCGCGGACATAGTCGCCGAACAGCCCCACCGAGACGCCGGGCGTCAGTTGCTGGCGGATCTCGCCGTCGATCCCGGCGAATGTCGCGTCGGCGGCGGTGTAGCGGATCAGACGGAAATCCTCGAACCGGTCGAGGGTGTCGGCGTAGATGTAGGTGTCGAAATCCTGATAATAGGCGCCGAAGGTCAGCGTCGTCGCCCCCGCTGTCTTGCGGAAGGTCAGGTCGACCGCCTTGCTGGTTTCCTTGCCGAGCGCCGCCGAGCCCAGTTCATAGGTGTTGGTGGCGAGGTGGACGCCGCGCGCATAGAGTTCCTGCGCATTAGGCGCGCGCTGCGAGCGGGTGAGCGCCAGCGCCAGCGAATAGGCGCCGCCGATGTCCCAGACGACCGCGCCGGAGAAGGAGAACGGACGATGGCTGGCCCTGCGGCCGAGCGTCGTCTCGATCGTCTGCCATTCCTGCCGCGCGGCGATTTCAAAGCGCAGCGGGCCGGCGCGCAGCGCTTCCTTCAGGAACAGCGCGGTGTTGCGCGTCTCGCTTTCGGGCAGGAACGCCTCCTCCCCCAACGCGCTGAACCGGCTTTCGGCATGCTGGACGCCGACGATGCCATGCAGCCCGCCGACCGGCCTATGGATCAGTTCGAGCCGTATGTCGCGCGCCTTGTTCTTGAAGGTAGTGGCGATCTGATCTTCCTCGATCTCGTCATGGGCGTAGTTGGTGAACGCCATGCGGAAGCGGAGCTTTTCCAGCCCCGGCAGCGGATCGCGATAGTCGCTGCGGATGTCGAAACGCTCGCTCCGCAGTTTCACGAACGGCACTTCGTCATGATCGTGTTCATGATCGTGATCGTGGTCGTCGTCGTGGCCGTGCCCGCCGCAATGCAGGCTGCTGCCGTGCGGGTGGCAGGATTCATATTCGTGGGAATGACCCGGCAGCCCGTATTCGCTGCGCTGGCGGGTATAGGCGACGCCCAGATAGCCGTCGGCGCCGATCCACGCACCGCCAAGGGTGACGGTCGACGTGTCGTTGTACGAACCGTCGACATGGCGGTCACCAAAGCGTGCCGGCACCCGATAGGCATCCGAACGGCGGCGCACCCCTTCAGCGCGAAAGGCGAAGGGCCCGGCGCCGACGGTCAGCCCGCCGACCAGCGAGCGTTCGTCATCGGCGGTGCCCAATCGCCCTTCGGCAACGCCGGCAACGCCGTTTTCCGGCTGTGCGGTCGGCACCTTGTCGTCGAGCAGGTTGATCGCGCCGCCGATCGCGCCGCCGCCGTAGAGCAGGGTGGCCGGGCCGCGCAGCACCTCTATGCCGCGCAACAGCAGTGGTTCGGTCGTCACCGCATGGTCGGGCGACACCGCCGACGCGTCGCGAATGCCGGCGCCATCGGCCAGCGCCTCGACGCGCGGGGCGGTTTGGCCACGGATCACCGGGCGGCTCGCGCCGCCGCCGAAATTGTCGAAATGAATGCCCGGTTGGTCGGCCAGCGTGTCACCCAGCGTCGCCTGCCGCCGATGGACAAGCGCATCGCCGGTCAGCGTGACGACCGGCGTCGCGGTTTCATCCGCCGTCTGCTCCAGCCCCATCGCGGTGACGACGATGTCGCCCCGCGCCACGCCGTCGGCGTCCTCGGCTGCCGCAAAGGCGGGACTGGGCGCCAGGAACGACGCGGCGGACAGAAGCAGGACGCGATTTCTCACCATGAACCCCTTTTGCTCTTGGAACGCGATTGCCAATAGGCGACGATATAACATATCGCAAAAGGCAGTGACGAAAGCATGAGCATACGGGATTTACGGACGCGACGGACGGGTGATCGGCCGGCCAATGCCATAGAAGGGGTCGCCGTTTCGGCCTCGCTCCTCTGCCTCGTCCATTGCCTGGCGCTGCCGCTGCTGCTGATGCTGCTGCCCGGGGCAATCGGCCTGTTCGCGGCGTCGGCGGCCTTCCATTATGTCGCGCTGGCGCTGGTCGTGCCCGCCGCCCTCGCCGCGTTCTGGATCGGCTATCTGCGCCACCGGGCGCTTCCGCCCGCCGTGCTCGGCTGCATCGGCGCCGGCTGTCTGGCGGCGGCGCTATTACCGGGCATGGCGGAAGGGGTGGAGACATTGGTCACGGTCTCCGGCAGCCTGCTCCTGATCGCCGGACACCTGCTGAACTGGCGGTTGCGCGCCCATGCGCTCTGATACCGGCGCTTCCGCCGGAGGGCGCCCACCCGCGCGCCGGCCCTATCGGCGGCCGTCCCCGCTCGACCGGCTGGTGCTGCAGACGCTGCGCGAGGCAGGCAGGCCGCTGAGCGCCTATGCGATCACGCGGCGCAGCGTCGCTTCCGGCGCCCCGCTTTCCCCCACCCAGGCTTATCGCGTCCTCGACCGGCTGGTCGCGCGTGGCGAGGTTCAGCGGATCGCGCTGCTCGCCGCCTATCTGCCG
This sequence comes from Sphingomonas flavalba, assembly GCF_004796535.1. GTDB lineage: Bacteria > Pseudomonadota > Alphaproteobacteria > Sphingomonadales > Sphingomonadaceae > Sphingomonas_L > Sphingomonas_L flavalba. The sequence goes on along the minus strand of NZ_SPHY01000023.1, from coordinate 3,319 downwards.
GCGCGGGCGGATCGGCCCGGCGTCTTGGTCTGCCGCCGGTGCCGGGCGGTGACGGCGGTGACGGTCGCGGCCCTCGCCCCGGCGATCGAGCAGATCCGGCAGGCGACCGGCTTCGTGGTGGCGCGCGCGCATGTCGAGCTGCCCGGCCTGCGCGCGCGATGCCGGCACGGACGCGGTGCGGCACGGGCGAGCGCTTGTTCGCCCTGATCGTCACGTTGCTGGCTTCACCTGCGGACGCCGTGGCGGCGGGTGCCAGCCGGGTTTCAGGGCGGGGACGGGCAGCGGCCGCGGTGAACGCCGAACGCGCCGCCGGGGCGCCGGCAGCAACGGCCCGACAAGCAGGGTCCACAGGTCATGCCGGGCTGGCTGGCCCGCGACGCCGAAGGCCAGCACCGGCCGCCGCCCGGCCGCCGGGCGCAGCAGCGTGCCGAACAGCCAGTCGAACAGCGCCAGACTGCCGCCGAAATTACGGTCGAAATGGACGCGTTCGCGCGAATGATGCAACTGGTGATGCGCCGGACTCTGGAACAGCCGGTCGAACGGCGCGGGCGGTGCGACCCAGAGGTGGGTGTGCAGCAGATGGGTGAGCAGATAGAGCGCGACGACCATCAGCACATTGCGCCCGTCGACGACATAGATTCGCGGCGTGCCGCCGAACAGCGGATGCAGCAGCGCCGCGGCCGTCCCGGTCGCCACCGCGACGATATTGGCAAAGACGATGCTGTCGACCGGATGCACCCGGAAATTGGTTAGCGGCGACAGCGAAGCGGCGCTGTGATGGATACGGTGGAACCGCCACAGCACCGGCAGCCGATGCGACAGGTAATGGTCCAGCCAATATGCGAATTCATAGGCAAGAAACAGCACGACGGTCGCACAGCCGGCGGTCAGCCAGCGCGGCAGATCCGGCACCGGCCCCTGTGGCAGCAGGTCGGCGATGCCGCGTTCGATTGCGCGCGCGCTGAGCATGGCCCAGCCAAACAGCAGCGGAAAGACCAGCAGGTTGAGCAGCGTAAGCCCGATGTCGGCGCGGCCGGAGGCGCTGCGCCACAGCCGGCGGGGGAGCAGCGCTCGTGCCAGCACCCGTAACCGCACCGGCCGTGCGTTCCGGCGCCGCGCCAGCGTGACGAGCGCCGCCAGCAACGCGGCGAACAGCAGGGATTGCAACGATACCAGCGACGCCGGCGCCAGCAGCAGCCGGACCGCGCCATGGCCGGCGGCACCGGCCATGGCGGCAACGGCAGAGTCGGGCGCCAGGCTCCACATCACCCACCCGATCTGCCATCAACACATTGTAATCGCGTTAATTGACCGATTCCCGGCTCCGCCCGGATCTGGTGCAGGTTCGGCCCGGCTCCGCCGCGATCGCGGCGCCGGGGCGGACTGGCGCGATCATCCCGTCGTGCAGCCCGCGCGTCCACCATTGCCAGCCGCCGCCAACATAGCGGACGCCGCCAGCGGCCGGGCCGGCTTCCATCATCATCGCCCGCCCCATGAAGCGGACCATCGCGCGATCGGCGCCGATATAGCGGGCCTCCACCGTCGTGCCGTCGGCGCAGCGATAAACCAGGCCCGGCGCCTCGACCGCGGTGGCGGCCGGCGCCGGGGTGGCAAGCAGCAGGCTCGCGCCGAGCAGGGCGGCGCGGATCATGTCGCGGCGACCGGTGGAACGGACAGGCGAACCAGCTCGATCGCCGGGCAGCGGTTCATCACCACTTCCAGCCCAGCCGCCTCCGCTCGCTCCGCCGCAGCGGGGTTGATGACGCCCAGTTGCATCCACACCGCCTTCGCGCCGACCGCGATCGCCTGGTCGACCGCCTCGCCCGCCGCCGTGCTGTTGCGGAAGATGTCGACGATGTCGATCGGGTCGCCGAGCTGCGCCAGCTCGCGCCAGACATATTCGCCGTGGACATGGTCGCCGGTGATCTGCGGGTTGACCGGAATGACGCGGTAGCCGTGCTGCTGGAGGATCTCCATCACCTCGTAGCTTGGCCGGTCGGGCCGGTTGGACGCGCCGACCATCGCGATGGTCCGCGCGTTGGCGAGCAGGCGGGCGATACCGGCGTCGTCGGTGATCGGCATGGGTCATCTCCCTACACCCCCGAACCGCCAGGATAGACCGATCAGTGCGGCGCGTTAAGCCATTCGTGCAGCCGGTCGGCGACGGCGCGGAACGCCGCGCCGCCGGCATTGTCGTGGCTGGCGGGCGGATCGCCGGCGTCGGAGGCGGTGCGGATCGCCGCATCGAGCGGGATGCGGCCGAGGAACGGCACGCCCAGCCGCTCCGCCTCCGCCTCCGCCCCGCCGCTGCCGAACGGGTGGCTGACCCCGCCGCAATGCGGGCAGGCATAGCCGGCCATATTCTCGACCAGGCCGATGATCGGCACCTTGACCTTGGCGAACAGGTCGATCGCCCGGCGCGCGTCGATCAGCGCCAGGTCCTGCGGGGTGGAGACGATGACCGCGCCGACCGGGCGATATTTCTGGACCATCGTCAACTGGATGTCGCCGGTACCCGGCGGCAGGTCGACGACCAGCGTGTCGGTAGCGCCCCAGTCCGCATCGAGCAGTTGGCCGAGCGCACTGCCGATCATCGGCCCGCGCCACGCCACCGCCTGCCCAGGCGCGACGAGCTGGCCCATCGACAGCATCGGCACGCCGAGATCGGTGACGACCGGGATAAGCTGTTTCTCGCGCGCCGTCGGGCGCACCCCTTCCGCCTTCATCAGCCGGGGCAGCGACGGGCCGTAAATGTCGGCGTCGACCAGCCCGACCGGCAGGCCGCGCCCCGCGAGCGCGACGGCGAGATTGGCGGCCAGCGTCGACTTGCCGACGCCGCCCTTGCCGCTGGCGACCGCGATCAGCCGGCGCGTCGCCCGCTCGCTGGTGAAGGCGATGCGGACGGTAGCAATGCCGGGCATAGCGCCGACCACCCTGGTCAGCTCGCGTTCCAGCGCCTCGGTTTCGGGCGGATTGAGACCGGTCGCATCGACGATCAGGCTGGCAAGGTTTCCGGAGATACGCGGTCTGGCTGCGCGCCGCCCGGCGATCGGGGCGATCGCGGCGGCGATTTCGTCTGCTGTGGTCATGGCAATGACGCCGATAGGCCAGCCGTTTGATGGATGACACTGTTTTTCACGCCTCGCCGTCCCTATAACGGCGGAATGAGGAAGATATTGGGCCGGCCGGCGCCGGTGGACGCGATGCTGAACGACGGCGGCGGCGGGCCGTGGGGCGGACGCGGCGGCGGCAATGGCGGCGGCAGCGGGGGTGGCGGCGACGGCGGCGGTTCCGGCGGCGGCGGACCGCGCAACCCGTG
>NZ_SPHY01000022.1 GCF_004796535.1 Sphingomonas flavalba | reverse complement strand
CGGCTGCCCGGCCGTGCCGGGCCGGGGCGGCGGCGGGGTTGCCGGCCGTGCGGCGGCGCCGTCCGTGGCGCGGGCCTGCCCCGGCGTGCAGCTGCCGTCCGGGTAGGACGGGCCCGAGCAGAACGGACCCCTGCGCGTGTCGCGGGCGAGGTCGACCAGCATGGTAGGGCTGAAGATCCGGTGGAGCTTGCGGAGGTCGCCGTCCGCCGGCCAGTGAAAGACGATCAGGAAAGCGGAGACGGCGGCAAGCGGGATGATCAGCTTTGGCGTCAGCCCGGCGGCGTTGCGCCCGTCCCCCGCGCGCCATTCGTACCAGGCGATGCAGGCGTCCTGCCATTCGCGATAGGCGGCGCGGTTGGTGAAATAAAGGCCGGCAATGGCCAGCGTCGGGGTCGGCGGCTGTTCGAGCGGCCGGCCGGTCGCGTCGCGCGGGAACAGGGCCGGGGCGGGCGGTGGCGCCTGCCCGCGCCCCTCTCCTCTGCGGCCGAAGGCGGGCGGAGGGGCGGCGCGCGGCGCGCGGGTGTCGCGGCGGCGGCGCTGCGGGTTCATCATCTCCCGCCCCAGCGTGGCGATCGCGGCGATACGGGCGGCGACGGGCGGATGGGAACCGCCGTCATGATCCGACGGGCCGTCGAACAGCTGCCCTTCCACCGCGCGGCTGCCGGGGAAGGCGCCGTGGCCGCCGACCTTCTCCAGCGCGCTGACCAGCGCCTCCGGAAAACGGGTGACGCGGATCGCCTCGCCATCCGCGCCATGATCGCGGCCGAGGCGGAGGGCGCGGCGGGCGAAGCGGGCAAGCTGCATCGAGACCATGGTGACGGCGCCGCCGGCGAGCATGATCAGCAGCATCGGCGGCATCAGCAGCGGGATGACGAGCTGGCGCCAATCCTCGAAGCGCAGCGGGTTGTGGGTCTGGTAGAGGACGGCGGTGCGCATCAGCGCGTGGTTGGCGGCGAGCAGGCGGGTATCGCCCTGGCGGATATGCGATGCCTCATGCGCGAGGACGGCGGCGAGTTCGTCGTCGTCGAGCCGGTCGAGCAGGCCGCGAGTCACCGCGATCAGCCCGCGATACGGACCGTCGCCGATCGTGACCGCATTGGGCGCGTCCACCTCGATCACGCCGAAGCGCGGCACGCGGACGCCGAGGGCGGTGCACTGTTCCTCCGCCAGCGCGACGAAGCGCGGCTCCTCCGCCCGCTCGACGATGCGGATGCCGAGGCGGCGGGCGACGGCGGCGGCGTGGCCGCGATAGAGCCGCCAGAACAGCCAGCCGCTGAGCAGCGCCAGCGGCAGGGCATAGCGCAGCGCATAGCCGGCGGGGTTGGTGAGGATGGTATGATCCGGGTCGACGAGCAGCAGGACCATGGTCAGCGCGAAGGCGCCGGTCAGCTCGAACGCCAGGATATAGGCGGCGACCAGCCACAGCGTGTAGCGGCGGTTGCGCCGGGCGTGGGTGACGTAACCATGGACCGGGCCATGGATTGCCGCCTGTGCCGCCATCGTCGCGTGCCCCCGCGCCGGCCGCCGGAAATCAGAAGCTGATCTGCCGCGATTCCGCCATTTCCGCCCGGCGCTCACCGAGCGAGAATTTCTCGCGTACCGGCGCGGCGCGCCGTGCCAGCAGGTTGCCGGGGAAGGCGCGGCGGACGGCGTTCAGTTCCTCGACCGCGAGATTGTAGAATTTGCGCGCGGCGGTGATCCGGTCCTCGACCCGGATCAGGTCGTCGCGCAGCCGCGAATAATGGCCGGCGGAGACGAGGGTCGGATAATTCTCGCTGACCGAGAACAGGTTCTGCAGGACATTGGCGATCTGGGTATCGGTGTGGATCGCGGCATCCCCCATCGCCTCGACCGCGTCGACGCGGGCGTCGAGCACGTCGCGGATCACGTCGTGCTCGCGCTCCGCGAAGGCGCGGACGACCGCGACCAGATTGCCGATCAGGCCGTTGCGTTCGACGAGCAGCGCATCGACATCGGCGAAGGCGGCGTCGGCCCGCTCGTCCAGCCGGGCGATCAGCGCGTGCTGGCCGCGCAGGCGCAGCGCCAGCCACAGCAGCAGGCCGGCGACCAGCCACAGCCACCAATGGTCGAGCGCGAAATTGGTCGCGCGGATCAGGCGGCCGGAAAGGTCGGTTGCTTCCCAAAAGCTTTGTGCCGGCATGATTCCATCGCCCCCTGGCCGCCATTGGCCCTGTCCGCGCTACGCCCGAGGCGTGAATTTTGCGTAACCTACGGGGCTGCTATCGCTTTTCCGGCAAGGCGTGGGCGAGCAGGCGGAGCAGGTTACCGCCCATCACCGCGCGGATCTCGTCGTCGGAGAAGCCGCGATCGATCAGCGCCTGGGTGATCTGGACGAGCTGGCTGGTGTCGAAGGCGGTGGTGACGGCGCCGTCATAGTCGCTGCCCAGCCCGACATGGGCGATGCCGACCAGATCGCGGACATGGGCGATGGCCTTGGCGATGTCGGCCGGAGCGGTGCCGCACGCCGCCGCCTCCCAATAGCCGATGCCGACGATGCCGCCGGTGCGGGCGACGCCGATGATCTCCGCATCGGTCAGGTTGCGGTTGACCTTGCAGGTCGCCTGCACGCCGCCATGGCTTGAGACGACCGGGCGGGTCGCCATTGCCAGCACGTCGGCGACGGTGGCGTGGCTGGCATGAGCGATGTCGACGATCATCCCCTTCGCCTCCATCGCGCGGACGATCCGGCGGCCGAACGGGGTCAGCCCGCCTTTGGCCAGCCCGTGCATCGACCCGCCCAGTTCGTTGTCGAAGAAATGGGTCAGCCCGGCCATGCGGAAGCCGGCGGCGTAGAGCGTGTCGAGATTGACCGCCTTGCCCTCCAGATCCTGAAGCCCCTCGATCGACAGCAGCGCGCCGACGACCTGCTTGCCCGCCGCGCGGTCGGCGAGCAGGCGGCGCACGTCCGTCGCGCTGGTGACGATGCGCAGATGGCCGGCGGACGCCGCCTCCGCCCGGTGCAGCTTCTCCGCATGCCAGAGCGAGCGCTGGAGCAGCGAGGTCCAGGTACGGGGCGGCTGGAGCTGGGCGATGGCGAGCAGGGTGATGTTGTCGCTGTCGGCGCCGTTGGCGTCGTAATTCTGGTTTTTCGGCGTCTTGGTGACCGACGAGAACACCTGCAGCGCGACGTTGCCGGCCATCAGGCGCGGCAGGTCGACCTGGCCGCGATCGGCGCGGTCGAGCAGGCTGCGGCGCCACAGCAGCGTATCGGCATGGCTGTCGGCGATCGCCAGCGTCTTGTGCAGGGCGGCGGCGCGCGGGCTGATCGCCAGCAGCCGGTTCGGCTCAACCTTGTTCATCGACCGTTCGACGATGCCGGGGGCGAGCGCGAAGAACAGCGCGGCGGCGAGCAACAAGAGCAGGAGGAGGGAAAGGATGATCTTGCGGCGTCGGGTCATGGCGATCGATCCTTCCTTCCCGCCCGTGGTCAGCGTTCCAGCGTAACGAAGCTGTGGGTGGCGAAATCCTCGCGCGCCACCTCGCGCCAGCCGATGAAGGCGGGGAGGGTGGTGTCGCCGTCGGGTGCCTGATGCACTTCGGTCAATTCGATGCGGTCGGCGAGTGGCAGGAACAGGCGGTAGATCTCGGCGCCGCCGACCACCGAGACACGCGCAGACGCGGCAAGGGCGAGGGCGGCGGCGACATCGGCGACCGGCTCCGCGCCGGGGGCGGACCAGCCGGCGTCGCGGGTCAACACGATATGGCGGCGGCCGGGCAGCAGGCCGGGCAGGCTTTCAAACGTCTTGCGGCCCATGATCATCGGCGCGCCGGTGGTGAGCGCCTTGAAACGCTTCAGATCGGCGGGGATGTGCCAGGGCATCGTGCCGTCGCGGCCGATGATGCCGTTTGTGGCACGGGCGACGACAAGGGTGATGTGCGGCCGGCTCACACCGCCACCGGCGCGGCGATGTGGGGGTGCGGATCATAGCCGGTAATCGCGAAATCCTCATAGGCATAGGCGTCTATCGTCGGCGCGCGGCGGGTGATCGCCAGCGTCGGCAGCGGGCGCGGCGCGCGGGTCAGCTGGAGCCGGGCCTGATCGAGATGATTCTCGTAGAGATGGCAGTCGCCGCCGGTCCAGATGAACGCGCCCGGTTTCAACCCGCACTGGTCCGCCAGCATATGGGTGAGCAGGGCATAGCTGGCGATGTTGAACGGCACGCCCAGGAACACGTCGGCGCTGCGCTGGTAAAGCTGAAGCGACAGGCGGCCGTCGGCGACCTGGGTCTGAAACAGGCAATGGCAGGGGGCGAGCGCCATCCGGTCGACCTCGCCGGGGTTCCAGGCGGTGACGATCTGGCGGCGCGAGGCGGGGTTGGCGTTGATCTGGGCGATCAGCGCGGCGATCTGGTCGAGATGGCGGCCGTCCGCCGTTTCCCAGTCGCGCCATTGCTTGCCGTAGACCGGGCCGAGGGAGCCGTCCGCATCGGCCCATTCGTCCCAGATCGTCACCCGATTCTCGTTCAGCCAGCGGATGTTGGTGTCGCCGCGCAGGAACCACAGCAGTTCGTAGATGATCGAGCGCAGATGCAGCTTCTTGGTGGTGACGAGCGGAAAACCATCGGTCAGATCGAAGCGCATCTGGTGGCCGAACACCGCCCGGGTGCCGACGCCGGTGCGGTCCGCCTGCGCGGTGCCTTCGTCGAGGATACGCTGAATCAAATCGAGATAGGGACGCATGGATCGACGATAGGGGGGAACGGCGGCGCTGTCGCCCCACTTGGCGGCGGATTTGACGAGATTATCCGGCCCCCGGGGTGGCGCCGGTGCTTTCGTTGCGGCGAATCCCCCTCTAGGCTGGTGGTTTCGATCCTTGCCGGGTTTGGTCCATGACTGTCATCGCCGCCTATCTCTACCGGCACGGCCAGCGCGTCCGCGCGGTGGCGATCGACGAGCGGATCGACTGCCCGGCCGACAAGTCCGAATTCGTCTGGATCGGCATCGCCGAGCCGAGCGCGGCCGAGATGCAGACGTTGCAGCGCCATTACGGCCTGCACCCGCTGGCGGTGGAGGACGCGCTGAAGGCGGACCAGCTGCCGAAGATCGACATCTATGGCGACCAGCTTTTCGTCGTCGCGCGCACCGCGCATCTGGAGGGCGACCGCATCGTCTATGGCGAGACGGCGGTGTTCGTCGGCCACAGCCATATCATCACCGTCCGCCACGGATCGGCCCGCACTCATAAGCAGTTGCGCGACCAGCTGGAGGCGGCACCGACCCTGCTCGCCCACGGCGTCGACTATGTGCTGCACGCGATCCTCGATTTCATCGTCGACGGCTATCTGCCGATCGTCGAGACGATCGAGGAGGAGGTGCTGGAGATGGAGCAGCGCACCCTCGACAATTTCCTCAGCCGCGAGGAGGTGACGCGGATATTCACCCTGCGGCGCGAGCTGATCCGCTTCCAGCGCTCGCTGGGGCCGATGGGCGAGGTGGCGGGGCGGCTGGTGCGGCTCGACCTGCCGTGCGTAGACCCGGAGACCCGGCCTTATTTCAACGACGTGCTCGATCATGTCCACCGGGTGCAGGTAATGGTCGACGGGCTGCGCGAGGTGCTGACGTCGGTGTTCGAGTTCAGCAACCTGCTGGAGCAGCAGCGCACCGGCACGATCACCCGCCAGCTTGCCGCCTGGGCGGCGATATTGGCGGTGCCGACGGCGATAGCCGGGATTTACGGCATGAATTTCAAGTATATGCCGGAGCTGTCGACGCATTACGGCTATTTCGTCGTGCTCGGCGCGATCGGGCTGATCTGCGCGCTGCTTTACGTGCAGTTCAAGCGGGTGAAGTGGTTGTAGCGGCGGTTGGGCGGGCGGATTGCCGCTCCGCCTGCGGGGCTCGCAATGACGGGGAGGGGCGGCTTCAGAACAGGGGGAGGCGGGCGACTTCTTCGGCGGTGAGGGTGATGCCGAAGGCGTTTTCGAGCAGCGTGCGCCACTGGGCGGGGCCGTCGATGTCGATCCGTTCCGTGCCGTTGCCTGAAATGGTCAGTGTCCGGTCGGTCAGCGCGAGGAAGCCGCCCGGCGGCGCCAGGCTGACGATGCAGCGGGTGGTGAAGCGGGTATTCGGCCGCGTCGCGGTCCAGTGGTTGCTGAGTTCCAGGTCGATCGGCGCCACTTCCTCGGTCGAGAAGCTGCACTGGGTGTACCATTCCGCGCTGTCCGGCCCGCGCCCGTCGGTCAGGTCGTAGCGGCCGCGCCGTTCCAGCGTCCAGCCGTGATCGGGGTCGAAATGCAAGCGGTGGCGGGCGCCGTCGTCGGTTTCGGTTTCGGCGCCGCCGACCAGCCGCATCGGCGGCACGTAGCTGCCGCCGAAGCCGGCGTCGGCGATCCACGCCTCACCGTCGATCGTGACCAGATTGAGCGTGTGGGTGCGCGGCGGCACCCCTTCCGCGCCGAGCCAGACCCGCGCCAGCAGCGGCCGGCTGGTGAAGCCGAGCGTGGTGAGCGCGGCGCCGTACAGGCTGTTCTGTTCGAAGCAGTAACCGCCGCGGCGGCGGGTCACCAGCTTGGCGAAGATCGCGTCCGGTTCGAGGCTGATGCCGTAGCCGAGCGGGATGTCGAGATTCTCGAACGGAATGGCGCGGCGATGGGCGCGTTGCAGCCGGCCGAGGCCCTCGACGCTGGGCGCCGGTGCCTCGGCAAGCCCGATGCGGTCGAGATAGGCTGCGATATCGAACATGCGCCGTATCTAATGCCTGATCCATCCGTGTGGAAGCGCGGTGCCGCAGCCGGTCAGTCGGCCGCCGGCGCCGGCCCGAGCAGGTCGAGCACCGCCGCGGTCATCGCCGTGGCGCCGGTGACGATCGCCGGTTCCGGGTCGACGCGGAACACCGGCGAATGATGCGGCGGAATCGGCGGGCCGCCCTTGGCGGCGGCGTCGATCACCGCCTGCGGCGTGCCGCCGACGGCGAAGTAATAGCCCTTCACCCCGGTATCGCGCTGGACGAAATAGGCGAAATCCTCCGCCCCCATGCCCATCTGCTCGAACGGATGGAACGCGGCGGCGCCGAGGGTGCTGGCGAGGGTGGCGTTCAGCCGTTTGGCGAGCGGGGTGTCGTTGATCGTCGTCGGCGTGCCTTCGATCACCGTGACCACCGGCAGCTTGTTCTCCGGCATGCCGTTCAGCCGGCCGACGCCTTCCGCCACCCGCCGGATGCCGGCGATCAGCGCGGCGCGTGTCGCCTCGTCATTGGCGCGGACGGTCACCTGCAGCTTCGCCTCGTCGGAGATGATGTTGTGCTTGTTGCCGGCGTGGAACGAGCCGACGGTGATGACGCCCGGGTTGAGCGGCGGCCGTTCGCGGCTGATCAGGCCCTGCAGCGCGATGACGATCTGCGACGCCATGTAGACCGGGTCCTTGCCCTGGTTGGGGCTAGCGCCGTGCGCGCCGATGCCGGGAATGACGATGTCGACGCTGTCCGACGACGAATACTGGATGCCTTCCGACGCGCTGACCTTGCCCGAGGCGAGGCCGGAGGCGACGTGCAGCGCCAGCGCGTAGTCGGGTTTCGGGAAGCGGGTGTAGAGGCCGTCCTTGATCATCGCGTCGGCGCCGCCGACCCGTTCCTCGGCCGGCTGGACGACGAAGACGACGGTGCCGCGCCAGCGGCCCTTCAACGCCGCAAGCCGGCGCGCGGTCGCCAGCATCGCGGTGATGTGGGTGTCATGCCCGCAGGCGTGCATCACCGGCGCCTCGACCCCGTCGATGCCGACCTGCCGCGCCTTCGACGGATAGGCGACGCCCGAATCCTCAAGGATCGGCAGCCCGTCCATGTCGGCGCGGACCATGACCGTCGGCCCGGTACCGTTTTTCATCACGCCGACGACACCGGTGCCGCCGACCTTCTCGGTGACGGTGATGCCGGGGACGGCGCGCAATTCCTTCGCCATGCGCGCGGCGGTGTTCACTTCCTTGAACGACAATTCGGGGTTCTGGTGGAACCAGACGAAGAGCTGGCCCAGATCCTTGTCGTAATCGGCCTTGATCGCGGCCTGATAGTCAGGCGCGGCGAGGGCCGGCGTCGTGGCCAGCGCGGCGGCGAGCAGGAAGCGCGTGAGATGCATGGAAGTCCCCCATTCCGGTTGCCGTCATCCAAGCACCGACGACCCGGCGAGGCAAGAGCGTGCCGCCGCTTTTCAGCGCCTTATCCGGCGCCGCCGACATGCACGGCGCACAGTTTGTTGCCCTCCGGGTCGCGGAAATAACCGATGTAGAAGGCGCCGGGCCCTTCCGGACTGCGCAGGCCGGGAGCGCCTTCGTCTGTGCCGCCGAGTTCGAGGGCGAGGGCGTGGAACGCATCGACCGCCGCGCGGCTGCCGACGCTGATCGCCGTCATGTTGCCGTTGCCCGCCGTCGCCGGCGCGCCGTCATAGGGCGGGGTGATCGCGAAGCCCGGCTGGTCCGGCGCGATCGCGTAATAGGTGAAGCCGCGGTCGAGGGTCATCACCTGCTTCGCACCGATGCTGCCGAGCAACGCGTCGTAATAGGCGCGGGCCTTGTCGATGTCGTTGGTGCCGAGCGTAACGTAGCCGATCATCGATGCCATCCTTTCATCAAGCCTTGCACGGGCCAATGCGCTCGGCCTTGCTGTCCATCTTCATCGTCATCTTGCCCTGCGGGCCGGTCTGCTCGACGCTGGCCTGCATTTGATAGGCGTTCGGGCCGTAGGTTCCGTTCATCGTCATTTTCATTTCGCCCGGCGACCCCTGACAGCGCAGCACGGCGGCGATCTTGCCGTTGCCCATCGAGAAATTATCGTAGCGGCAATTCTCGTTGTCCTTGCCGACGAACATGTCGGGATCGGGCTTCTTCGCCTGTTCCTCGGTCACGCAGCTTTCATGGCTGCTCGCCTTCGCGGCGTGAGCACGCATCGCCTCCAGCGCCTGCGGCGGCAGGCCGGGCATGTCCATTTCGCCGATCGTGAAGGTCGTTCGCCACTGGCCCGGCGAAATGAAGCTGCCTTCGCCCGCGCGCGACTCGGCGATTTTCTGCGCGACTTCCGAAGCCGAGGCGTTTTCGGCGGAGACGGTGGCGCCAGAGTTGCAGGCGGCGAGCAGAAGCAGGGGCGCGAGCGGCAGGACCGCCGCCGGGCTGAAACGGAACATAAGGACACCTTTCCGGGCAAGAGAGCGTTGCGACCCTGTCGATCAGGCACCATATCCCCGGTCCATGGCAATTCAAATCAGAACCACCCTCGACGAGCCGGAGGCCGGGGCGTTCGTGCCGCACAAGCCGGTGCGCCCGGAAAAGACCGAGGGCGGCAAGCGGTTCAAGCTGGTGTCAGAGTACCAGCCGTCCGGCGACCAGCCGGGCGCGATCGCCGAGATCGTCGCCGGGGTTCAGGCGGACGAGCGCGACCAGGTGCTGCTGGGCGTCACCGGATCGGGCAAGACGTTCACGATGGCGAAGGTGATCGAAACGCTGCAGCGCCCGGCGCTGGTGCTGGCGCCGAACAAGATCCTCGCCGCCCAGCTTTACGGCGAGTTCAAGAATTTCTTTCCGGAGAACGCGGTCGAATATTTCGTCAGCTATTACGACTACTACCAGCCGGAAGCCTATGTCCCGCGCTCCGACACCTATATCGAGAAGGAAAGCTCGGTAAACGAGGCGATCGACCGGATGCGGCATTCGGCGACGCGCGCGTTGCTGGAGCGGGACGACGTGGTGATCGTCGCGTCGGTATCCTGCCTGTACGGCATCGGATCGGTCGAAACCTATTCGGCGATGGTGTTCGACCTGAAGCGCGGCCAGAGCGTCGACCAGCGCGAGATCATCCGCAAGCTGGTCGCGTTGCAATACAAGCGCAACGACGCCGCCTTCGCGCGCGGCAATTTCCGGGTGCGCGGCGACAATCTGGAGATTTTCCCGTCGCATTACGAGGACACCGCCTGGCGTGTGTCTTTCTTTGGCGACGATATCGAGGAGATCGTCGAGTTCGACCCGCTGACGGGGAAGAAGGTCGCCTCGCTCGACTATGTCCGCGTCTACGCCAATTCCCACTATGTGACGCCCGGCCCGACGCTGAAGCAGGCGATGGAGGCGATCCGGCTGGAGCTGGCCGAGCGGCTGAAGGAATTACAGCGGGAAGGGCGGCTGCTGGAGGCGCAGCGGCTGGAGCAGCGGACCAATTTCGATCTGGAGATGATCGCCGCCACCGGATCATGCGCCGGAATCGAGAATTATTCCCGTTTCCTGACCGGCCGCCTGCCCGGCGAACCGCCGCCGACGCTGTTCGAATACCTGCCGGAAAACGCGCTGCTGTTCGTCGACGAGAGCCATGTCACCATCGGCCAGGTCAACGGCATGTCGCGCGGCGACCACCGGCGCAAGCTGACGCTGGCCGAATATGGCTTCCGCCTGCCGTCGGCGATCGACAACCGGCCGCTGCGCTTCAACGAATGGGACGCGATGCGGCCGCAGACCACCTATGTTTCCGCGACGCCGGGGACGTGGGAGATGGAGCAGACCGGCGGCGTGTTCGCCGAGCAGGTGATCCGCCCGACCGGGCTGATCGACCCGCCGGTCGAGGTGCGGCCGGTGGAGGACCAGGTCGACGACCTGGTCAACGAATGCCGGGCGGAGGCGGCGCGCGGCTATCGCACGCTGGTGACGACGCTGACCAAGCGGATGGCCGAGGACCTGACCGAATACATGCACGAGGCGGGGCTGAAGGTCCGCTACATGCATTCGGATACCGAGACGCTGGAACGGATCGAGCTGATCCGCGACCTGCGGCTGGGGGTGTATGACGTGCTGGTCGGCATCAACCTGCTGCGCGAGGGGCTGGACATTCCCGAATGCGGGCTGGTCGCCATCCTCGACGCCGACAAAGAGGGCTTCCTGCGGTCCGAGACCTCGCTGATCCAGACGATCGGCCGCGCCGCGCGCAATGCCGAGGGGCGGGTGATCCTTTACGCCGACACGATCACCGGCAGCATGGAACGGGCGATGCGCGAAACCGACCGCCGCCGCCAGAAGCAGGTCGCCTATAATACCGAGCACAGCATCACCCCGGCGTCGGTGAAGAAGAATATCGGCGACATCATCGCCCATGTCGCGTCGAAGGACCAGGTGACCGTCGAGATCGACGAGGATCGGCCGCACATGGTCGGCCACAACCTGCGCGCCTATATCGAGGAACTGGAAAAGAAGATGCGCGCCGCCGCCGCCGATCTGGAGTTCGAGGAGGCCGGGCGGCTGCGCGACGAGATCCGCGCGCTGGAGGCGGAGGAGCTTGGCCTGCCCGCGGATGCGCGCGTCGCGGTGCCGACCGGGCGGAGCAAGGAAGGCAAGCCGGGCACCCGCAAGCTGCGCTACGGCAAGACCCAGCGGAAATGGACGCGGTAGGGCGGCGTTTGCGCGAGGCGGAATTTTTGCCCCGGCGTGGAACCTTCGGCGGCGAAGGCCGTTCTTGTTATGCTTGATCGAAAGAAAGAGCACTGCTGGTCCTGATCTTCGGATCGGACCACAAGGGAGCCCCGCCGCGAAAGCGACGGGGCTTACTTTTTGGCCGGTGCGGAAGGGCGAGCCAGCCGGGTGCGTCCCTCGACTGCGCTCGGGATGGACGGGTGTGTTGTAGCGCTTGTGGGAGCGGTGCGTTGCGTTCGGGATGGCGGTGTGGGCAATGGTGGCCCACTTCGCCTTCCGCCTTCGCCTGGTCGGCGGGCGGTTGCAAATCAGGCGCGTGGGCGCCATTGCCGGTGGGTTGCGTGGCGACAGGCGGGAGTGTGGCGTGAAGAAGCAGGGCGCGGTGCTGACGATGCTGCTACTGGCTTCCTGCGTTGCGCCGCCCCAGACCCATGCCGTGCACCAGCCGCGCCCGGCGCCGCCGGCCCCGCCGCCGCCTGCGCCGCCGCCGGCCCCGATAAGCGCCAGCAGCGACTGGCGCGACTGGCCGATGACACCCGGCGACTGGCGCTATTCCGCCGAGGGCGGCGGCGTGTCGCGCTACGGCACTGCCGGGCAGGCGACCGAGCTGATCCTGCGGTGCGACCGGTCGGCGCGCGCGATTCTGCTCTCCCGCGCCGCCCCCGGCCCGGTTTCCGGCGCGATGACCATCCAGACGAGCAGTGGCGCCAGCGCCGTCGCCGTCACCCAGGCCGCGCCCGGCGCCCCGGCGGAGGCGCGGTTGCCGGCGACCAGCCCGCTGCTCGACCAGATGGCGTTCAGCCGCGGCCGCTTCGTCGTCACGCTGGCGGGGACGGCGCGGCTGGTCGTGCCCGCCTGGCCGGAAGTGTCCCGCGTGATTGAGGATTGCCGATGATGCGCCATGCGCCGTTGCTGCTGATGTTGCTTGCCACCGCCGCCTGCCAGAAGCAGCCGGAGGCGGCCAATCAGGCGGTGCCGCTGGAGGAGGCGACGCCGTTGCCCGAGGCGATGCAGGAGGAACCGGGGCGCGACGGCATCGCCACCGAGCGCGGCAACATCCCGGAGATCGCCGGGCTGCCGGTCGCCGACGGGCGCTGGACGCTGACCGACGGGCCGGCCGCCCGATTCGGATTGGGCGGTGAGCCGGTGTTCAGCATTGCCTGCGACAAGGCGGTGCGGATGATCGTGATGACCCGCGCCGGGATGAACGGCAGCACGCTGCAGTTGCTGACCGATCGTGGCGCCACCCGTTTTGACGCGCAGAATGCGGGGGACGACGCAGTGGCGCGCTTCGCCGCCGGCTATCCGTGGTTCAAGGACGTGCTGGCCAAGGCGAAAGGGGCGATCGGCGTCCGGATCGAGGACGGGATACCGCTGGTGCTGCCGTCCGACCCGCTGATCGGCGAGGTCATCGCCGGTTGCCGGTGAGCCGCGACGGACCATCGAGAGTCGTCCGAAACAAAAATCTTTTCAAGACTTGATCGGCGAGTCCGGATGATTCACCTTCCGCCCCGTGCCTTGCAGGCACAATGGCTTCAACCAGCGAAAGGAGGTGATCCGATGTCTCATGGTTCAGCAGAGGGGTCGGTCAAGTCCGTTCGGGAGACGCGCGCCTGACCAGGCCGCGCCAGATGTCTTCCGGAGGCGGCACTTCCGGCCGCTGACCATGTTGGGGGTTGCCGGGCCTGCGGGCCTGGCAACCCTTTTCATATAAGCGGCGCGCCGTCCGCCCGCCGTGCCATTTCGCCCTCGTGGATCAGCAGTTCTTCCCGGATGCGGAAGCTTTTGCGGGCGATGCGGATTTCCAGCAGGAAAGCGATCAGCCCGGCGATCAGCAGGGTCATCGCGATGACGAAGGATGCGGCGACCGCCACCCGGTAGGGCAGGTTGACCAGTTGGGTGATGAACAGCAGCGCGACCAGCACGCACACCGCGATCGCGCAGGCGACGCACAGCCAGATCGAGATGCTCGACAGGGTCATCCGCCGGTCGAGCCGGCGCAGTTCCGTCACCAGCCGCCGCCGTTCCTCCATGTCGGCGAGGGCGTGACGTTCCTCCAGCCAGCGGGCGCGGTCGACGACGCGGCTCAGCCGGCCGGTCAGCACGTTCAGGAACGCGCCGACACCGGCAAGCAGGAATACCGGTGCGATCGCGAGCTGGATCGTCTGGGCGATGTTCGAGATGGCCGGCAGCGAGTGCATCGCCAAGGGATGGCCCGGCGGCGCGCACGGGGCAAGAGGGATACCGGTTGGTAACGGCCAGGCGCCTAGGCTGCGGCGATGACGATACCGTTCTCCGCCGCGCATTTCGCCCCGCTGCCGGGGCCCGCGGTGCTGGCGATCACCGGGCTGCCCGATGCGATCGACGACGCAGCGGCCGGCGCCCCGGGCGGTGGCTTCCTGCGTGCCGCCTGGTATCGCGCGGCGGCAGCGGCCTATGGTGCGCGGGACGTACGAACCTTCGTCGGCTACGGTGCCGACGGGCGGGTGGCGGTGGCGCTGCCGCTGGCCCGGATCGGCCCACGCGCGCTGCGATTGGCGGCAGTGCCGGGGTGCTACTGGCCGTGGCGTGGTTTCCCGGTGGCGGAGGATGCGCCGACGGCGCTGGTCGTCGCGGTGCTGCGCGCGGTGGCGGCGACGGCATGGGCGTGGCGACTCGGCCCGATCCACGCCGACGCGCCGGTGGTGCGGCGACTGGCCGAGCTGGCGCCGGAGGCCGGCTGGCGGTTGCTGTTCCGGCCGCTGGCGTCGCGCTTTGTCCTGGATGTCGCGGCATTGGACGCGGGCGGCGGTTGGCCGCGCGGATCGACGCTGCGCAAGAACCGCTTTCACGAAAAGCATCTGGCGGCGGCGGGGGCGCTGGAGTGGACCTTCCACGGCGGCGGCGACTGGGACGCGGCGCTGTTCGCCGATCTCGCCCGGATCGAGGCGGCAAGCTGGATCGCCAGGCGCACCAACAGCCGGGACGCCAAGTTCGACGGGACGGCGCATGCCCGCTTCTGGGCCGGGGCGGCAGCGGACCCGGCGATCGCGGCGATGATGCGGGTGGCGCTGCTCCGCATCGACGGCGCGCCGGCCGCCTTCTCGTTCGATCTGGATGTGGGCGGCACGCGCTACGCGATCGCCAACAGCTATGACCGCTGCTTCGCCCGGCACAGCCCGGGCAAGCTGCTCCAGTACCGCAACCTGGCCGACGGGCTGGCGCGCGGGGTGGAGCGGGTCGACTGGGGCGCGGGCGACAGCGGCTACAAGCGCACGATCGGGGCAACCGAGGCGGCGCCGATCGTCGATTGCCTGCTGCTGCGCCGGAACAACCCGGCGGCCGGGCTGATCCGCCGGCTGTGGGCGCGACCGATCAGCGCATGACCTGATCGAGGAAGGCGTCGAGCCGGGCGGTGGCGAAATCGCCGGGACGGCCGAGATCCTCGTTCAGCCGCATATGGGAGCTGTCGGGGACCGGCACGATCAGGGTAGTGGCGCCGGCGGCGCGCAGCGGCCGGGCAAGCGCCTCCGCCTCCGCATAGCCGGTGAAGCGCGCCGCATCCTGCAGGAACAGCCAGGCCGGAGCGTTGGGCGCGGCAAGATGCGCTATGGGCGACAGGCGCAGCCGGCGCGCCTCGCCCGTGCCGAACGCCTTGCCGTAATAGGGCATGGTTTCGCCCGGATAGGGGGCCATCAGCGTCGGGACGTCGAAGCCGGCGCCGTCGAGCAGCGCGACGGCACGGATCGCGGCGAACGGCACCTTTGCCGCCGCCAGCCATTGCGGATCGCTCGCGAGCAGCGCGGCGAGATGCGCGCCGGAACTGTGGCCGACCAGCACGATCCGGTCCGGGTCGGCGCCGATATGGCCGGCATTGGCGCGCAGCCAGGCGATCGACCGGGCGACGTCGCCGATCTGTTCCTCCACCGTCACATCCGGCACGAAGCGGTAGGTGACCGAGGCGTAGACATAGCCCCGATCGAGGAAATGACGCGGCTTGTCCCCGCCGCCGGCGGCCGGGTCACCGGCGCTCCACCCGCCGCCGTGGATGTAGACGGCGAGCGGCCAGCGCCCCTTGTGCCGTGCCGTCCACAGGATCAGCCGCTGGCGCGCCGCGCGGTCATACTGGAGATCCGACCGCTGAATCGTCCTGCCGCTGGTGGTGCGCGGCGCGAGGATCGCCGGCGTCGCCAAGGCGAACAGCGCGGCGACCGCCGCGACCGAGAGGAGCTTGCCCATCGGACTGGCTTAGACGGTCCGCGCGGCCGGCGGGAGGGGGGATGACGGCAATGGCCCGGCGGCCGGCGGGGCTGGACGTTCGCGCCCCCGTCCGATAGGCGCTGCTCCGCAACTGCAGGACGGAATGCGTGGCGAATGTAACGGTGATCGGCGCCCAGTGGGGCGACGAGGGCAAGGGCAAGATCGTCGACTGGCTGGCATCGCGCGCGGATGTCGTCGTGCGTTTCCAGGGCGGGCACAATGCCGGCCATACGCTGGTCGTCGGCGACCAGACCTACAAGCTGTCGCTGCTGCCGTCCGGCATCGTCCGCGGTACGTTGTCGGCGATCGGCAACGGCGTGGTGCTCGACCCGTGGGCGCTGAAGGCGGAAGTCGAGAAGCTGGGCGCGCAGGGTGTCGCGATCACTCCGGACAGCCTGCAGATCGCCGACAACTGCGTGCTGATCCTGCCGTTCCACCGCGACCTCGACGCGCTGCGCGAGGATGCGAGCGGCGCCGGCAAGATCGGCACCACCCGGCGCGGGATCGGCCCGGCTTACGAGGACAAGGTCGGCCGGCGGGCGATCCGGGTTTGCGACCTGGCGCATCTCGACGCCCTTGGGCCGCAGCTTGACCGGCTGACCGCCCATCACGATGCGCTGCGCGCCGGGTTCGGCGAGCCGCCGATCGACCGGGCGCGGTTGCTTGACGAACTGCGCGGCATCGCCGATTTCGTGCTGCGTTTCGCCCGGCCGGTGTGGCTGACGCTGAACGCGGCGCGGGCGCGCGGCGACAAGATCCTGTTCGAAGGCGCGCAGGGCGTGCTGCTCGACGTCGACCACGGTACCTATCCATTCGTCACATCGTCGAACACCATCGCCGGGACGGCGGCGGGCGGATCCGGCCTGGGACCGGCGGCGGCGGGCTATGTGCTCGGCATCGTCAAGGCCTATACGACGCGGGTCGGTTCCGGCCCGTTCCCGACCGAGCTGACCGACGAGACCGGCGAGCGGCTGGGCACGCGCGGGCACGAGTTCGGTACGGTGACCGGGCGCAAGCGGCGCTGCGGCTGGTTCGACGCGGTGCTCGTTCGTCAGGCGGTGGCGGTCGGCGGGATCACCGGCATCGCGCTCACCAAGCTGGACGTGCTCGACGGGTTCGACACGCTGAAGATCTGCGTCGGCTACAAGGTGGGCGACAAGACGCTCGACCACCTGCCCGCCCATGCCGCCGAGCAGGCGGCGGCGGAGCCGGTGTACGAGGAGATCGAGGGCTGGTCCGGATCGACGGCGGGGGCGCGCAACTGGGCGCAGCTACCGGCGTCGGCGGTCAAGTACATCAAGCGGGTCGAGGAACTGATCCGTTGCCCGGTGGCGCTGGTGTCGACATCACCGGAGCGCGAGGACACGATTCTGGTCCGCGACCCGTTCGCCGCCTGAGCGGCGGGGTGGGCGCGGCGGTGAACCGCCGCGCCCGGAGGGTATCGGCTGGCTTATCAGGGCAAAATCAGCCGCGCGGATCGGGAGTCGGCGTCGCTTCAGGCGTGGTTGCGCCGGTGGAAGTCGTCGTCGAGTCGCCGGTGGTCGGCGCCGGGGTTTCAGTGGTTACCGGCGTGGGCTCCGGTGCGGGCGGCGTTTCCTGAGCAAGCGCCGGCACGGAAAGGCCGGCAATCAGGGCGAAGGCCGCAATAGAATTACGCATGAACATACCTCTTTACATCTGCTATGTTGCAACATGCAACGTTGGTAGACTATCACAATAATAATCTATCCTGTAACAATACGTCCTGTATTTGTATCTTGTTGCCGCAATACTTGCCGAAGTCGACCGGGCGGTGCGGCTTCGGCAAGCAGCGGCGAGCCGGATCAGTTGCGCGGCGTGGGCGTCGGAGTCGGTTCCGGCGTCGGGGCAGGCGTTTCCTGATCGTCAGGGATGCCGTTATGGTTGATGTCGGGCACCGGGGTTGGCGCCTGCGCGCCCGGCTCGGCCGGGGTCGGGGTCGCCTGCGGCGTTTCGGCCGGGGGCGTCGGCTCCATCGTCTGCGCCACGGCCGGCAGCGTCATCGCGCCGGCCAGAATCAAGGCAAGATTGAACTTGTGCATCTTCCGTCTCCTTCGAGGCGGTCAACGCGCGGGTGTGGAGACGCTTCCTCAATCGGCCGGGGAAACGGTTCGGGTCATCGTTTATGAATGGGGTAGGCGCGGAAGCGGGCGAGGAGATACCGGCGTTCGCCCGGATGACGGGGGGCGGCGAGGGCGGTTCGGCCGTGCGGTCAGCCGCACTGGGCGCGGTGGAGCAGCTTCTGGTCGGCGAGGACCAGCGCCATCATTGCTTCGACCACGGGCACGCCGCGGATGCCGACGCAAGGGTCGTGGCGTCCTTTGGTGCTGATTTCCGTCGCGGCGCCGTCGCGGGTGACGGTATCGACCGGCGTCAGGATCGAACTGGTCGGCTTGAACGCGACGCGCAGGCGGACCGGCTGGCCGGTGGTGATGCCGCCGGCGATGCCGCCCGCGTGGTTGGCGGTGAATTCCGGACCGCCCGCGCCCGGCCGCATCGGATCGGCATTCTGTTCGCCGGTCAGCCGGGCGGCGGCGAAACCGTCGCCGATCTCGACGCCCTTGACCGCGTTGATCGACATGGCTGCGGCGGCCAGCTCGCTGTCGAGCTTCGCATAAAGCGGCGCGCCCCAGCCGGCGGGGACCCCGGTGGCCCGGCATTCGACGATCGCGCCGAGCGACGAGCCGGCCTTGCGCGCGCCATCGATCGCCACCGCCCAGCGTTCGGCAGCGGCGGCGTCGGGGCAGAAGAACGGGTTGGCGTCGATCTGCGATTCGTCGAAGGCGGCAGGGTCGATCGAATCGGCGCCGACTTCCGCGACCCAGGCGGTAATCGTCACCTCCGGGATGACCAGCCGGGCGACCGCGCCGGCCGCGACCCGCGCCGCCGTCTCGCGCGCCGAGGAGCGGCCGCCGCCGCGATAGTCGCGCCGGCCGTATTTGGCGTCATAGGCATAATCGGCATGGCCGGGCCGGTAGGCGCGGGCAACCTCCGTATAATCCTTCGAGCGCTGGTCGACATTGTCGATCAGCAGGCTGATCGGGGTGCCGGTGGTCCGCCCCTCGAACACGCCGGAGAGGATGCGGACGGTGTCCGGTTCCTGCCGCTGGGTGGTGTAGCGCGAGGTGCCGGGGCGGCGACGGTCGAGCCAGGGCTGAATATCCGCTTCCGACAGCGTCAGCCCCGGCGGGCAGCCGTCGACGACGGCGCCGAGCGCCGGGCCATGGCTTTCGCCCCAGGTGGTGAAGCGGAAAACGCGGCCGAAGCTGTTGAACGACATGGCGGCGTTACCGTGCGTGGCGGCAGGGCGCCGACGCCGCCCTCACTGCGCCGCGGCGGCCGGGGTTTCGGCCGCCGGAGCGGCATCCGCCGGCGCCGCCGCGTTGTCGGCCGGGGCAGCGGCATCGGCGGCGCCCTCGGCCGCCGGCGCTTCCTCCGCCGGGGCGGCGGGGACGGCCGGCAGCGGCTGCGGGCTATCGCTTTGCTGATTGAGCCAGGCGATCAGGTTGGCGCGCTCCTCCGCCTTGCCGATGCCGGCGAAGGTCATCTTGGTGCCTTCCGCGTACTTGCGCGGCGAGGTCAGCCACTCGTCGAGCGCCTGGAAGGTCCAGGTGCCGCCCTTCGCCTTCAACGCCGAGGAGAAGGCGAAACCGCCGCGCCCTTCGGCGATATGGTCGCCGACGACGCCCCACAGATCGGGCCCGATGCCGTTGGCGCCGCCCTTCTGCACGCTGTGGCAGGCGGCGCACTTGGCGAACGCCTTTTCACCGGCCGACAGATCGGCGCTGGCAAGCAGGGCCTCGATCGGCACCGCTGCCGCGGCACCGCCGCCGTCACCATCCTCGACCACGCCCTCGATCGGGTAGCCCATCTTCTCCGGCCGTTCGGCCCGGAAGAATTCGCTACTGACGATCCCGGCCCCGAGAGCGACGATGGCCGCGCCCAGCACCCAGCCAGCGATCGTGTTAGTCCGATTGTCCATGCGCCCCTCGAAGCTCCATTCGCGGACAGCGTCGCCCGCATCAGCCAAAGTTGGGCTTCCCATAGGATTGCGGAGGCTGCTTCGCAAGCCGCGCTTGCCGTTGGACCTTCGCCAGCCTAATCGCGCGGGCGTCATGGATAGCTATGCAGAGCCCGCCCGCCGCCTCGCCGAGGACATGGCCGCCGCCGCCGCCGCCGATCCCGCCCGCGCCGTCGCCTTTCAGGGCGCGCCGGGGGCGAATTCGCATCTGGCCGCGCGCGCCCATTTTCCTGATGGCCTGCCGCTGCCCTGCTTTTCGTTCGAGGACGCGCTGGACGCGGTGCAGCGCGGCGCCGCCGGCCATGCGATCATCCCGATCGAGAATTCGCTGCACGGCCGTGTCGCCGACATGCATTTCCTGTTGCCGGAGTCGGGCCTGTCGATCGTCGCCGAGCGGTTCCTGCGTGTCCGCCACAGCCTGATCGGCCGGGCGGGCGAGACGATCGTCCAGGCGATCAGCCATCCGCAGGCGCTGGGCCAGTGCCGCAACTGGCTGCGCGCGCACGGCATCACGCCGATCGCCCATGCCGACACCGCGGCGGCGGCGGCGACCGTCGCCGAGCGCACCGAGCCGGGGGTCGCGGCGATCGCCCCTTCGCTGGCCGCCGAACTCTATGGCCTGGAGGTGCTGGCGGAAGGAATCGAGGACGCCGAGCACAACACCACCCGCTTCACCGTCCTTGCCCGCGAGGCGGTGGAGCCGGCTCGCGACCAGCCGCTGATGACCACATTCCTGTTTGAAGTGAAGAACATCCCCGCCGCGCTGTACAAGGCGATGGGCGGCTTCGCGACCAACGGCGTCAACATGACCAAGCTGGAAAGCTACCAGCGCGGCGGCAGCTTCGCCGCGACCGAATTCTATGCCGATATCGAAGGCGCGCCGGGTGACCCGGCAGTCGACCGGGCGCTGGAGGAGCTGCGCTTCCATACCAAGTGGGTGCGGGTGCTGGGCGTCTATGCGCAGGAGCGGCCGCGCACGGTGGCGTAGGGGCCTTCGGCTCGCCCGTCATCGCGAGCCGCGCAGCGGCGTGGCGATCCGGCGCGGTGGCGGGTGGATTGCCGCGCCCCCTGCGGCGGCTCGCAATGGCGGGGGTTTGTTCAGGCGGCGGTTTCGTCCAGCCACCAGCGGAACAGGCTGTGGGCGATGGCGAAGGGCGGCGGCGGCAGGAAGGGGGCGCCTTCCGCATGGGCCATCGCCGCCGCGACGCCGGCGCGGTCGACCCATAGCGCGTCTTCAAGCTCGGTGGTGTCGAGGGTGATCGCGGTATCGTCGGCGGTGGCGACGCAGGCGAGCATCAGTGTCGACGGGAAGGGCCAGGGCTGGCTGGCGACATAGCGGACGTCGCGGACGGCAATGCCGGTTTCCTCGCCGATTTCGCGGATCACCGCTTCTTCCACCGACTCGCCCGGTTCGACGAAGCCGGCGAGCGCCGAGTAGCGGCCGGCGGGGAAGCGCGGCTGGCGCGCGACCAGCACCGAATCGCCGTGCATCGCCAGCATGATCACCACCGGATCGACGCGCGGATAATGTTCCGCGCCGCAATCGGCGCAGCGGCGGCCCCAGCCGGCGCGAAAGATGCGGGTGCCGGCCGAGCCGCAACGCGCGCAGAAGCGGTGGCGCAGATGCCAGTCGATCAGGCTGCGCGCGCCGGCATAGCTGGCCGCTTCGCCGGCCGGCATGCGATCGAGCAGCGGGAATATGCTGTGCGAGCGGGTCGCCGCTTCCGGCATGTCGTAGCGCAGTTCGACGAAGCGGGGTTCGTCGTCCTGGAGGCCGAGGAGCAGCAGCGCGGCGGTAGGATGCCCGTCGGCCAGCGCCGTCCAGCAAAGGTGGCCGCCATCGTCGAGCACCGGATCGATGCCGTCGAGCCGCAGCAGCCGGGCGCGCGGATCGGTGAGGGCCGCATCGAAGGCGGCGGGATCGTCGCGCAGCCGGTCGGCGCGGTCGAGCGGCGAGCCGGTGAAGCCGGGGCGGAGGCTCATCGGCGCGTTGCCGGATGGGTAAGAGGATCAGGGCGTGGGCTGGTCATGCCTTTCCTTTTGCAGCGCGGCGGCGGCCTTGGCGAACAGGGTCGGCAGGCCGGCGTCGGCGATGGTATCCACCGGCCACCATTCTCCTTCCAGCGGCGGTTCGCAATCGGTGCCGACGGTGGTGGCGCGGATGGTGAGGGTCAGCGCGAAATGGGTGAAGACATGGCTGACGCTGCCCGCCGCCACCCATGCGGCGGCGCAGGGCGGCGTCTCATCGGGCGAGTCGCCCCAATCGGACGAGGGCAGGGCGCGCATGCCGCCGAGCAGGCCGCGACCGGGGCGGCGGACAAGCAGGACATGGCCGTCGCGCTCGATCCACCAGGCGGTGCCGCGCCGGTGGGGGCGGGGGCGCTTCGCCGCCTTGACCGGGTAGGCGGCCGGGTCCGCCTTGCCGGCGCACAGGCTTTCGAGCGGGCAGAGGATGCAGGCCGGGGTGCGCGGCGTGCAGATGGTCGCGCCGAGGTCCATCATCGCCTGGGCGAAATCGCCGGCGCGCGCGGCGGGGGTGATCCGGTCGGCGAGGGCGCGGAGCGCCGGGCGGGCGGCAGGGAGCGGATCGGTCAGCGCGAACAGGCGGGCGACGACGCGTTCGACATTGGCGTCGATGACGACGGCGCGGCGGCCAAAGGCGATCGCCGCCACCGCCGCCGCCGTATAGCCGCCGATGCCGGGCAGTTTCAGCAGCTCCGATTCGCTGTCGGGGAAGCCGCCGCGCGCCGCCACCGCCCGCGCGCAGGCGAGCAGGTTGCGTGCGCGGGTATAATAGCCGAGGCCGGCCCAGGCGCTCATCAGTTCCGCATCGTCGGCGGCGGCAAGCGCCTCGACCGTCGGCCAGCGTTCGGTGAAACGGCGGAAATAGGGCTTTACCGCCGCCACCGTTGTCTGTTGCAGCATGATTTCCGACAGCCAGACGCGGTAGGGATCGGGCGGCGGCGCGCCGGGCGGGCTGCGCCAGGGCAGGGCGCGCGCGTGCCGGTCGTACCAGGCAAGCAGCCGCCGCGCGGGTTCCGTATCGACGCGCACCGGGCGGCTATGGCATGAGATCGGCGATGACGGAACGGCGCCCCCACAAATCGCGGAACGGAACCGACGAGCGGCCGCGTGGCGGCCGTGCGCGCGCGGTGGCGGAAATGCTGCCCGATGTCGGCCGCGCCGCGTTCCGCCGCTTCGGATTCGTCCAGTCGGCGGTGGTCAGCCGCTGGGCCGAGATCGTCGGCCACCGCTATGCGCGGGTGTCGGCGCCGGAATCGATCCGTTTTCCGCAGGGCAAGCGTGCCGACGGCGTGCTGACGCTGGCGGTGGCATCGGCCCATGCGCCGATGATGCAGCATGTCGCGCCGGATATCGTCGAGCGGGTCAACCGCTTCTTCGGCTATCCGGCGGTGGCGCGGGTGGTTATGCGCCAGGGCACGATTGTGCCTGCGACGCCGCCGCGCCAGCCGCCGCCGTCGCTGAAGCCGGTGACCGCCGAACTGGGCGACAGCCTGCGCGCGATCGCCGACCCGGAATTGCGGGCGGTGCTGGAGGCGCTGGCGCAGGGCGTGGCGCAGACCAGCGGCGCGCCGGTGATCGGAAAGGGGCAGGGGTGATGGCGGGACGGTGGGCGCGATGGATGGTGCTGGCGCTTGGCGTGGCGCTGCTGCCCGGCGCGGCGCCCAAGACCGACTGGACCAGGCATGTGACGGTGACGGCGACCGGCGCCTATGTCCTCGGCAACCCCGCCGCAAAGGTGAAGCTGGTCGAATATGCCAGCTACACCTGCCCGCACTGCGCGCATTACGCCAATGATTCGAAAGCGCCGATCCGCCGCGATTTCATCGCGGACGGGAGCACCAGCGTCGAACTGCGCCACGCGGTTCGCGACCGGCTGGACTTCATCGCGACGCTGCTCGCCCGTTGCGGCGGGCCGGCGCGCTTCTTCGCCACGTCCGACGCGATCTTCGCCGCGCAGGAAAGCTGGATGGACAAGGCGATCGCGTTCGAGCGGGCCAACGCGGAGCGGCTGTCGAAAATGCCGCGCGACGACGCGGTGCGCGAGGAAGCGCGCGCAACCGGCCTGTTCGCCATCGCCGAGGCTGAGGGCGTACCGGCGAAGAAGCTGGACGCCTGCCTGGCCGACGCGGAGCAGCAGAAGCTGATCGGCGCGATGGCCGATCGGGCGTGGAACGAAGAGCATATCCCCGGTACGCCGTCCTTCACGATCAACGGCACGCAGGTGCCCAATGCCGCAAGCTGGGCGATGCTGGAGCCGGCGTTGCGCGCGGCGAAGAAATAGCGTCAACCTGTCCGTCATCGAACAGCAAGGAGCCAGTCCCGTCATGAAATCGACCTTTGCCATCGCCGCCGCGGCCGCAATCCTCACCCTGGCGGGGTGCCAGGACAAGGCGACGGAGAACGCCGCCGAGGGCAATGCCGTGGCGAGCGCGCCGGCGGTTGCGCCCCCGGCCGGCACCGAATGGGTCAGCACCGTCACCAAGACCGCCGACGGCGGCTTCCTGATCGGCAACCCCAACGCCAAGGTGAAGCTGGTCGAGTATCTGTCGATGACCTGCCCGCACTGCGCCGAGTTCGGCCAGACCGCGTTCCCGCCGCTGCGCGACAAATATATCCAGAAGGGCACGGTCAGCCTTGAGGTCCGCAACTATGTCCGCGACCCGATCGACGTCACCGCGTCGCTGATCGCGCGGTGCAACGGCGCCGAGCCGTTCCTGCCGCTGACCGAGCAGCTATTCGGTTACCAGAACGCGATGTTCGACCGGGCGCAAAAGCTGACCCAGGCCGACCAGCAGCGGATCGGTGCGCTGCCGCAGGAGCAGCAGTTCGGCGCGCTGGCGCCGCTGGTCGGGCTTGACGAGTTCGCCCGCCAGCACGGGATCAGCGACGCGAAGCTGAAGACCTGCTTGAGCGACAAGGCGGCGCTCGACGAGCTGGTCGCCATCCAGAAGAAGGCGAATGAGGAGCTGAAGATCCTCGGCACGCCGACCTTCTTCATCAACGACAAGATGCTTGAGGCGACCGGCACCTGGGAGGCGCTGGAGCCGCAGTTGATCGCCGCCGGGGCCTGATTGGCCCAGCCCCGGCGTCCCGATGGCCGGATGACGGCGTGATGCGATTCCGGCGGCTCAAGCTGGCGGGGTTCAAGAGCTTCGTCGACTCGACCGAGTTGCGGATCGAGCCGGGGCTGACCGGCATTGTCGGCCCCAATGGCTGCGGCAAGTCCAACCTGCTGGAAGCGCTGCGCTGGGTGATGGGCGAATCCTCCGCCAAGTCGATGCGCGGCGGCGGCATGGAGGATGTGATCTTCGCCGGCACGGCCACCCGCCCGGCGCGGGGCTTCACCGAGGTGCAGCTTGCGGTGGAACTGGACGGCGACGCCGTGGCTGGGCCGATCGGCGTCACCGAGGACGGCGAATTGGAGGTCGTCCGCCGGATCGAGCGCGGCGCCGGTTCCGCCTACCGCGTCAACGGCCGCGACGTGCGGGCGAAGGACGTCGCCCTGATCTTCGCCGACGCGGCGACCGGCGCTCATTCGCCGGCGCTGGTCAGCCAGGGCCGGATCGGCGCGGTGATCGCGGCAAAGCCGGCGGAGCGCCGCGCGATGCTGGAGGAGGCGGCCGGGATCGCCGGGCTGCATGTCCGCCGCCGCGATGCCGAGCAGAAGCTGCGCGCGACCGAGGCCAATCTGACCCGGCTGGGCGAATTGATCGCCGATATGGAAAGCCGCGCCGGCCAGTTGAAGCGGCAGGCACGGCAGGCCGAACGCTATCGCCAGCTTTCCGCCGAGATCAGGGTGGCGGAGGCACGGCTGATCTTCGCGCGCTGGCGTGACGCGGCGGCGGCGGCGGCGGCAGCCAAGGCGGAAGCGGCGGCCGCCGAGGAGGCGGTGGCCAAGGCGGCGGAGGCCCAGCGCGCGGCGGCGGCGTGGAGCGGCGAAGCGGTCGGCGCGGTCGGCGATGC
>NZ_SPHY01000021.1 GCF_004796535.1 Sphingomonas flavalba | reverse complement strand
CGGCGCCGGCACCCTTGCCGCGCTGGTCGCGGCGTTGCGCGAGGCGGCGACCGCGCTGGCGGGGGACACGGCCTGGGCGCGCCCGTCCGGCCGCGCGGCGGCGGAGCTGGTCGCGGAGCTTGAAGCCCATGCCGATACCGGGCCGGTCGATGCGCGGATCGACGGGCTGCCGGCGCTGATCCGCCATCTGGCCGACAGCGTCGCGGTGCGGCCGCCGCAGGGCGGGCACCCGCGCATCTTCATCTGGGGGTTGATCGAGGCGCGGTTGCAGCAGGCGGACCTGATGGTCCTCGGCGGACTGAACGAGGGAACATGGCCGGCGCTGGCGGCGCCAGACCCCTGGCTGGCGCCACGCATCCGCCGCGCGCTCGCCCTGCCGGGGCTGGAACGGCGGATCGGCCTTGCCGCGCATGATTTCGCCAGCGCGCTCGGTGCGCCGCGGGTGCTGATCACCCGTGCGCGGCGGGACGCATCGGCGCCGGCCGTGGCGTCGCGGCTATGGCTGCGGCTGGAGGCGATGAGTGGCGGCATGGCGCGCGACGGCGAACTGGCCGCGTTGGCGCGGATGATCGACGATCCGGGCGAACATCTGCCCGCGCCGCGCCCGGCGCCGTCGCCGCCGGCGGCGGCGCGGCCGCGAACGATCGCGGTCACCGACGTCGACCGGCTGAAGGCCGATCCGTTCGCCTTTTACGCTCGCGCGGTGCTGCGGCTGGCGCCGCTCGATCCGATCGACGCCGACCCGACCGCCGCCTGGCGCGGCACCGCCGTCCACGCCGTGCTGGAAGGCTGGGCCAAGGAGGATGACTGGGACCCGGCCCGGCTGCGCCCGCGCGCGGAAGCGATGCTGCGGCGGGCCGATGCCCACCCGATGCTGCGCGCGTTGTGGGCACCGCGCCTGCTGGAGGCGATCGACTGGATCGCGGCGCAACTCGCCGCCGGGCTGGCCGAGGGGCGCCGGCCGCTGATCGCCGAGCAATGGGGGCAGGCGGAGGTCGCCGGGGTGACGCTGGGCGGCCGCGCCGACCGCATCGACCGGCTGGCCGATGGCGGTCTGGTCATCGTCGACTACAAGACCGGCATGCCGCCGAGCGCGAAGCAGGTCGCCGCCGGCTATGCCCAGCAACTTGGCCTGCTCGGCCTGATCGCCGAACGGGGCGGGTTCGGTGACATCGGGGGGCAGGCGGCGGGGTTCGAATATTGGTCGCTGGCGCGCGGGCGCGACGGCGGTTTCGGCCATGTCGCCAGCCCGGTCGACCCGACAGGCGCGCGCGATCGCATCGTCACCGCCGATTTCACCCGCCATGCCGCCAATGTCTTTGCCGCCGCCGCCGAACGCTGGCTGACTGGCGACGCGCCGTTCACCGCCAAGCTCAGCCCGGAACACGCCCCCTATACCGATTACGACCAGCTGATGCGGCTCGACGAATGGTATGGGCGCGATGGCTGACGGGTTCAGGCCCCTCGACCGGCTGAACCCGGAACAGATCGCCGCCGCCGCGCCGGACGCGCATGTCTGGCTGTCGGCGTCGGCAGGGACGGGCAAGACGCAGGTGCTGATGGCGCGGGTGCTGCGCCTGCTGATGCGCCCCGGTTTCGACCCGTCGACGCTACTGTGCCTGACCTTCACCAAGGCGGGCGCCGCCGAGATGGCCGATCGCATCCACGCCCGGCTGGCCGGCTGGGTCCGGCTGGACGAGCCGGCGCTGAAGAAGGAGCTGTTCGCGCTCGACGAGCCGCATGACGACCCGGCGGTGCTGAAACGGGCGCGCACCCTGTTCGCGCGGGTGCTGGACGCGGCCGGCGGCGGCCTGCGTATCCAGACCATCCATGCCTTCTGCCAGACATTACTCGCCGGCTTTCCGGTCGAGGCCGGGCTGATCCCCGGTTTCCGCCCGATGGAGGCGCGGGAGGAGGCGGTGCTCGCCCGTTCGGTGCTGGCCGGGCTGGTCACCGAGGCGGAAGCGGCAGGCGATACCGCGCTGATCACGGCATTGCAGCGGCTGAGCATCCGCCTGGGCGAGGACAGGGCGGAGGGCTACCTGATGCGCTGCGCCCGCGCACCGGAGGAAATGGCGGCGCTACCCCCGGCGCTCGGCCCGGCGCTGCGCCGGGCGTTCGCGGTGCCGGAGGGCGATGTCGAGGCGGCGATCGTGGAGGCTTGCGCCGATGGCGTGTTCGACACCGGCGCGCTGCGCGCCGTCGCCGCCGCCAACGCCGCATGGGCGAGCAAGACCGGGCTGGAGACCGCCGACCGCATCGCCGCCTGGCTGGCCGCGGATCCGCCGGGGCGGGCGGCGACGCTCGACGGCATCGTCGCCATTGTCTTCACCGCCGCCGGGACACCGCGCAAGATATCCCCGAGGCTTGTTGACCACGACCCCGGCTATGCGGAGGCGGCGTTGCGGGTCGGCGAGACGGCGCGCGAATTGCTGGCGCTGCGCGCCCGCGCCGAATTGGCCGATCTGTTCGCCGCCGGGCTGGAAGCCGGGCGCCGTTTCGCCGCCGCTTATGCCGAGGCGAAGCGTGCGGGCGGCCGCGTCGATTTCGACGACCTGATCCGCAGCGTCGTCCGCCTGCTCGGCACGCCGGGGATGGGCGAGTGGATCCGCTACAAGCTGGATCAGGCGACCGACCATATCCTGATCGACGAGGCGCAGGACACCAACGCCAGCCAGTGGGCGATCGTCGGCGCGCTGGCCGACGAATTCTTCGCCGGGGCGGGCGCGCGCGGCGACCGGCTGCGCACCCTGTTCTCGGTCGGCGACTACAAGCAGGCGATCTTCGGTTTTCAGGGCACCGACCCGCTGTTCTTCGCCGCCGCGCGCACTCGCTTCGCCCGGCTGGCGCAGCCGGAGGTGGATGAGGGGATAGGGCAGGGCCT
The DNA here is from genome assembly GCF_004796535.1 of Sphingomonas flavalba. Lineage (GTDB taxonomy): Bacteria > Pseudomonadota > Alphaproteobacteria > Sphingomonadales > Sphingomonadaceae > Sphingomonas_L > Sphingomonas_L flavalba. Next base: position 24,207 of record NZ_SPHY01000021.1, on the reverse strand, counting down.
GCTCGACCTGTCGTTGACCCGGTCCTTCCGTTCGACCGCGCCGGTGCTGGCGGCCGTCGACGCGGTGATCGCCGAGGTCGGCGCCGATGCGCTGGGCGAGGATCTGGTCGCCGAACCACATGTGAGCGCGGTCGCCGGGCCGGGGACGGTGACGCTGCTCGCGCCGGTATCGGCCGAGGCGGAGGACGCGGGCGACGGAGAGGGCGAGGAAGGCTGGGTCAACACCGCCACGCGCCGGCTGGCGGGCGGCATCGCCGCGCAGGTCCGCCGCTGGCTTGACGCGCCGCTGTGGCTGGAGAGCAAGGGCCGGCCGCTGGCGGCGGAGGATGTGCTGATCCTCGTGCGCCGGCGCGGCGATCTGGCGTCGCTGATCGTCGCGCGGCTGCACGCGGAAGGGGTGCCGGTTGCCGGCATCGACCGGCTGATGCTGGGCCAGCCGCTGGCGGTGCAGGACCTGCTCGCCGCCGCCCGCTTCGCGCTCCAGCCGCAAGACGACCTGACGTTGGCGGCGCTGCTCGTCTCGCCGCTGATCGGCTGGACGCAGGACGAGTTGTTCGTCCACGGCCACCGGGAGGAAGGGCATGGGCTGTGGGCGCATCTGCGCGGGCAAGGCGGCATAGGCGAGACACTGGCGGCACTGCGCGCGATCCTCGCCGCCGCCGATCTGGTCACCCCTTACCAGTTCTTCGAGCAACTGCTGTCCGGCCCGCTTGACGGGCGGCGCAAGCTGCTGCGCCGGCTGGGCGCGGAGGCGCGCGACCCGATCGACGAGCTGCTGAACGCGGCGCTGCGTTTCGAGGCGGAGGCGGCGCCGTCGCTGCAGCGCTTCGTCGACTGGTTCGATCGCGGCGATGTCGAGATCGTCCGGGATCCGTCCAAGCCGCACGGCGCCGTCCGGGTGATGACGGTGCACGGCGCCAAGGGGTTGCAGGCGCCGCTGGTCATACTCGCCGACGCGACGGTCGACCCGGCGAACAGCCCGGCACGGTCGCTTTCCTGGCCGGTGGTGCCGGACGGCGCGCCGGTGCCGATCATCCGCCCGCGCAAGGCGGAGGCGGAGGGATCGCTCGCCGAGCTGATCGCCGAGACCGAGCGGCGCGAGCTGCAGGAGCATTGGCGGCTGCTCTACGTCGCGATGACGCGGGCGGAGGAGCGGCTGGTGATCGGCGGCGCGCTCGGCCCGCGCGCGAAGGGCGTCGCCGCGCCGGATAGCTGGCACGCGGCAACAGAGCGCGCGCTGACCGCGCTGGGGGTCGAGGCGGTCGCCGATGCCGACTGGGGCAGCGCCCTGCACTTTACTGGATTGGAACTAGCACGGCCGGTCGCGCGGGCGCGGGTGGCGGCGGGAGCGGTGGTGCCGCCGGTCGCGGTGCCGGACTGGCTGCACCAGCCTGCGCCGCAGGAGGAGCGGCCGTCGCGCCCACTGGCGCCGTCCGCGCTGGGCGACGACCAGGTCGCCGATCCGCCGGCGACCCCGGCGCTGCGCCGCGCTGCCGAGCGGGGGCGGCTGCTCCACGCGCTGTTCGAGCGGCTGCCGGGGGTGGCGGCGGCACAGCGGCGGGCGGCGGCCGATGCCTGGCTGGCCGCGACCGGTGGCATCGCCGACGCCGGCGAGCGGCGGGCGATTGCCGACGCGGCGCTGGCGGTGATCGAGGCGCCGGGCTTTGCCGATATTTTCGGGCCGGATGCGCTGGCCGAGGCGCCGATCGCGGCGGTGGTCGGCACGCAGGTGGTCGCCGGCACCGTCGACCGGCTGCTAGTCACGCCAGAACGGGTGCTGATCGTCGATTTCAAGACCGGCCGGCAGGTGCCGCGCACCGTGGCCGAGGTGCCCGATTATCACCTGAAGCAGATGGGCGGCTATGCGGCGGCGCTGCGCGTCATCTTCCCGGACCGGCCGGTCGAAGCGGCGCTGCTCTACACCGCCGGGCCGCGGCTGCTGCCGCTCGACGCCGCGCTGCTCGCCCGGCACAAGCCGGTCTTGGCGCCTGTTCAGCAAAGCTTGGACGAAGGCGCTTGAGCATCGGGCGGAGCATCCCTATTTCTGCCCGCGAACCCTGATTGGAGTGCGAGCATATGGCCACCAAGGCGATCACCGACAGCAGCTTTCACGACGACGTGATCGCGGCGGAAGGCCCGGTCCTTGTCGATTTCTGGGCGGAATGGTGCGCGCCCTGCAAGATGATCGGCCCGTCGCTCGAAGAGATTTCCGACGAGCTGGACGGCAAGGTGACGATCGCCAAGATCAACATCGACGACAATCCCGACGCCCCGGCCAAATACGGCGTGCGCGGCATTCCGACGATGATCCTGTTCAAGAACGGCACCCCCGCCGCCACCAAGGTCGGCGCCGCGCCGAAGAGCCAGCTTAAAGGCTGGCTTGAAGGCGAGCTGGCTTAAGCCATCAGCGTCGTGCGGGCGAAGTCCGGCATCTCCCCTCTGTTATGAAACAAGGAGATGCCGGCCTAAGCTGGCATGGCGTTTGAAGTGGCGTTCAGCTCCGGTAATCGGCGTTGATCGCGATGTAGCCGTGAGTCAGGTCGCAGGTCCACACGGTGGCGCGGCCGTCGCCCAGCCCCAGATCGACGCCGATCTCGATCTCCTTGCCCTTCAGATGGGCGGCGACCGGTGCCTCGTCATAGCCTTCGACCGCCAGCCCGCCCTCGGCGACCTGGGTGGCGCCGAAGCGGATCGCGAGGCGGTCGCGCTCGGCGGGCTCGCCGGCCTTGCCGACCGCCATCACCACCCGCCCCCAATTGGCGTCCTCACCGGCGATCGCGGTCTTGACCAGCGGCGAATTGGCGATCGCCAGCGCGATGCGGCGGGCGCTGGCGTCGGTTTCGGCGCCGGTCACCGCCACCTCGATGAATTTCGACGCGCCTTCGCCGTCGCGGACGACGAGCTGGGCCAGGTCCAGGCAGACCTGCGACAGCGCTGCCTGGAACGCGTCGGCGCCGGGGTCGGCGGCGGCGGCAAGCGGGGCGTTGCCCGCCTTGCCGGTGGCGAAGGCGAGCACGGTGTCCGATGTCGATGTGTCGCCGTCGACGGTGATGCAGGAAAAGCTGCGGGAGTTCGCGGCGGCCAGCATCTGCTGGAGGAAGGCCGGCGTCACCGCCGCGTCGGTGAAGATGAAGCCGAGCATCGTCGCCATGTCCGGCGCGATCATCCCCGAGCCCTTGACGATGCCGGCGATGGTCACCGTCCGTCCGCCGACCAGCGCCGTCGCCACCGCCCCTTTGGCGAAGGTATCGGTAGTCATGATCGTCGCGGCGGCGTCCTGCCAGTCGCAGGGCGCGGCGGCGAAGGCGGCGTCCAGCCCGGCTTCCGCCTTGTCGATCGGCAGCGGCACGCCGATCACTCCGGTCGACGCGACGAACACCTCGTCCGCCGGGCAGCCGAGATGGGCGGCCGCGCGTGCCGCGATCGCCTCCACCGCCGCGCGGCCGCGATGGCCGGTGAACGCGTTGGAATTGCCGGCGTTGACGACCAGCGCCCGCGCCCGGCCGTGCGGCAGCGCGGCGCGGCACCATTCGACTTCCGGCGACGGGCAGCGGCTCTGGGTCAGCACGCCGGCAACGACGGTGCCGGGGGCGAGGGTGACGAAGGTCAGGTCGCAGCGGTTCCATGCCTTGTAGCGGGCGCGGGCGACGCGCGCCGTCGCACCGGCGACCGGCGGCAGGGCGGGGAAGGTGGCGGGGGCCAGCGGCGACACGGTGGAAGCGTTCATGTCCGGCCCTATAAAAGCCCTGTCGCCAGGATCAATGCCGGCGGCGCGCCGGTCCGCGTGCCTTTTGATTAGACGAATGCGCCGTCAGCACCTATGTCGGGCGCGCGACACTCGCAGGATGGATCGTTTGGAACTGCTGCTTTTCATTTCCGCGCTGCTGGCGGGTCTGACCGGGGTCGTCTCCGGCGAGCACCCGGCGGATACCGTGCGCGTGGAACGGAGCGCGGCGGATTCTCCGGTCGCGGCGCTGGCCGATGCCGCCGCCGTGGCCGCCGTCACGCTGCGCCCCGGCGTGTCGGTCGCCCCGGTCTTTCGGTTGGGCGCCCAGCGCGCACCGGTGGCGGTGCTGCCGGTCCTGACCCCGACGCTCAGCAATTCGCGGCTGATCGGCGAGCGCCGGCAGGTCTAGCCGCAGCGCACCGGGCCGGCCCGATGCCGGCCTCTTTTTCGCAGATTTTCGGGTGACGCGCCGCATCGGCGCCGGCGCCTTTCCAGCAGATAGACAGGAATTCCCATGTTCGGCGGTATTGCCAAGGCTCTGTTCGGGTCGTCCAACGACCGTTACGTCAAATCGCTTCGCGGCATCGTGACCAAGATCAACGCGCTCGAGCCGTCGATCCAGGCGCTCGACGACGCCGCGCTCGCCAACCAGACCGCGCTGTTTCGCGAGCGGCTCGCCAATGGCGAGGCGCTCGACAGCTTGCTGCCGGAGGCGTTCGCCACCGTGCGCGAGGCCGCGTGGCGCATCCTTGGCCAGCGCCATTACGACGTGCAGATGGTCGGCGGTATCGTCCTCCATCGCGGCGAAATCGCCGAGATGCGGACCGGCGAGGGCAAGACCCTGGTCGCGACGCTGGCGACCTATCTGAACGCATTGCCGGGCATCGGCGTCCACGTCGTTACCGTCAACGACTATCTCGCCCGCCGTGACGCGGAATGGATGGCGCAGGTCTACGGCTTCCTTGGCCTGACCACCGGCGTCATCGTCCCCAACCTGACCGACCAGCAGCGGCGCGACGCCTATGGCTGCGACATCACCTACGGCACCAACAACGAATTCGGCTTCGACTATCTGCGCGACAATATGAAGTATGAGCGCGCGCAGATGGTCCAGCGGCCCTTCGCCTACGCGATTGTCGACGAGGTCGATTCGATCCTGATCGACGAGGCGCGGACCCCGCTGATCATTTCCGGCCCGACCGACGACAAGTCGGAACTGTACAAGCAGGTCGACGCGATCGTGAAGCAGGTGGTCCCCGAGGACTACGAGCTCGACGAGAAGATGAAGACGATCGTGCTGACCGAGGACGGCACCGAGAAGATCGAGCGGATGTTGGAGGCGGCCGGCCTGCTGGAAGGCGCCAACCTCTACGATTTCGAGAATACCCAGGTGGTTCACCACGTGAACCAGTCTCTGCGCGCCAATGCGATGTTCAAGCGCGATACCGACTATATCGTCAAGGACGGCAAGGTCGTCATCATCGACGAGTTCACCGGGCGGATGATGGACGGGCGGCGCTGGTCCGACGGCCTGCACCAGGCGGTGGAAGCCAAGGAAGGCGTCAACATCGAGCCGGAGAACCAGACCCTCGCCTCGATCACCTTCCAGAATTATTTCCGCATGTACCCGAAGCTGTCCGGCATGACCGGCACGGCGGCGACCGAGGCGGCGGAATTCTTCGACATCTACAAGATGAACGTCGTCACCATCCCGACCAACCTGCCGGTGCAGCGGGTCGACGAGGAAGACGAATTCTACAAGAATACCAAGGACAAGTTCGCCGCCATTGCCAAATCGATTCAGGAACATTCGGCGCGCGGCCAGCCGGTTCTGGTCGGCACGGTGTCGATCGAGAAGTCGGAGCTTCTGTCCGAATTCCTGCGCAAGCTGAACGTCCGCCACGAAGTGCTGAACGCCCGCCACCACGAAATGGAGGCGCAACTGGTGGCGCAGGCCGGCCGGCTGGGCGCCGTCACCATCGCCACCAACATGGCGGGTCGCGGCACCGACATCCAGTTGGGCGGCAATGTCGAATTCCGTGTCGAGCAGGAACTGGCCGACATGCCGGAAGGGCCGGAGCGCACCGCCGGGATCGAGCGGATCAAGGCGGAGATCGAGGCCGAGAAGGAACAGGTGAAGGCGGTCGGCGGGCTGTTCGTGCTCGGCACCGAACGGCACGAGAGCCGGCGTATCGACAACCAGTTGCGCGGCCGGTCGGGGCGGCAGGGCGACCCCGGCCTCAGCCGCTTCTATTTGTCGCTTGAGGACGACCTGCTGCGCGTGTTCGGGTCCGACACGCTGTTCGCGCGGATGATGAACAAGAATCTGGCGGACGGCGAGGCGATCGGCTCGAAATGGCTGTCGAAGGCGATCGAGACCGCCCAGCGCAAGGTCGAGACCCGCAACTACGACATCCGCAAGCAGGTCGTCGAATATGACGACGTGATGAACGATCAGCGCCGCGTCATCTACGAGCAGCGCGCCGACATCATGGACGCCGAGTCGCTGAACGATGTCGTCGCCGAGATGCGGGCGGAAACGGTGAACGCGCTGGTCGCCGGCGCCTGCCCGCCGCATTCCTACCCCGAGCAGTGGGACATCGAGGCGCTGAAAGCCAAGGTCCACGACGTCCTGGGTGTCGAGGCGCCGATTGAGGAATGGGTGCAGGCCGAAGAGGTGTCGCCCGACATCCTGCAAGAGCATATCGCCAACGCCGCCGACACGCTGATCGAGGGCAAGCAGACGCTGCTCGGCGAGGAAAGCTGGGTCCAGGTGGAAAAGAGCGTGCTGCTCCAGTCGCTCGACCACCACTGGAAGGACCATCTGTCGACGCTCGACGCGCTGCGCCAGGTCGTTCACCTGCGCGCCTACGCGCAGAAAACGCCGATCAACGAGTACAAGCAGGAGGCGTTCGCGCTGTTCGAGCGGATGCTCGACGCGATCCGCGAGGACGTGACCCGCGTGCTCGCCCACGCCCAGTTCATGGCGGAACCGCCGCCGCTGCCGCAGATGCCGGACTTCATCACCTCGCACATCGATCCGCTGACCGGCGAGGACGATACCAACGACCGCGACGCCGGCTCCGGTTTCGTCACTACCCGCCTGCCGCCACTGCCGGTGGTGCGGATGGGCGGCGACGAGGAGTTGGGTGACGACCCGGCCGACTGGGAGGGCAAGGTCAGCCGCAACGCCGCGTGCCCGTGCGGTTCAGGCAAGAAATACAAGCACTGCCACGGCGCGCTTTAACACGCGTCTCCCTGTGACCACCCCGGTACTCCTGCGCAAGCAGAAGCCCAGGAGGCCTCGGCATCTCAAATGTCATGGGCTCCTGCTTGTGCAGGAGCACGGACGGTCTCGCCGTCATTGCGAGCGCGGCGAAGCAATCCAGTCCCTCACGCCCGCGCGTGGATTGCCGCGCCCCTGCGGGCTCGCAATGACGGGTGGGGCGGGTTCAGGGCCGAACGGGGAAGCAGGCGTGGCCGGCGGCGGTGGCGGTGGCGCATAGCCGGTCGGCGGCCGCCTTGCCGTCGACCGGGCCGGCCTGCAACCGGGTAACCGCCCCGGCCGGGACCATGAAGGACTGTAGCGTCTGAAAGCCTTCGAGCCGCGACACGCGCTGCCACAGCGTGGTCGCGCGCTGGGCGTTGCTGAACGCGCCGAGCTGCACCCGCCAACCGCCCGATGCCGTCGGCGCCGGCGAGCGCACGGCCGGAATTGGCGGCGGCGGAGCCGGCGTCGGGGCCGAAGCGCGGGGCGGGGATGGCGGCGGCGCGGCGGGTGCCTGGGCTGGTGGCGGGTAGTCGGCGCCGGGGCGCGACGGCGGAATGTCGGTCTGCGCCACCTTCGGCTGCACCGGGCGGATCGGCGCTGCCATCGGGATCGGGCGGTGTCCGGCCGGGTCGGCGGCGGCCCGCGCCGCCGGTGGGGCGGGGCGGTGCTGCCGCGCCTCCAGGTCGCGGGCGAGGGCGGTGCCGCGCTGGCGCTGGTCGCTCGGGATATAGCGATCCATCTGCGCCAGGCTGGTCGTCGCCTGGCTAATGCCCTGCGCCGAGGAACGGCTCATCAGCGCATAGGCGCGAACCCAGTCCTTTTCGGCAAGGTCACCGTTGAACAGTGCGGTGCCGAGCACGTATTGCGCGCGCGGCTCGCCGCGTTCGGCCGATTTGCGGATCCACGGCATCGCTTCCTCGCGCTTGCCGTTCTGGAACAGCACAAGCCCCAGATTGTCCTCCGACTGGGCGTGACCCTGCGCCGCCGCCTTGCGGTACCAGCTTTCCGCCGCGTTCAGGTCCATCGCGACGCCGCGCCCCAATTTATACGCCTGGGCAAGGTTGAACTGCGCGTCGGGGTCACCGGCCGTTGCCGCCGGGCGCCACTCAGCCACGGCGCGGGGATAATCGCCGCGTTCCCAGGCATCGACCCCCGCCTTGACGTCGGCCATGGCCGGTGCGGCCGCGACGGTGCCGATCAGCAAGGCGGCGAACAGCTGGCGCTTCGAACCCATCCCGTCATTTCCCCCAGAAAACCGTGTGCCGCGACCATAGCGCGGCTTTGCCGGCGGCGCCTCCGCTAATTTGGCGGAAAAGGCCCGGCCGGCGTGACGTCGCTGACGGCAATTAACCGGATTTTAGCGTCCCGATGCGATTGCGATGTCGAGGGATTGTCACCCGAAGGGGGAAAGATGCGCGTATTGGCCTTGGCTTCGCAGAAGGGCGGATCGGGAAAAACCACCTTGTCCGGCCACCTTGCCGTCCAGGCCCAGCTTGCTGGGGCCGGGCCGGTCGTGCTGATCGACATCGATCCGCAAGGATCGCTCGCCGACTGGTGGAACGAGCGCGAGGCCGAATACCCCGCCTTCGCCCAGACCACCGTCGCCCGGCTCGCCGCCGATCTTGAAATGCTGCGCCAGCAGGGGTTCAAGCTGGCGGTCATCGACACGCCGCCGGCGATCACCATGGCGATCCAGAGCGTCATCGCCGTCGCCGAGTTGATCGTCGTGCCGACCCGGCCGAGCCCGCACGACCTGCGCGCCGTCGGCGCCACCGTCGATCTGTGCGACCGCGCCGGCAAGCCGCTGATCTTCGTGGTCAACGGCGCCACGCCCAAGGCGAAAATCACCAGCGAGGCTGCCGTCGCCCTGTCCCAGCACGGCACCGTCGCGCCGGTGACGCTGCACCACCGCACCGATTTCGCCGCGTCGATGATCGACGGGCGCACGGTGATGGAGGTCGACCCGAAAAGCCGTTCGGCCGGCGAGGTCCGCGACCTGTGGACTTATGTGTCCGACCGGCTCGAAAAGAATTTCCGCCGTACCGTGTTCAGCGCGCCCGGCGTGCTGAGCGCCGGCATGGCGCCCCGCCCGGTCAACGGCTTCGGCCGCCGGGTGGTCGCGCAGTGAAGGGGGGCGGGGTCGTGAGCGAACCAAAACCCTTCGCGTCGCTGTCCTCATCGCTGCTTGCCCGCAAGGGACAGGCGCGGCCGGCGATGCGGCCGCAGGGCTTTGCCGGCTTCGGTCCGATGACCGGCAATCCGGAGGATCTGGGCTGGAACGACATGGGTTTGGAACCGGCCGCGCCGGTCGCGGCCGGGCCGGTGCCGCAGGTGGTGCGCCAGCGCACCGAGCTGGCCGAGGAACTGGCCGCGCGCAGCACGCCGGAAGCGCCGCCGGAAACGGTGGCCGTGCTGGAACCGGCGGCGATGCCGCGCCGCCCGAAGAAGAAGATGGCGATCAGCCACGGCGCCGAGCCGGCGGTCGTCCGTATCAAGGGCAAGGGGATAAACCCGCACAAGAAGGCGGCGTTCACCCTGCGGCTCGACGCGGAACGCCATCTGCGCCTGCGCCTGGCCTGCGCGGTCAACAACCGCTCGGCCCAGCAGCTGGTGACAGAGGCGGTCGACCGGCTGCTCGACAGCATACCCGAGCTGGACGAACTGGCCGGCCGCGTTCCGGCCCGCCGCGTCAGCTGAGGGAGCGACGATGATGAGCAACAGGGGCATGTCGATGCGGATTGCGCTGTCTTCCCTCGTGCTGGGGGTGGCGGCGGTCGGCGCCGGCTCGGCCCAGTTCGGCACTGCCGCGACGGCATCGAGCCGGATCGACGTGAAGAGCAGCACCGCCCGCGCCGAAAAAGCGCTGGCCGCGAAGAATGCCGACAAGGCGATCGCCTTCGCCGAGGCGGCGGTTTCCGCCAGTCCGCGCGACGCCGATCTGCGCACCCTGCTTGGCCGCGGCTATCTTGCCGCCGGCCGGTTGCTGTCCGCCGAAACCGCCTTTTCCGACGCGCTGACGCTGGATGGCGGGCAGGGCAGGGCGGCGTTGAATCTCGCCCTCGTTCAGACCGCGCTCGGCAAGACCGATCTTGCCCGGCGCACGATTGCCGATCATGCGGCGCTGTTTACCCCGTCGGACCGCGGGCTGGCGCTGGCGCTGGCCGGCGACGTGCCGGGCGCGGTCGCGCTGCTTGAGGCGACGATCCGTGCCGATTCGGGCGATGCGCGGACCCGCCAGAACCTGGCGCTGTCCTATGCGCTCGCCGGGCGGTGGAAGGAAGCGCGCGTCATGGCGGCCTATGACCTGACGCCGGCTGATGCAGACGCGCGGATCATCCAGTGGTCGCAGTTCGTCCGGCCGAGCGCCGCCTCCGATCAGGTGGCGAGCCTGCTCGGCATCAACCCGGTGGTCGATGCCGGTCAGCCGGAGATGCTGGCACTGGCCCCGGCCGCGACTCCGGCGAAACCGCCGGCGATGCTTGCCCAGGCCCGCCCGGCGCCGATGATCGTCGCGGTAACCGCGGCGGCGTCGGCGGTGGCGGAAACCGCGCAGGCGGTTGCCCTCGCGCCAGTCGCGCCGTCAGCCGTTGCGCCGGAAGCGCCCGCGCCTGTGCCCGGCCTGATGCTCGCCGCCGCTCCGGCAGCTGAGCCGGTTGCGTCCGTCGTCCCGGCCGAAACCGCCGCGCCGGCGATCTCCGAAACCCGGCTGGCGGCCTATGCCGGCGTCACCTTCGCGCCGCGCGCCGAGGTGGTGCAGGCGCTGCCCGCCAGCTACACGGCCTATCAGCCGCAGAGCCGTGCCGCGCTTTATGCGCCGCAGCGGATTGCCGTCGCGCAGGTGGCGACACGGGTGGCCCGGCCGGCGGTGCAGCGCGCCGCCTATGCGCCGCGTTCCGCCAATGGCCGCTATGTCGTCCAGCTCGGCGCCTTTTCCAGCGCCGCGCGGCTTGAGGCGGGCTGGGACCGCGCCGTCCGCCGCTTCGGCCTGCTTGGCGACTACACGCCGTCCAGCACCACTTTCGTCCGTGCCTCGACCTATCACCGCCTGTCGGTCGGCGGGTTTGAAACGCGCGCCGAGGCTGTCGCGCTGTGCGAGAAGCTGCACGCGGCGGGGGGCAAATGCTTCGTCCGCACCACGGCCGGCGACGCGCCGCTGCAATGGGCGCGGCGCAATACGGGGGCGCAGCTCGCCTCGCGCTGAGCTGTTCCGAAGCAGGGGGTTTCAGGGGCGGTCAGCCGATGGGCTGGCCGCCCTTGATGATTCCGCTCAGCCGCCCCTGCACCGGCAGCCCGTCGAACGGGGTGTTGCCGGCGGCGGCGACCAGCGTCTCCGACTCGATCCGCCACGGCGCTTCGGGGTCGAACAGGATCAGGTCGCCGGGCGCGCCGGTGGTCAGCGTACCGCCTTCCACCCCCAATATCCGCGCCGGGTTGCCGGCGAGCAGATCGAACAGCCGCGCCATGCTGACCAGTTCGTCGCGGACCAGGGTTAGCGCCAGCGTCAGCAGGGTGCCAGCGCCCGCCATGCCCGGCGTCGCATCGGCGAAGGGCAGGCGCTTGTCCTCCGGCCCCTGCGGGTCATGGCCGCTGGCGATCACGTCGATCGTCCCGTCGGCGACCGCCGCCAGCGCCGCCTGTCGGTCGTCCTCGCAGCGCAGCGGCGGCGACAGACGGGCAAAGGTGCGGAAACCGGTGACGGCGATGTCGGACAGTAGCAGATGGGCCGGGGTGATGCCGGCGGTGACCGGCAGGCCGACGCGCTTCGCGGCGCGGATCAGCTCCAGTCCGCGCGCCGTCGTCACCTGGCGGAAATGGACGCGGGCGCCGGTTTCCTCGACCAGTGCCAGGTCGCGAGCGATGGCGATCGCCTCCGCGGCGGCCGGCGCGCTCGGCAGGCCGAGGCGCGTCGCCGTCTCGCCGCTGGTCGCGACCGCGCGGCCGACCAGCCGGTCGTCCTCGCTATGGACGATGACGGTCAGGTCGAGCGCCGCCGCGTAGGCAAGCAGCCGGTGCATCAGCCCGGAATCGGCGATCCAGTGCCGGCCGGTAGCCACCGCCGCCGCACCCGCCGCCTTCATTAGGCCGATCTCGGCCAGTTCGCTGCCGCCCAGCCCGCGCGTCGCCGCCGCGATCGGGTGAATCCACACATCGGGCTTGCCCGCCGCCGCCGCGCGCTGGATCAGCGCCGGATCGTCGAGCGGTGGCCCCTGGTCCGGCATCAGCGCGGCGCGGGTGATGCCGCCCGCCGCGAACGCCGCCTTGTCGATCGCGAATACGCCAAGGTCGACGATGCCGGGGGCGATGACCGCGCCGGCGGCGTCGATCGTCCGCACCCCGTCCGGCACCGCGATGGCGCTGACCGCCGCGATCCGCCCGGCTTCGACCAGTACGCCGCCGCTGCGGCCGTCGGGCAGCTTCCCGCCGATGATCGCCAGCGTGCCGCCGATCATGCCCAGCCCTCCACGCCGCGCCGCCGCCGGGTCAGCACGTCCAGGCAGGCCATGCGGACGGCGACGCCCATTTCGACCTGTTCGGTCACGGCGGAGACCGCCGGGTCGTCGGCGATCGCGCTGTCGATTTCGATTCCCCGGTTCATCGGGCCGGGGTGCATGACCAGAACGCCGGGCGCGGCGCGCGCCAGCCGCTGTTCGGTCAGGCCCCAGAAATGGCGATATTCGCGCGCGGAGGGGATGAAGCCGCCATCCATCCGTTCGTTCTGCAGGCGCAGCATCATCACCACGTCGGCGCCGTCCAGCCCGGCGTCCATGTCGGTGAAGCAGGTGACGCCCATCCGCTCGATCGCCGCCGGCAGCAGGGTCGGCGGGCCGATCAGCCGCACCTCCGCCGCCAGCGCGGTCAGCGCCAGGATATTGGAGCGGGCGACCCGGCTGTGCAGGATGTCGCCGCAGATCGCGACGACCAGTCCGGCGATCCGCCCCTTGCGTCGGCGAATGGTCAGCGCGTCGAGCAGGCCCTGCGTCGGGTGTTCGTGGCGGCCGTCTCCGGCATTCAGCACCGGGCAGTCGACCTTGTCGGCGATCAGCTGCACCGCGCCGGAGCTTTGATGGCGGATGACGATCAGGTCGGCGCGCATCGCATTCAGCGTCTTGGCCGTGTCGATCAGCGTCTCGCCCTTCTTGGTGCTCGACTGGGCGACGTGCATGTTGACGGTGTCGGCGCCCAGCCGCTTGCCGGCGATCTCGAACGACAGCAGCGTCCGCGTCGAATTTTCGAAAAAGGCGTTGATCTGGGTCAGGCCGGCCAGCCGGTCGTCATGCTTGGTCGCGGCGCGATTGACCGAGACCCACTGCTCCGCTTCGTCGAGGAGAAAGGCGATTTCGTGCGGCTGAAGTTCGCCGATCCCCAATAAATGCCTGTGCGGAAACATCTCCGCGCCGGCGAGCGCGAGGGGAGGGCGGGGTGTCGATGGCATCGAGAGTCGTTCCTAGCGCGCGGCGCCGGGGGCCGCAATGGTTCAACCGCAACAGGCCGGATTCAGCCGATCAGCGCCATCGCCGCGGCCCCGGCGATTGCCGCCAGCACGGCCACTGCGCCATAGCGCCAGCCACCGCCCAGCCGCACCACCTCGACATCGGGCAGCGGCGGTGGCGGCGGGGCGCCGCCCGGCGGTGGATAGCGCGATTCGATGACGCGGATCAGTTCGGGCAGGCGGGCGAGGGTGCGGACATCGCGCACGATGCGGTCGGCGACGAACGCCTCCGGCCCCAGTTCCGTGCGCATCCATTCCTGCACGAACGGCCCGGCGGTTTCCCACATGTTCAGGTCTGGATCGAGGGTGGTCGCCACCCCTTCGACCATCACCATCGTCTTTTGCAGCAGCAGCAGATGCGGCTGGGTCGGCATGTCGAAATCGCGGGTGATGGCGAACAGCCCGTCAAGCATGTTGCCGATCGATATGTCGCGGACCGGCAGGCCGCGGATCGGCTCGCCGACAGCGCGCAGCGCGGTGGTGAACTCGCCGATATTGTGGTGCGGCGGCACATAGCCGGCTTCGAAATGAATTTCCGCCACCCGCGCATAGTCGCCGGTGATCAGGCCGTGGAGGATTTCCGCCAGCCACATCCGCGCCCGCCGGTCGATCCGCCCCATGATGCCGAAATCGATGGCGACGATGCTGCCGTCGGCACGGACTAGCAGATTGCCCTGGTGCATGTCGGCGTGGAAGAATCCTTCCGAAATCGCCTGGCGCAGGAAAGCGCGGACCAGCCGCCCGGCAATGGCGCCCAGGTCGTGCCCGGCGGCGATCAGCTCGTCGCGCCGCGACAGCTTGATCCCGTCGATCCATTCCAGCGTCATCACCCGCCGGGCGGTGCGCTGCCAGTCGATGGCGGGTATTTCATAGCCCGGCTCGGCGACCATCGCCTCGGCCAGTTCGGACGCCGACGCCGCCTCGCGCCGCAGGTCCAGTTCGCGCGCCGTCCATTGGCGGAAGGTGGCGATGACCAGCCGGGGGCGCAGCCGCGCCAGTTCGCCGCCCAGCGCCTCCGCCTGCGCCGCCGCCCATTCATAGGTATCGATCGCGCGGGCGAAATCCTCCTCGACGCCGGGGCGCAGCACCTTGACCGCGACCTGCCGCCCGTCGGTGGTGACGGCGCGGTGGACCTGCGCGATCGACGCGGCGCCGACCGGCTGTTCGTCGATCGACTGGAACAGTGCCTCGACCGGCTTGCCCAGCGCCTGCTCGATCGCGGCGCGGATTTCGGCGAACGGCACCGGCGGCAGCGCGTCCTGCAGGCGCAGCAGGTCGGCCGCCGCCGCTTCGCCGACCAGGTCGGGGCGGGTGGCCAGCGCCTGGCCCAGCTTGATCGCCGCCGGGCCGATTGCCTGGAACGCGTCGGCATAGGCCGGTTGCGCCGGCACCCGCGCCCCTATGCGGGCGATACGGACCAGCCGGCGCAGCGCCGGCGGCGTCATCGGGTCGCGCTCGATACCGGTCAGCGCGCCATGGCGCGCCAGCGTCCGGCCCCATTTCAGCAGGCGGACAAGGTGGACGATCGGCGCGGTCAAATCTTCCAGCCGCTGTGCATGGCGACCAGCCCGCCGAGCACCGGCTCGGCATGGGTGCGCACGAACCCGGCCTTGGCGATCATCGCCTCGAATGCCGGCATGTCGGGGAAACGGCGGATCGATTCGATCAGGTAGCGATAGCTGTCCTCGTCATCGGCGAGCAGCTTGCCCAGTTTCGGCACCAGTCGGTGCGAATAGGCGTCGTAGACCTCGGCAAAGCCCGGCCACTGGGTGGTCGAGAATTCGAGGCAGAAAAAGCGCCCGCCGCGCTTCAGCACGCGATGCGCCTCGCCCAGCGCCTGCTGGATATGGGTGACGTTGCGAATGCCGAAGGCGATCGTATAGGCGTCGAAACTGGCGTCGGGGAAGGTCAGCGCCTCGGCGTTGGCCTCGCTCCACACCAGCCCGTCAATGCCGCGCTTCGCCGCCCGCTCGATGCCGACAGCCAGCATGTCGGGGTTGATGTCGGCCACCGTCACCCGCGCGCCGGAAGCGGCAAGGCGGAAGGCGATGTCGCCGGTGCCGCCGGCCATGTCGAGGATATATTCGCCGGCGCGCGGCTTCACCCGGCGGACGAAACGGTCCTTCCACAGCCGGTGCAGCCCGCCCGACATCGCGTCGTTCATCAGGTCGTAGCGCGCCGCGACGCTGGAGAACACGGCGCCGACCCGCTTGGTCTTTTCGCCGGGGGCAACGTCGGTATAGCCGAAGGAGACGGTATCGTTCATGGCCGAAAGCCCTAGCGATTAAACCGCATTGCCTCTAGCCTGAAGTGCGTAATAAGCGCCGCACCGGCCCGCTCCCCCACCCGGCCTCCCAACCGCAGTATCATATGGGAGGCCGGGTGGGGGAGCGGGCCGGTGCGGCATCGCTTCGGCAAAGGCCGAAGCACAACGAGACAAACCATTCCATGCCGGAGCTTCCCGAAGTCGAAACCACGGTGCGCGGCCTGCGCCCGGCGCTGGAAGGGCAGGAGATCGCCGCCCTCGTTACCCGCCGCGCCGATCTGCGCCATCCGTTCCCGCCCGACCTGCGCCAGCGGATGACCGGGGCGCGGGTGACGGCGCTTGGCCGCCGGGCGAAATACGGGCTGATCGACACCGATCGCGGCGACCGGCTGGTCTTTCACCTCGGCATGTCCGGGCGCTGGCGGATCGACCCGGACGAACTGCTGCCTCACGACCATCTGGTGATCGACACGGTGGCGGGGCGGCGGCTGGTGCTGAACGACGCCCGCCGCTTCGGCTTCGTCGATCTGGTCGGGGCGGGGGAGGCTTATCCCCCGTTCGCCGCGCTGGGGCCGGAGCCGCTTGGCGATGCGCTGACCGCCGATCATCTGGCGGCCGCGTTCGCCGGGCGGGCGGCGCCGGTCAAGGCGCTGTTGCTCGACCAGCGTGTCGTCGCCGGCCTCGGCAATATCTATGTCTGCGAGGCGCTGCACATGGCCCATGTCGCGCCGACGCGGCCCGCCGGCACGCTGAAGCGGCGGGAAATCGCGGCGCTGGTCCCGGCGATCCGCGGCGTATTGGCGGCGGCGATCGAAGCCGGCGGATCGACGTTGCGCGACTATGTCCGCCCCAATGGCGAACTCGGCTATTTCGCCAAACAATGGCGCGCCTACGGCCGGGCCGGGGAGCCGTGCGGCTGCGGCGGGGTGATCGAACGGCGGATCGATTCCGGGCGCTCGACCTTCTGGTGCCCGAAATGCCAGCGCTGAGCGCGCCGACAGGGCGGACTTGCAAGCGCTTATCTCCACCACGTCCCCCAAATCCGTCCATCCCGAGCGCAGTCGAGGGACGCAACATGGTTGGGTGTGCCCCTCGACTGCGCTCGGGATGGGCGGGGAAGGGAAAGGAAGGGGCGGGACGGAAGCGAGGGGAAGGTAAACCGCGCTGCCTCTCCTCCCGTGCGTGGTTGACCGGAGGCCGCGCCGCGGGTAAAGGGGCCGCCGTCCAGGGCGCGGAAGCGATTCCGCTGCCCCTTTTCATTTTTATCGAGGTTGCGAAGGCATGGCGAACACGCCGCAGGCAAAGAAGCGTATCCGGCGGAACGAGCGCCGCGAGGTGATCAACGGCAACCGGGTCGCGCGCATCCGCACCTTCGTGAAGAAGGTCGAGACCGCGCTCGATGCTGGCGACAAGGCCGCCGCCACTGCCGCGATCGCCGCCGTCCAGCCGGAACTCGCCCGGGGCGTTGCCAAGGGCGTGCTGCACAAGAATACCGCGTCGCGGAAATTCTCGCGGCTCAGCAAGCGGGTCGCCGCGCTCGGCTAAGCGCCCCCGCGTCATTCTTTCGGATGGAAAGGCCCGTCGGCGCTGCCGGCGGGCTTTTTTGATGTCCGGCGCAGGCCACGGTCTTTCCACGATTCGGGCCGGTGCTGCGAAACAGGCGTAACAATTATTTATTGTTTTTCAGTGTTTTGATTTCGCGCATCGCGAAAGTGGGATTTCTCGAGTCAACCTGTTTATTTCGTTTTTTTGACAGCCCCGGCCTTGCTCGACTCGTCCTCGCGTTCGTAGAAACGGGCCACCGGCGTTTAAGAATCGGCCGGGTCCTGACTGTAGGTTCACGAGTGGCGTCACACCGGATTATTTTCGGTGGCGCTACGGTATGTGCCCGGTCAGGCGGGGCCAGAGCGGGGTGCGGGGAAGACGGACGGAATGCGCGAAGGGGACGATTCGGACGCGATCTATCAGGCAGCCTGGTCGGCCATCCGCGAAGGGTTGCGGCGCGATTGCGGCGCGCGGCTGTTCAACCACTGGTTGAAGCCGATCGCGTTCGTCAGCGCCAGCGACGATGGCGCCGTCGTCAGCCTCAGCCTGCCCTCGCAGTTCATGGCCGATTGGGTCGGCGCCCATTATGCCGACCGCATCCGGCTGGCCTGGCGCAGCGCCGTTCCCGCCGTGCGCGACATCCGCATCGAAACCGTTGCGGCGGACGAGGCGCTCGGCGTCTACAGCGCGGCGGCGGAGCCGGTTGCGGCGGCCGCGCCGGTGCCGGTCGACGCCGGTTTCGACCCGCGCCTCAGTTTCGATCGCTTCGTCGTCGGCGACGAGAACCGGGTCGCCTGCAATGCCGCGCTGGCGCTGGCTCAGGGTGCGCTGGCGCCGACGCCGCTGTTCATCCATTCGCCGACCGGGCAGGGCAAGACCCACCTGCTGCATGCGATCGGCCATGTCCATCGCCAGCGGCAGCCCTCGGCGACGGTGCTGTTCATGTCGGCCGAGAAGTTCATGGTCGATTTCGTCGCGGCGATGCGCGATCGCGACACGCTCGGCTTCAAGCAGCGGCTGCGTTCGGCCGATCTGCTGATGATCGACGATATCCAGTTCATCGCCGGCAAGGGCTCGACGCAGGAGGAATTCCTCCACACGCTCAACGAGCTGATGCATTCGGGCAAGCAGGTGGTGATCACCGCCGATCGCAGCCCGCAGGCGCTGGACGGCATGGAAGGGCGCATCCAGTCGCGGCTGGCGAGCGGCCTTGTCGTCGACATCAAGCCGGCGGGCTCGGCGCTGCGCCTCGCCATCCTGCGGGCGAAGCTGGCGATGATGCCGGGCGCGGCGATTCCGGACGAGGTGCTGGCGCTGGTTGCCGCCCGCGTCCAGAGCAGTGTGCGCGAACTGGAAGGGGCGCTCAATCGCCTGTCCGCCTATGCCACGCTGAACGAGCGGCCGGTCGACCTCGCCTTCGCGCAGGAGGTGCTGGGCGAATTGCTCAGCGCCAGCGCCCGACGGGTGACGATCGACGACATCCAGAAGGCGGTGTCGGCCCATTACGGCATGCGGCAGGCGGAAATGCTGTCGGCGCGGCGCGCCCGCGCTGTCGCCCGCCCGCGCCAGATCGCGATGTACCTCGCCAAGCGGCTGACCCCGCGCTCGCTGCCGGAAATCGGCCGCCGCTTCGGCGGGCGGGACCACACGACAGTGATCTACGCGGTCAAGACGATCGAGAAGATGCGCGCCGAGGACGCCGACATGGACGCAGACCTCCGAACCCTGATCCGCCAACTCGGCGGCTGACGCGGAGCGGAGAGCGGAAGTCGCACCAGCCCGCGCTCCTGCGAAGGCAGGAGCGCGCACGCGCCGCTTCCCAAAACTCTGGGCTCCCGCTTTCGCAGGAGCCCTTAATTCCATCCGACGCGGGCGGAGCCCTGGAAGGGGTGATCCCCTACCTTTTACCCCTTCGGCGGCGGGGCGACGGTGATCTTGACGGTTTCGCCGGAATTGCCGGGGAAGCCGGTGAACATCGCCTCGACCAGGTTGGGCACCAGATAGGGCAGGTCGTTGCTGCGCGAGATCGCCTGCGCCTTGCCTTCGAACACGCGCTTGCCGTCGGCGGAGCGGTCGATCTTCATGTTCAGCTGGCTGGTGTAGACGGTGTAGCTGGTCACGTCGTTGTCCCAGCCCCAGCCGCCCCACATGAACGGGTCGTAGAAGCCGGGGACATAGGCGATGCGGCCGTGGCGGGTGATGACCGGGCGATAGCCGCCCCAGCCCCCCCAGCCGCCCCAACCCCAGCCGCCGCCCCATCGGCCAAAGCCGGTGGTGGGCGTGGAGCGGATGCGCTCGCGACCCTTGTCGACGCCATAGCCGACGGACACGGTCAGGTCGGCGCGCTCGCCCTCGGCCGCCTGGCGATAACCGACGCGGGTGAGCTGGGCGCTGATCAGGTTGGCGTACTGGCTGAATTCCAGGCCGCCGCTCAGCCGCGGATCGTCCGCCTGGACGTGGAAGGTCTGGCCCTGCGGCGCCGGAAGTTGCTGGAAGCGCGAGACATTCGCGCTGAACGACGAGGCGCATCCGCCCAGCGCCAGCAGGGGCAGCGCGGCCGCAGCGAGAATTGTCCTGGAGATCGACATCGTTCGCAACCTTCAACTCACGGGGAGCATCTCCCCTGGGTGTACGATCCGTGCACCTTCGCAACTGAATATGGCTTGAACGCCCGCGACGACAAGAGGCTCTCCGGCGTTGGATGGAGCATCGGGCGAGGGGCTAGAGTTTGTCCGCTTCAAGCGGAAGCGGGCCGGTGCCGCCTAAAGTCGGGCAGGCTCTAGCGGCACAGCCCCAGCGCGGCATAGGCGCCGGCCAGCGTCGGTGCCGCCAATTCCGCCGCGCGCGCCGCACCGGCGGCGAGCAGCCGGTCGATCTCGGCCGGGTCCTCCTTCAGCGTCTCGAAACGGTCGCGGATCGGCGCCAGCGTCTCAACCAGCCGTTCGGCGAGGATCGGCTTGAACTGGCCGAAGCCCTTGCCGGCATGCGCAGCCAGCACCGCCGCCGGGGTGGAATCGGTCAGCGCCGCATAGATGCCGACCAGATTGCGCGCCTCCGGCCGCCCGTCCAGCCCGCCCACATCCTCCGGCAGCGGTTCCGGGTCTGTCTTCGCCTTGCGCACCTTCTGCGCGATCAGGTCGGCGTCGTCGGTCAGGTTGATCCGCGCCATGTCGGACGGGTCGGATTTCGACATCTTCGCCGATCCGTCGCGCAGGCTCATGACCCGCGCCGCCGCCGGCGGGATGATCGGGTCGGGCAGGGTGAACAGCTCAACGCCGTAGTCGGTATTGAATTTGACCGCGACGTCGCGCGCCAGCTCCAGGTGCTGCTTCTGGTCCTCGCCGACCGGCACATGCGTCGCCTTGTAGAGCAGCACGTCGGCCGCCTGCAGCACCGGGTAGGCGAACAGGCCGACGCTGGCGCCCTCGCGGTTCTTGCCCGATTTCTCCTTGAACTGGGTCATCCGGTTCAACCAGCCGATCCGCGCGGTGCCGTTCAGCAGCCAGCACAACTCGGCATGGGCGGGGACGCGGGCCTGGTTGAACAGCACCGCCTTGGCCGGGTCGATGCCGGCGGCGATCAGCGCAGCGGCCATCTCGCGGGTATTGGCGGTCAGCGTCGCCGGGTCGTTGTAGACGGTGATCGCGTGCATGTCGGCAAGGAAGAACAGTGTGTCGCCGCCCGCCGCCGCGTTCTCGTCCTGCATCCGCACCCAGTTGCGGATCGCGCCCAGATAATTGCCAAGGTGCAGGTTGCCGGTCGGCTGGATGCCGGATACGATTCGCATGGTCATAATGCTCGCGCTGTCGCGGCCATGGCCGCCAAGGTCAAGCGCCGCGACGCAATTGCTGGCGCAGCTCGGCCGGGCGCAACGCCCCGAACAGGAAGGCTGAGGCGAAGAACAGCGCCGCCGCCAGCGCCATGAAACCGCCCAGCCAGATGACGCGCGCGATCAGGCCGCCACCGACATGGCCGTCGACGATCGGCGCGGCAAAGACCAGCAGCACAGCCATCACCGCCGTCGCCGCCGCCAGCCGCAGCGTCGCCAGCGCCAGCCGCCGGTCGATCCGCAACTGCCCGCGCCGGTGCAGCACCCAATAGAGCAGGCCGGCATTGACCCAGGCGGCGACGGCGGTGGAGATCGCCAGCCCGACATGGGCGAAATGCCACATCAGCGCCAGATTGCCCGCCAGGTTCACCAGCATGGAGACCAGCGCGATCTTGACCGGCGTTTTGGTGTCGGCGCGGGCATAGAAACCGGGGACCAGCACCTTGATCAGAATATAGGCGGGCAGGCCGGCGGAAAAGGCGGAGAGGGCGGCGGCGCTCGCCATCGTGTCGGCGGCGGTGAACGCGCCGTGCTGGAGCAGCGCGCGCAGGATCGGCGTCGCCGCGATCATCAGCGCGGCGGTGGCCGGCAGGGTGAGCAGCAGCACCAGCTCGATCGCGCGGTTCTGGGCGTGGCCGGCGCCCGCCTCGTCGCCCCGGCCGATCTGGCGCGACAGGGCGGGCAGCATCGCGGTGCCGACGCCGATGCCGATCAGCCCGAGCGGCAGCTGGTTCAGCCGGTCGGCATAATAGAGGTAGGAAACGGAGCCTTGCGGCAGATAGGTCGCGGCCAGCGCGGTCGACACCAGCAGGTTGAACTGCACCGCCCCGGCGCCCAGCGCCGCCGGCCAGATCAGCCGCAGCAGCTGTTTCACCTCCGGCGTCAGCCGGGGCAGCTTGATATGCAGCCGGACGCCGGCGCGGTGACAGGCGTGGATCATCCAGGCGAGTTGGAGGACGCCGGCGATGCTGACCGCGATCGCCTGGGTCCGCGCGGTTTCAAGCTCGGTCTCGCCGCGAAAGAACAGCAGCCCGGCGATCAGCGCGACGTTGAGCAGCACCGGCGTCGCCGCGTTGACCCAGAAACGATCGAGCGAATTGAGGATGCCGCCGAGCAGCGCGACCAGGCTGATCAGCGGCAAATAGGGAAAGGTGATCCGGGTCAGCTCGGTGGTGAATTCGAACTTGCCCGGCCCGCCGTCCGGGAAACCGCCGGTCATCGCCCAGACGATCGGCCCGGCCGCCAGCATCATCAGCGCGGTGAACAGCACCAGCACCGGCAGCAGCACGGAGAGGACATCCTCCGCGAAGCGCAACGCCTTGGGCAGGCCGTCGCGCTCGCGCCCGACCGTGCGGTTGAACATCGGCACGAAGGCGGCGGAAAACGCCCCTTCGGCGAACAGCGCGCGGAACAGGTTGGGCAGCCGCCAGGCGATCAGGAAGGCGTCGTTGGCGAAGCTGGCGCCCAGATAGCGGGCGGCGAGCGTGTCGCGCACGAAGCCGAGGATGCGGCTGACCAGGGTCAGCCCGCCGATCGTCGCCGTGTTGCGGACCAGGCTCACCGGCCGCGCGCCTCCCCGCCCGGGCGGCTCTGGCTCAAGCCTGCCCGGCAACCCCGGCGTCGATCTGCGCCGCCTGCGCCTGCGCCTGCTGCATGTAGAGCGCGCCGAAATCGATCGGGTCGAGCAGCAGCGGCGGGAAACCGCCGTCGCGCACCGCGTCGGCGACGATCCGGCGGGCGAACGGGAAGATCAGCGCCGGCGCCTGCGCCAGCAGGAACGGCTGGAGCTGCTCGTCGGGAATGTTGCGGGCGCCGAACAGCCCGGCATAGGCCAGCTCGACCTGGAACGCGACCTGGTCGTCGCCCTGGGCGCGAACCTCGACCTTCAGCGTCACTTCATAGACGTCGTCGGCGACCTTGTTCGACGCGATGTTGAACTGGATGTCGATCTGCGGCTGGCTCTGCCACTGGTAGACCGCCGGCGCGTTCGGGTTCTCGAACGACAGGTCCTTAACATATTGCGAGATCAGGCCGATCTGCGGCAGCGTGTCGGCGCCGTTGCCGAGCGCCTCGCCCGTGTTCGGCGCGTCCGTTTCGATGGCCATTGCGATAAACCCTTCATGTTCCCGAGTGTGGATCGGCCGCGCGCCTAGCATGGAGGCGCGATCAAGGGCAATGCAAAGGAACGCCCGCGCCGGTGCGGCACGGCGCGGCGTCATATATCTTACGCAGGTATTTGAATCCTGCGCATCGCGCGCTTATGTAGGGCCGACACGCCGCACGCAGACGGAGGGTAGGTGCTCGTAGTCGTTCTTCTTGCCATGGTGGCAGCGTTCCTGGCGTTGCGGCTCTATATGGTGCTGGGCAAGCGCAGCGGCCATGAGCAGTCGCTGCCGCGCCCGGCCAGCGAGCGGCTGGCGCCCGTGCCGTCGGTGCGCCCGGTTCCCGAAATCGCCGCCGACGCGCCGCCGCCGGTCGACAGCGTCATCGAGCCGGACGCCGCCGCCGGGCTGCGCGCGATCGTCGCCGCCGACCCCAGCTTCGACGCCAGCCGCTTCCTCGACGGCGCGCGCAGCGCCTATCGCATGGTGCTGGAGGCGTTCTGGAAGGGGGATGAAGAGGAACTGGGCTGGCTCGCCTCCGACGAGGTGCGCCAGTCGTTCAGCGACGCGATCGCCGCGCGCAAGGCGGCGGGCGAGGTGCTCGACAACCGGCTGGTGTCGATCGAGCGCGCGGTGATCTCCGCCGCTTCGGTCAACGACAAGGTCGCCAGCATCACCGTGCGGTTCGACGCCGACATTGCCGCCGTCACCCGTGACAGCGAGGGCAAGGTGCTTGCCGGTTCGCTGACCGATGCCGTTCCCACCCATGACGTCTGGACCTTCAGCCGCACCGTGCGCGACAAGGACCCGAACTGGGTCCTGAGCGACACCGACGAAGCCGCGTGAGGGCGGCGCTCGGCGCGGCGCTGGCCGCCGCCGTTCTGCTGTCCGGCTGCGCCCCGCGTCTGGTTCCCGCCGGCGTGCCGTCCGCGCCCCCGGCGCCGTCGCGCCCGGCGCCCGACCGCCCGGCGCAACCG
>NZ_SPHY01000020.1 GCF_004796535.1 Sphingomonas flavalba | reverse complement strand
CTGCCGGCGGCGGTGCTGGCGGCGGAGCCCGGGCGCGACGCCGTTGCGGCGGTCCGCCATGTCCGCGGGCTTGTGACCACCGGCGACGGCACCGCCGCGCTCGCCGCCGCCGCGCGGCTGCGCCGCGATAATCCCGGCGCACCGGACGCGCATATGCTGGTCGGCGACGTGCTTGCCGCCGGCGGCCGCTGGGCGGAGGCGGCGGGCGCCTTCGCCGCCGCCGCCGACATCGCCTTTTCCGAAAGCGCGGCACTGCGCCTTGCCGACGCCCAGCGCCGCGCCGGCGCCCCGCAGGCGGCATCGCTGACCCTTGGCCTGTTCCTAGCACAAAATCCGCGCTCGATCCCGGCACTGAACGCCAACGGCGCCCTGCTGCTCGCCGCCGGGCGCTGGGATGCGGCGATCGCGCTGTTCGAGGGGCTGCGGCGCCGGATCGGCGACGGCGACGCCGCGATCCTCAACAACCTTGCCTGGGCGTGGGCGGGCAAGGGCGATCCGGCCCGCGCCGCCGCCTTCGCCCGCGCGGCCCATGCCGCCGGGCCGGCCAACCCGGCGCTGGCCGACACGCTGGGCTGGCTGTTGTTCGAAGGCGGCGACCGGCGCTACGGCCTGGCGCTGATCGAGCAGGCGGTAGCGATGGCGCCGGCCGACCCCGGCCTGCGCTGGCACCTGGCGCAGGCCTATGCCGCGCTGGGGCGGGCGCACGAGGCGCGCGTCGCCGCCGAAGCCGTCGCCGCCAACCGGGATTTCCCGCTGCGCGCCGACGCGTTGGCGCTGGCCCGCGCGCCGTAACCGGGCCACACGCGGGCACTGGACCCGGCGGCGCGCCGGGTTAAGGGGGAACGCATGACCGACGACAGCCTCGCCCGCATCGCCGCCGCGCTCGAACGGCTCGCGCCGCCGCCCGCCGCGCCCGCAGATCCGCTGGCCCATCCGGCCTATGGCTGGCGCGACGGCGCGCTGGTCGCCGCGCGGCAATTCGCGCCGCTGCCGCTGGCGCTATTGACCGGGATCGACGCGCAGAAGCAGGCGCTGCGTGACAATGCCGCCCGGCTCGCCGCCGGCCATGCCGCGCACGACGTGCTGCTGTGGGGGGCGCGCGGCACCGGCAAGTCGGCGCTGGTCAAGAGCGTGGTCGGCGATCTGCAGGCGGAAGGCAGGGCGATCGCGCTGGTCGAGGTGCCAGGCGACCGGCTGGACACGCTGCCGGCGCTGTTCGACGCGGTTGCCGGGGTAGCGCGCGCCTTCATCCTGTTCGTCGACGACATCGCGTTCGAAGGCGGGGCGGACGGCGCCCGCGCGTTGCGATCGCTGCTCGAGGGCGGGACGGAGGCACGGCCGGCCAACGCCCGGCTGCACGTCACCTCCAACCGCCGCCACATCGTCGCCCGCGACATGGCGGAGCAGGACAGCGCGATCAACCCTCGCGACGTTGCCGACGACCGGCTGGCGCTGGCCGACCGCTTCGGCCTCAGCCTCGGCTTCCACAATGTCGACCAGGCCGGCTATCTGGCGATGATCGAAGGCTATTGCGCCGCCAACCGTCTGCCGTTCGACGCCGCCGACGCCGTCCGCTGGGCAACCCAGCGCGGCAGCCGCTCCGGTCGCGTCGCCTGGCAATATGTGACCGAACTGGCCGGGCGGGCGGGCAAGAGCCTTTGAACGGGGGGGATAAAGCGATGAACGGGCGGATATGGGGCGCGGCGGCCGGTTTGGCGTTGCTGGCGGGCGGCACGGCGGCGGAGGCGGGCATCTATTCCGACGACCTGACCCGCTGCCTGGTCGACAGGTCGACGGCGGACGACCGGGCGCAAATGATGCAGTGGATGTTCGTCGCGCTTTCCGCCAGCCCGGTGACCCGGGACATGGCGGCCGTCAGCGATGCCCGCCGCGAGGCGGTCAACCGCGGCGGCGCCACGCTGTTCGTCCGGCTGATCACCGACACCTGCCGCGGCCAGTCGGTCAATGCGCTGAAATACGAAGGGCCGCTGGCGTTCGAGACGGCGTTCAATACTCTCGGCCAGGTCGCGGCGCGCGGACTGATGGCCGATCCGGCGGTCATCGCCGAACTGAGCAAGCTCGATTCCTACATGGACAAGACGAAGCTGGACGCGCTGGGGCAGGAAGCGGGGCTGCCGAAGCGCGGCGCCCCGGCAACCCCGCCGGTGCCGCCCCTGCCGACACGCAAATAGGCGGGCGGCGCCGACTTCAGCGCGCCAGGTCCGGCGGCGTCGCCTCCGCGTTGAGCAGGGCGATCGCCTCGGCCACCGACATCACGCGCTGCCCTTCGCGACCGAGGGTGCGGATGGCGACGGTGCCTTCCTCCGCCTCGCGCTTGCCGACGACCAGCAGGTGCGGGACCTTCGCCAGCGAATGCTCGCGCACCTTATAATTGATCTTCTCGTTGCGGGTGTCGGTCTCCGCGCGTAGCCCGGCCGCAGTCAGTTGCGCGACAACTTCCTCCGCATAGCCGTCCGCGTCCGACACGATCGTCGCGACCACCGCCTGCACCGGCGCGAGCCAGAGCGGGAAGCGCCCGGCATGATGCTCGATCAGGATGCCGATGAAGCGTTCGAACGTGCCGAGGATGGCACGGTGGAGCATGACCGGCCGGTGCCGCGCCCCATCCTCGCCGACATAGGAGGCGTCGAGCCGTTCCGGCAGCACCGTATCCGCCTGGATCGTCCCGACCTGCCAGGTCCGGCCGATCGCGTCAGTCAGGTGGAATTCCAGCTTCGGCGCGTAGAAGGCGCCTTCGCCGGGCAGTTCCTCCCAGCCGTAGTCGGCGGTCGCGCGTCCCGCCTTGGCGACCGCCTGGCGCAGGATCTCCTCCGCCTTGTCCCAGTCGGCGTCGGAGCCGAAACGCTGTTCCGGCCGCAGCGCCAGCTTGATCGCGTACCGCTCGAACCCCAGGTCGCGATAGACGCTGTCGAGCAGGTCGCAGAAGGCGACGATCTCGTCGATCAGCTGGTCGTGCCGGCAGAAGATATGCGCGTCGTCCTGGGTGAACTGGCGCACCCGCATGATGCCGTGCAGCGCGCCATGCGGTTCGTTCCTGTGGCAGCAGCCGAATTCGGCCATGCGGATCGGCAACTCGCGATAGCTGGTGATCCCCTGCTTGAAGATCAGCACATGCGCCGGGCAGTTCATCGGCTTCAGCGCCATCAGGTCGCCGGCGCCGGACAGCACCGGCGCATCGTCCTCGGTCGACGGAATCTCGTCGGGCACCACGAACATATTCTCGCGGTATTTGCCCCAATGGCCGGAGCGCTCCCACTGGGTCGCGTCCATCAGCTGCGGGGTCTTGACCTCGACATAGCCGGCGGCATCGAGCCGGCGGCGCATATACGCCTCTAGCTGGCGCCAGACGATATAGCCCTTCGGGTGCCAGAAGACCGAGCCGTGCGCCTCCTGCTGCAGGTGGAACAGGTCCATCTCCGCGCCGATCTTGCGGTGATCGCGCTTCGCCGCCTCCTCCAGCCGCAGCAGATGGGCGTCGAGTTGCTTCCTGTTCAGCCAGCCGGTGCCGTAGATGCGGCTCAGCATCGCGTTCTTCTGGTCGCCGCGCCAATAGGCGCCGGACACGCGGGTCAGCTTGAACGCCGCCGGATCGAGCTTGCCGGTCGAGGCGAGGTGCGGGCCGCGGCACATGTCGAACCAGTCCCCGCCGGAGCGGTAGACGGTCAGTTCCTCGCCCTCCGGCAGTTCGGCGGCCCATTCGGCCTTGAACGTCTCGCCCTGCTCGCGCCAGCGCGCGATCAGCGTCTCGCGCGGCCAGACCTCGCGGACCAGCGGCTTGTCGGCGGCGATGATCCGCCGCATTTCGGCCTCGATCGCCGGCAGGTCCTCCTCGGTGAAGTCGCGGTCCTTCGGCGCGAAATCGTAATAGAAGCCATCGTCCGTCGCCGGGCCGAAGGTGATCTGGGTGCCGGGGAACAGACTCTGCACCGCTTCCGCCAGCACATGGGCGAAGTCGTGCCGCACAAGTTCCAGCGCATCCGCCTCGTCGCGCGCGGTGACCAGCGCCAGCGCCGCGTCATGCTCGATCGGCCGGCCGATGTCGCGCAGTTCCCCGTCGACCCGCGCCGCCAACGCCGCCTTGGCCAGCCCCGGCCCGATCGCCGCCGCTACCTCCGCCGGGGTAGTGCCGCGCGCCATCTCGCGCACGGAACCGTCGGGAAGGCTGATCGTGATCATCTCGGACATCGGATTGGGTCTGACCTTGAAAGCGGCGCAGGATCGCGCGCGCGACTTATGCCCGCGCGACGCCGCCCAGCGCAAGGCATCCCCGCGCTGGCGGCGATCCAGGCGGCACCAAGGTGCCCGGCACCCCGCGCGGTTGCCGCGCGGGGTGCCGGTGCTATAGGGGGCTGTGGTTTCGTTTTGCGGAAAACTGCCGATGTTCAATGC
Organism: Sphingomonas flavalba; assembly: GCF_004796535.1. GTDB lineage: Bacteria > Pseudomonadota > Alphaproteobacteria > Sphingomonadales > Sphingomonadaceae > Sphingomonas_L > Sphingomonas_L flavalba. Next base: position 31,681 of record NZ_SPHY01000020.1, on the reverse strand, counting down.
GCTGTTTCGCAATCATCCGGCCGAGGTGGGCGAAAGCTATTCCGAGCACCTTGCCGCCGCCACCGGCTTTGGCGCGAAGATGGTTGCCGGCGGGCTGGCCTGCATGGTCCACGCCGTCATCCCCGGCCTGTTCGTCACCACCGGCAGCGGCACGGTGCGGCGGCTTTATGAGGCGATGGTCGCCAAGCGGGGCGCGAAACGCCGGGCCAACATCGAATTGCAGTCGATCGAATGGGTGATCTGACCGCCGGCCACGCCGATCGCGGCGACGGCGTCCGTATTGCCTTTGCCGGCCGGGCGGGCGGCGGGCCGACGATCGTCTTCCTGCCCGGTTACCTGTCCGACATGACCGGCGGCAAGGCGATGGCGCTTGACGGCTGGGCGGCGGCCAACGGCCGCGCGATGCTGCGTTTCGACTATTCCGGCGTCGGCGCCAGCGAGGGCGATTTCGAAACCGCGACCCTGACCCACTGGCGCGACGACGCGCTGTTCGCGATCGATTCGCTGACCAGCGGGCCGCTGCTGCTGGTCGGCTCGTCGATGGGCGGCTGGCTGATGCTGCTCGCCGCGCTCGCCCGGCCGGAACGGGTGGCGGGCCTGGTCGGCATCGCGGCGGCACCCGACTTCACCGACTGGGGCTATACCCAGGAGCAGAAGATGGAGATCCTGTCGCGCGGGCGGGTCGAGGAAGCGTCGGCCTATAGTGACACGCCGACCGTCACCACCCGTGCCTTCTGGCAATCGGGCGAGGCGCACCGGCTGCTGCAGGGCGAGATCGCGATCGACTGCCCGGTGCGCCTGCTCCACGGCCAGGCCGATCCGGACGTCCCCTGGCACCACTCGCTTCACCTTGCCGAGCGGCTTCGTTCAGCCGACGTGCAGACGCTGCTGGTCAAGCGGGGCGACCATCGGCTGTCACGCGAGTCCGACATCGCGCTGCTGCTGGCCACCGTTGCCGCCATGCCGGAACCGCGATGATCCTGCTTCTGCTTGCCGCCCAGGCCGCCGCCGTCCCGCCCGCAGCGGCCGAACCGTCCCGTTTCGCCCAGTGCGCGGCGCTGGCCGCGGACGCACCCGATCAGGCGATAGAACAGGCGAACCAGTGGCAGATGCTGGGCGGCGGGGCGGAGGCGCGCCAGTGCCTTGGCCTCGCCTATGCCACGCAGGAGCGGTGGATTCCGGCGGCAACCGCGTTCGAGCAGGCGGCGCGGCAGGCCGAGATTTCACAGCAGACCAGCCCGGCGGCGCTGTGGGTGCAGGCGGGGAACGCCCGGCTGGCCGGGGGCGAGGCGCAGGCGGCGCGTGCGGCGTTCAACGCGGCGCTGGCGCGCGGCGAACTGGCCGGCGCAACGCTGGGCGAGGCGCATCTGGATCGCGCCCGCGCGGCGGTGGCGCTCGGCGACCTGGCGGATGCGCGCGGCGATATCGACAAGGCGCTGGCGCTGGTCCCGGAAGACCCGCTCGCCTGGCTGCTGTCGGCGACGCTGGCGCGGCGGCAGAACGACCTGGCCCGCGCGCAGAAGGACATCGAGGCGGCGGCGGAGCGATCGCCCGACGACGCTTCGGTCGCGCTGGAGGCCGGGAATATCGCCATCCTGTCCGGCGCACCGGCGGCAGCGCGGGCGGCGTGGCAGGGCGCGATCCTCAACCAGCCGGGCAGCGCCGCCGCCGTGACCGCCGCCGCCCAGCTGAAACAGCTTGACGCCGAGTCGCCAACGCCCGAGGGCTAGGGGCGGAACGGTCCGGACACGGCGCATGAAATATCTCCACACCATGATCCGGGTCAGCGATCCGGTTGAAACCATCCGGTTTTTCGAGCTGATCGGCCTGCGCGAAGTCAACCGCATCGACAATCCTGCCGGGCGGTTCACGCTGATCTTCATGGCGGCGCCGGGCGACGAGGACGCGCAGGTCGAACTGACCCACAACTGGGACCCGGAAAGCTATGGCGGCGGCCGCAATTTCGGCCATCTCGCCTATCGGGTCGAGGATATCTACGCGACCTGCCAGCGGCTGATGGATGCCGGCATCACCATCAACCGCCCGCCGCGCGACGGCCATATGGCGTTCGTCCGCACCCCGGACGGCATCTCGATCGAGCTGCTGCAGGACGGACATCTGCCGCCGGCCGAGCCATGGGCGTCGATGCCCAACACGGGAAGCTGGTAAAATGACCCGCTGGCCCGACCCGGCGCTGCTGGCGCGGGTGGGGATGACGGTGCCGATCATTCAGGCGCCGATGGCCAATGCCGGGGGCGTCGCGCTGGCGGTCGCCGCGATCGAGGCGGGCGCGGTCGGCTCGCTGCCCTGCGCGATGCTCAGTCCGGAACGGATGCGCGACGAGGTGGCGGCGGTGCGCGCCCGGGTGTCCGGCCCGATCAATCTGAATTTCTTCTGCCATAGGCTCGGCCCGGTGCCGGACGACGCTGCCTGGCTGGCCAGGCTGGCGCCTTACTACGCGGAATACAATGCCGCCCCGCCCGCCGATCCGCCGCCGCTGCGCGCGCCGTTCGACGCGGCGATGTGCGCGGCGGTCGAGGCAGCAAAGCCGGATATCGTCAGCTTCCACTTCGGCCTGCCCGACGCGGCGCTGTTCGGCCGGGTCAAGGCGACCGGCGCAATGGTCATCGCCAGCGCGACCAGCCTGGAGGGCGGACGCAGGCTGGCCGCCGCCGGCTGCGACGCGGTCATCGCCCAAGGCTGGGAAGCGGGCGGCCATGCCAGCCGCTGGCTGGCGGAAGACGGCGACCCGATGGGCCTGTTCGCGCTGCTGCCGCAGATGGTCGACGCGGTCAGGGTGCCGGTAATCGCCGCCGGCGGCATCGGCGACGGGCGCGGCATCGCCGCCGCGCTGACCCTTGGCGCCAGCGCAGTCCAGCTCGGCACCGCCTATCTCCACTGCCCGGAAAGCCTGATCAGCCCGATCCACCGCGCCCTGCTCGCCAGCGACGCGGCCGAGCACAGCATGGTCACCAACCTGTTCACCGGCGGCGCGGCGCGGGGCCTGCCCAACCGGCTGATGCGCGAAATCGGCCCGGTCAACGCGGATGCCCCGCCTTTCCCCTACGCATCGGCAGCGCTGGCGGAGCTGCGGCACAAGGCGGAGGCGGCGGGCGATCCGGCCTTCACGCCGCTATGGGCCGGGCAGGCGGCCGCGCTCGGCAGTTCCGGCGAGCCGGCGCGGCTGCTGACCGAAAGGCTGGCGCGTGAGGCACTGGCCCTGCTCGCGCGGGGGAGCCCATAGCCGAGGGGCGGAGACGGCGGGCGCCGCTTCCATGACGGCCGTTTACCCCCTACGATCGCGCGATGCTGGAAATCGCGCGAATCCCGGTGCTCAACGACAATTACGTCTGGCTGGCCCACGACCCCGCCGCGGGCGAAACCGTGGCGGTCGACCCGGCGGTTGCCGATCCGGTGCTGGCGGAAGCGGACAGGCGCGGCTGGCGGATCGGGCAGGTCTGGAACACCCACTGGCACCCGGACCACACCGGCGGCAACGCCGCGATCAAGGCGGCGACCGGCTGCACGATCACCGGCCCGGCGGCGGAGGCAGCGCGAATCCCGACGCTCGACCGGCTGGTCGGCGAAGGCGATGTGGTGACGCTGGGCGCCCACCGCGCGACGGTATTGGCGGTTCCGGCGCACACCGCCGGCCATATCGCCTATCACTTGGCCAACGACGCGACGGTGTTCGTCGGCGACACCCTGTTCGCGATGGGTTGCGGCCGGCTGTTCGAGGGGACGGCGGCGCAGATGTTCGCCAACATGCGGCGACTGGCCGCGCTGCCCGCCGACACCGCCGTCTACTGCGCCCATGAATATACCGAGGCGAACGGCCGCTATGCGCTGGCGGCGGAACCGGACAATGCCGCCATCGCCGCGCGGATGGCCGAGGTGACGGCGCTGCGCGCGGCCGGCGAACCGACGGTGCCGACCAGCATCGGCGCGGAACGGGCGACCAATCCGTTCATGCGCGCCGACAGCGTCGCGCAGCTGGCGGAACGGCGCGCCGCTAAGGATAGGTTCAGGGGCTGAATGCGACACTGACGCTCAGGGACGAATTATCGAGAGGAACGCAGCATGCGGCATAGTCTCACCCTCTGCATCGCGGCCGGGCTGGCCAGCCTGACCAGCGGATCGGTCCTGGTCGCCAGCCCGTCCACGGCGCGCGCCGAGCGCGCCGCCGCCGACCAGGCGAAGCTGGACAAAGCGCTGGCCGGCAAGACCCCCGGCAAGCCGGTCAACTGCATCGCGCTCAACCGGGTCAACGGCACCACCTATATCGGCGACAGCACGATTCTCTACCGGGTCAACGCGAAGCTGACCTACCGCAACGACCCGGTCGGTGGCTGCCCCGGGCTGCGCAACGGTGCCGGGCTGGTGACGCGCACGCCGTCGACCCGGCTGTGTTCCGGCGACATCGCCACGGTGCGCGATTTCGTCACCGGCATCGAGACCGGGGCGTGCAGCATGGCGGAATTCGTGCCGTACCGGAAATAGAGTTTGTCCTGTTCAAGCGGCGCCCGCGAAAATCCGGTCACCCCTTGTAGAGCGCGTCGAGCCGGGCGCCGTAGATGTCGCGCAGGATGTGGCGCCGGACCTTCATCGACGGCGTCATCTGGGCGTTCTCGACGGTGAAGGGCTCGTCAGCGATGATGATGCGGCGGATCTTCTCGACCACCGACAGGTCCTGATTGACCCGGTCGACCGCCGCCATCACCGCCGCGCGATATTGCGGATTGTCGGCGAGTGCGCGGAAATCGCAGCGATAGTCGTTGGCGATCGCCCATTCGGCGGTCCATTCCGGGTCGGGCACGATCAGCGCGACGATATAGGGGCGGCGATCGCCATAGATCATCGCCTGCAGCACTTCGGGCTGGAGGGTCAGAATACCTTCGACCTTCTGCGGTGCGACATTGTCGCCCTTGTCGTTGATGATCAGGTCCTTCTTGCGGTCGGTGATGCGGATGCGGCCGGCGGCGTCCAACTCGCCGATGTCGCCGGTGTGCAGCCAGCCGTCGACCAGCACCCGGTCGGTTTCTGCCTGATTGCGCCAATAGCCGTGCATGACCAGCTCGCCGCGCACCAGTATCTCGCCGTCATCGGCGATCCGCACCTCCGTATCGGGGAGCGGCGGGCCGACCGTGTCCATCTTCAACCCGGCCGACGGGCGGTTGCACGAGATCACCGGCCCCGCCTCCGTCTGGCCATAGCCCTGCAGCAGGGTCAGGCCGAGGGCGTGGAAGAACACGCCGATGTCCGGGTTGAGCGGCGCGCCGCCGGAGACCAGCGCCTTGATCCGCCCGCCGAAGCGCTTCTGCACCTTGGGCCGGAGCGTCCGGCCGATGAAAAAGTCCATCGGCCTGTCCCACAGCGGCAGCCGCCCGGCCAGGTCCTTGCCGCCCAGCGCCAGCGCGCGGCGCAGCAACGCCGGCCCCAGCCCGCCCTGCTTCTCGATCGCCTTGACCATGCGCTGGCGCAGCACCTCGAACAGGCGGGGAACGACGACCATGATCGTCGGCCGCACCTCCTCGATATTGGCGGCGAGCTTGTCGAGCCCCTCGGCATAGTAGATCTGGCCGCCCAGCCCGATCGGGAAATGCTGGCCGCCGGAATGTTCATAGGCGTGGCTGAGCGGCAGGAAGGACAGGAACACCTCATCATCCCAGCCGAAATCGTCGGCGATGATCGCGGTGCAGCCGGCGACGTTGTGCAGAATCGATCCGTGATGCTGGCATACTCCGCGCGGCGCGCCGCCGGTGCCGCTGGTGTAGATGATGCAGGCGAGATCCTCGCGGCCGAAGGTGGCGGCCGCCGCCGTCGCCGCAACGTCGGGCGTCTCCGCCGCGATCAGCGCGTGCCAGTCGTGGAAATCGACGCTGCCGCTCTGGGCGAAGCGCAGCGGTTCGATGCCGATCAACGCCGCCGCCTGGCTGGAACGCAGCATCGCCGGCAGCAGCGTTCGCGCCAGCTTGTCGGTGGATACGATCACGGCCCGCGCGCCGCTATTTTCCAGGATATGGGCGTGGTCGCGCTCGGTATTGGTGGTGTAGGTCGGCACTGTGACGCAACCGGCCGCCATGATCGCCAGGTCGGCGATGCACCATTCCGGTCGGTTTTCCGACACCAGCATCACCCGGTCGCCGGGGTTGAGGCCGATCCGGCGCAGCGCCTGGGCCAGCGCCGAAACCTGTTCCGCCACCACCCGCCAGCTGAGCGGCTGCCAGCGCCCGTCCAGCTTGCGCCACAGGAACGGCGCATCGCCCTTTTCCGCGGCGCGGGTGAAGAACATCGTCACCAGATTCGGAAACGGCTCAAGCCTGCGCATTCTGTTACCCCGTCCTGCCCCAGGGCATAGTAACCGTCCCGCGACGCGGGTCCAGAGCGGTCAGCCGAGCGCTTCGTCGAGCAGGCGGGCGAGGCGCAGGCCGCCGCGCAGCACCTGCGCGCGCAGGACCGGGATCGCCGCGCGGATCTTCGCGTCATCAAGCTGGACCCGCGCCGGTTCAGGCCCGCACGGATCGGCGATCACTGGTGCATAGACGGCGTCGCGGGCGATTTCCCAGCTTTGCCGCGACCAGTCTTCGATGCTGCCTGCCGTCATGGCCGCCCGTTCGGCCGGGGTGGCGGCGGTGCGCAGGCCGGCGGCGCCGGCGGGCGGGGTCGAAATCGCGCGCTCGGCCAGATAGCCGTCCCAGACCATGTGCAGGTTAATCCGCCCGCCGGCGATGCCGTAGCCGGCCTTGACCCGGTTGCCGCCGGCATCGTCATGCTCGCCGGCGTGGAGCGGCTGGTGCAGGTCGCCAACGAAATGGACGAGGAAGGCCAACGCCATCAGCCGCTCACGCGCGGGCACCGTCCGGTCCTTCACCAGCGCAAGGTTGCGGGTGATCTGCGCCGACACGCAGTTGCCGTCGCGACAGGCCGGTTTCAGGCCGAACGGCTTGCAGATGTCGACGTCCTGATAATGCCAGCTCGCCGCATAGCTGAAGCGGGAGCCGAGCGTCTTGACGCAATCCGGCCAGACGCTCGCCTCCGCCAGCGTGCGCGCCGGGCAGGCCGGCGTTTCGAGCAGCGGCGCGGCGCGCAGCAGCCGGCGAATCGCCAGCCGGGTGGCGGGGCGCACCTCCGCCAGGGCGATGCCGGCGACGGTTTCGTGGCCATACTCCCAGAACGCCCGCGCCGGACCGGGCAGCAGCACCGCCAGTGCGGCAAGCAGCAGGCCGAGTCGTCTGGCGATCATCATTCGTCCCCGAAGATCGCGACCACGGCCGGCGCGGCGGCCGAAACCATGCCGCGATACATGCCCGGCGTGTTGAACCGCCAGCCGCCAGTACCGTCGGTGCCGACCAGGATGACGCCGCCGCTGCCGCCCATCGCGCCGACCTCCGCGATCGCCGCCGCGCCGGCATCCAGCACCGATTCGCCCAGCATGCGGACCCGCGCGCCGATCTCGTGCGCGACATTGGCGCGGATGAAGAATTCGCCGGCACCGGTCGCCGACACCGCGCCGGCGCGATCGTCGGCATGGGTGCCGGCGCCGATCAGCGGCGAATCGCCGATCCGCCCCCAGCGCTTGCCGGTGACGCCGCCGGTCGAGGTGGCGGCGGCGACATGACCCTGCGCGTCGCGCGCCACCGCGCCGACGGTGCCGTATTTCATGTCGACGTCGAAACCGTCGCCGCCCCGGGCCAGCATCGCGTCGCGCTGGCGGCGGCGGGCGGCGGTCTCGAACCAGCCAGCATCGGCCTGTTCCAGCCCCTGTTCGACCGAGAAGGCGTCGGCGCCGGCGCCGCTCAGCAGGACATGCGGGCTATGTTCCATCACCCGCCGCGCCAGCGCGACCGGATGGCGGGTGCGGGTGATGCCGGCGACCGCCCCGGCGGCACGGTTGCGCCCGTCCATGATCGCCGCATCCATCTCGATCCCGCCGTCATGGGTGAAGGCCGATCCGCGCCCGGCGTTGAAATGGGGGTCGTCTTCCAGCACCCGGACCGCTGCCTCGACCGCATCGAGCGCGGCGCCGCCGCCGGCGAGCAGCGCGGCACCGGCGGCGAGCGCGGCGTGCAAGCCGGCCCGCGCGCCCCGGTCCTGCTCCGCCGGCAACGTCGTCCGCGTGATCTGCCCGGCACCGCCGTGGATGACCAGGACCCAGCGAGACGATTGCGGCATCAAGAAACTCCTGTGGAATGCGAGGCTTCTAAGCCAAAGCCAGTCGCGGCGGAACCGGCCTTGACGACAAATGCAGAGTGACGAATGCGGGTGCGCGGGCGCCGCCGCCATGGCATGCTGCGCCCGTAACCGGACGGGAGGATGCCCTATGACCGCAGCACGTCATGTCATACCCTTCGCCGCCGCATTGCTTTGCGCGGCGTGCAGCGGCGGCGGCAACCACGCCGCCACCGTGGACGCCAACGGCACCGCCGAAGCGGCGGAGAACATGGCGGGCGCCGCCCCCGCCGACACCACGGCACCGGCGACCGGCGACGCGGCGGCACTGGCCGGCTATGTCGGCAAATACCCGTTCGATGAAGTCGGCGGCGCGACTTTCCTCGCCAACCCGCTGGTGACCGGGGCGGTGACGGCGGCGGTCGGCGACAAGGCGGTGCTCGACTGGGTGCTCAATCCCGGCGCCGGGCCGAGCGGGCCGATCATCCTGAAGGATGGCAGGCTGCTCTCCACCGGTTGCCAGGCGCATAACTGCGGCGACCATCGCTGGACGATCCTGATCGACCCGGCCGGAACGGCGGCGCAGGTCTGCTATCATGATGCCGAGACGATGGGCGAGGCAGGCCAGTGGTACAGCGGCGGCAAGCGCGAGGCGCGCACCGACCTTTGCCCACAGGAATGACGCGGGAGCAGGCATTCCCCCCGGTCGTCGACGAACGGACGCGACTGCTGATCCTCGGCAGCCTGCCGGGGCGGCGCTCGCTCGACGCCCGACAGTATTACGCCAATCCCGGCAACCGTTTCTGGGCGCTGGTCGGCATGGTCATCGCCGTCGATCTGCGCGCGCTGGCTTATCCGGCGCGGCTGGATGTGCTGCGCGCCCACCGTATCGGCCTGTGGGACGTGATCGCCGCCGCCGAGCGGCAAGGCAGCCTCGACAGCGCGATCCGCAACCCGGAACTGCGCGATCTGGCGGCCATGGCCGCGACCCTGCCGGGACTGACGACGATTGCGTTCAATGGCGTCAAGGCGGCAAGCACCGGGTTGCGGCAGCTCGGTGCGGCGGCGGCGCGCTACCGGACGCTGACCCTGCTGTCGAGCAGCGGTGCCTGCGCCGTCCGGGCCGAGGTCAAGCAGGCGGACTGGCTGCGGCTGCGAGACTGTCTGACATAGGGTTTTCGGGCAATGCCCAATCGATCGGCTCGCGGCCGTGGCTTTCGAGGAAGGCGTTGGCCTTCGAGAAATGGCGGCAGCCGAAGAAACCGTTATGGGCGGACAGCGGCGACGGATGCGGGGCCTTCAGCACCAGATGGCGACGCTGGTCGACGAACGCCGCCTTTCGTTGCGCGTAGCTGCCCCACAGCATGAACACGACCGGCTGCGGGCTGTCGTTGACCAGCGCGATCACCGCGTCGGTGAAGCGTTCCCATCCTTGCCCCTGGTGCGCCGCGGCGCGGCCCATCTCGACGGTCAGCACGCTGTTCAGCAGCAGCACGCCCTGCCGGGCCCAATGTTCCAGAAAACCGTGGCGCGGCGGGGTCAACCCCAGGTCGCTGTGCAGTTCCTTGTAGATGTTGACCAGCGACGGCGGCGTACGCACCCCCGGCTGCACGCTGAAACACAGGCCGTGCGCCTGGCCGGCGCCGTGATAGGGGTCCTGCCCCAGGATCACGACACGCACCGAGTCGAGCGGCGTCAGGTCGAGCGCGCGGAAATACTCGCCGCCCCGCGGGAAGATGCGTTTGCCGGCCGCCTTTTCCGCCAGCAGGAAGCGCTTCAGCGCCTGCATGTAAGGGCTGGTGAATTCCGGCATCAGCGGCGTACGCCAGCTTTCGTGCAGTTTCACGTCGTCGGCCATCGGCTTTCCTCCCGCCTGGTCGCCTGCCAATAGGCGAAGGCGGCTTGCTGTTCCTTTCGTACCAGCGCCCGCGCCGCCGGGCCTGTCCAGTCCCCGTCATAGCCGAGAGCCAGCGCCCGGCCCCCCGTCCACCAGCCCTGGCCCGGCAACCCATCGCTTTCGCGCACGACCAGCACCGCCAGGCCGGGCTCGCTCTGCGCTACGCCAAGCCGGTCGATATGGTCGAGCGTCTTGCACAGCGCCCGCATCTTCGGCCGGGTGAAGCGCAGGCCAAGCCGGCCGAGCAGACCGGAATAGCTGACCGCCTCCCCCGCGCGGGCGGCAGCGACCAGCAGCGCGCGGATCCGTTCGGCATCGGCAAGGACGGCGGCATCGGTCACGGCCAGGCATCCCACAACAATTTCGAACCAAGCGCCACCATCAGCACATAGAGCAACGTGTAGAATAGCGGGCCGCTGACCCGCCGGACCAGCCAGACGCCGGCGAAGGTCGACAGCAGCGCCACCGGCAGCAAAGCCGCGGCGATGGTCAGGTTCTCGCGCGTGAACTGGCCGAGCGCGGCATAGGCCGGCACCTTCGCCCAGTTGACCAGCGCGAAGACGATCGCGCTGGTGCCGACATATTCGAGGTGGGGCAGCCGCTTCGGCGCCACCCACATCTGAAAGGGCGGACTGCCGGCATGGGCGATCTGGCTGGCGAAGCCGGTCGCGACCCCGAACAGGCCACCGACCCATTCCGGTCCGCCGGCGGGTATCGGAATCCGGCCGCGCCGCTCGATCCACAGGCGTGACAGGCCGAACAACAGGGTGACGGCGCCAACCGCCGCCATCACCGCGCGCTCGCTGACCAGCGCGGCCATCGCCCAGCCGAGGGCTACGCCGACCAGCGCGCCGGGCAACATGACCAGTACGATCCGCCGGTTCCAATGCGCCCGGAAACACCAGACGCTGACGATGTCCTGGACGATCAGGATCGGCAGCAGGATCGCCGCGGCAGCGACCGGCGAGATCGCCAGCGCCATGATCGGCGTGCCGAGCGCGCCCAGTCCGGCGAAACCGCCCTTGGCCAGCCCGACCAGCGTCACCGCGACACAGGCGGCGACGATGAAGGCGGGATCGTGCGGCATGGCCGCGCCTTAGGCCAGAGCCCCGCGCAAGGCCAGCATGGGAGGCGGCGGACCCATATGAAAAACGCCGCGACCCGTGAGAGCCGCGGCGTTTTCTACAACGGATCGACGGTCAGCGAATCAGGCGCTGGCCGGCTTGTCGTCGTCGCTGGCGATCACGATCACCGCGACCACCGCGGCGACGGCGAGGGCGATACCGATCAGCGCGCCACCGGCGAGCTTCGAGCTGTCCTCGGTGGCAGCGGCGACGCGGCTGTTCTGCGCGACCGACAGGCGCGAGGCGGAGGTTGGAACCGCCGCAAGCGCCGGCGCGACCGACATGGTGAAGGCGGCTAAAGCGGCTGCGACCGTACCCAATTTCTTCATAGAGACCTCCAGTGCATTGAACTCAGCGCAGAATCGCTACTGCATATGACGGAGGCACGCCATAGAAATTTATGACGTTCGTCCTCTTTTTCCAACGCGATAACGTTGCCCGCCAAAGCCGCTCGACTCTTTTCTAATGAGAACATAATAAGAACAAATGGACTCCGGCGCCACACATCCCGTTGACCTGCCATCCGAACTTGCCGCCTTGCGTGCGCGCATCGCCGCGCTTGCCCCGGCGACGGACGCGACAGCGACCGCGCTGCCTTTCGGCGTCGCGGCGATCGACGATCGTCTGGCGCATGGTGGGTTGGCGGGCGCTGCGCTGCACGAAATCGCGCCGGCCAGCCCGGCCCTGGGCGACGACGCGGCAGCGACCCTGTTTACCGCCGGCATTGCCGCGCGGGCAGCCGCCACACGGGGGATGCCGGTGCTGTGGGTGATAACGCACCGCGATCTTTTCGCTCCCGGCCTGGCGCTTGCCGGCCTTGGCCCCGAGCGCCTGATCCATGCCGAAGCCGACGCCGAAGACGGTATGCTGGCGGCGGTGGAGGATGGGTTGCGGCACGGCGGGCTGGCCGCCGTCATCGGCGAGACGGGACGAGTCGGCATGGCCGCGCTGCGCCGGCTGCAACTGGCGGCCGCCGAAGGCGGAGGACTGGCGCTGCTGCTGCGGCGCTGGCGGCGGACGGGTGCCGACCCGCTGGCGGCGCCGTCGGTCGCGGTCAGCCGCTGGCGGATCGGCTGCGCGCCATCGGCGCCGCTGCCGGTGGCCGGCGTCGGCCGGCCGCGCTGGCAGGTTGCGCTGGTCCGCCAGCGCGGCGGCCCCGGATGGGAAGGACTGGTGGAGGGCTGCGATGCCGAGGGTCGCCTCGCTCTGCCTGCCGGACCTGGCGATCGAGCGGCTTCTGCCGGGCGATGGCCGGGCCGGCGGGCAGCTTGATCCGCCGCGCCCGGCGGCACCGCCCCCGCGCAACGACGGCTGGCGGCCCGGCGCGCGCTGGGCCAGCGCCCCCACCCCTGTGCCGCCGGAACGACCGGCCGGCGACGGGCGGCCGCCGCTCGCCACCGTGTGCCGTGACGGGCAGCGCCGCATCCTTGCCGCGCTATCCGCCGCCGCGCGCGCGGCGGGGTTGATGCCAGGCATGGCGCTCAGCCAGGCACTGGCATTGGCGCCGGACCTGATCGTTCGCGCGGCCGACCCGCCGGGCGATGCCGCGCGATTGACCCGGCTGGCGCTCCACGCCGCCCGCTGCTGGAGCCCGGTCACCCAGGTTTGCGGCACGGACGGCCTGTGGCTCGACATCACCGGCTGTGCCCATCTGTTCGGCGGCGAGCGGGGCATGGCGGCGCATATCCTGCGTTTCTGCGCCCGAATCGGCCACCATGCGCGCATCGCCATCGCCGACAGCGTCGGGGCCGCCCATGCTCTTGCCCGGTTCGGCGAAGCGGCGCTGACCCTGTGCCCGCCGGGCGAACAGGCGCGGATGCTGGCCCCGCTACCGGTGGTGGCGTTGCGCCTCGACCCCGCTCTCCTTGCCACGTTGCGGCGGCTGGGCATCGACACCGTCGGGGCGCTGGCCACCTTGCCGCGCGCGCCGCTCGGCCGGCGTTTCGGGCAGGAGGTGCTGCTCCGCCTCGACCAGGCGTTCGGGCGCGTGGCCGAACCGATCGCGGCGATCGTCCCAGGCGACGCGCCCGCCGCGACGCTGCGCTTTGCCGAACCGATCGCCGATGCGGCGGCGATCCAGGCCGCGGTGACCCGGCTCACCGCGGAGCTGGCTGGCCGACTGGCCGAACGCGGGCTTGGCGCCCGCCTGCTGCGGCTGGACGGGGTGCGCGTCGACGGCGCCGACCAGTGCATCCTTGTCGGCACCGCCCGCGCCAGCCGCGATCCGGCGCATCTGGACCGGCTGTTCAGGCTCAGGCTGGAAAGGATCGAGCCGGGTTACGGGCTGGACACGCTTCGCCTTGTCGCGTTGCGCTGCGAAATTCTGGCGCCGCAGCCGATCGCCACCGGACCCGAAACCGACCTTGCCCCGCTGATCGACCGGCTGGCCGGCCGGATCGGCACCGGCCGCATCTACCGGGTCGGCGCCGTCGAGAGCGACGTGCCGGAACGCAGCATCCAGCGGGGCAACCCGCTGGTCGTTCCGCCCGGCTGGCCGGATCGCTGGCCACGGCCGGTGCGGCTGCTGTCGCCGCCGGAGCCGGTCGACCATGTGCTGGTCGAGCTGCCCGATCTGCCGCCCCGCCGCTTCCGCTGGCGCGGCAGGCTCTACACGGTAGCGCGCGCCGACGGGCCGGAACGGATCTATGGGGAATGGTGGAAACGCCCGGCGGAGGCCGAGGCGGTCCGCGACTATTTCCGGGTCGAGGACGAGACGGGTGCCCGTTTCTGGTTGTTCCGGCGCGGCGACGGCGAGGATGGGCGTAGCGGCGACATGCGCTGGTATCTGCACGGTCTGTTCGGATGAGCGCCGTCTATCACGAACTGCACGTCACCAGCCATTACAGCTTTCTGCGCGGCGTTTCGGCGCCGGACGATCTGTTCGAGACCGCCGCCATGCTCGGCCTGCCGGCGCTTGCCATCGTCGATCGCAACAGCGTTGCCGGGCAGGTCCGGGCCTTGCTGGCGGCGGAGCGGACCGGGGTGCGCCACATCCCCGGCTGCCGGATCGATCTGGTCGGCGGCGATTCGCTGCTCGTCTGGCCGGAGGACCGGGCCGGATGGGGGCGGCTGACCCGGCTGTTGACCGCCGGCAAGGCGCGCGCCGACGCCCAGCGCGGAGAGAAAGGCCATTGCTTCCTCCACTGGGAGGATGTCGCCGCCGCCGCCGACGGACTGGTCGCCGCCTTCGTCCCCGACGAGGCCGATGCAGCGACCGAAGGTGCGCTGGCGTGGATGGCGGACCTGTTCGGCGAGCGCGCCCATATCGCGCTCAGTCTGCGCCGCCGCCCCGGCGACGCGCTGCGCCTGCACCAGCTGGCCGCGCTCGGCCGGCGGTTCGGCATCCGGCCGCTGGCGACCGGCGACATCCTCTATCATCACCGCGATTTGCGGATGCTGCAGGATGTCGTCACCGCAATCCGCGAGAAGTGTACGATCGACGCGCTCGGTTTCCGCCGCAAGCGCTATGCCGACCGTCATCTGAAAGGGCCGGAGGAGATGGCGCGGCGCTTCGCCGACCACCCGGATGCGGTTCGCGCCACCGCCGTCATCGCCGAACGCTGTGCCTTTTCGCTGCGCCAGCTATCCTATCAATATCCCGACGAGATCCTGTTTTCGGGCCGTTCGCCGCAGGTGGCGCTGGAGCAACTGACGCGTGCGGCGCTGGCGCGGCAATTCCCCGGCGGCGTGCCGCCCGCTTATGCCAACCAGTTGGAGCATGAACTGAAACTGGTCGGCGCGAAGGGTTACGCACCCTATTTCCTGACCGTCAATTCGATCGTCAGCTTCGCGCGCAGCCAGGAAATCCTGTGCCAGGGGCGCGGATCGGCGGCCAATTCGATGATCTGCTACGTCCTCGGCATCACCCCGATCGACCCGATCTTCCACACATTGCTGTTCGAGCGGTTCATCTCGCCCGAGCGCGACGAGCCGCCCGACATCGACGTTGATTTCGAGCATGAGCGCCGCGAAGAGGTGATCCAGTGGATCTACGATACCTACGGCGAGCAGCATGCGGCACTGACCGCGGTGGTCAGCCGCTATCGTGGGCGCGGGGCGATCCGCGAGGTCGGCAAGGCGCTCGGCCTGCCGGAAGACATGACCGCCGCCCTGTCCACCCAGATCTCCCACTGGGGGGAAAAGGGGGTGAAGGCGGAGGATGCCGCCGCGCTCGGCCTCGACCCCGGCGAGCCGCGGCTGGCGCTGGCGCTTGAACTGGCCGCCCGGCTGATCGGCACGCCGCGCCATCTGTCGCAGCACCCCGGCGGTTTCGTGCTGACCCGCGACCGGCTCGATTCGCTGGTGCCGATCGAACCGGCGGCGATGGAGAAACGCCGGGTCATCGAATGGGAAAAGGAGGACATCGAGTCGCTGGGCTTCATGAAGGTCGACATATTGGGGCTGGGCATGCTCGGCTGCCTGCGCCGCGCCTTCGCCCTGCTCGCCGCCCACAAGCAGATCGAGATGACGATGGCGTCGGACGTGCTGCAGGCCGACGACCCCGCCGTTTATGCGATGATCCAGAAAGCCGACACGCTCGGCACCTTCCAGATCGAGAGCCGGGCGCAGATGAGCATGTTGCCGCGCCTGAAGCCGAAGACATTCTACGACCTGGTCATCGAGATCGCGATCGTCCGGCCCGGGCCGATCCAGGGCGACATGGTCCACCCCTATCTGCGCCGGCGCGAGGGCAAGGAGGAGCCTGAGTATCCGAGCGAGGAATTGCGCGCGGTCCTCAAAAAGACACTGGGCGTGCCGCTGTTCCAGGAGCAGGCGATGAAGGTGGCGATCGTCGGCGCCGGCTTCACCGCGGCGGAGGCGGACGCGCTGCGCCGGTCGATGGCGACGTTCAAGATGACCGGCGGGGTCAGCCGTTTCTACACCAAGCTGGTGGAGGGGATGGTGGCGCGCGGCTATCAGCGCGATTTCGCCGAGCGCACATTTCGCCAGATCGAGGGGTTCGGCAGCTACGGCTTTCCCGAAAGCCACGCGGCGAGCTTTGCCCGGATCGCCTATGCCTCCTGCTGGTTGAAGCACCATCACCCCGACATTTTCTGCGCGGCGCTGCTGGGTGCCCAGCCGATGGGCTTCTACGCTCCGGCTCAGATCGTCCGCGACGCGCAGGCGCACGGCGTGACGGTGCATCCGCCCTGCATCAACGCCAGCGATTGGGATACGGCCGTCGAGACCGGAACGGACCGGCTGCGGCCGCTGCGCCTTGGCCTGCGGATGGTTCAGGGCCTGGCGGAAAGCCATGCTACCGCGATCCTGGCGGCGCGCGCAAACGGACCGTTCGCGTCCGTCGAGGCGGTGCAGCGCCGCGCCAAAGTGCCGGTGGCGGCGATCGAGCGGCTGGCGGAGGCGGACGCCTTTGCCTGCCTCGGCGTCGACCGGCGGCAGGCGCTGTGGCAGGCACGCGGGCTTGGGCTCGGCGCGCTGCCGCTGTTCGCCGCGCTCGACGGGCCGGAAAGCGCAGAGCCGGCCGTCGCCACCCGGCCGCTCGGTCCCGGCACGGAAGTGGTCGAGGATTATCGCGCGATCCAGCTATCGCTGCGCGCCCATCCGGTCAGCTTCCTGCGCGCGCGGCTTGGGCGGCATGGCGTCATACCGTGCGCCGCGCTGGCCAATGCGCGCGACGGGCAGGCGGTGGAAGTCGCCGGCATCATCCTGGTCCGCCAGCGGCCGGGCAGCGCCAAGGGCGTGGTGTTCGTCACCATCGAGGATGAAAGCGGCGTCGCCAACGGCGTCCTGTGGCCCGACCGCTTTCAGGCGCAGCGGCGCACCCTGTTGTCGGCGACGATGATCGGCATTCGCGGGCGGGTGCAGCGCGAAGGGCTGGTGATCCACGTCGTCGCCGACCACATCGTCGATTACAGCGGCTGGCTGCGCGACGTGGGCGACGAAGGATTCCGGGTGCAGACCCGCGATTTCAAATGAGCGCCGCCGGCCGTTCCTCCGCCTGCCCCGGCCCGATCGCGGCGAGCCCGGCCAGGCTGAGCAGCCCAGCGGCGGCAAGATAGGCGCCGACCAGGCCCAAGCCGCCGTGATCGGCCAGGGTGGTGGCAAGGAACGGCGCCAGCGAACCGCCGAGGATGCCGCCGACATTGAACGCTACCGACGCCCCGGTGTAGCGGACCAGCGGCGGATACAGCCCCGGCAGGAAGGCGCCGAGCGGCCCGTAGACGAAGCCCATCACGAACAGGCCGAAGGCGAGGAACAGGAAGACCGCCGGCAGACCGCCGCCAAGCAGCGGCGCCAGCGTCAGGCCGGAGAGCAGGGTGCCGATGCAGCCGACGACCAGCACCCGGCGGGGGCTGCTGTGATCGGCCCACCAGCCGGCGAGGACGATGCCGACCGCCATGAACAGGATCGCGCCGAGCTGGAGCGACAGGAAGGTCTCGCGCGGGATCCCCCGTGTCGTCGTGCCGTAGCCGAGGGCGAAGGCGGTGGTCAGGTAGAACAGCGCGAAACAGGCGACGACCGCGAAGGTGCCGGCGAAGGTCGCGCGCAGATGGTGGCGGAAGACGGCGGCCAGCGGGATGCGCGGCGGCGCTTCCGCCTTCAGCGCGGCGGCGAAGGCCGGGGTCTCGACCAGCCGCAGCCGCACCCACAGGCCGAGGATGACGAGCAGCGCGCTGACCAGGAACGGCAGCCGCCAGCCCCAGGCAACGAAATCCTCCGCGGTGAGCAGCAGCCCGAGGATCAGGAACAGCCCGTTGGCGGCGATGAAGCCGAGCGGCGCGCCGAGTTGCGGCACCATGCCGAAGCGCGCCTTCCAGCCCGGCGGCGCATTTTCCACCGCGAGCAGCGCCGCGCCGCCCCATTCGCCGCCCAGCCCAAGCCCCTGGCCGAAGCGCAGCACGCACAGCAGCAGCGGCGCGATCCAGCCGGCGGTGGCATAGGTCGGCAGGAAGGCGATGGCGAAAGTCGACGCGCCCATCAGCATCAGCGAGGCGACCAGCGTCGACTTGCGGCCGACCCGGTCGCCGTAATGGCCGAAGACGAAGGCACCGAGCGGCCGGGCGATGAACGCCAGGCTGAACGTCGCATAGGCGCTGAGCAATTGCGCGGTCGGCGAGCTGGCGGGGAAGAACAGCGGCCCGAACACCAGCGACGCCGCCGTCGCGAACACGTAGAAATCGTAAAATTCGACGGTGGTGCCGACCAGGCTGGCGAACAGGACGCGGCGGGTCGGGTTGATCGCGTCCTGGTTCATCCCCCGGCCCCCCTTCGCCGTATCAGTC
Source organism: Sphingomonas flavalba (assembly GCF_004796535.1). Classification (GTDB taxonomy): domain Bacteria; phylum Pseudomonadota; class Alphaproteobacteria; order Sphingomonadales; family Sphingomonadaceae; genus Sphingomonas_L; species Sphingomonas_L flavalba. The sequence goes on along the minus strand of NZ_SPHY01000020.1, from coordinate 13,247 downwards.
GAACAGCGACGAGACCGAGCTTTCGTCGGCGATTCGCTTGATCGCCTCCGCCAGCAAGGGTGCGATGGTCAACGTGCGCAGATGGGCGGCGCCGTTCGCCGTTTCCGGCAGGCCGATCGAGTCGGTGACGACGAGTTCGGTCAGCGTCGATGCCTCGACCCGGGCGACGGCACCGCCCGAGAGCACGCCGTGGCTGACATAGGCGACGACGTCCTTCGCGCCCGCTTCACGCAGCGCGGCGGCGGCGTTGCACAGCGTGCCGGCTGAATCGACGATGTCGTCGACCAGCACGCAGAAACGGCCGGTGACGTCGCCAATGATGTTCATCACCTCGCTCTCGCCCGGACGCTCGCGGCGCTTGTCGACGATCGCCAGCGGCGCGTTGTTCAGCCGCTTGGCGAGCGCGCGAGCACGGACGACGCCGCCGACATCGGGCGAGACGACCATGATATTCTCTCCGCCGAAGCGGGCCTGGATGTCGGCCGACATCACCGGGGCGGCGTAGAGATTGTCGGTCGGGATGTCGAAGAAACCCTGGATCTGCCCGGCGTGGAGGTCGAGGGACAGGACGCGGTTGGCGCCGGCGACGGTGATCAGGTTGGCGACCAGCTTGGCCGAGATCGGCGTGCGCGGGCCGGGCTTCCGATCCTGGCGGGCATAGCCGAAATAGGGGATGACGGCGGTGATCCGCTTGGCCGAAGCACGCTTCAGCGCGTCGATGCAGATCAGCAGCTCCATCAGGTTGTCGTTGGCCGGGTAGCCGGTCGACTGGAGGACGAAGACATCCTCGCCGCGGACATTCTCGTGGATCTCGACGAACACTTCCTCGTCGGCGAAGCGGCGGACCGCGGCGTCGGTCAGCGGCATTTCGAGATAGTCGGCAATGGCGCGGGCGAGCGGCAGGTTCGAATTGCCCGACATCAGTTTCATTGTGCGCGGTCCCCGTGAGCAGTCGGCAAGCCTCTTAGCAGCGTCAGCGGCGGGGGGAAGGGGGTGCGGGTTTCCAGCTAGGTTATCGGGGTATTATCGGGGTCGGGGAATGGAAGCTTCCTACAGGCGGGGGCGTTGGTCTAGAGGCCGGCGATGACCGTCGTCACCCGCTTCGCCCCGTCGCCGACCGGCCGGCTGCATGTCGGCAACGTCCGCACCGCCGTCCACAACTGGCTGTGGGCGCGCAAGCATGGCGGGCGTTTCCTGCTGCGCATCGACGATACCGACACGGCGCGGTCGGAGGAGCGGTTCGTCGCCGCGATCCGCGCCGACCTGGCCTGGCTGGGCCTGGCGCCGGACGGCGAGACGCGGCAGTCGGCGCGCGGCGCGCTGTACGAGGCGCGCTTCGCCGAACTGCGCGCCGCCGGGCGAGTCTACCCGTGCTACGAGACGCCGCAGGAGCTGGAGCTGAAGCGCAAGATCCGGCTGGGCCGGGGGTTGCCGCCGGTCTACGACCGCGCCGCGCTGGCGCTGGGCGCGGCCGAACGCGCGGCGCTGGAGGCGGAAGGGCGCCAGCCGCACTGGCGGTTCAGGCTGGACCATGACGCGCCGATCGCCTGGGACGACATGGTGCGCGGGCCGCAGCATTTCGACCCGACGCTGCTCAGCGACCCGGTCGTCCGCCGCGCCGACGGATCGTGGCTCTACATCCTGCCGTCGGCGATCGACGATGTGGATATGGGGGTAACCCATGTCGTGCGCGGCGAGGACCATGTCTCCAACACCGCCGCACAGGTGCAGATGTTCGCCGCGCTCGGCGCCACGCCGCCGGCCTTCGCCCATGAAGCGCTGCTCGTCGGCAGCGAGGGCAAGCTGTCCAAGCGGCTCGGCGCGCTGGGCATCGATGCGCTGCGCGACGCGGGGATCGAGCCGCAGGCGATCGTCGCGCTGCTCGCCCGCATCGGCACCGCCGATCCGGTCGAGCCGTTCGCCGACCCCGCGCCGCTGATCGCCAGCATCGATTTTTCGCGCTTCGGCCGCGCCCCGGCGCGGTTCGACGAGGCGGAGCTGGCGGCGCTCAGCGCCCGGATCATCCACCAGCTCGACCACGCGGCGGTCGCCGACCGGCTGCCCGAGGGCATGGGAGCGGAGGGCTGGGCGGCGATCCGCCCCAACCTGCGCAGCGTCGCCGAGGCGGCCGAGTGGTGGCGCATCGTCACCGGCCCGTTCACCCCGCCACCCGTCGCCGAGGCGGACCGGCCGCTGCTCGCCGCCGCCGCCAAGGCCGCGCGGACGATCGACTGGGCCGCCGACCCGTGGCACGCGCTGACCGGCGCGGCGAAGGCGGCGACCGGGCGCGGCGGCAAGGCGCTGTTCCTGCCGCTGCGGCTGGCGCTGACCGGCCGCGACAAGGGGCCGGACATGGCGGCGCTGCTGCCGCTGATCGGCCGCGAGGCGGCGGTCGCGCGGCTGGAGGGGTAGCGCCGGGCACGTCACATACCCCGTGGCGGGGAGATCCCGGCTTTCGCCGGGATGACGGCGTGGCGGAAAGGGGTTTGTCGCGGAACCGTTATGTTGTAACATCCCAATGCGACGCCGCGAGGGCGTGGCGCCGCCGGAAGGAGGGTGTCATGCACGATGGAGGCTTAGAGTTTGTCCGCTTCAAGCGGAATCGGCACCGCCTGAAGCGGACAGGCTTCGTTCACCACAAACCCCGTTCCCCAGCGACGCTAGCCGGGATCGTCGCGATCCATGCCGGGGTGATCGCCGCGCTGGTGCTGATCCGCAGCGAGTATGTGTCGCCGGTCAACGGCCCGTTCCCGATCAGCTTCTATCCCGCGCCGACGCCGCCACCGCCGGCCCCGGAGCTGGAGCCGGAGCCGCGCGCCAGGACCGACCGGCCAGTCGACAGCCGGACGCCGGTGACGGCGACCCCCGACGATTCGGCGATCATCCGCGTCGACCGGAGCGCGCCGATCATCCCGACGGGCGGCGATGCCGGCACGGCGGAGCGGATCGAACCGCTGCCCCTGCCGACGCCTGCGGCGCCGGTGCTGGTCGAGGCGACGCCCGACCCGCGCCATGCCGAGGCGTTCCAGCCGCCCTATCCGCCGGCCAAGCAGCGGCTGGGCGAGGAAGGCCGCGTTATCCTGAAGGTGCTGATCGGCACCGACGGGCGGGTGAAGGCGACCGAGATCGTCGTATCGGACGACCCGGCCTTTTCCGCCGTCACCGTGCGGCAGGCGATGACCCGCTGGCGGTTCCGCCCGGCGACCCGCGACGGCGTTGCCGTCGAGGCGTGGCGGACGATGACCGTCCGGTTCGAGATGCGGCGGTAACGTGGAAGGGGCGGCGATCCGGGCACCCCCGGGTCGCCGCCCGCCCGGGCGGAGGTCCATGGGATGGATTGCTTCGCCGCGCGCGCAATGCCGGCGGGGCAAGGGAGAGCGGAAGCGGGTGGCATCCGGGCGCCGCACCGCCTATCTACGCGGCGATGAGTTTCCTGCGCTTCTTCAATGTCGCCGCCGCGCTTCGCGATCTCGGCCAGCTTCTGACGAGGCGGCGGAAGTATGATCTGCTGTTCGCCGGCCTGGCAGTCGCCATCACCGGCACGGTGATCGTCGGCTTCTACCTCGACGGTTTCATGAACATGATGCCGCCGTGGAAGCGCGAGATCATCTATATCGAGAGCTGGCCCGCCGACCGCAGCCAGGCCGAGATTCTGGCCCAGCAGAAGATCGACATGGAAAAGAAGAAGATCGAGGACGCCAAGCTGGAGGCGGAACGCAAGAAGCGGCAGGCCGAGTTCAAGAAGATCGACGACGCGCTCAACCGGTGGGGCCTTTGACCGCCGATGCCCGTTTCATGGCCGCCGCCGTCGCGATCGGCCGGCGCGGGCGGGGCCGGACCGCCCCCAACCCCAATGTCGGCGCGCTGATCGTCAGCGACGGGCGCATCGTCGGGCGCGGATGGTGCCAGCCGGGCGGGCGCCCCCATGCCGAGGCGATGGCGCTGGCCGAGGCGGGCGCGAAGTCGCGCGGCGCGACTTGCTACACGACGCTGGAACCCTGCGCCCACGCCAGCCCGCGCGGCCCGGCATGCAGCACCCTGCTGGTCGCCGCCGGCGTGGCGCGGGTGGTCGGCGGCATGGTCGACCCGGACCCGCGCACCGCCGGCGCCGGCTATGCCCGGCTGCACGACGCCGGGATCGCGGTGACCGACGGGGTGCTGGCCGATGCCTGCGCCGCCGCGATGGAAGGTTTCCTGACCCGGCAGCGGCTGGGCCGGCCGCACGTGACGCTGAAGCTGGCGATGTCGCTGGACGGCCGCATCGCGCTGGCCGACGGCAGCAGCCGCTGGATCACCGGCGCGGCGGCGCGCGCGCATGCCCATCTGGAGCGCGCCCGCGCCGAGATGATCGTCGTCGGGCGCGGCACCCTGGCCGCCGACGCGCCGGCGCTCGACGTGCGGCTGGACGGGCTGGAGGGGCTGAGCCCGCGCCGGGCGGTGCTGAGCCGCGATCCGGCGCCGGACGGCTGGGAGGGGCTGCCCGCCCCCGGCGCGATCGCGGCGCTGGAGCAGGTCGACCATCTGCTGGTCGAGGGCGGGGCGGAGGCGGCCGCCGCCTTCCTCGCCGAGGATCTGGTCGACCGGCTGCTGCTCTACCGCGCGCCGATCCTGATCGGGGCCGGGCGGGCGGCCGTCGGCGATATCGGCCTGACCGACCTGGCCGCCGCCCACGGGCGCTGGCGCCCGGGCGATGCGCGGATGCTTGGCAGCGACCGGATCGAGGTTTACGAGCGCCAGCGGAGCTGACCCAATGTTCACCGGCATCATCACCGACATCGGCCGTATCGAGGCCGTCGAGGCGCGGGGCGACCGCCGCCTGACCATCGCCTGCAGCTATGACATGGCGAGCGTGGCGATCGGCGCGTCGATCGCCTGTTCCGGCGCCTGCCTGACCGTGGTCGAGAAGGGCGAACGACATTTCGCCGTCGACATTTCCGCCGAAAGCATCGCCCGCACCGCGCCGGGGATGTGGGACGCGGGCCGGCGGCTGAACCTGGAACGGGCGATGCGGGTGGGCGACGAGCTGGGCGGCCATATCGTGACCGGCCATGTCGACGGCATCGGCCGGATCAGCGGGCTGCGCGACGAGGGCGATTCGATCCGCCTGACGGTGACGACCGGCGCCGCGCTGGCCCCCTACATCGCCGCCAAGGGATCGATCGCGCTCGACGGCGTGTCGCTGACCGTCAACAGCGTCGAGGACCATGGCGCCGACACCGCCTTCGGCCTGAACATCATCCCCCACACCGCCGCGGCGACGACGTTCGACGACCTGTCGATCGGCCGCGACCTGAACATCGAAATCGACATCCTCGCCCGCTATCTGGGCCGCATGGAGCAATATCGTGCCAAACGCTGATCCGAAGATCGCCCGCATCCGCCACGCCTTCCTGTCCAGCCCGGACGAGATCATCGACGAGGCGCGCAACGGGCGGATGTTCATCCTTGTCGACGACGAGGACCGGGAGAATGAGGGCGACCTGGTCATCCCGGCCCAGATGGCGACCCCGGACGCGATCAACTTCATGGCCAAGCACGGGCGCGGGCTGGTCTGCCTGGCGCTCGCCAAGCAGCGGGTCGAGCAGCTTGGCCTCGACCTGATGAGCCGCAACAACGGCACCCGGCACGAAACCGCCTTCACCGTGTCGATCGAGGCGAAGGACGGGGTGACGACAGGCATTTCCGCCGCCGACCGCGCCCGCACCGTGGCGGTGGCGATCGACGCGTCGAAGGGGCCGGAGCATATCGTCACGCCGGGCCACGTCTTTCCGCTGGTCGCGCGCGAAGGCGGGGTGCTGGTCCGCGCCGGGCATACCGAGGCCGCGGTCGACGTCGCCCGGCTGGCCGGGCTGAACCCGTCCGGCGTGATCTGCGAGATCATGAAGGACGACGGGACGATGGCGCGGATGGACGACCTGGTCGCCTTCGCCCAGCTCCACAACCTGAAGATCGGCACGATCCGCGACCTGATCGCCTATCGCCGGCGCAACGACCACCTGGTCGAGAAGCGGGCGGAAATGCGCTTCACCAGCCGCTGGGGCGGCGAGTGGACGGCGATGACCTTCTACAACAAGGCGAGCGGCGACGAGCAGATCGCGCTGGTCAAGGGGCGGATCGACCCGGCGAAGCCGACGCTGGTGCGGATGCACGCGCTGTCGATGTTCACCGATGCGTTTGGCGAGGATTCGCCGCGCGGCGGGCTGCTGCCGCGCTCGATGGAGGCGATCGCCGCGCATGGCGCCGGCGTGATCGTCGTCATCAACCGCCGCATGGCCGACGGCGTGACCCGGGCGATGCGCGCGCGCGTCGCCGGCAAGGCCCCTGGCGCCCCGGAATTCGAGGAGCTGCGCGATTACGGCGTCGGCGCCCAGATCCTCGCCGAGCTGGGTGTGCAGGACATGATCCTGCTGACCAACACCCGCCACATGCTGGTCGCGCTCGACGGCTATGGCCTGTCGATCGTCGGCGAGCAGGCGATCACCGGCGGCGAGGCCGAGTGATGGCGCGGATCCTGATCGTCGAGGCGCGGTTCTACGCCCATCTGAACGATCTGCTGCTGGAAGGCGCGCGCGCCGCGATCGAGGCGGCGGGCCACCGGCACGAGACGATCACCGTCCCCGGCGCGCTGGAAGTGCCCGGCGCGGTGGCGCTGGCGGCGGAGACCGGGCGTTACGACGCGTTCGTCGCGCTCGGCGTGGTGATTCGCGGCGAGACCTATCATTTCGAGCTGGTCGCCAACGAAAGCGCGCGCGGGGTGATGGCGCTCAGCCTTGACGGGCTGGCGATCGGCAACGGCATATTGACCGTCGAGAACGAGGCGCAGGCGCTGGCCCGCGCCCGGCCCGACGACAAGGACAAGGGCGGCGACGCCGCCCGCGCCGCCATCGCCATGCTGGGCCTGAAGGAACGGTTCGGAGGGTAGAGGCCGGCGCCGGGCGGCGCCCTCGCCCGGCCTCCCAACGACAGTATCGTGAAATGGGAGGCCGGGCGGGGGCGTGGGCCGGTGCGGAACTCGGATTCAGGCCGGCACCAGCGCGGGGTAGTCGGTATAGCCCTCCGCGCCCTGGCTGTACCATGTCGCCATGACGTCAGGGTTGAGCGGCGCGTCCGCCGCCAGCCGGGCGGGCAAGTCCGGGTTGGCGAGGAAGGTGCGGCCGAAGCTGATCGCGTCGGCAAGGCCGGAATCCAGCGCCTGCTGCGCCTGTGCGCCGCGATAGTCGGAATTGAGCACCAGCACGCCGTCGAACGCGCGGCGGATCGCCGGCGACTGGCGCGGCTGGTCGGTGCGGCCGAAGGTGCCGTCCGGCCCCGGCTCGCGCAGCTCGAGAAAGGCGATGCCGATCCGCGCCAGCGCCTCGGCGGCGAGGGGGAACACGGTTTCCGGCGCGCTGTCGATCACCCCCTGGCTGTCGCCGTTGGGCGAGAGGCGGACGCCGGTGCGATCGGCGCCGACCGCGTCGACCACCGCCTCCGTCACCTCGCGCAGCAGGCGGATGCGGTTTTCCGGGCTGCCGCCATAGGCGTCGTCGCGCAAGTTGCTACCGTCGCGCAGGAACTGGTCGATCAGATAGCCGTTGGCGGCGTGGATCTGCACCGCGTCGAAGCCGGCGGCGCGCGCGTTGGCGGCGGCGGCGCGGTAATCGTCGAGCAGCCGGGGGATGTCCGCCAGTGCCAGCGGCCGCGCCTCGGCATAGGGCTGCTTGCCGGCATAGGTGTGGGTCTTGCCCGGCGCGGTCGTCGCCGAAGCGGAGACCGGCGGCGCGCCGTCGAGGAAATCGGGGTGGACGATCCGCCCCATGTGCCAGAGCTGGGCGGCAATCCGCCCGCCGGCGGCGTGGACGGCGGCGACCACCGGTTTCCACGCCTCCACCTGCGCCGCCGTCCACAGCCCCGGCGCATAGGGCCAGCCCAGCCCTTCCCGGCTGATCCCGGTCGCCTCGCTGATGATCAGGCCGGCGGCGGCGCGCTGGGCGTAATAGGTCGCCATCAGCGGCGTCGGCACATGATCGCGGGTGGCGCGGCCGCGGGTCAGCGGCGCCATCAGGATTCGGTTGGGCGCATCGACCGCGCCGATGCGGATAGGATCGAACAGACTGGGCACGCACTTCTCCCGATTTTAGAGCGAGACGGGAAACAGATAGGAGGTTAGAGGGCCGCATGCACCCGCCGGTCAACCTGACGCCGCCTTTCAAGGACCGGCCTTATGCGAAACCGGTGCGTTTCGCCTTCGCGGCGCTGCTGATCGGCAATATCGCGCTGGCCTTCGGCCCGCTGTTCGTCCGCATGGCGACCGACACCGGCGGCATCGGGCCGATCGCCGCCGGATTCTGGCGGCTGGCGCTGGCCGCGCCGATGCTGCTGCTGCTGACCCGCGCGACCGGCCAGCCGATCGGCCGGATGAGCCGCACGCTGTGGGCGATGCTGGCGGTCAGCGGCGTGCTGTTCGCCGGCGACCTGGCAAGCTGGCACCTGGGCATCATGCACACGACGCTGGCCAATTCGACGCTGTTCGGCAATTCGACCAGCCTGATCTTCCCGCTCTACGGCTTCATCGCCGCGCGCGCCTGGCCGACGCGCTCGCAGGGCGTCGCGCTGCTGCTGGCGGCGGGCGGCGCCGCGCTGCTGCTCGGCCGGTCGTACCAGCTATCGACCGCCAACGTCGCCGGCGACCTGCTCTGCCTGCTCGCCGGCGTGATGTATGCCGGCTACCTGATCGTGCTGGAGCGGGCACGATCGACATTGCGGCCGTGGCCGGTGCTGGCGCTGTCGACCGTCGCCGGCACCCTGCCGATGCTGCTGTTCGCGATGCTGATGGGCGAGGCGATCCTGCCGCGCGACTGGACCGCGCCGATCATGCTGGCGATCATCAGCCAGGTGATCGGCCAGGGGCTGATGATCTACGCGCTCGGCAACATCCGGCCGCTGGTCATCGGCCTGGCGTTGCTGACCCAGCCGATCGTCGCCGCGACGATCGGCTATGTCGTGTTCGGCGAGACGCTGGGCGCGCTCGACATCGTCGGCGCGGTGGCGATCGGCGCCGCGCTGGTGCTGGTCCGCGAGCGCCGGCCGCGCCCGGCGACGGGCTGAGCGGTGGAGATGCCGGCGTTCGCCGGCAGGACGCGGTGGCGCGTGACGGGATGGCGCGTGACGGGGGTGGATGCGGGGCGGTGGAGGCTCTAGAAGCGGACAGGCCCAAAGGCTGGACGTGATGGCGATGCTTCCCGACGACCCGACACTGGACGAGATCCGCGCGCATCTGGCGCCGCGGCTGGCCGCGCATGCCGCGTTCGACGGCTGGCGCCCGGCGGCGATCGACAGCGCGGCGGCGCAAGCGGGCGTCGACCCGGCGGTGGCGCGCCTTGCCTTTCCCGGCGGGGCGGTGGCGATGATCGACGCCTGGTTCGAGAGCGTCGACCGGGCGATGACGGCGGCGCTGCCGCCGGAGCGGCTGGCGGCGATGAAAGTGCGCGAACGCATCCGCGCGCTGGTCATCGCCCGGCTGGACGCGGTCGCCGGCGAGCGCGAGGCGCTGCGCCGGGCGATCGCGGTGCTCGCCCTGCCCGCCAACATCCCGGCCGCGACGCGACTTGGCTGGCGGACCGCCGACCGCATCTGGCGGCTGGCCGGCGACACCGCCGCCGATTTCAACCATTATAGCAAGCGGCTGACCCTGTCGGCGCTCTACACCGCGACGATCCTGGTGTTCCTGGACGACGAGAGCCCGGATTTCGCCGACACCCACGCCTTCCTCGACCGGCGAATCGCCAATGTCATCGCCTATGAGGCGGCGAAGGCGCGCCGCGCCCAGCGCCGCGCCCGCCGGCCCAGCCTGTCCCGCTTCATCGGCCGGCTGCGCTATCCGGTGGCCTGACCGGCGCAAGGCGCGCAAGGCACTGGTATTGCCTTCTCGTTATTGATAATCGCTTGCAGCATGAGCGCCTCATCATCGCCGCTTCGCCTTGACGAGCTGCCCCTGCGCCGGGCGGCCCACATCCTGTCGATCGACTGGGGCCGGCTGGCCGCCAGCGAGGCGCGCCGCCTGCGCGAGCTTGGCTTCGACGAAGGCGTTCGGATCGAGGCGCTGCACCGCGGCGGCCTGTTCAGCCGCGACCCGATCGCGATCCGCGTCGGGCGGATGACGGTGGCGATTCGCCGCGCCGTCGCCGCCGCCGTTTCGGTCAACCCGGCGCCATGAACCAGCCCCCCCTCGTCGCGCTGGTCGGCAATCCCAACGCCGGCAAGAGCGCGCTGTTCAACGCGCTGACCGGCGCGCGCCAGAAGGTCGGCAACTATCCCGGCGTCACCGTCGAGCGCCATTCCGGGCGGATGGCCCTGCCCGACGGGCGACCGATCGAGCTGGTCGACCTGCCCGGCACCTACAGTCTCGACCCGTCCAGCCCGGACGAGGCGGTGACCCGCGACGTGGTGACCGGCAGCCAGGCCGGCGAGCGCCTGCCGGCGGCGATCATCGTCGTCGTCGACGCGTCCAACCTCGACAACCACCTGCGCTTCGCGCTGCAGTTGATCGGGCTGGGCCGGCCGGTCGTCGTCGCGCTGAACATGATCGACCTGGCGCGGCGCGACGGGCTTGAGATCGACGCCGGCAGGCTGTCGGCGGCGCTGGGCGTGCCGGTGGTGGAAACGGTGGCGGTACGCAAGCGCGGCATCGACGAACTGAAAGCGGCGGTGGCGGCGCTGGTCGGCGACGGCGCGGCGCCGGCCGGCACCGCGCAACCGCCGGTTCCGGCCGATATCGTCGCCCTGCAGCGCCGGGCACGGGCGATTTCCGCCGAGGCGACGCTGAGCGAGAGCACCGGCCGCCGGATCAGCCATCGCATCGACAAGGTCACGCTGCACCCCGTGCTGGGGCCGATCATCCTGGCGGTGCTGATGTTCGTGATGTTCCAGGCGGTGTTCGCCTGGTCGGAGACCCCGATCGGCTGGATCGAGGACGGGATGCAGTGGCTGGCCGAAGCGACGACGGCAACGCTGCCGGAAGGCTTCATCCGGTCGCTGCTGGTCGAAGGGGTGATCGCCGGCGTCGGCGCCGTCGTCGCCTTCCTGCCGCAGATCCTGATCCTGTTCTTCTTCATCCTGCTGCTCGAGGCGTCGGGCTACATGGTCCGCGCCGCCTTCCTGATGGACCGGCTGATGGCGCGGGTCGGCCTGTCCGGCCGGGCGTTCATTCCGCTGCTGTCGTCCTTCGCCTGCGCGGTGCCGGGGATCATGGCGACGCGGACGATCGAGGACCCGAAGGACCGGCTGACCACGATCCTGATCGCGCCGCTGATGACCTGTTCGGCGCGGCTGCCGGTCTATACGCTGATCATCGCCGCGTTCATCCCCAACCGCGCGGTCGGGCCGGGCATCGGCCTGCAGGGGCTGGTGCTGTTCATCCTCTACATCGCCGGGATCATCGGCGCGCTGGTCGTCGCGCTGATCCTGCGGAGCACCGTCACCAAGGGCGGCGGCGGCGGTTTCCTGATGGAAATGCCGAAATACCAGTGGCCGCGGCTGCGCGACGTGCTGATCGGCCTGTGGCAGCGGGCGATGATCTTCCTGAAGCGCGCCGGATCGATCATCGCCGTCACCACCGTGATCCTGTGGCTGCTCGCCAGCTTCCCGGTCGCGCCCGGCGGCGAGAAGCAGAGCGAATATTCGTTCGCCGGGCGGATCGCCACCGGCATCGAGACGGTGGTCAGCCCGATCGGCTTCAACCACGAGATATCGATGGCGCTGCTGCCGGCGATGGCGGCGCGCGAGGTCGCGGTGGCGGCGATCGCCACCGTCTATGCGATCGACGCCGGCGACGAGGCGCAGATGACGATGGCGCTGGAGGACCGGCTGCAGGGCAAATGGTCGCTGCCGACGGCGCTCGCCTTCCTCGCCTGGTTCATCTTCGCGCCGCAGTGCATATCGACGATCGCCGTCACCCGACGCGAGACCAACGGCTGGAAATGGCCGCTGTTCATGGTCTCCTACCTGTTCGTCGTCGCCTATCTGGCGGCGGGCGCGACCTATTGGACGGCGACCGCGCTGGGGCTTTAGGACGGCTCGCCATTCAGCTCTGGCGGCCTGCAAATGGCGGCTTTTCGACTCGCCATCTTCTGAATGACGATCCGTCCTGGAGCATGGTCATTCCCGATAGGATCGTCATCCCGGCGCAGGCCGGATGACGGGAAGGACGGGATTGCCGCGCCGCTGCGCGGCTCGCAATGACGGGCCAGACTAAAGGTGCGTTTCGACGCGGGTGCCGGCGATCGTTGCGAACGGCAGGGCGGCGGCGCCTTCCGGCGTGAAGGCGACGGTCAGCCGGCCCGGCGCGAAGGCCAGGGTGGCGTAGGTGACGCGCGGGTGGGCGCGCGGGGCGATTCGGCCGGTGGCGCCGGTCATCGTGACCAGCAGCGCCGGGACGGAGGCAGCGGGGGCGGCGCCGCCCCGGACGGCGCAGCTGGCTGGATCGGCCTCCACCCGCCCGGTCGCGGCGCCGGCATCGCCGCCGAGGCCGAAGCGGGCGACGGCGAGCCGCAGCGTTGTCGCGCAGGCGAAGGGCAGGCGCGGGAACAGGCTGGCGGCGAGCACGCCGCTGGCGCTGCCGGCGACCGATTCGAACAACGTGGCGCCGGGGCGCAGCCGCACCCGCCCGGCGAGCGCGGTGCCGGCGCCGTCGATCCGGAAGGCGGCGGCATAACCGAAACCGGCGAGCGAGCGCAGCGGCGCCCAGCGCCAGCTTGCCACCTCCCCGCCCGCCAGAACCGCCCGGCCGCGCCACAGCGTGCCGCCGACCGATGCGATGTTGGTCGCCGGCCCCGGCTCGACTATAAGCCGGGCGGGCGCCGTGGCGACGAGTCCCGCCAGATAAGCCAGGGCGCCGATCGTCACCAACGCGCGCGGGCGGCTGAGCAGCGACCGGGGAAAGAATGAATCGACGGCAGATGCTGCGGCTGATGCGATCGGGCCTTGTCCTGTCCACCACCGCATATGCGCTTCCCCTTCGCGCGGCCGGCAAGGCCAGGCCGCGGCGTGTGCTCGCCGGCCTGCTGTTGCCGCTGAGCGGCGCGAACGCAAGCCTTGGCCGCATGATCGAGCGCGCGGCTTCGCTGGCGGCGGCGCCGAACCCGAAGGCGGAGGCAATCCCAGCCTTCGACACCGGCGGCAGCGCGGAAGGCGCGGCGGCGGCGGCCGAGGCGGCGATCCGCGCCGGCGCCGGGCTACTGCTCGGCCCGCTCGGCGCGGCGGAGGTGCCG
>NZ_SPHY01000002.1 GCF_004796535.1 Sphingomonas flavalba | reverse complement strand
GGTCGGCGAGGGCGTTGGTGCGGGGCGGGCGGGCGGCGCGGATCAGGCCCCGCGCCAGCCGGCCGAAGGCGACGCGGCCGACGACGAGATCGCGCCAGGCGCCGGGCGCGCGCAGGCGGTGGCGGTAGTGGCGGCGGATGGCGGCGGGCGGCGGCAGGTCGTCCGGCGTCTCGACCGCCCAGGGATTGGCGAGCAGCAGCGCGTCCAGCCCGGCGGGTTTGCCGAACAAGGCGAGGGCCGTCGCCGCGTCGCAATTGCCGAAGCCGACGAGGCGGCGGATGCCGGGGCAGGCGGCGCGGAAAGCGGCGGCGGCGGCGGCGATATCCGGCCCGCTGCCGGCATAGCCGCGATTGGCGCCTTCGCTGTCGCCGACGCCGCGCCGGTCGAAGCGCCAGACCGGCGCGCCCGCCGCCGCGATGCGGGCGGCGATGCGGGCCATGCCATCATGCGCGCCGGTGCGGACTTCATTGCCGCCGGAGACGATGAGCAGGCCGGTCGCGCCGGCCGCCGAGTCGACGGTGGCAGCGCAAGCCGACCCTTCGCACTGAAAGGTCAGAGCGCGGCGCAAGCGACTGTCCAATCGTGGATGTCGTCCGCCAGCAATGCGGCGAGGGCGACATCCTCCCCCGGTTCGGCGCGGTGCCAGAGCGGGGTGCCCGGCAGGTGGCGGTCGGCGGTGGCGGGATCGTCGGCGAGCCGCACCGTCCGCACCCGTCCGCCCGCCGGGAGCGTGGCGGCGGCGAGATCGGCGAGCAGGGCGGCGCCGAGCGGATAACCGGCGAGGCGCGGCGGGCGGTTGCCGCCAAGGCTGCTCGCCCGGCGCAGGGCGCGGACCACGGCGGCGCCGTCGACCGGCGACAGGCGCCAGCGGGGGGCGCCGCCGATAACGTCGTCGACCAGCGCACCGCCGCGAAAGGCGATGGTGAGCGGGGGCACGGGCATTTCACTTGCGGCTGCGGAGACCGCCGCCCGCCAGTCGGCCAGTTGGACCGCGGCCAGGTCGACGAGGCTTTCGCCAGTGCCGGGCAAGTCGACCAGCCGGCCGCCGATGCCGCGGTCGGCAAGATGGCGGAGGATGGTGACGATCAGCCGGCGGCTGCGGTTTGCTTCGAAGAAAAGCGGTGGGATAACGATTAGTTGTACGGGGAGTTTGGCACCGATGGTGAAATCGCAAGCGCTGGGCGCCGCCGCGACCATCAGCGCAGGGCTTTGGCGCCGACGAAGCGGACGAGGCTGCCAAAGCTTTCGAGCATTTCGCCGTCGACCTCGTCATCCTCGATGACGATGCCGACCCGGTCCTCGATCTCGGTCAACAGGCCGGCGACAGCCATTGAATCCAGTTCCGGCATCGCGCCGAACAGTGGGGTATCGTCAGTAAGCGCGGCGGCGCGGACATCGGTGAGCGCCAGCACGTCGCGCAGGACGGCGCGTACCGTTGCCGCCACCGTGTCCAGACCTTCGCTCAATGCTCTTCTCCCGTTAGCCGGCAGCGCCGGTTAATCGACGCGAGGGCGACGGACAAGAGCGGACAGGCGGGCGCGGGCGGCGCCGGGCCATGCCGAGGGACGGCGCAGGTTGAACAGCTCTATCCGGTAAAGCAGATGGCGTTCTTCCATCCAGTCGGCCTTGTAGCCGTCGTCGCCGGTGCCGAAATCGACGGTCTGGACGCCGTCTGCGTCGATCGCATGGGCGAACAGCGCGGCGCTGAGCAGGGTACCGGGCGAGTGTTCCACCGCTTCCTCGACATGAGCGAGCTTGTGGATGACGGCGGTGCCGTTCTCCACCGTCCATAGCTGGGCGGCGACCGGGCGGCCGTCGATCTCCGCCAGGCCGAGGCGGAGGGTGCCGGCGGCGCCTTCGTCTTCCGCGAAGCCGCGCAGGAAGGCGGGGGCGCCCTCAGCCGGTTTCCAACTGGCGGCGTAGACCTGCTCGTAGGCGGCCCAGGTGTCGGCATCGAAATGGTCGAGGATGCGGATCGCGACGCGGCCCTGCTTGCGCTCCACCGTGGCGCGCAGGGCGCCGGGGCGGGCCGCCCAATATTCGGCGAATACCCGGCCGGCGACCGGCAGCCGCCAGTTGACCGTCGCCGGAGTCGACACCGCCAGCCAGCCGGCGCGGCGGAAGGCGGCGGCGAGCAGCGCCGCTTCGTCGGCCGGGACCGGCGAGAGGGTGATGCGGGCGATGCCGAGGCTGGCGACGCGCAGCCGCCGGGCGACGGCGCGCAGCAGCCGCCGTTTCAGCGCGGCGTCGGGCGCGCCGGAATAGACCGGGGCGAAGGCGAGGGTGTACCAACTGGCCAGGGCGACCAGCCGGCCGCGGGCCTGCCGGGCGAGGAACAGCCAGGCGTCGGCGCCCTCGGTACGGGTACGGACAACGAGCGGTGCGGCGCCGGGCGGGCAGCAGGCCCAGGTGCGGCGGAACCATTCGAGGCGGTCGAACGGGCTGGGCTGGGCCGGGCGATCGAGCGTGGCGCGGGCCGTGGCGGCGACCGCGTCGAGATCGTCGAAATATTCCCCCTTGACCCACAAGGCGCTATCGCTCCCTTCCGCCCCACCGCGACCATAAGCAGAGGAATTCGAGCGGGTGCAAGCCCTGGACCCCACCCCCCGGCCGATCGACCACATTCTCGCCGGTGGTGCGCGCGGCGCGCCGGCGTTGATCGGCCGGGCCGAGGCGCTGGATTACGCGGCGCTGGAGGACCGGGTCGGGCGGCTGGCGGCGTGGTTGCGGGCGCAAGGGGTAGGCGCGGGCGACCGGGTGGCGAGCTGGCTGCCCAAGACGATCGACGCCTGCCTGCTGCCGCTGGCGGTGCCGCGCGCCGGGGCGATCCATGTGCCGGTCAACCCGCTGCTGAAACGGGCGCAGGTGGCGCATATCCTGGCCGACAGCGGCGCGACGCTGCTGGTGACCGGCGCCGGGCGGGCGGAGACGCTGGCGCCGGGCGACCGGCCGGCGGGCTGCGCGCTGGCGATCGACGCGGAGATTGTACTGCCCGAGGACGCGCTGCCGCCGTCCGACGCGGATCCGGCTTCGCTGGCCGCGATCCTCTACACGTCCGGGTCGACCGGGCGGCCGAAGGGGGTGATGCTGAGCCACGCCAACCTTTGGCTGGGCGCGGCCTCCGTCGCGCATTACCTGCGGCTGGGGGTGGACGATCGGGTGCTGTGCGTGCTGCCGCTGAGCTTCGACTATGGGCAGAACCAGCTGCTGTCGACCTGGCGGGCGGGGGGCTGCGCGATCCCGCTCGACTACCTGACCGCGAAGGACGTGGTGCGCGCGGTCGGGCGGCATGAGGTCACCACCCTGGCCGGGGTGCCGCCGCTGTGGGTGCAGCTGGCCGAGGCCGAATGGCCGGCGGAGGTGGCGGCGAAGCTGAAGCGGCTGACCAATTCCGGCGGCGCGCTGGGAGTGCCGCTGGTTCGGGCACTGCGGGCGAAATTTCCGGCCGCTGCCCTCTATGCGATGTACGGGCTGACCGAGGCGTTCCGGTCGACCTTCCTCGACCCGGCGCTGATCGACGCGCACCCCGAGTCGATCGGCACGGCGATACCGTTTGCCGAAGTGTTGATCGTGCGGCCGGACGGGACCGTGGCCGGAGCCGGGGAGGCAGGCGAACTGGTCCACGCCGGGCCGCTGGTCGCCCAGGGCTATTGGCGGGACGCGGCGCGGACGGCGGAGCGGTTTCGCCCGGCGCCGGCGGCATCCCGCCACGGCGGGACGGCGGTGTGGTCCGGCGACACGGCGGTGCGGGATGCGGGCGGGCTGATCCGCTTCGTTGGACGTTACGATGAAATGATAAAATCTTCCGGTAACCGTATAAGCCCAAACGAGATAGAGGAGGCTGCGGTAGCCAGCGGCGCGACGGCGGAGGCGGTGGCTGTCGGCGTTGCCGACGAGCGACTGGGACAGGCGGCGCTGCTCGTCGCGCGCGGCGACGGGACGAAGGAGGAAGCGCTGCGCGCCTATCTGAAGCGGGAGTTGCCGGCGTTCATGCAGCCGCGCGAGGTGGTGTGGCGGACAGCGCTGCCGCGCAACGCCAACGGCAAGATCGACCGCGCCGGGTTGAAACGGGAGCTGGGCGCATGAAGCCGATGGGACCGATTCCGCCGGAATTCGCGGGCGAGGGGGTGCTGGTGATCGGTGGCGACACGGCGGAGGCGCTGGCGGCGCGGGTCGGCGACACGCCGCTGTTCGTTTACGACCTGAACGTGGTCCGGGCGCGGGTGGCGCGGTTGCGCGCGGCGCTGCCGGCCGGGGTCGGGGTGCATTACGCGGTCAAGGCCAACCCGTTCGCGCCGCTGGTCGCCGCGCTCGCCGGGCTGACCGACGGGCTCGACGTGGCATCGGAAGGCGAGATGCGGCTGGCGTTGGCGGCGCGTGGGGGGGCGGGTGGCACGGCGGTGTCCTTCGCCGGGCCGGGCAAGCGCGACCGCGAGATCGCGGCGGCGATCGACGCCGGAGTGACGATCAACCTGGAATCGGAAGGCGAAGCGGAGCGGGCGCTGGCGATTGCCGGGCGGGCCGGGCGGACGCCACGGCTGGCGGTGCGGGTCAACCCGGATTTCGACCTGCGCGGATCGGGAATGCGGATGGGTGGCGGCGCCAAGCCGTTCGGCGTCGACGCGGCGCGGGTGCCGGCGCTGGTCCGCCGGCTGATCGCGGCCGGGGCGGAGTGGCGCGGTTTCCATGTCTTTGCGGGGTCGCAAGCGCTGGATGCCGGGGCGATCGCCGAGGCGCAGGCGGCGACGGTGGCGCTGGCCGGGGACTTGGCCGAGGCGGCGGGGGCCCCGCCGCCGCTGGTCAATCTCGGTGGTGGGTTCGGCGTGCCCTATTTCGCCGGGGAAGTGGCGCTGGACATCGAGGCAGTCGGCGGCGCGCTGGCCGAGACGCTGGCGGCGCGGCCGGCGGTGCTGGCGGACAGTGCCTTTGCGGTCGAACTGGGGCGCTGGCTGGTCGCCGAGGCCGGGGTCTACCTGACCCGGATCGTCGACCGGAAGACCAGCCATGGCGAGACGTTTCTGGTCACCGACGGCGGTCTGCACCACCAACTGGCGGCGAGCGGCAATTTCGGCACCGTCGTTCGCCGCAACTACCCGATCGCGCTGGCCAGCGGCGCCGGTGGGCCGGTGGAGACGGTCAGCGTCGTCGGCTGCCTGTGCACGCCGCTCGA
Source organism: Sphingomonas flavalba (assembly GCF_004796535.1). Taxonomy (GTDB): domain Bacteria; phylum Pseudomonadota; class Alphaproteobacteria; order Sphingomonadales; family Sphingomonadaceae; genus Sphingomonas_L; species Sphingomonas_L flavalba. The sequence continues at coordinate 358,341 of NZ_SPHY01000002.1, read as the reverse complement.
CCGGCTGGGCGACCAAGTCGGCCTGCCGCGCGCGGCGGTGGGCGACCTGATCGCGCTGTTCCTGGCCGGGGCCTATGGCGCGAGCGCCAGCCCGGCGGCGTTCCTTGGCCATCCGGCGGCGGCGGAGATGCTGGTCGGGTAAGGCGGGGACGCCGGGATAGCGGCGGCGAGGGCGGCTGAGGGTGGATTGCCGCGCCGCTTTGCGGCTCGCACTGACGGAAGCGGGGTGGGGCGTGGAGCACGCCTAACGCTATCTTCATTCTTAACGCGCATAGCCCGGCCTTGAATCCGGCTTCGTCAAGGCATTGCGGAAGGGCGACGAAACGATGCGCGATCACAGGGCTTTGGTGGCGCTGGCGGGCGTCGGGGCGGCGGCGCTGCTGCTCGGCGGATGCGCCGCGACGGCGGCGGGCGGCCCGCAATTGCCGCAGGCGTCGTTCGTCTCGCTGGACGACAAGCCGTCCGAAAATTACGTGATCGGGCCGCTCGACACGCTGACGGTGTTCGTGTGGCGCAACCCGGAACTGGGCGGCAAGGTGCAGGTGCGTCCGGACGGCCGCATCACCACGCCGCTGATCGAGGACATGCCGGCGGTCGGCAAGACGCCGAAGCTGCTGGCCGACGACATCGCCAAGGCGCTGTCCCGCTACGTCAACGAGCCGCGCGTGTCGGTGATCGTCGAGAATTTTTCCGGCACGTTTTCGCAGCAGGTGCGGATCGTCGGCGCGACCGAGAAGCCGGCGTCGATCCCCTACCGCGCCAACATGACCTTGCTCGACGCGATGATCGCGGTCGGCGGCCTGTCCGAATACGCTGCGGGCAACCGCGCCCGGCTGGTCCGCTACGACCGGGCGACGGGGCGGCAGAAGGAATATCCGGTCCGCATCGCCAGCCTGCTGAAGCGCGGCGACATCAAGGCCAATGTCAGCCTGGAGCCGGGTGACGTCATCATCATCCCGGAAAGCATGTTCTGAGCCGATGCAGGCCCTGTACGACGATATCCGGCTGATCGCCCACGGCATCTGGCGCCGCCGCTGGCTGGCGCTGGCCGTCGCCTGGGCGATCTGCCTGGCCGGTTGGCTGGTCGTCGCGCTGATTCCCAACCGCTACGAAAGCCAGGCGCGGCTGTTCGTCCAGACGCAGGCGCTGCTGCCCGACCAGACCGGGGCGAGCGAGGCGGCGCAGCAGAAGGAGATCGACCGCGTCCGCCAGACGCTGGCCTCCGCCGTCAACCTGGAGAAGGTGGTGCGCGGCACCGACCTGAACCTGACGGTGGCGAGCGACCGCGACATGGCGAGCCGGATCGAGGCGCTGCGCCGGACGATCCGCATCGTCGCCCAGCAGGACAATCTGTTCCAGATCGTCGCCAGTTCCGCCGCGTCCGGCCTATCCGACGACGAGAATGCCCGGCTGGCCCGGGCGATCGTTCAGAAGCTGATCGACCTGTTCGTCGAGGAGAATCTGGCCGGCGGCCGTGCCGACAGCCGGCAGGCGCTGGCCTTCCTCGACGCGCAACTGGCCGAGCGGGCGCGCCAGTTGCAGGCAGCGGAGGCGCGGAAGCTGGCGTTCGAGGCCGAGTTCCTCGGTGCACTGCCCGGCACCGGCAGCGTTGCCGAGCGGATGGACGCGGCGCGCAGCGAGCTGGGCCGGATCGATGCCGAGCTGGCCGCCGCGCAGAGCGCGCTGGGTGCAGTGGGCGCGCAGATGGCGGCGACCGCGCCGACGATTGCGGGGGCCGGTGCCGTCGCCGGTCCGGCGCGGGCGCGACTGGCGGCGCTGGAGGCGCAGATTGCCGACGGACGGGCGCGGGGGTGGACCGACCAGCACCCCGACATGGTGGCGATGCGCAACCAGCTGGCCGCCGCCCGCGCCGCCGCGCAGGCGGAGCCGGTCGTCGGCGGCGGGGCTGCCGCTAATCCGATGTTCGTTTCGCTGCGCGCCATGCAGGCCGAGCGGCAGGCCGCGGTGGCGGCGCTGGCCACGCGGCGTGCCCAGATCCACGGCGACATGCAGCGTTACGTCGCGCTGACCGATGCCGACCCGGCCGAGGCGGCCGAGGCCGGGCGCCAGGCGCGCGATTACGGGGTGCTGAAGGACCAGTATGACAAGCTGCTTGCCGAGCGCGAGCAGGCCAGCCTGCGCGACCAGATGGAGAGCGAGACCGACGCGACGCGCGTGCGCGTCGTCGACCCGCCATCGCTGCCGCATCTGCCGGTGGCGCCGAACCGGCCGCTGCTGCTGACGCTGGTACTGGCGGTCGGCCTGGCGGGCGGGGCGGGCGCCGCCTTCCTGCTCAACCAGTTGCGCGCGAGCTTTGCTACGGCCGAGCGGCTGGAGGCGGTCAGCGGCCTGCCGGTGATCGGCGCGGTCGGCCATGTCGAGACCGAGGCCGGGCGCGGCGAGGCGGCACGGCGGATGCGCTGGTTCGCCGGCGGCGGCGCGGCGCTGGCCGGGGCCTATGCGCTGCTGCTGCTCGTCGAGTTCGTCCAGCGCGGGCTGGTGGCGTGAAGGCCGGGCGATGACCGACCGGCGGACCGAGGGCGCGTCGCTGATCGAGCGGGCGGCGGCGTTGTATGACTTCATGGCGTATCTGCCGGCGGGGACGGCGCGCGACGCCGTGCCTGCGCCAGAGCCAGCGCCGGTGCGTGTGATGGCGCCGGAGCCGGCGGTCGAAGCGGTGCCAGTCGCGGCCCAGGAGCCGGAAGCGGCGCCGGCGGCCGGGCCGAGCGGCATCGTCGATGTCGCCGGGTTGGCCGAAGCGGGGTTCATCATCCCCGGCGCACCGGTCAGCGCGATCGCCGAAGAATTCCGCATCGCCAAGCGCCATTTGCTGCTGGACGCGGCGGGGGCGGCGCGCAACCGGATGATCCTGATCTCCTCCGCCCAGCCGGGCGAGGGCAAGAGCTTCTGCGCGCTCAACCTGGCGCTGTCGATGGCGAGCGAGCGCGACGTCGAGGTGCTGATCGTCGACGCCGATTTCGCCAAGCCGTCGATCCTGTCGACGCTGGGGCTGGCGGGCGGCGCGGGGTTGATGGACGCGATCGCCGACCCGGAAGTGGATGTCGAGCGGCTGATCGTCCGCACCGACATTCCCCGCCTGTCGGTGTTGCCGGCCGGGGCGCGCAGCCACGAGGACACGGAATATCTCGCCTCTGCGCGGACGGCGGCGGTGCTGGACGGGCTGGTCGCCAGCCACCCGGCGCGGATCGTGCTGTTCGATTCGCCGCCGGTGCTGGCGGCGTCGCCCGCGTCCGTCCTTGCCCTGCATGTCGGCCAGACGTTGGTCGTAGTGCGGGCCGACCGGACCGGTGAGGGCGAGTTGCGCGAGGCGGTGGCGCTGCTGTCCGGCTGCGCCGACGTAAAGCTGCTGCTGAACGACGTAACGTTGCCGGCCGGCGGCCAGCGTTTCGGCAGCTATTACGGTTATGCGGGATGATCAGGCGCTTTGCCCTGCTCTGCGCGCTCGTGCTGGGCGCGGCGGCGGCGCAGGCCCGGCCGGCGGCGCGGGTCGCGCCCTATCTGGAGGTCGACCAGACGGTCGTCGCCGGGCTGGGCAGGCAAAGCGAGGTGCTGACCTACACGACGCTGGCCGCCGGGGTCGACGCCAGCATCGCCGGGCCGAATGCCGAAGGCCAGGTCAGCTACCGCTATGAGCACCAGATCGGCTGGGGGCGGCGCGCCGGCGACAGCGACATACACAGCGGACTGGCGCGCGGGCGGCTGACCGTCGCGCCGGGGCTGAGCCTGGAGGGCGGGGCGATCGCGGCGCGGGCGCGATCCGACATGCGCGGGCCTGCGCTGGGGCTGCCGACCGGCGGGCGCGCCAACATCGCCCAGGTCTATTCCGCTTATGCCGGGCCGACCCTGGTGACGGAGGCGGGCGGCCTCGACGTCATGGCGGCCTATAGAATCGGTTATACCAAGGTCGACAACGGTGATCCGATCGTGCTGGCGCCGGGGCAGGCGCGGCTGGACCTGTTCGATGACGCGGTCAGCCATCTTGCCACGGCCAGCATCGGCATGTCGCCGCGCGCGCTGCCGCTCGGCTGGAAGCTGAGCGGGGCGTGGCAGCATGAGAATGCCGGACAACTGAGCCAGCGGTTTGATGACCGAATGGTGCGCGGCGAGGTGACGGTGCCGATCAGCCACAGCGTCGCGCTGGTCGGCGGCATCGGCCATGAGGCGGTGGAGATCAGCCAGCGCCGGCCGCTGCGCGACGCGGGCGGGGCCCCGGTGATCGACGGCAATGGTCGCTTCGTTGCCGACCGGGCGGCACCGCGCCAGCTTGCCTATGATTATGAGGGCCTGATCTGGGATGTCGGCGTGTTGTGGCGGCCGAGCCATCGCACCACGCTGGAGGCGCATGTAGGTAAGCGTTATAGATCAACGATCTATACCGGATCTTTCCAGTATAGGATGAACGGCGGCGCGGCGCTTTCCGTTACCGTTTATGACGGCTTGCAGAGCTTCTCACGCCAGCTGAACGCCGGTCTGGCCGGCCTGCCGACCGCGTTCGGCGTGTTCCGCAATCCGCTGACCCAGAATTACGGCGGCTGCATCTATGGCAGCGCTGACGCCGGCGGCTGCCTTGGCGACGCCTTCCAGTCGATCAGCACGGCGCAGTACCGGGCGCGCGGGGCGACGGCGGTGCTGTCGGTCAATCGCGGGCCGTGGAGCGGGGGTGTCGGCATCGGCCACGCCCGGCGGCGCTTCATCGCGCCGGCGGACAGCCTGTTCTTCTCGCTCGACGGGGTGACGGACCGCAGTTGGTTCGCCGAAGCGCAGCTTGGCCGCCGGATCGATGCCAAATCGAGCGCCGAGGGCAGCCTGTTCGCCAACCGCTACGACAGCGGCATCGCCTTTGCGCCGGATGTGACCTCGACGGGGGCCACCGCCGCCTATTATCGTCTGATAGGACGCAGGCTGAGTGCAAGCGCGGCGCTTGGCCTCTATAGGACCGATGTGGACGGTGCAGGCAGCGAGACCGTCGGGACGGCGCTGCTCGGCATGCGCTACACATTCTAGGGGGTGCGGCGGTGTACAACAGTTTCTACGGATTGAGCGACCGACCGTTCCAGCTCACCCCCGACCCGCGTTTCTATTTCGACAGCGCCACCCATCGCAAGGCGATGGCCTATCTCGGCTATGGCCTGGCGCAGGGCGAAGGCTTCATCGTCATCACCGGCGAGATCGGCGCCGGCAAGACCACGCTGACCGGCCAACTAATGGCGAGCGTCGACGCTGCGCGGCTGACCGCGGCGCGGGTCACCTCCACCCAGGTCGAGAGCGACGACATGCTGCGGCTGGCCGCACAGGGTTTCGGCATTGTCACAGAAGGCGCCGACAAGGCATTGATCCTGCAACGGATCGAATCCTTCCTGATCGACCAGTCGCGGCAGGGGAAGCGCAGCCTGCTGGTGGTGGACGAGGCGCAGAACCTTCCGGCTTCGGCGTTGGAGGAACTGCGATTGCTGTCCAATCTGCAGGCGCGCGACCATGCGCTGCTGCAGATCTTCCTGCTCGGTCAGCCGGAGTTCCGCGAGCGGCTGCAACGGCTGGAGCAGCTTCGCCAGCGGGTGATCGCCACCCACCATCTGGAGCCGATGCACGCCGACGAGGTCGAGCCGTACATCGTCCACCGGCTGACGCTGGTCGGTTGGAACGGCAACCCGCGCTTCACGCCCGACGCCTTTCCGGCGGTATACCGGTTCAGCGGCGGGATTCCACGCCAGATCAATGCGTTGCTGTCACGCATCCTACTGCTCGGCGCGATCGAGAAGCTGAGCGTGATCGACGCGGATGTTGTCGGCCGCGCGATCGCCGACCTGACGCAGGACGTGCCGGGGCCGGGAGCGGCACCGGTGGTGGGCGGTGGTGAGGCGGTGGTGACGGAACCCGTGGGGGACTCGCGGATCGCGGCGCTGGAGGCGCGGATCGCCGAACAGGAGCAGGTGCTGGAACGGGTGCTGGCCCTGCTGGTCGACTGGGTCGAGGCGGCAGAGCGGCCGGGCGGCGGCGCCTGAGGAGGAGACGATGCGCAACGCGCTGTCGGTCGATGTCGAGGACTGGTTTCAGGTCGGCGCGTTCGAAGGCACGATCGACCGGAGCGACTGGCCACGGCTGGAGCAGCGGGTCGAGCGCAATACCAATGCGGTGCTGGCGCAGTTCGCGCGGGCGGGGGTGACGGCGACCTTTTTCACGCTGGGCTGGGTGGCGGAACGCCACCCGGCGCTGCTCCGCCGGATCGTCGCAAGCGGGCATGAGGTTGCCAGCCACGGCGTCGCCCACCGGCGGGTGTCCGCGATGGACCGGGCAACGTTCCGCGCCGACCTGGCCGATTCGCGCAAGGCGATCGAGGATGCGGCCGGCGTCGCCGTCACCGGCTATCGCGCGCCGAGCTTTTCGATCGACGCGCGCACGCCCTGGGCCCATGCCGAGCTGGCCGAGGCAGGCTATGCCTATTCGTCGAGCGTCGCGCCGATCGTCCACGACCATTATGGCTGGCCGGAGGCGCCGCGCTTTCCCTATCGCCCGCTGCCCGACAGCGCGCTGGTCGAGTTGCCGGTGACGACAGCGCGGATCGCCGGGCGGACGCTGGCGGCCGGCGGCGGCGGGTTCTTCCGCGTGCTGCCCTACCAAGTTTCCGCCTGGGCGATCCGGCGGACCAACGCGGCGGAAGGCCAGCCGGCCTTCTTCTATTTCCATCCGTGGGAGGTCGACCCGGGTCAGCCGCACGTCGCCGGAGCGCCGCTGCGGTCACGGCTGCGCCATTACAGCCGGTTACGAACGATGGCTGGCAAGATCGATCGTTTACTGCATGATTTCGAATGGGGGCGATACGACGCGGTCGCCGCCGCGTGGCGATGAGCGCGGTGCCGGCGATACGCGCGGTCGTACTCGACGCTGCCAGGGAGACGGTGCGGATCGACGCATTCGTCCGCGATCACCCGGACAGCACACCGTTCCACCTGACCGGCTGGGGGCGGGCGGTTGCGGAAGGCTGCGGTCAGCGCGCACATATGCTGGTTGCCGAGGCGGGCGGTGCGATCGTCGGTGTGCTCCCACTGACCGAGGTGCGGTCGCGGCTGTTCGGCCGGGCGCTGGTATCGTCCGGATTCGCGGTCGGCGGCGGGATATTGGCGCTGAGCGATGCGGCGGCGATGATGCTGGCCGAGGCGGGCTGGGCGCTGGCCGGGCGGCTGGGTTGCCCGTCGCTGGAGTTGCGCGGCGGGGCGTTGCCGACGGGCGCGACCTGGCGGATCGACGACAGCCAGTATGCGGGCTTTGCGCGGCCGCTTGCGGCGGACGATGACGCGGAGATGCTGGCGATACCGCGCAAACAGCGGGCCGAGTTGCGGCGGGCGCTGGCCGGGAGGCTGCGCGTGGTTGTGGGACGCGACGCGGCGGCGCTCGACGCGCATTATGCGGTTTACGCCGAGAGCGTCCGCAATCTGGGGACGCCGGTATTTCCGCGCTCATTGTTCAGGTTTGTTATAAGAAATCTACAACAAGATTCTGATATAATTTCTGTTTATGACGATGCGGTGCCGGTGGCGAGTGTGCTGAGCCTGTACCACCGGGGCACGGTGATGCCTTATTGGGGCGGCGGGACCCATCGGGCGCGGGCAATTCGCGCCAATGACCTGCTGTATTTCGCGCTGATGCGCCATGCGCGCGAGCGAGGCTGCACTTGGTTCGATTTCGGGCGGTCGAAGCCGGGGACCGGGGCCTTCGCGTTCAAGAAGAACTGGGGCTTTGCGCCGGTGCCGTTGCGCTATGCGACGCGGACGGCGCCGGGGGCGGCGGCGCGGGCGATCAACCCGCTCAGCCCGCGCTACCGGATGCAGGTGGCGCTGTGGCGGCGGCTGCCACTGGCGCTGGCCAACCGGATCGGTCCGCCGATCGCCCGGGGCCTCGGCTGATGGGCGAGATCCTGTTCCTGGCCCACCGCGTGCCCTATCCGCCCGATCGCGGCGACAAGATGCGGTCCTACCATCTGGTCCGTGCGCTGGCGGCGCTGGCGCCGGTGCATCTGGTCGCCTTTGCCGAGGACGAGGCGGAGCGGGCGGAGGCGGCGCCACTGCTCGCGCAGTGTGCGTCCCACCACGTCGTGCTGCGCCGGCGGTCGCAAGTGGCGGCGGGGTTGCACGCGCTGGCGACCCGGCGGCCGGTGTCGCTGTGCGTCTTTGGCGATACCGGGCTGAGCGCGCATGTGCGGACGCTGCTGGCGGAACGGCCGATCGCCGCGATCTTCGGTTATTCCGGGCAGATGGCGCAATATGTGCCGCCGGATGCGGCACCGCGCTTCATCATGGATTTCGTCGACGTCGATTCGGCCAAGTTTGCCGGTTATGCCGCCGGGCAGTGGGGGCCGATGGCCTGGGTCCACCGGCGCGAGGCGTGGCTGCTCGCGAGGTTCGAGGCGAAGACGGCGCGGCGCGCGGCGCTGAGCCTGTTCGTCAGCGAGGTGGAGGCGACGCTGTTCCGCGCCCGCGCGGGCCTGCCCGCCGAGCGGGTCGTCGCGCTGGAGAACGGCATCGACGTCGAGCGCTACGACCCCGCCGGCGGCCATGTGCTGCCCGATCTCGCCGGCCCGCTGATCGTGTTCACCGGGCAGATGGATTACCGCCCCAATGTCGAGGCGGTCGTCCGCTTCGCCCGCGACACGATGCCCATGGTCCGCGCGCGGCGACCGGACGCGCGCTTCGTCATTGTCGGCCGGCGGCCGGACGCGGCGGTACGCCGGCTGGACGAATTGCCCGGCGTGATCGTCACCGGCGAGGTGCCGGACGTGCGCGGCTGGATCGCCGCCGCCGCTGTCGTCGTTGCGCCGCTGGGCATGGCGCGCGGGGTCCAGAACAAGGTTCTGGAGGCGATGGCGATGGCCAAGGCGGTCGTCGCTTCGCCCGCCGCCGCTGAGGGGATCGCCGCCAGCGCCGGCGCCGAGCTGATCGTTGCCGACGGCAGCGCCGCCGAAGCGGAGGCAGTGGTCGCGCTGATCAACGACCGGGCGCTGGCGCTGGAGATCGGCGCGGCGGCGCGGGCGCGGATGATCGCCCGCTACGGCTGGCCGGCGCGGCTGGCGCGGTTGCCGGAGATCGTCGGGCTGGCGGCGGACCGGGCGGCGGCATGACGGCGGCCGCGCTGCCGCGCCGCCGGGGGGCGTGGCCGGTGCAACTGGCGCTGCTGGGCAGCGTCGCGGTGCTGATCCTGCTGCTGTTCCGGCGCGACGGTGCGGCGATGGCGGCGATCTGGTGGACCAGCTCGACCTTCAACCATGTGCTGCTGGTGCCGCCGCTGATCGCATGGCTGGTCAGCCTGCGCGCGCGCGACCTGGCGCGGGTGACGCCGGCGGCGTGGTGGCCGGCGCTGCTGATCGTCGCGGCCGGGGCGTTCGGCTGGCTGCTCGGCGCGGCGGCGGGGGCCAATGTCGTCCGCCAGTTGGGGCTGGTGGTGATGGTGCAGGGCGCGGTCGTCGCGCTGCTCGGCCCGGCGGTGACGCGGGCGCTGTTGTTCCCGATCAGCTTCGCGCTGTTCCTGGTGCCGATGGGCGAGGCGCTGGTGCCGCCGCTCCAGACGCTGACCGCGCGGATGTGCATCCTGCTGCTCGGCTGGGCGGGGGTGCCGGCCAGCATCGACGGCGTGTTCATCACCACCCCGGCCGGCTGGTTCGAGGTGGCGGAGGCCTGTTCCGGCGTCAAATTCCTGGTGACGATGATCGCCTATGGCGCGCTGGTCGCCAATCTGTGCTTCGCAAGCCCGTGGCGGCGGGCCGGCTTCATGGCGGCGGCGGTGGCGGTGCCGGTTATCGCCAACGGGTTGCGGGCATTCGGCACGATCTGGATCGCCGAGCGCACGACGATCGATTTCGCCGCCGGGTTCGACCATGTCGTCTATGGCTGGATCTTCTTCGCGCTGGTGATCGCGACGACGATGGCGGCCGGCTGGCCGTTCTTCGACCGCAGGCCGGGCATGGCGTGGTTCGACGCTGAGGCGCTGGGGCGGATGCGGTTCCGCGCGGCACCGGGCGGGGCGGTGGCGGTGGCGGCGGCGGTGCTGGCGCTGGCGGTGCTGCCGCTGGCGTGGAGCGGCGCCGGGCGGGGGGTGGCACCGGTGCCGCCGGTCGCGCTGCCGGCGGTGGCGGGGTGGACGCGGGTGGCGGCGGCGGACGGGGTGCCGTGGCGGCCGCATTTCGCCGGGGCGGACCGATTGGCGATCGGGCATTATCGGGAGGCTGGCGGGGCAACGGTCGATCTGGCGATCGCGGTTTATGCGCGGCAGGATGAGGGACGCGAGCTTGTCGGCTTCGGCCAGGGCGCGGTGGCAGAGGGTGGCGGCTGGGCCTGGGCGGCGGCGGGGGCGCCGGCGGCGGGCGGACGGGCGGAACGGATCGTCGGACCGGGTGGAGCAACGCGGGAGGTGGTCAGTTTCTACCGGGTCGGCGAGCGGCTGACGGGCAGCGCCGCTGGGGTAAAGCTGGAAACGATGAAGGTGCGGCTGATCGGCGGGCGGCAGCGAGCGGTGGCGGTGCTGGTTTCCGCCGAAGGGCGCGGGGGCCGCGCCGCGATCGACCGTTTCCTGAGCGCGCTCGGCCCCGTCGCCGGGGTTGCGGACCGCGCCGCCGGGGGCGAATAGGCCCGCTATGTGCGGCATCGCCGGAATCTTCCACATCGGGACGGCCAAGCCGGTTGGCGCCGAGCGGGTGCGGGCGATGGCCGATGCGCAGGCGCATCGCGGGCCGGACGGAGCGGGCGTGTGGGTGGCGCCGGGCGTCGGCCTGGGCCACCGGCGATTGGCGATCGTCGACATCGTCGGAGGCGCGCAGCCGATGGTGAGCGGCGACGGGACGCTGGCCGTCACCTATAACGGCGAGATCTACAACCACGTCGAGTTGCGCGCCGAGTTGGAGCGGCGCGGCCACGGCTTTCGCACCGCCAGCGATACCGAGGTGATCCTCGCCGGCTGGCGGGAGTGGGGGGCAGGCTGCCTCGACCATTTCAACGGCATGTTCGCCTTCGCCCTGTACGACGCCGAGCGGCAATGCCTGTTCCTTGCCCGCGACCGGCTGGGCGTGAAGCCGCTGCATTACGCGACGGTCAGCGACGGCAGCCTGATTTTCGCGTCGGAACTGAAGGGACTGCTGGTGCATCCTCTGATCAGGCGTGAACCAGATCTGCGCGCGGTCGAGGATTATATGGCGTTCGGTTACGTGCCGGACGACGCCTGCATCGTCAGCGGCGTGCACAAGCTGCCGGCCGGCACGCGGATGCTGGTTGCGCGCGGCAAGCCGCTGCCGGCGCCGGAGCGGTGGTGGGACGTGGATTTCAGCGCGCGGGCGAGGGGGTCGCGGGCGGCGTTGCAGGAGGAACTGCTCGCCCGGCTGCGCGATGGGGTGCGGTCACGAATGGGCGCCGACGTGCCGCTGGGAGCTTTCCTGTCCGGCGGGGTCGACAGCGCGTCGGTCGTCGCGTTGATGGCCGAAGCGAGCCCGCGCGCGGTGAGTACATGCACGATCGGCTTTCGCGAGGCGGGGCATGACGAGAGCAGCTATGCCGCAGCCGTCGCCAAACGCTTTGCCACCGAGCATCGCAGCCGCATTGTCGACGCCGATGATTTCGTCCTGATCGACCGGCTGGCGGCGGCGTTCGACGAGCCGTTCGCCGATGCGTCGGCGCTCGCCACCTACCGGCTGTGCGAGCTGGCGCGGGAGACGGTGACGGTCGCGCTGGCCGGCGACGGGGCGGACGAGGCGCTGGCCGGCTATCGCCGCTACCGCTTCCACGCCGCCGAGGAACGGGTGCGGGGGCGGCTGCCGGCCGGGCTGCGGCGGCCGCTGTTCGGCGCGGCAGGGCGGCTGTACCCGAAGGTGGACTGGGCGCCGCGGCCGCTGCGCGCGAAGGCGACGCTGCTGGCGCTGGCCGAGGACGGAGGCGAGGCCTATGCCCGCGCCGTCGGCGTCACGCCGCCGGAATTGCGCGCGCGGCTGTTCAACGACGGGTTCCGCCGGGCGATTGCCGGGCACCGGGCGGAGGAGCGCTATGCGTTGGCGATGCGCGACGCCCCGGCGCTGGGCGGGCTGGACCGCGCCCAATATGCCGACCTGAAGATCTGGCTGCCCGGCGACATACTGACCAAGGTCGACCGGACCAGCATGGCGGTGGGGCTGGAAGCGCGCGAGCCGCTGCTCGACCACCGGCTGGTCGAATTCGCCGCGTCGCTGCCGCCGGGGCTGCGGCTGCGCGGCGGCGAGGGCAAATGGCTGATGAAGAAGGCGATGGCCGCCTATCTGCCGCGCGACATTCTCCACCGGCCGAAAATGGGGTTCGTGACCCCGGTCGGCGCCTGGTTCCGGGGGGCGTTGGCCGGGGAAGCGGAGCGGATCGCGACGAGTTCGGCGGTGGCGGCGACCGGGTGGTTCGAGCCGAAGGCGGTGGCGGCGGTGGTCGCGGCGCACCGGAGCGGGCGCAGCGACCATGGCCGGCTGTTGTGGCAACTGGTGGTGCTGGACCGGGCGGTTGGGCGGCTGTTCGGCGCGGGATAAGGGCGCGGGCGGGGTGGATTGCCGCGCCGCTTTGCGGCTCGCAATGACGGGAGGCTAATAGCGGGCGCCGACGAAGTAGAGGCCGTCGGGGGGGGCGTTGAGGCCGAGGGCGGCGCGGTCGCGGGCGACGAGGGCGGCCGATAGATCGTCGGCGCTCCACTGGCCGCGGCCGACAAGCGCGAGGCAGCCGACCATCGAGCGGACCTGATGATGCAGGAAGGAGCGCGCCTCCGCTCGAATGCTGATTTGGTCGCCGTCGCGGGTGACGTCGAGGCGGTCGAGGGTGCGCAGCGGGCTGTTCGCCTGGCAATGGACGGAACGGAAGGTGGTGAAATCGTGGCGGCCGATCAGGCGCTGCGCCGCGTCGTGCATCGCCGCCGCGTCGAGCCGGGTCGGGACGCGCCAGGCGAGGCCGCGTTCCAGCGCGAGCGGGGCGCGGCGGTTGACGATGCGATAGATATAGACGCGGCCGGTGCAGGAGAAGCGCGCATGCCAGTCGTCCGCCACCGCTTCGCAGGCGAGGATGGCGACCGGATCGGGGCGGAGCAGCGCGTTCAGCCCCTCCATCAGCCGGAACGCGGTCAGCGGCTTCATGACGTCAAGATGGGCGCGCATCGCGGTGGCGTGGACGCCGGCGTCGGTGCGGCCGGCGGCGTGGACGGCGGTTTCGGTGCCGAGCATCGCGGCGGCGGCGCGCTCGACCGCCGCCTGAATGCTGGGGCCGTGATCCTGCCGCTGCCACCCCATGAACGGGCGGCCGTCATATTCGATGGTCAGCGCGAAGCGGGTCATGCGAGGCGGGTGCCGGGCGGCAGGGCAAGGCCGCGCAGCAGCTCTTCCGGCGGCATCGCCGCCCGCCCGGCGCGCTGGACGAGCAGCGGGCGGAGCGCGCCCTCGCCGCAGGCGATGGTCAACTGCGCATCGAGGACGGTGCCGGGGGCGCCGGTGCCGGGCACGACCCCCGCCGCCAGCAGCTTGAACCGTTCGCCGCCATATTCGAAGAACGCGCCGGGGACCGGGTTGAAGGCGCGGACGGCGCGTTCGACCACCGGCGCGGGTTGGGAAAAGTCGAGCCGCGCCTCCGCCTTGTCGATCTTGGCGGCGTAGGTGACGCCCGCTTCGGGCTGGGCGACTGGCGGGTGGGCGGCGAGGTCGGCGAGGACGCGGACGAGGAGGGCGGCGCCGCTGTCGGCCAGTTCGTCGGTCAATGCCCCGGCGGTCTTGCCGGCGACCGGCGTTGCCGCCTTCGCCAGCATCGGCCCGGTGTCCAGCCCCGCCTCCATCTGCATGATGGTGACGCCGGTTTCGGCGTCGCCTGCAAGGATCGCCCGCTGGATCGGCGCGGCGCCGCGCCAGCGCGGCAGCAGTGAGGCATGGACGTTGACGCAGCCTTGGCGCGGCGCGGCGAGAATCGGGCGGGGCAGGATAAGGCCGTAGGCGGCGACGACCGCGATGTCGGCGGCGAGCGCGGCGAAGGCGGCCTGCGCCTCTGCATCCCGCAGCGTCGGCGGGGCGCGCACGGGCAGGCCGAGCGCCTCCGCACGCTGCTGCACCGGCGACGGGGTCAGCGCCTTGCCGCGCCCGGCGCGGCGCGGCGGCTGGCTGTAGACGGCGGCGATCTCGTGGCCGGCGGCGACCAGCGCGGCGAGCGACGGTACGGCGAAGGCCGGGGTTCCCATGAAGACGATGCGCATGCTGCTCTGAAACCCTTGGCAGGGACGAGCGCAAGCCCTTATCTGTCGCGCGATGGCATCTTCCGAGATCGACGCGCTGACCCAGGCGCTGGCCCGCCTGCCGGGCCTTGGCCCCCGTTCGGCGCGGCGCGCGGTGCTGCACCTGATGAAAAAGCGCGAGACCGCGCTCGACCCGCTGCTGCGCGCGCTGACCGCGGTCAGCGAAAGGCTGGCGACCTGCCATGTCTGTGGCAATGTCGACACCACCGACCCCTGCGCGATCTGCGCCGATCTGCGCCGCGACGGCCGGGCGCTGTGCGTGGTCGAGGAGGTGGCGGACTTGTGGGCGCTCGACCGCGCCCGGCTGTTTCCCGGCCGGTTCCACGTGCTGGGCGGCCGGCTGTCGGCGCTGGAGGGGGTGCGGCCGGAGGATCTGCGCATCGACAGCCTGGTCGCGCGGATCGCCGAGGGCGGCGTCGACGAAGTGGTGCTGGCGATGAACGCGACGCTGGAGGGGCAGACGACCGCCCATTACATCGCCGAGCGGCTGGAACGCTTTCCGGTGCGGCTGACCCAGTTGGCCCACGGCCTGCCGGTCGGTGGCGAACTGGACTATCTGGATGAAGGCACGCTGGCGCAGGCGTTGCGGGCGCGGCGGCCGGTCGCCTGATCTTGACCGGCACCGGCGGCAAACCTAAATTTCAGCGATGGCCATCCTTCCGATCATCGAGACGCCCGACCCGCGCCTGCGCACCATTTCCGAGCCGGTGGAAAAGGTCGACGACGCCCTGCGCGCGCTGATCGCCGATATGCTCGAGACGATGTACGATGCGCCCGGCATCGGGCTGGCAGCGATCCAGGTCGGGGTGGCGAAGCGGGTGCTGGTGATCGACCTGCAGGAGCCGGAGGAGGAAGGCGGCGAGGCGGTGCGCGACCCGCGCGTGTTCATCAACCCGGAAATTCTGTCCGCCTCCGATGACCTGGTGCCGTACAACGAAGGCTGCCTGTCGGTGCCCGAGCAATATGCCGAGGTCCAGCGGCCGAGCCACATCCGCGCGCGCTGGCTGGACGAGCAGGGCAAGGCGCATGAGGAGGATCTGGACGGGCTGATGGCGGTGTGCCTGCAGCACGAGATGGACCATCTTGAGGGCATATTGTTCATCGACCATCTGTCCAAGCTGAAGCGCGACATGCTGTTGAAGAAGCTGGCCAAGGCGCGGGTGCGCGCCGCCTGACCTGGCCGATCGGGCGCTTGCCAAGCCGCGCGTAACCGGCCAGTGTTGCCGGAATGTTCCGGTGAAGGCTGTCCCATGGACCCGATGATTCCCGTTGCGATTATTGTTGCCCTGTGCGTCGGGCTGGGGGCCGGCTGGCTGGCGTTCGGGCGCGGGCAGGCGGCGTTGCGCGCCGAGCGTGACCGCCATCTCGACAATTTCCGGCAGGCGATCATCGACCTCGCCTCCGCCGAAGAGCGGGCGAAGGCGGCGGAGGAACTGCGCACGGCGCTGGCCGAATCGGAGCGCGGCCGGGGCGAAGCGCGCGAGGCGTTGGCGCGGATGGAGGCGGAACGTGGCGCCCGCGACCAGGCCCATGCCGAGAAGGAACGGATGCTGCTGGAGGCGAAGGAGCAGCTTGCCGGGCAGTTCAGCGAGGTCGGCGGCAAGATGCTGAGCGCCGCGCAGGAGCAGTTCCTGAAGGCGGCGAACGAGCGGTTCAGCCGCGCCGGCGAGCAGAACGAGGCGACGCTGAAGGCGCTGCTCCAGCCGGTCGAGACGACGCTGAAGCGTTATGAGGAAGGGCTGCGGGAAGTCGAGAAGGAGCGGGTCGACAGCTATGCCGGGCTGCGCGCGGCGGTCGAGCAGGTCCGCATCGGCCAGACGGCGGTGAAGGACGAGGCGGCACGGCTGGTCAACGCGCTGCGTTCCAGCCCGAAGGCGCGCGGGCGCTGGGGCGAGCAGCAGCTGCGCAACGTGCTGGAAATGGCGGGGCTGGCCGAACATGCCGATTTCGAAGCGGAGGTATCCGTTGATACCGGCGACGGGCGGCTGCGGCCCGATGTCGTCGTCCGCCTGCCGGGCGGGCGGCAGCTGATTATCGACGCCAAATGTTCGCTCAACGCCTATCTCGACGCGTCCGACACTGTCGACGACGGCGAACGGAAGCGGTTCCTGGAACAGCATGCGGCGGCGATCCGCAACCATGCCGGGCAACTGGGGCAGAAAGCCTATTGGACGCAGTTCGGCGGTGCCGCCGATTACGTCGTGATGTTCATCCCCGGCGAGCATTTCCTGTCCGCCGCGCTGGAGCAGGATTCGGCGCTGTGGGAATGGGCGTTCGAGCGGCGGGTGCTGCTGGCGACGCCGACCAACCTGATCGCGATCGCCCGCACCGTATCCGCCGTGTGGCGGCAGGAGAAGCTGGCTGAAGAAGCGGCGGAGATCGCCCGGCTGGGCAAGGAGTTGCACGGACGGTTGGCGACGATGGGCGGGCACCTAGCCAAGGTCGGCCGCAACTTGGCGCAGGCGACCGGGGCATATAACGCCTTCGTCGGCAGCCTTGAATCGCAGGTGATGACCTCCGCCAAGCGACTGGAGGCGCTGAAGGTGGCGGACGGCAGCAAGATGATCGAGGAACTGCCGGTGGTCGAGACATCACCCCGGCCGCTGACCAAGCTGGCGGTGCCGCGGGAGGACGCGGCGGACGCGGCGGAGTAGGGGCTGAGGGAATGTGTGCACCTGCGGAGGCGGGAGCCCATTGCAGCCTCGTGGGCTCCTGCTTTCGCAGGAGTACGGGGGGTTACCCGGCCGTCCGGTCGCGGCGGGCGGCGCGGAGTTTGTGCCAGACGAACCAGATGCCGCCGGCGAGAATGGCAGCGACGATGACGACGTCGAGTTCGTGGAACAGCGCCTGCAGGCGCGGGCTGTTGTGCCATGCCTCGCCCAGTTCCCGCCCGACGATGGCGAGCGCGAGGCAGAAGGGCC
This sequence comes from Sphingomonas flavalba, assembly GCF_004796535.1. Lineage (GTDB taxonomy): Bacteria > Pseudomonadota > Alphaproteobacteria > Sphingomonadales > Sphingomonadaceae > Sphingomonas_L > Sphingomonas_L flavalba. Next base: position 341,146 of record NZ_SPHY01000002.1, on the reverse strand, counting down.
ATGAGCCGAGGAAGGTGTAGATGTGGAACTTGACCAGCGGCATCCGCGCCATGCCGGCGGGAAAGGCGATGAACGAGCGGACCACCGGCAGCATCCGGCAGATCAGCACCGCGAGGCTGCCGAAGCGGCCGAAGAAGCGTTCCGCCCGGTCGAGATCGTCGAGGCTGACCAGCACATAGCGACCGAAACGGGCTACGAACGGGCGCCCGCCGCGCTTGCCCACCTCATAGGCGGGGATCGAGCCGATGTTGCAGCCGATCGCCCCGGCGGTGGCCACCCACCACAGGTTCATTTCACCGAGCGACACCAGATAGCCGGCGAACGGCATGATGATTTCCGAAGGCAGCGGGATGCAGGCGCTTTCGATCGCCATCAGCAGCGCGACGCCGGCGTAGGAGCCGGCGGAGATGACCGCGATGATCCAGGCGGTGACGGCGGCGATGGCCTGATGGAGGATGCCCATGCCCGCCCCTTTGCGCGCGGCGCCGCCGATGTCGAGAGGGCGCCGCGCATTTTCCGTCGATCAGGCGGTGCCCTGCCAATGGCTTACGACCGTATCGAGGGCCGGGCGCGGACGTTCTTCCAGCGGCTTTGACGGCGTGCCGATGAACACGAAGCCGGCGATGCGGTCCGGCGCGGCGCCGAACGCGTCGCGTACCCGGTCCGCATAGGCGGCCCAGCCGGTCAGCCAGCCGGCACCGAAACCGGCGGCGGTGGCGGCGGCGACCAGCGAATGGCAGGCCGCGCCGGCGGAGAGTTGCTGCTCCCACAGCGGGATGTGGCTGTCGACGCGGGGGGTGGAGAGGACGATGACCAGCGTCGGCGCCTGCCGGGCGAACTGGGCGATTGCCTCCATCTCCAGCCGGCCGGCGTTGGGCTTGTCGGCGCGGTAGGCATCGGCGAGCAGCGCGGCGAAGGCTTCGCGCCGGTCGGCGTCGACGATCACGAAGCGCCAGGGCGCCAGCTTGCCGTGATCCGGCACCCGCGCGGCCGTGGTCAGGATGGCGCGCAGCGCGGCATCGTCCGGCCCCGGCGCGACAAGGTCGCGCGGCTTGGCGGAGCGGCGGGTGGCGAGGAAGCGGGCTGGGCTGCTGGGATCGTTGAACATGGCGGCCAAATATGGACGGGCAAGCGCGGCGGCAAGGTGCGGCGGCGGGGATGGGCGCGCGGGCGGTTGCCGAAGCGGGGCGATTATGCGCTACAAGCGGTGCCATGTTTGTGCGGATGCTGCTTGCCTTTGCCTCGCTGTGGCTGGCCGTGCCGGCGACGGCGGCCGGGGTCGACGCCGCCGGGCTGGCGGCGTTGCAGCGGCTCGATTCGAGGCTGGCCGAGGTCGGCAACCGGCTGGCGGTGGCGGCGGCCGGGCTGTGCGCCGATGCGCGACCGCTGCCGGGCTTTGCCGTCCATGCGCTGAAACAGTACCAGCCCGCCGCGCGCGCCGCCGCAGCCGAGCAGTTCGGCCTTGGCGATCAGCCGGCGGTGTTGGCGGTGGTGCCCGGATCGGCGGCGGAAACGGCCGGGCTGCGCGCCGGCGATGCGATCCTGGCGGTGGACGGGGCGGCGGTGGCGCCGGTGCCGGCCAAGGGCCGCGCCGATTATGCCGGGGTGGCGGCGGTCGAGCAGCGGATCGAGCAGGCGCTGGCGCGGCCGCCGCTGCGCCTGTCGGTCGCGCGCGCGGGTGAAGCGGTGGCGGTGGCCTTCGCGCCGGACAGCGGCTGCCCGACGCGGTTCCAGGTGCTGGCGAGCGACGGGCTGAAGGCATCGGCCGACGGCACCTATGTCCAGATATCGGCGGCGCTGATCCAGTTCGCGGAAAGCAACGACGAGCTGGCGATCGTCGTCGCCCACGAGCTGGCCCACAACATATTGCGTCACCGGGAAACGCTGGACGCGCAGAAGGTGTCGCGCGGGATGCTCGCCGCGTTCGGCAAGAATCGCGGCCGCATCCGCGCCACCGAGCGGCAGGCCGACCGGCTGGCGATCTGGCTTGCCGCGCGCGCTGGCTATGCGGTCGCGGCGGCGCCGGGGTTCTGGGACCGGTTCGAGCGGCGGGTGGGCTGGGGCATCCTGTCCGACGGCACCCATGACGGGCGGCGCGAGCGGATGGCGGCGGCGGAGGCGGAAATCGCGGCGGTTGCGGCGCGGCGGGCGGCGGGATTGCCGCTCGATCCACCGGCCGAGCTACGACCCGCGCAATAATCTTCTTCACACGCGCAATTTCCGCGCTAGTTTCGCGGACTTGAAGCGGGGGGTGCCCGGCGCCCGTCGCGTATCGCGAGGGGATCATACGCATGGCAACGCCCGCAGCCGACACGCCCGAGGGCAAGACCTGGTTCGGGCACCCGCCGCAGTTGGCCCGCCTGTTTACCACCGAGGCCATGGAGCGGTTCGGCTTCTACGGCATGCGGGCACTGCTGACGCTGTACCTGGCTAATTATTTCCTGTTTTCGGACGAGACGACCAACGGACTATACGGCGGATTCACCGCGCTGGTCTATCTGACGCCGCTGGTCGGCGGCCTGATGGCGGACCGCTATCTGGGATCGAAGCGGTCGGTGAAGTTCGGCGCGGTGCTGATGGCGCTCGGCTACTTCATCCTGTGCTTCGAGGGCGGGGCAGCCAAGCCCCACGCGACGATCGAGGGGACGCGCTACGAGGTTGTCGTCGGTTCCGCCGCCGACGCAAAGCAGCAATATGTGATCGACGGCGCCCGTCAGTTGGCGATCAAGGGGCAGGACGACGGCACGATCCAGCTGCTGGCCGAGGACGGCAGCGTCGCCCGCACTATCGCCAAGGGCGGCTTCGTCGCCGGCGCCGACCGGTCCGAGTTCTACGTGCTGCTGATGCTGATCGGCCTGACCTTCGTCACCATCGGCAACGGATTCTTCAAGCCGAACATCTCGACGATGGTCGGAACGCTCTACGCCCCCGGCGACCGAAGGCGCGACGCCGGATTCACTATATTCTACATGGGCATCAACCTTGGCTCGCTGTTCTCGCAGCTCTTATGCCCGCTGCTGGCGACGACGGTCGGCTGGTGGGCGGGATTCGGCCTTGCCGCGCTTGGCATGCTGCTGTCCTGGTATCTGATCCAGTTCGACCACGGCACGCTGCACGGGGTTGGCGAGCCGCCGGAAAACGCCGGGCCGGACCGCTCCCTTATCATCTACGCCGGCGCGCTGATGGCGGTGCCGGTGATGCTGTTCCTGTTCTACAACCTGATGAACACGCCGCAGGCGGAGCCGGGGGCCGGCTTCATCGGCTATCTGGTCGCGCTGCCGCTGATGGGCAAGCTGCTGTTCGGCACCTTCGTTCTGGCGGTGCCGGCCATCCTCGCCTGGTCGTACAAGGCGGGCAGCCGGGTCGAGTTCCAGATGATGCTGGCGGCGATGGTGCTGGTGGTGTTCAACGTGGTGTTCTTCACCCTGTTCGAGCAGGCCGGATCGTCGCTGACCCTGTTCGCCGACCGCAATACCGACCTGTCGGTGTTCGGCCTGTTCTCGATCTCCGCGGGGCAGACGCAGTTCTTCAACGCCTTCTTCATCGTCACGCTGGCGCCGCTGTTCAGCATGCTGTGGGGCGCGCTTGGCCGGCGGGGGCTGGAGCCGTCGATCCCGGTCAAGTTCGCGATCGCGCTGATCGGCGTCGGCGCCGGCTTCCTGCTGCTGGTCTGGGGCACGCACAATGCCGATTCCGGGTTCAAGGTGGCGCTGTGGTGGCTGGCCGGGCTGTATTTCGTCCATTCGGCGGCGGAACTGTGCATTTCGCCGGTCGGCCTGTCGATGATAACCAAGCTGTCGATCGCGCGCGTCGTCGGGCTGATGATGGGCGTGTGGTTCCTGTCGATCAGCTGCGCGCAGTACGTGGCCGGGCTGGTCGCGCAGGTCGCCAGCGTCCAGACGGTCGGCGGCCAGGTGACCAACCTGAAGGTCAGCCTGGAAACCTATGCCGGCGTGTTCTGGACGATCGGCCTGACCGCCGCCGCGATCGGCGTCGTCCTGCTTGCCCTTTCACCCCTGATCAAGAAGTGGATGCATGGTGTTCAATAAGCGCTTCGCCGTCCTCCTCGCGACTTCGCTGCTCGCCGCGTGCGCGAACGGCGAGGCGCCGAAAGCCGCCGCCGCCACGCCGCCGCCGAGCAAGCCGGCGTTCAGCGCCGACCCTTATCCGTCGACCTACAAGCCCTATCCGGGCGTGCCGACGCTGGTCACCGGCGTTACCATCTACGACGGCGAGGGCGGGCGGATCGACGACGGCCAGATCCTGTTCGCCGACGGCAAGGTGGTGGCGCTCGGCCAGAGCGTCGACGCGCCGGCCGGGGCGACCCGGATCGACGGCGCCGGCAAATGGGTGACGCCCGGCGTGATCGACATCCACAGCCATCTGGGCGTTTACCCCAGCCCGTCCGTCCGCGCCCATTCCGACGGCAATGAGGCAACGGCACCGGTGCGCGCTGAAGTGTGGGCCGAGCACAGCGTCTGGCCGCAGGACCCGGGGTTCAGCCGCGCACTGGCCAATGGCGGGGTGACGACGCTGCAGATCCTGCCCGGTTCCGCCGACCTGATGGGCGGGCGATCCGTGGTGCTGAAGAACGTCTATGCCCGCACGGTGCAGGGAATGAAGTTCCCCGGCGCGCCTTACGGCCTGAAGATGGCGTGCGGCGAGAATCCGAAGCGGGTGTTCGGCAGCCGCAACCAGATGCCGTCGACCCGGATGGGCAACATGGCGGTCGACCGCCAGACCTGGGCCAAGGCGGCGGAATACAAGCGCAAGTGGGACAAATACAACAAGTCGGGCGGTGAGATGCCGGCGCGCGACCTGCAGATGGAGACGCTGGCCGGGGTGCTGGCCGGTGAGATCCTGATCCAGAACCACTGCTACCGCGCCGACGAGATGGCCAACGTCATCGATATGGCCAAGGAGTTCGGTTACAAGGTCACCGCGTTCCACCACGCGGTCGAGGCTTACAAGATCGCCGACCTGCTGAAGGCCAACGACGTCTGCGCCGCGGTTTGGGCCGACTGGTGGGGCTTCAAGATGGAAAGCTACGATGCGATCGACGAGAATCTGGCGCTGCTCCAGAACGCCGGCGCGTGCGCGATGATCCACAGCGACGACGAGAACGGCATCCAGCGGCTGAACCAGGAAGTGGCGAAGGCGCTAGCCGCCGGGCGCCGCATGGGCCTGACTATTCCCGACGAACTGGCGTGGACCTGGCTGGCGATCAACCCGGCGAAGGCGCTGGGCATCGCCGACAGGACCGGCAGCCTGAAGCCGGGCAAGGAGGCAGATGTCGTACTGTGGAACGGCGACCCGCTCAGCGTCTATTCCCGCCCCGAAAAGGTGTGGGTCGATGGGGCGCTGCTCTACGATTCGAGCGACCCGAAACGGCGACCGGTTAGTGATTTCGAGCTGGGCCAGCCCGGCGAGGGAGACGTGAAATGAAGGGCCTCCTGCTCGCCTGCGCCGCGCTGATCGCCGCGCCCGCCGCCGCCGAGACGATCGCGATCACCGGTGGCACCGTCGCGATCGGTGACGGCTCGGCCCCGATCGAGGGCGGCACCGTCGTCATTCGCGACGGCAGGGTGGTCGCCGCCGGCAGCGGCGTCGCCGTGCCCGCCGACGCCAGGCGGATCGACGCGACCGGCAAATGGGTGACGCCGGGCATCTTCGCCGGCTTCACCCGCATCGGCCTGGTCGAGGTCGACGGTGTCGACCAGACCAATGACAGCCGCGCGCGCACCGCGCCGTTTTCCGCCGCGATCGACGTCGCGCCGGCGGTCAACCCGCGGACCAGCGCGATCACCGTCAGCCGCGCCCATGGCGTGACGCGGGCGATCGTTGCGCCGGCGACCGGGCCGGGGATGTTCGCCGGGCAGGGCGCGGTCATCGACATGGGCGCCGATATGGACGCGGTGACCAGGCCGCGCGCCTTCCAGTTCGTCGAGCTGGGCGAGGACGGGGCGGCGAGCGCCGGCGGCAGCCGGGGCGCGGCCCACACCTACCTGCGCAATGCGCTCAACTCGGCGCGCGACTATGCGCGTAACCCGGCCGGCTATGGCGGCCGGGACAATACCGCGCTGTTCAACCGCACCGACGCAGCGGCGCTGGTGCCGGTCGTCACCGGCAAGGTGCCGCTGCTCGCCCATGTCGAGCGGGGCAGCGATATCCTGGCGGCGCTGGCGCTGCGCAAGGATTTCCCGGAGCTGAAGCTGGTGCTGGTCGGGGTCAGCGAGGGTTGGACGGTGGCACCGCAGATCGCCGCCGCCGGGGTGCCGGTGATCGCGTCCGCGCTGAACGATCTGCCGGCGGCATTCGAGACGCTGGCGGCGACCCAGTCGAACATCGGCCGGATGGTCAAGGCCGGGGTCAAGGTTGGCATCGGCATGATCGGCGACAACGACACGCGGCAGGCGCGGCAGGAACTGCAATATGCCGGCAATCTGGTGGCGCTGGCCAAACTGCCGGGGGCAGCCGGGCTGAGCTGGGCGCAGGCGCTGGCGGCGATCACCTCCGGCCCGGCGGAGGCGATCGGGCTGGGCGGCGAATACGGTTCGCTGCGCCCCGGCCGCCATGCCGATGTGGTGGTGTGGAGCGGCGACCCGCTGGAACTGAGTTCGGCGGCCGAGGCGGTGTTCATCGACGGCGTGCAGCAACCGACCGTCACCCGCCAGCAGCGGCTGCGCGACCGCTATGCGACGCCGGGCGAAGGGGCGCTGCCCAAGGCCTATGACCGCTGACCGACGGCGCCGCGCCATGGCGCAGCGCCATTCAGGTCGAGCAGCCAGGCGCGGCGCAGGGCGAGGGCGAACAGCGCGACGGTCGCCAGCCAGTCGACCGGGATCAGGCTGAACGCCGCGACCTGCCGGCCGAACAGCGGCGCGGCGTAGGCGAGGGCGAGCAGGGTCTTTTCCCACGCCAGCCAGCCGCGCGCGCGGGCATCCGCCACCATGAAGGCGATCGCCGGGCCGAGGATGACCAGATCATAGTCCAGCACATAGGGCGTCGACAGCACCGCCGCACAGCAGACGGTGGCGCCGCGCACCGCCGGGCTGGCCCAGCGCGCCGCGGCGGCGGCTCCGACGATGGCGAGGCCGGTCGCCAGCCCCTGCGCCGCATAGGCAAGCGGCAGCGGCGCACCGAGGGCGCGGGCGGCAGCGAAGGCGCTGACGATCTTTTCCCAGCCGGTCTCGCCGGCCTCGATCACCACCGCGCGGGTGAGCGGCAGGGAATCGAGGAACGCCTGCCATACCGGCCAACCCCACAGCGCGAAGGTGGCGGCGCACAGGCCGAGCGATGACGTGGTGGCGCCCATGAAAGCGCGGCGGTTGCCGGCGGCGACCAGCACCACCGGCAGCAGCAGTGCGAATTGTGGCTTGTAGACCAGACAGCCGAGCAGCAGCCCGGCCAGCCGCGGCCGCCGGTCGAGCAGCCACAGCCCGCCGCCGAGCAGCGCGGCGGTCAGGAAGGCGTTCTGGCCGTGGCCGAGGCAGACGAAGGTTGCAGGCGCAGCGAGCGCGGCGAGCAGGGTGCCGCGCCCCGGTGCGATCCGGCGGACGACCAGCACCGCGCCGGCCAGCGTCACCCCCTGCCACAGCGCCAGCGCGGCGAGATAGGGAAGTAGCGCGAGCAGCGCTGCGAGCAGCAGGAACGGCGGCGGGTAGTGCCAGCCGTAGAACGGCACGGTCGCGCTGTGATGGACCGCCTGCTGCACCTGATAATGCTCCGGCCACAGCCAGGCGGTGGCGGCGTGGCCGTCCAGCGCCATGCGCCCGGCGGCGTAGACATTGGAGAAATCCGTGCCGACCGGCCGGCCGAGCCGGTCGAGCGTGCCGCTGGCGGTGAGCAGCAGCGCGGCGGCGGAGAGCAGCGTCGCGGCCAGCAGCAGCCGGCAGACCAGCCGCACCCGCCGTTCGTTCACCCAGTCGCCGCTTGCCATTGCCGTCCACATGGGCCGGCGATAGCAGCACGATGGTTAGCAAGCGCTTTAGGCTGAAGCGGGTTGGCGCCGCTTGCCGGTCAAACGCGTGCGAGGCGGGTCAGGGCTTCGTCGAGGGCGGAGAGGAAGCGGGAACGATCCGTCTTGGTGAAGGGCGGCGGCCCGCCGATGCTGTCGCCGCCGGCGCGCAGGTCCGCCATGATCGCGCGCACGGCGATGGCGTTGCCGATCGAGCTGGTGGTGAACGGCTTGCCGTTTGGCGAAAGCACGGTGGCGCCCGCCTTGAGGCAGCGGTCGGCGAGCAGGATGTCGGCGGTGACGACCAGCGTCGCCGGCCCGGCGCGTTCGGCGATCCAGTCGTCGGCGGCGTCGAAGCCGGAGCCGACCTGCACCCGGCCGATCAGCGGGTGCGGCGGAATGCGGATCGGCCCGTTGCTGACGATGGTGACTTGCACGCCCCGGCGCAGGGCGACGCGGTAGACCTCATCCTTGACCGGGCAGGCGTCGGCATCGACGAGAATCGCCATGGCGCGTTACAGCCGCACCATCGCCAGCGCCCGTTCATTGCCGTAGCGCAGCCCGGCGGTGGCGCCGCGTGGCGCCGCGGCGTCGAGCGCGGCCAGATCGTCGGCGGTCAGCGCGACATCGGCGGCGGCCATGCTGTCTTCGAGTGTCACCCGCCGTTTCGAGCCGGGGATCGGCACGATCGCGTCGCCCTGCGCAAGCAGCCAGGCCAGAGCGACCTGCGCGGGAGAAATGCCCTGGCGCTCCGCGATTGCGCGGGCGACGGTAACGACCCGCATGTTGCTTTCGAAATTCCCTTCCGCATAGCGCGGGTCGCCCAGCCGGTAATCGCCCGGCGGCAGGTCCGCCCGGCTGGCAAAGCGGCCGGTGAGGAAGCCGCGGCCGAGGGGGGAATAGGGCACCAGGCCGATGCCGAGCGCGCGGCAGGCGGGCAGAATGTCCACCTCTATATCGCGTTCCCACAGCGAATATTCCGATTGCAGCGCGGCAATCGGGTGGACGGTGGCGGCGCGGCGGATGGTGTCGGCGCCGGCTTCCGACAGGCCGAGATGGCGGACCTTACCGGCGCGGACCAGATCCGCCATCGCGCCGACGGTTTCCTCGACCGGCACCGCCGGGTCGACACGGTGCTGGTAGAACAGGTCGATGGTGTCGATGCCGAGGCGGCGCAGCGATTCGTCGCAGACGCGGCGGACATTGGCCGGGCTGGAATCGACGCCGGTGACGCTGGTATCGGCGTTGAACCGGAAACCGAACTTGGTGGCGATGACCAGCCCGTCGCGCCGCCCCCGGATCGCGCGGCCGAGCAGTTCCTCATTATGATAGGGGCCGTATATTTCTGCGGTGTCGAAGAAAGTGACGCCGAGATCGATCGCGCGGTGGATCGTCGCGATCGATTCCGCTTCGTCGGCGACGCCGTACATGTCGCCGCCGACGCCGGCCATCGGCATGCAGCCGAGGCCAAGTGCCGATACGACGAGCCCGTCGCCGAGCGTGCGATATTTCATGATGGGTCTCTCCGCGCTATCAGGGCCGCGCATAGTGGCGGATCGGGGTAGAATGTGAACAGGAAATTCTTCGGCACCGACGGCATTCGCGGCCGGGTCAACCAGGCGCCGATGACCGCCGAGATGGCGATGAAGGTCGGCATGGCCGCCGGGGCCCACTTTGCGCGCGGTGACCATGTCCACCGCGTCGTCATCGGCAAGGATACCCGCCTGTCGGGCTATGTGATGGAATCGGCGCTGGTCGCCGGCTTCACCAGCGTCGGCATGGATGTCGTCCAGGTTGGGCCGATGCCGACACCGGCGGTGGCGCTGCTCGCCCGTTCGATGCGCGCCGACCTGGGCGTGATGATCTCCGCCAGCCACAACCCGTTCCAGGATAACGGGATCAAATTATTCGGGCCGGACGGCTACAAGCTGTCGGATGCCGACGAGGCGGCGATCGAGGCGCTGATCGATGCCGAGCCGGTGCTGGCGCCGGCCGAACGCACCGGCCGCGCCCGCCGGGTGGAGGACGCGCGCGGCCGCTACATCCACGCCGCCAAGTCGACCTTCCCCGATCGTCTGAGCCTCGACGGGCTGCGCGTCGTCGTCGATTGCGCCAATGGCGCCGCCTATCAGGTCGCCCCCGCCGCGCTGTGGGAACTGGGAGCGGATGTGATCCCGATCGGGGTTACCCCCAACGGCCGCAACATCAACGATCAGGTCGGATCGACCGCGCCGGCGCTGTTGCAGGAAACGGTCGCGGCGTCCGGCGCGCATATCGGCATCGCGCTTGACGGCGACGCCGACCGGCTGATCGTGGTCGATGAAAAGGCGCGGGTGGTCGACGGCGACCAGTTGATGGCGCTGATCGCGACGCGCTGGGCAAAGCGCGGGCAGCTGCGCGGCGGCGGGCTGGTCGCGACGGTCATGTCCAATCTGGGGCTGGAGCGGCTGCTGGCCGCCGAAGGGCTGACGCTGGAGCGCGCCGGGGTCGGCGACCGCTATGTGCTGGAACGGATGCGGTCGGGCGGGTTCAATGTCGGCGGCGAACAGTCCGGCCATATCATCATGTCCGATCATGCGACGACCGGCGACGGGCTGATCGCTGCGTTGCAGATCCTCGCCGAACTGGTGACGGAGGGGCGGCCGGCGAGCGAATTGCTGCGGCTGTTCGAGCCGGTGCCGCAATTGCTGAAGAATGTCCGCCACAGTGGCGGCCGCCCGCTGGACGACGCACGCGTGAAGGCGGTGATCGCCGAGGCGGAGGCCGAGCTGAACGGGCGCGGGCGGCTGGTCATCCGCCGGTCCGGCACGGAGCCGCTGATCCGGGTGATGGCGGAAGGCGACGATGCGGCGCAGGTCGAGGCGCTGGTCGACCGCATCTGTGCGGCGGTGGCGGCGGTGGCGTGACCGCGCGCATCCTGATCGTCGCCGGCTCCGATTCCGGCGGCGGTGCCGGCATTCAGGCGGATATCCGCACCGTCACCATGCTGGGCGGCCACCCGATGACCGCGATCGCCGCGATCACCGCCCAGAACACGCAGGGGGTGAGCGCGGTCCATGCGGTGCCGACCGACATGGTCATCGCCCAGATCGACGCGGTTGCCGACGATATCGGCGTCGACGCGGTCAAGATCGGCATGATCGGATCGCCGGAGACGGCCGGAGCGGTGGCCGACCGGCTGGCGCGGATGACAGGCGTGCCGATCGTCTTCGACCCGGTGATGATCGCGACCAGCGGATCGGTGCTGGCCGACGCCGGAACGATCGCCGCCTTCGACCGGCTGATGGCGATTGCCACCGTCACCACCCCCAATCTGCCTGAATTGGCGGCGCTGGGCGGCGATGCGAAAGCGATCGTCGCGCGCACCGGCCGGGCGGTGCTGGTCAAGGGCGGGCATGCCGACGGCACGACGATTGTCGACCGGCTTGTCACGCCGGAGGGCGAGATGCGGTTCGAGGGCGAGCGGATCGATACCGTGCACAGCCATGGCACCGGCTGCACGCTGGCCAGTGCGATCGCCGCCGGGCTGGGCGCCGGGCTGGCGCTGGACGAGGCGGTGGCGCGGGCGCGGCTGTTCGTGCGGATCGCCCTGAAGGAGGCGCCGGGGCTGGGGCGCGGGCATGGGCCGATGGGCCATGCCGCCGTCCGCCTGGATATTGCCGGCACCGCGCCGATGCTGAACCAGATGACGGTGGGGGCCACCGACCAGGCGGCGTCGGTCGCGTTCTACGACGCGCTGGGCCTGACCCGGATCGTCGACGCGCCGGGCCGTTATGCGCGGTTCGAAAGCGCCGGGGGCGCGACGCTGTCGGTCGCGGCGGGCGAGGCCGGCGGCGTCTATCTGGAATGCGCCGACCCCGATGCGGCGGCGGCGCGGATGGCGGCGGCCGGCTATGCGGTGGAGGCGCCAGCGACGGAGCAGCGCTGGGGCTGGCGCGAGGCCTGGCTGCGCGACCCCGGCGGTAACCGCGTCTGCCTGTACCGCGCCGGCGAGAACCGGCGCTTTCCGCCCTGGCGGCTGGGATGAGCGGCCCGGACCGGCGCCTTGAGGCCGACCACCCGGCGCCGGTGGTCGGCGTCGACGAAGCGGGGCGCGGGCCGCTGTGCGGGCCGGTGGTCGCGGCGGCGGTGATCCTGCCCGTCACCGGGGTGCCGGACGGCATCGACGATTCCAAGAAGCTGTCCGCCGCCGCCCGTGCCGCGCTGGCCGCGCGGATCGCCGCGGTGGCGCGGGTCGGCGTCGGCCTGGCCGATGTCGACGAGATCGACCGGCTGAACATCCTTCACGCGACGATGCTGGCGATGGAGCGGGCGGTTGCCGCGCTTGGCGTTGCGCCGGGCATGGTGCTGATCGACGGCAATCGTTGCCCGCGCTGGGCGCACCCGTCCGCCGCGATCGTCGGCGGCGACGCGCTGTGCCTGTCGATCGCCGCCGCGTCGATCGTCGCCAAGCAGCATCGCGATGCGATGATGATCGCGCTGGACGCCGAATATCCGGGCTATGGCTGGGCGCGGAACAAGGGATACGGATCACGCGAGCACCGCGACGCGCTGATCCGCCTTGGCCCGACGCGGTACCACCGCCGCAGCTTCGCGCCGGTCGCGCAGGCCTGGCTGGCGCTGTAATTCGACGTTTGAGTCTTTTGAATCACACCACCAGCGCTTGCGGTGCGCGCGCATGGCGGGCCGCCATATGTTGGGGTCGTTCCCGTTTCGTTTTGCGATATTACCTATTGACTCCAGTCGAAAAATAAAAGTGAGACTTGACCGCGAGTCGCTGGTGACTCACTTTGCCCCCCGATTTTGCGGGAGGGTGTTTTGGGGGTCATTACCAAGGTCAGGCGGAGCGCGGCGGCACCCGTCAAGGGGCTGCTGGTCGACCGGATCCTGATGGACGACTGCATCGCGGCGATGCGTGCGCTGCCGGCGGCGAGCGTCGACATGATCTTTGCCGACCCGCCCTATAACCTCCAGCTTGGCGGCGACCTGTACCGGCCGGAAGGCGGGCGGGTCGATGCGGTCGACAATGACTGGGACAAGTTCGACACCTTTGCCGCCTATGACCGCTTCACCCGCGCCTGGCTGGCCGAGGCGCGGCGGGTGCTGAAGCCCGACGGCAGCCTGTGGGTGATCGGCAGCTATCACAACATCTTCCGCGTCGGCACCGCATTGCAGGACGGCGGTTTCTGGATCTTGAACGACATCGTCTGGCGCAAGGCCAACCCGATGCCGAATTTCAAGGGCACGCGCTTTACCAACGCGCATGAAACGCTGATCTGGGCGGCGCATGGCGAGAATGCGCGCTACACATTCAATTACCGCGCGATGAAGACACTGAACGACGAATTGCAGATGCGTTCCGACTGGGTGCTGCCGATCTGCGGCGGGCAGGAAAGGCTGAAACGCGGCGGCACCAAGGCCCACCCGACCCAGAAGCCGGAGGCGCTGCTCTATCGCATCCTGCTGGCCTGCACGAAGCCCGGCGACATCATCCTCGACCCGTTCTTCGGCACCGGCACCACCGGCGCGGTGGCGCGGCGGCTGGGCCGGCATTTCATCGGCATCGAACGCGAGCCGAGCTATGTCGAGGTTGCCGAGCAGCGGATCGCCGACGCGCTGCCGCTGGACGAATCCGCGCTGGCGACGATGCAGGCGCCGCGCGCGGCGCCGCGGGTGCCGTTCGGCACGCTGGTCGAAACCGGAATGATCACGCCGGGCACGGTGCTGACCGACATCAGGCGGCGCTGGCGGGCGACGGTGCGTGCCGACGGATCGCTGCTGTCGGGCGATGCCACGGGGTCGATCCACAAGGTCGGCGCCAGCGTACAGGGCGCGCCGTCGTGCAACGGCTGGACGTTCTGGCACCATGAACAGGACGGGGCGCTGAAGCCGGTCGACACGCTGCGCCAGACCTATCTGCTGGCGACACAGCCGTGACGCTGCCGGCGATTCCGCCGGGCGCCAAGGTTTATCTGCGGCCGGAAGGCTTTGTCGACACGCCGGTCGGCAATGACGGGCAGGTGGCGCGGCTGGCGGGCACGATGTTGTGGCACGCGGCGTGGGAGGTGATCGTCGAAAGCGGCGGCACGCGCTGCGGCCGGGCGCTGGTGCCGGTGGCCGAACAGGACCGGCTGCCGGACGAGGTGGCGCCGCTGCTCGCCCGCTTCGCGGCGCCGCGCGCGCCGATCACTGTCCGCGAAAGGGTAATCCGGCTTGACCAGCCGCAGGTTGCCGCGATCCTTAATGTGACGCCCGACAGCTTTTCCGGCGACGGCAATGCCGCGGAGCCGCAGGCCGCCGCCGATGCCGGCTTCGCGATGGCGGAGGCGGGCGCAGCGCTGATCGACGTCGGCGGGGAATCGACGCGGCCGGGGGCGACAACCGTCTGGGAAGGCGACGAGATCAAGCGGGTGGTACCGGTGGTCGAGCGGCTGGCGGCCGGTGGCGTCGCGGTGTCGATCGACACCCGCAAGGCGGCGGTGATGGAGGCGGCGCTGGCCGCCGGTGCCGGGCTGGTCAACGATGTGTCTGCACTGCTCCATGACGAGCGCGCGGCCGAAGTGGTGGCGAAGGCCGGCTGCCCGGTCATTTTGATGCATCATAGCGGCCGCAACCTGCATGACGGGCCGAAGCTGAGCGACCCGCTGATCGAGGTTTACGACTGGCTGGCCGACCGGGTGGACGCGGCCGTCGCCGCCGGCATTGCGCGCGACCGGATCATCGTCGACCCCGGTATCGGATTCGGCAAGGGGGTGGCGGACAATCTGGCGCTGCTGAACGGGCTGGCGATGCTGAACGGCCTTGGCTGCGCGGTAATGCTGGGCGCCAGCCGCAAACGTTTCATCGGCGCGCTGGCCGGCGAGGTGCCCGCCGAGGAGCGGCTGGGCGGGTCGCTGGCGGTGGCGCTGCACGGCGTGGCGCGCGGCGTCCACCTGCTGCGCGTCCACGACGCGGCGGAGACGGTGCAGGCGGTGAAGCTGTGGCGCGGGATGCGGGACCAGGCGCTGGTCGGGTAAGCGCGCCACCGCGAGCGCCCCATCCGGGGGCTCGCGATGACGGACTTGTGGGTCAGGCCGCTGGGCGGGCCGGGATGGTCAGGCCGCGCTGGACGGCGGGCCGGGCAAGGCCGCGTTCGAGCCAGGCGGGGACGTGGGTCAGGCTGTCATAGGCGACGAGGTCGCGGGCTTCGTAGAAGGTTATCAGGTTGCGCACCCAGCCGAGGGTGGCAATATCGGCGATGGTATAGGCGTCGCCCATGATCCAGTCGCGGCCGTCGAGGCGGGTTTCCAGCACGCCGAGCAGGCGCTTCGTTTCGTTGACGTACCGTTCCAGCGGGCGTTTGTCGGCGAACTCTTTGCCGGCGAAGCGGTGGAAGAAACCGACCTGGCCGAACATTGGGCCGATCGCCGCCATCTGGAAGAACACCCACTGGATGGTTTCATAGCGCAGCGCTGGGTCGGCTGGCAGGAATTTGCCGGTCTTTTCGGCGAGGTAGAGCAGGATCGCGCCGGATTCGAACAGGCCGAGCGGCTTGCCGCCGGGACCGTCGGGATCGATGATCGCCGGGATCTTGCCGTTGGGGTTGAGCGACAGGAATTCGGGCGTCCAGGTCTCGTCCTTGCCGATATCAATCAGGTGCGGCTCATAGGGCAGGCCGGTTTCCTCCAGCATGATCGACACCTTCACACCGTTGGGCGTCGGCAGCGAATAGAGCTGAATCCGGTCGGGATGGGCGGCGGGCCAGCGGCGGGTGATCGGGAAGGCGGACAGGTCGGTCATTGCGAATCTCCTTTCGGGACGGAACTGAGAATGGCGTCGAGGCGGGCGGCGAGTGCCGGCCCGTCGCCGGCGACGTGCACCATCTTCACCCGTGCAGTGGCGCCGGACAGCAGGGTGACGTCAGCCTTGCGGACGCCGAGAGTGGTGGCGAGAAACGTGGCGAGCGCGGCGTTGGCGGCCCCCTCGACCGGCGGTGCGGCGACGCGGAGCTGGACCAGCGGCCGGCCGTCGGCATCGGCGCCAAGACCGGTAATCGCGCTGCGCCGGGCGCGCGGGGTCAGCCGCAACGGCAGGCGCAGCCCGTCGGCGACGATCATGGCGGACAAAGCGGCGGTGGGCATTGCCGCCTATGTAGGGGGCATGGCGGCGGGTTTGAAGGACGCGGCGCGGGCCGGGGGAATTTACGCCGCCGCGTCGCCGATGCCGAGTTCGGCGAGCTTGCGGTAGAGGGTCGAGCGGCCGATGCCGAGGCGGCGGGCGACTTCGGTCATCCGGCCGCGGTAATGGCCGATGGCGAGGCGGATCACGTCGGCTTCGATCGCCTCGAGCGAGCGCAGATGGCCGTCCGCTTCGAACAGGGTGACGCCGGAGCCGGTGGCGTTCAGCGCCGTCGCCGGTGCCTGCGGCTGGTCTGCGCCGCTGAACCGCTGGGCGATCTGCGGGAAATCGTCGGTGGTCAGCGCGTCGCTCTCACACAGCACCGCGGCACGGAACAGCGCGTTCTGGAGCTGGCGGACATTGCCCGGCCAGTCATAGCCGGTGAGCAGCGACAGCGCCTCGTCGGTGATGCCGAGGCCGCGCAGGCCCGGCTGGCGCGCGATTCGGGCGAGCAGGTGGCGGGCGATGGCGGGAATGTCGCCCTTGCGGTCGCGCAGCGGCGGGATAACGAGCTGGACGACGTTCAGCCGATAATACAGATCCTCGCGAAAGCGCCCGGCGGCGACTTCGTCGAGCAGCACCTTGTTGGTCGCGGCGATGACGCGCGCGTCGATGTCGTGGACGACGCGGCCGCCGACCGGCTGGATGTCGCCGGTTTCCAGCACGCGCAGCAGCTTGACCTGCGCATCGAGCGGCAGTTCGGCGACCTCGTCGAGGAACAGGGTGCCGCCGTCCGCCTCCTGGAATCGGCCGACCTTGCGTTCGAACGCGCCGGTGAAGGCGCCGCGTTCATGGCCGAACAATTCCGATTCGACGAGGTTTTCGGGAATTGCGCCGCAATTGACCGCGATCAGCGGCCGCTTGGCGCGGGGCGAGGCGGCGTGGATCGCCTCCGCCACCAGTTCCTTGCCGGTGCCGCTTTCTCCTTCGATCAGCACCGGCACGCGCGCGCGCGCGGCCTTGGCGGCGATGGCGAGGGCGGCGCGGAAGCGCGGCGCGGCGCCGACGATCTCGTCGAAGCCGAGCGGCGCGCTGATCTTTTCGGACAGCGGGCGCAGCTCACCGCCACCGGCGCCGCTGTTCACCGCCGCGTCGAGTGCGGCTAGCAGCCGGTCTGGCGCGATCGGCTTCAGCAGGAAATCGGTGGCGCCGGCACGCATCGCCTCGACCGCGACCTCGGCGGAATCGAGCGCGGTCATCGTCACCACCGGCAGCGCCGGTCGCCGGTCGCGGATCGCGCAGATCAGCCCTGTCAGATCGGCGGAAGGCAGGGCATGGTCGATCAGCACGGCGTCGAGCGACAGTCCGTCCTGGGTGCCGAGCGTGGCGATCGCGGTCTCGCCGTTGGCGGCGCCGATCGTCCGCCAGCCGGCCCGCGCCGCGATGGCCGATACCAGCCGGCGCTGCGCCGGTTCGTCATCGACCAGCATCAACAGGCGAACTCCGTTGCGCGCCATGATCCCCTATCCACAGTCCCTATGAGAGACAGGATCTAGCACCGCAGTGTAAATGGCGGATTAAACCGCCTCGGCGCCCAGCGCCGGCCAAAAGGCTTGAGAAGGGCAGGCCGGCTGGCTAAGGAGGCGGCGTAGGATTCAAGGGGAGGGCGCGCCCGTGGCGACCAACGACTTCGATGCTCACGAGCAGACCTATTCCGGTTTCACGTCGCTGATCAAATATTCGGCGATTATCAGCTTCGTAACGACGATGATCATCATCATGCTGATCGCGCGCTGAGCGGTCTGCGATGAAGATAGCGGTCCTGAAGGAAACCGCCGCCGGCGAAACCCGCGTCTCGGCCAGCCCGGAAACGGTGAAGAAATTCATCGCGTTGGGCGCCACCGTCGCGGTCGAGGCCGGCGCCGGCGCCGGCGCGTCGATTGCCGATACCGCCTATGCCGATGCCGGCGCCACCGTCGGCACGCGCGCCGCGGCGCTGGCCGATGCCGACATCCTGCTTGGCGTGCAGGGGCCGGTGCCGGACAGCCTGAAAGGCGTGAAGCAAGGCGCCTGGCTGGTCGCCGGGTTGAACCCGTTCGGCGAGCGGGCGCGGGTGGACGCCTATGCCGCGCTGGGGGTCGACGCGCTGGCCATGGAGTTCATGCCGCGCATCACCCGTGCCCAGTCGATGGACATATTGTCGTCGCAGTCGAACCTGTCCGGTTACAAGGCGGTGATCGATGCGGCCGGCGTCTACGGCCGGGCCTTTCCGATGATGATGACCGCCGCCGGCACGATCTCCGCCGCACGCGTGTTCGTGATGGGCGTCGGCGTGGCCGGCCTGCAGGCAATCGCCACCGCGCGGCGGCTGGGCGCGCAGGTGTCCGCCACCGACGTCCGCTCCGCGACCAAGGAACAGATCGAGAGCCTTGGCGCCAAGGCGATCTTCGTCGAGGCGGTCAAAGGCATCGAGGGTGAAGGCTCCGGCGGCTACGCCACCGAGATGAGCGACGAGTACAAGGCGGCGCAGGCCGATCTTGTCTCCAGCCATATCGCCAAGCAGGACATCGTCATCACCACCGCGCTGATCCCCGGCCGGGCGGCGCCCCGGCTGATCTCCGACGCGCAGATCGCGTCGATGCGGCCGGGCAGCGTGATCGTCGACCTGGCGGTGGAGCAGGGCGGCAATGTCGAGGGCGCGGTTGCCGGCGAGATTGCCGAGAAGCACGGCGTCAGGATCGTCGGCCACCGCAACGTGCCCGGCCGGCTGGCGGCGGACGCGTCGGCGCTGTTCGCGCGCAACCTGTACAATTTCCTCAGTGCCTTCTGGGACAAGGAACAGGGCCGGCCCATCCTGCCCGACGACGACGAGATCACCCAGGCGATCCGCCTGACTCAGGGCGGCAAGGTGGTGAACACCCGCCTGCTCGGCTGACCGCGAGACAAGGACCTCGACGATGGACTTCATTTCGATCCTCTCGATTTTCGTGCTCGCCTGCTTCGTCGGCTATTATGTCGTCTGGTCAGTGACGCCGGCGCTGCACACGCCGCTGATGGCGGTGACCAATGCGATTTCGTCGGTGATCATCGTCGGCGCGCTGATCGCCAGCGCGGCGGCGGGGTCGCCCCTGTCGAAATGGCTGGGGCTGGCGGCGGTGGTGCTGGCTAGCGTCAATATCTTCGGCGGCTTCGCGGTGACCGAACGCATGTTGGCGATGTACAAGAAGAAGGGGCGCTAGGACCATGCACGAGGCGCTCGCCGTCAATCCCTGGGTCGCGCTCGCCTATCTGGTAGCGGGCGTCTGCTTCATCCTGGCGCTGCGCGGGCTGTCCAGCCCGGCGTCGAGCCGGCGGGGCAACCGTTTCGGCATGGCCGGCATGGCGCTGGCCGTCGGCACCACGCTGGTCACCCACGATATCGCCAGCCTGCCGGAGATCGCCGGCGCGATCCTGATCGGCGGGACGATCGGCTTCATCGTCGCCAGGCGGATCGCAATGACCGCAATGCCGCAGCTGATCGCCGCTTTCCACTCGCTGGTCGGCATGGCGGCGGTGCTGGTCGGCGCGGCCGCCTTTCTGAACCCGGAGGCGTTCGGCATCCTTGCCGCCGACGGGCTGGATATCGCGTTCAACAGCCGGATCGAGATGGGGCTTGGCGTCGCGATCGGCGCGATCACCTTTTCCGGATCGGTTATCGCCTTCCTAAAGCTGAACGGCAATATGAGCGGCGCGCCGATCATCCTGCCGCTGCGCCATGTCATCAACCTGGGCATGCTGGCGGCGATCCTGGCACTGGTCTTCCTGTTCCACGCCGACACGCCGGGAATGTTCTGGGTGATCGTCGCGCTATCCTTCCTGATCGGGTTCCTGCTGATCATCCCGATCGGCGGGGCGGACATGCCGGTCGTCATCTCGATGTTGAACAGCTATTCCGGCTGGGCGGCGGCGGCGATGGGCTTCACCCTGCACAACACCGCGATGATCATCACCGGCGCGCTGGTCGGGTCGTCGGGCGCGATCCTGTCCTACATCATGTGCAAGGCAATGAACCGCAGCTTCATCAGCGTGATTTCCGGCGGCTTCGGCGCTGGCGACAGCGACAGCGGCGGTGCCGCGGCCGCCAAGACCGACCGGCCGTGGAAGCGCGGGTCGGCCGAGGACGCCGCCTTTCTGATGAGCCAGGCCGAGCAGGTCGTTATCGTCCCCGGTTACGGCATGGCCGTCGCCCAGGCGCAGCATGCGCTGCGCGAGATGGCCGACAAGCTGAAGGAGCACGGCGTCGCCGTCAAATATGCGATCCATCCGGTCGCCGGGCGGATGCCGGGGCACATGAATGTGCTGCTGGCCGAAGCGAACGTGCCCTATGACGAGGTGTTCGAGCTGGAGGACATCAACTCCGAGTTCGCGCGCACCGACGTCGCCTTCGTCATCGGCGCCAACGACGTGACCAACCCGGCGGCCAAGACCGACAAGAGCTCGCCGATCTACGGCATGCCGATCCTCGACGTTGAGAAGGCGAAGACCGTGCTGTTCGTCAAGCGGTCGATGGGCGGTGTCGGCTATGCCGGCGTCGACAACGACGTGTTCTACCGCGACAACACGATGATGCTGCTTGCCGACGCCAAGAAGATGGTCGAGGAAATCGTCAAGGCGATGGAGTAGGGGCGGGCAGCGACGCTCCGCCGCGGAGCAATCGCCGCGCAAGCCGCCGCCGCAACGACCGTCCTTCGCACAGGAGGACGGAGCAGTGGATATCGACGAGATCAACGCCGCGTTGCGCGCGGCACGCGCCGCGCTGGCGCAGACCGGTGCGCCGCCGGGGATGCGCGCCGACCATGCGGCCTGCCTGGCCGCGCTGGACTCCGCGATCGGCGAAGCCGAGAGACTTGGACGCGATCGTCGTAATTCTGCTATGTTGCAGTCTTAACTCAATTTTTTTATCCAAAACGGACACGTATCCACTGGAGTCCATCCCCGGATCGGGCATGGTCCAGAATGGATCAAACGCGGACGAACGGGGGTGGCCATGGAGCTTTGGTATCGCAACGGCGGGACGACGATGACCGAAACGGCGGTCGTTGTGCTGGCGGATACGTCGATGGGTCTGTCGGTCGCGGCGCAGGCCGCGGATGTGCTGGGCGCGCGCGTGCTGCGCTCCGAATTGCTGGAGCCGGGCGCGGTGGGAGAGGGGCGGCTGGCCGCTATCGGCAATGCCGACGCGCTGATCGTCGAACTGGACCGCGACGGTGGCGCCGATTTGGACGCGCTGCTCGCGCTGGTCGACCGGACGGCGCGCGACGCCGGCATCGACGCGGTCGTCTGCTTTCCCGAGTCGCTGATTGACATCGTCGCGGCGGGGATCAGCAGCGCGCGCGTCGCCCTGCTGTGCGCGCCGACAATGATCGAGCGGGTTGCCGCGCTGCAACTGGCGGTACAGCCCCGCCAGTTGATGCTGGCCGATATCGGCGCGGAGTCCGAGGCGCAGCGGTTGATGCAGTTGAGCCGTGAGGTGGCGCGCATCGCCAAGGCGCTGGCCGAACTCTCCGCCGGCGAGCTTGGGCCGGGGCCGGCGGTGCATGACGGCGCCGGGCGCTTCGCCGCCGAAACGCGGAGCGACCCGGTCGAGCCGGTGACGATCCGCGCGGTGATCCGCGCGCGGCGGCTGCGCGACCAGTATTTGCCGCCGGCGCTGTTCGCCGACCCGGCCTGGGACATGCTGCTCGACCTGATGGCGGCGCGGCTGGAGGCGCAGCCGGTTGCGGTGTCCAGCCTGTGCATCGCCGCGGCGGTGCCGCCGACGACGGCGCTGCGTTGGATCCAGACGCTGGCCGACGCCAATCTGATCGAACGCCGGCCGGACCAGCGTGATGGGCGACGGGTGTTCATATCGCTGGCAGACCGGGCGGCGGAGGCGATGCAGCGCTACTTCACCGCCGCGCGGCAGGCGGGCGCGATTCTGGCGTAACGCGGTGATGGGTCGTTCGGGCTTGGCTAACCGGACCAAACACCATAAAGCCCGCCATTCCCGTCAGGCGGGCGCTTAGCTCAGTTGGTAGAGCATCTCGTTTACACCGAGAGGGTCGGCGGTTCGAGCCCGTCAGCGCCCACCATTTTAAGCCTGGTTATTCATCCCCGGCCGTGGTGACGATTGTAACTACATGCTGGAGCGTACGTCGACCCGATCATGGTCGACAACCGTATCTCCGGGAAAGGCTTGCAGGCTGCGCTCGAGGGTAGCCGAGGTGACTTTAGAATGAGAGTCGATACCCTGCCGGAACGACTGGCGCTGCGCCGGTCGCCGCCGACGCGTCCGCAACCATCGCCGTCCGGCCGCGTTACCGCCGCCTCAAATCAAAGGGGCGCGTCTCATGTTCACCCAACTCAACCCGTCCATTCCGCTCCACGTGCAGGGAAAAGGCGATGGCCTGGCGATCGGCGTCATCGATTACGGTGAAGAGCACAACCTGATCTGGGTGACAGCCATCAACGAGACGGGCGAAATCTGGTGTGCGCCGAATCCGATCGTGCGGATGAAGGCCAATTGGACGATGGGGCGGAAGCTGGGCGACTAGCGCGGGCGGCTGATCGCGATGGAGATGGTTGCGAGCGCCGTTCCACGCACAGAAACGCCGCCAGCCCGAAGGCCGGCGGCGTCGCTGCAATCAATGCCTGGCTTAGGCGAAGGCGACGGTCACGCGCTTGCGGCTGCGCATCGCGCCGCCGACCAGGCCGAAGCCCGCGATCAACAGAGCCCAGGTTGCCGGCTCAGGGACGGCTCCTGCGCTGAGGGCCGCGCTGCCGGCCGTGACGTAGCGATGCACGCCGATTTCGGACTCGAACGACTGCGTCGTCGAAATCTTGCTGCCGGCGTCGCTGAGCGCTGGCGTGAAGTAGAGGACCATCTGGAAATTCTTGCCGGCATCACTGAAGGTCATGCGGAAGAAGTTGGGAACCTGCTGCCAGTCAACATAGCTGATGTTGTCGTAGACGAAGCCCGGCAGGTTGTAGTTGATGCCGTTGCCGGGGTTGTACACGTTCGCCGACGCGGTGATATTGACCGCCTCAAGCGCGGTGATCGCGTCGTTGGTGGTGAACGTGCCGGTCAGCGTGCCGCCGCCCTGGAGGGTCACGCCGTCGAGGACAAACACCTTTGCCGCCGAAGCTGGTGTGGCCACTGCCATCGCGCCCAGCGCAGCCGCCGCCATCAGAGAGAATTTCCGCATGTCCTTGCCCCTATAAGCCAGGGAACTATCCCGGCCGCCCGGCTCCCTACCGAGGCGGCGGAACGAATAACAGAGCATTAACTATGATATATAGGGATGAGCCGTGGCTCAGTGCCCGATCAGATCCAGAATCCCTCGCGCCTGCGCCGCCGGCTGTATTCTTATCGCAAAGCGAACTTGACTTCGATATGCGAATACCTAGCGTGATTGACCTGAGCTTTGCAGACATTGGGGAGGGGGAATGGCGGCCGATCGCTTTTTGACCACGCATACCGGCAGCCTGCCGCGCCCCGAGGCGCTGATGGCGATGATGTTCGCGCAGCAGGGCGGCGAGGCGATCGAACCGGAGGCGCTGGCGGTCGCGGTCGACGAGGCGGTGGCGTTGATGGTCGCGCGGCAGGTCGAAGCCGGTATCGACGTACTGAACGACGGCGAGATGTCGAAGCCGAGCTATGCCACCTACATCAAGGATCGGCTGAACGGCTTCGGCGGCGAGAGCGGCAGCTACAGCTTTCGCGACCTTGACGAGTTTCCGGGGACCAAGGCCAAGGTGTTCGCCGATACCGGGCGGGCGCGGCGCACCGCTCCGGCGTGCAACGGCCCGATCTCCGTCAAGGACATGGAGGCGCCACGCCGCGACGCCGAGCGGCTGAAGACAGCGGCGCCGGGCCGGCGGTTGTTCATGAGCGCGGTATCGCCGGGGACAACGGCGCTGTTCTTCGGCAACACCCATTATCCCGACTATGAAGCCTATTTGTTCGCGATCGCCGAAGGGCTGCGGCACGAATATGAGACGATCGCCGCCAGCGGGATCGACCTGCAGATCGATTGCCCCGACCTCGCGATGGGCCGCCATGTCCAGTATGCCGACCTCGACGTTGCCGGGTTCCGCAAGAAGATCGCACTGCATATCGAGGCGCTGAACCACGCCGTCGCCAACATCCCGGCGGAGCGGCTGCGGATGCACCTGTGCTGGGGCAATTACCCCGGCCCGCACCATTGCGACGTGCCGCTGGCTGACATCGTCGACATCGTCTGGACCGCCAAGCCGCGCACGGTGTTGTTCGAGGCGGCGAACCCGCGCCACGCCCATGAATTCGCGCTGTTCGAAACCGTCCGGCCGCCCGAGGACAAGATACTGGCGCCGGGGCTGATCGAGCCGCAATCGTCCTATATCGAGCATCCCGACCTGGTCGCCCAGCGGATCGGCCGCTACGCCGACCTCGTCGGGCGCGAACGGGTGATCGGCGGCGTCGACTGCGGCTTTTCGATCCATGTCGGCAGCGGCGGGCTGGACCCTGAAGTGGTCTGGGCCAAGCTAGGCGCGCTGGCCGAAGGGGCACGGCGGGCGAGCCGGCGCTACTGGGGGTAAGCGCCCGGCGGTCGCGCCTATGCGGCGCGGCGGATGCGGTCGACGAAGCCAGCGAGGACGGCGTTATAGGCGCCGGCATCGGTCAGGTTGCACAGATGCCCGCCGCCGATGGTGGCGCGGCGGGCGTTGGCCAGGCCATAGGCAAGCGCATCGCCGACCAGCCGCCGCCAGGGCGTATCCTGTTCCCCGGTCAGGACCAGCGCCGGCGCGTGGATGGCATCGAGTTCGCCGGCGAGCGGAGCCAGCGGCGGCGCCGCCGGCGCGGTCAGGTCGCGCGCCTGATAGGCGGCGAGCAGCCGGTCGACGATGCGCCGGGCGGCGGGGTCTTCCACCC
This sequence comes from Sphingomonas flavalba, assembly GCF_004796535.1. Classification (GTDB taxonomy): domain Bacteria; phylum Pseudomonadota; class Alphaproteobacteria; order Sphingomonadales; family Sphingomonadaceae; genus Sphingomonas_L; species Sphingomonas_L flavalba. The sequence goes on along the minus strand of NZ_SPHY01000002.1, from coordinate 316,163 downwards.
GCATCAGCGGGTGGGTGCGCCATAGCGCCTTCATCCGGTCGATCCGCCCGCCACGGACAAGCGCGGCATAGCTGGTGATCGGTATGCAGTCCTCTCCGCGCGGAGCGGGCAGGAAGCCGTCAAGCGGTGCGCCGTGCAGCACAATGCCGATCACCCGGTCCGGGTGGGCCATGGCGAAATGCAGCGCCACCCGGCCGCCCTGCGACATGCCGACGATGACCGCGCGCGCCAGCCCCAGCCGGTCGAGAATGGCGAGCAGGTCGCCATCCTCTTGCGCGAGCCCCGGCGGAGCGGTCGATCCGCCGAAGCCGCGCCGGTCGACCGCGATCACCTGAAAGCGCGCGGCCAGCGCGTGGAGCTGCGCCTGCCAGACGCCACGGTCGAGCGACCAGCCGTGGAGCAGGACCAGCGGCAGCCCCTCGCCGGCGATTTCGATACGGACGGCGCCGTTCGCGACCGGAATGTCGTGGATCATCGTCGGGCCGTCGGCGGGCAGGCTGGCCATGGCCGTGCCGTCAGGCGTGCTCTTCGTGGCGGAAATGGTTGTTGGTTTCGTGATCGCCGGCAAGCCAGCGGCGCAGCTCCTCATGGGCGGCGGCGCGGCGTCTGGCGTTGATTTCATCCGCATTGGGCGCGTCGAGGGTGAATTCGAGGATCATGCCGTTGGGATCGGTGATGTAGACCGACCGGCAATAGCCATGCTCCAGGACATAGGTATCGGGTTCCCGATAGCCGGCGGCCTTGATTCGCTGCTCGATCTCCGCCTGGGTTTCCGCGTCGACGTTGAGCGCGATGTGGCGGAACGGTGAGGGGCTCAGCTCCGGATCGAACAGGGTCTGATCCTCCGGCTTCGCAAACTGGAAGAAGGCGAGGGCGCCGCCATCCGCCAGGCCGAAGAAACAGTGGCAGTAGACGCGCTCTGCGCCGAACAGCACGTCCTTTTCACTCCACGTCGCGATCAGCGGCAGGCCGATCACCTCTTCGTAGAATTTGCGGGTCGCTTCCAGGTCCTTGCTGACATAGGCGGTATGGTGCAGCCGCGACGGCAATCTCGTCATGGTCGGTTCCTCTCCTTAGCGGGCGCGGCGTTGCGCGCTCTCTACCCGGCGGCAAAAGCTAGCACAGCCCATTGGGGGCATCAATTCGTTTTGCGAAGTAAAATTCGCATAACGAAAATCAGGCATGGGCGGCGGTGCCGGCGTCCGCGTCGCCGCCGGCATCGGCGTCGGGGCCGGGGCCGTCATAGGCGATCGCCGCCGCCGCCTGCCCGGACAGGATGAAGCCGATCGGCCTTTCGCTTTCCTCCTGCAGATGGCCGATCAGGCTGGCGGTGCGGGCAAGCAGGGCGATGCCCTTCAGCGCCCGAAGCGGGAAGCCGACATCGAGCATCACCGCCGGTATCGCACCGTTGACGTTGATCGGCAGGTCGCGGCCGATCGTGGCGGGGAGGGCGGCCTTCACCGCGCGCAGGGCGGCGATATGCGGCCCTTCGGTACCGCGCTCCGCCGCCAGCCGTAGCAGCAGGTTGGCGCGGGGGTCGCCGGCATTGTGCAGCGGATGGCCGAAGCCGGGCACCGCCTTGCCCTCCGCCCGCAGGGCCCGCACCGCTTCTTCCGGCACCCGGTCGTTCGCGACGATGTCGGCGAGAAAGGCGCCGGAAACCTCCGCGCTGCCGAGCACGACCGATCCGCAGCCGAGCAGCCCGGCGGCGACGGCGCCCTGAAATGCCTCCGGCGCGGCGGCGTAGGTCATCCGCGCGGCGACGACGCTGGGCACCAGGCCATGTTCGGCGAGCGCGGTCAGCACGGCATTGGCGAAGAACAACTGGTCGGCACTCGGCTCGGTGCCGGTGACGAGCAGCCAGAAATAGCTGGTGAAGTCGGTCTGGCCGATCACCTCGCTGCACAGGTCCTTGCCGCGCACGGTGATCGCGGCCGGGGTGGAGGTGGAAATCGCGCTGTACGGTTGATCCTGCTTGCCTATTCTCATCGCCATCTCACTAGTCTGTGCCCGGCCCGGCCGCCGCGATCCGGCCCGGAAATCCGGGGCGGGCAGGGCGACAAGGCTATCGGCCGACATGCCGACTCACAACCTTTCGCATTTCGAAGTTGTTTTCGCTATACGAATTTTCTTATATGCGGCGATCCGGCCCCGCAGCACGACACTGCGGCCGGCCGGCATGATTCGTTTGGGAGGGTCGGTGATGGCGAAGGTTCTTGGCGATGTCCGTGTCCTGGAAATGGGTACGTTCATCACCGGCCCGGCCGCCGGGATGCTGCTCGCCGATCTGGGCGCCGACGTGGTCAAGGTGGAGAACAGTGACGGCGGTGACCCGTTCCGCGCGTTCAAGGGCGGGCTCTACAGCCCGCATTTCCAGACCTACAACCGCAACAAGAAAAGCATCACGCTGAACACCAAGCAGCCGGAGGATCTGGCGGCACTCGACGCGCTGATCGCCGACGCCGACGTGTTCATCCAGAATTTCCGGCCCGGCGTCGCCGCCCGGTTGGGCGTCGATGCGGCGCGGCTGCAGGCGATCAACCCGAAGCTGATCTATTGCGCGATTTCCGGGTTCGGCGCGTCCGGACCCGACCGCAAGCGCCCGGCCTTCGACACGGTGGCGCAGGCGGCGAGCGGGTTCCTGCGCCTGCTGCTCAACCCGGCGCAGCCGCGCGTCGTCGGCCCGGCGATCGCCGATTCCATCACCGGCTTCTACGCCGCTTACGGCATATTGGGCGCGTTGCACGAGCGGGCGACGACCGGCCGCGGCCGGGTGGTCGAGGTATCGATGCTGGAGGCGATGTGCCATTTCAACCTTGATGACTTCACCCATTATTTCTCGGCCGGCGAGGTGATGGGGCCGTACAGCCGGCCCAACGTGTCGCAATCCTATGTTTTCCAGTGCGCCGACGGCGGCTGGATCGCGCTGCACATGTCGTCGCCGACCAAATTCTGGGAGGCATTGGCCGAGGCGGTCGGGCGGCCGGACATGCTGGCGCTGCCCGAGTTCGCCGACCGCAACGCGCGCATCGCCCATTATGACGATGTCGTCGCTTTTCTGGCACCGATCTTTCGCACCCGTGACCGGGAGGAATGGCGCCGACTGCTGCTGGAGAAGGGCGTGCCGTCGTCGCCGGTCTATGCATCGAACGAGGTGCTGGAGACAGAGCAGGCGCGCGCGCTGGCGCTGGAAGTGTCCGCCACCCACTCGGAGACCGGGCTGTTCCGCACGATCCGTTCGCCGGTCAGCTTTGACGGCGAGCGGGCGGACACGGTGGTGCCGCCGCCGGTGCTGGGCGTGGACAACCCGGCGGTGCTGGGCCGCCCGGCCTGGACGCCGCCCGGCGAATAGCGCGGCTGGCGCGGGCGGTCGCGCCTGTCTATAGCCGCCGGAACGACTAAGGGGCGGCAGGATGGCTGAGACGCCGAAGGTGCGGCAGGACCCGGAATATCTCTCCACGCTGGCGCGCGGCCTGTCGGTGCTGCGCGCCTTCAACCAGAGCCGTCCGGAAATGCAGTTGAGCGAGGTCGCAGTGGCGACGGGGCTGAACCCGGCCGTGGCGCGGCGCTGCCTGAACACGCTTGTCCAGCTCGGCTATGTCGCGCAGCACGGCCGACGATTCCTGCTGCGCCCGGAAGTGCTGGTGTTCGGTTCCGCCTTCCTCGCCTCGATGAATGTCGAGGGCGTGGCCGGACCGCACCTTCAGGCGCTGCGCGATGAAACCGGCGACAGCTCGTCGATGGCGGTGCTGTCGGGCGAGGACATATTGTACATCGCCCATGTTTCGACCAACCGCCGCATCCGCATCGGCGCCAGCGTCGGCACCCGCTTTCCCGCCTATGCGACGTCGCTGGGCAAGGTGCTGCTCGCCTATCAGGGTGACGCGGCGATTGACGCCTATCTGGAATCGGTCGCGCTGAACCGGTTCACCGAACATACGGTGACCGACAAGGCGGCGCTGCGCGAAAGCCTGCACGCGACGCGGGTCGACGGCTATGCTTCCGCCCAGGACGAGCTGGATTACGGTGTCGTTTCCGTCGCGGTGCCGGTGTTCGACAAAGACCGGCAGATCGCCGCCGCGATCAACTGCTCGACATCGACGACCCGAATCGCGCGCGACGAGCTGGTCGCCAGCCGGCTGCCGCTGCTCCAGCGCGCCGCCGTCGAGATCGAGGGCGCGTTGCAGCGCTGGCCGTTCCTGTCGCACGCGCTGCGACCCTAACACTCCCTTCTTAATCGCAAGACAGCAAGGTTGTGGCGCCTGGCATTGTTTCCGGTGCGCAACAGCAGAGCGGTTTCGTATGGGTTTCGCAATGCGAACTTGACTTCGATAATCGAAATTCGTACCCCGACAAACGATCGGATAGGTGTCCGCCAGCCGGAAAACGGCCGGCGCCGGGTGCCCACCCGAGCCAATAAAAGCGGGGAATGGGGATGAGGAAGATACGGTCTCTACGTGTCGTGCTGTTGGCGGGCGCGATGGGAATTGCCGGTGTCGCCGCGAGCGGGGCCGAGGCGCAGTCGGCGGCATCCGCCGGCGGCGATGCGGCCGCTGCCGCCGGCGAGGGCGACATCGTCGTTACCGCGCTGCGCCGGTCCGAATCCCTGCAGGACGTGCCGGCGGCGATAGCCGCCTATACGTCGGAAACTATTGCGGCGGCGGGTATCGAGCGGCCGAGCGACTTCATCAACCTGACGTCCAACGTCAATCTGGTCGAGACCCAGAACGCCGGCAACGCCTTCATCATCATCCGCGGCATCACCCAGGCGCGCAATTCGGAGCCATCGGTCGCAGTCGTTGTCGACGGGGTGCAGCAGGTCAATCCGGCCCAGTTCAACCAGGAGCTGTTCGATATCGAGCAGATCGAGGTGCTGAAAGGGCCGCAGGGCGCGATCTATGGCCGCAATGCGATTGGCGGCGCGATCGTCATTCGCACGAAGCAGCCGACCGATATTTTCGAGGGGCAGGCCCGCGCCGGTATCGACAATGGTTTCGGCTACTGGCTGCGCGGTGGGGTCAGCGGGCCGCTGTCCGACACGGTGCGTTTCCGCCTTGCCGGGTCGTGGTACGACACCAACGGTTTCATCCGGAACGCCTATCTGAACGAGGATGCGGACCCGGTGAAGGACCTGGGCCTGCGTGGCACGCTGCTGTGGAACCCGACGCCGGAATTTACCGCCGACCTGCGCGGATCGATCAGCCGGCTACGCACCCAGGCGCTGTATTTCAACATCGTGTCGGACGTGAACGACACCAGCCTGCCGGTCAGGGTCAACAACCGTGGCCAGAACGACCGCGACATCAACAACCTGTCGCTGCGGCTGACCTATGACACCGGCGCCGGGGTGATCAGTTCCGTTACCTCCTACGACACGCTGAAGGAGATACTGACCGGTGACGCCTTCGACTTCCTGCCGATCCAGGAATCGTTGTTCTACCAGATCTTCGGTTTCGACCTGAACCAGAGCCAGTATCTGAACGTCAAGGCGTTCAGCCAGGAGATCCGCTTCACATCGCCGGCCGAAAACAAGTTCGGCTATATTGTCGGCGCCTATTTCATCGATACCAACCGGTTCATTTCGACCGGCAACATGATCGATACCGGCAACGACGCGTTTCCGGTCTATCGTGAGCCGAGCACGAACCCGCTGAACCCGCAGTTCAGCTTCCTGTCGGACAAGCAGGACAATTTCGCCTGGGCGGTGTTCGCCAACCTGTCCTACGACTTTTCCGACCAGTTCCGCGCCGATTTCGGCATACGGTACGACCGCGACCGCCGCCGCAACACGACGCTGACGCCGCCGCAGTTCATGAACGCGCCCGGCCTGCCCGACGGCACCACCGGCGAGGTGCGCAAGGCCACCTTCGACGACTGGCAGCCGAAGCTGACGCTGACCTGGAAGCCGACCAACATGCTGACGGTCTACGGCGGTTATAGCCGGGGCTTCCGCAGCGGCGGCTTCAACCAGACCGGGGTCGGCGGCGTCGCGGCGGCCAATGGCATCGTCGGCGTCGAGGATGTCTTCCAGGCGGAAACCGCCGATACGTTCGAGGTCGGCACGCGCGCCCAGCTGCTCGACCGGCGGCTGACGCTCAGCGCCAATGCCTATACGACGGAATCGAAGAATTCGTATTTCTTCGTCTTCCTCGCCGCCAACTCGACCCAGAATCTGGGCAACGTCCCGCGCACCCGGATCAAAGGGTTTGAACTGGAGGCGACGGCGCGGCCGGCGCCCGGTTTCGACGTAAATCTTGGCTTCGGTTACACTGCCAGCGACATCAGGGCCTTCCCCGACCCGGCGGTGATCGGCAATGAGGCGCCGCTGATCTCGCGCTATACTTTCAACGCGGGCGCGCAGTACCGCACCGCCGTCAGCGATGATGTCCACCTGACCGCGCGGGTCGATTACCGGCGGACCGGCAAGACCTGGTGGGATGTCGAGAATTCGACGGTTCGCAAGCCGGTCGACCTGGTCGACGCGCGGCTGAGCGTCGATTTCGGCGGCTTCACCCTGGCGGGTTTCGCGAGCAATCTGTTCAACGAGAAATACAATGCCGAGTTCTCGCCCGGCGGGTTCGTGTTCAAGGCCCGGCCGCGTCGTTACGGCGCCGAGCTTGGCTTCAGGTTCTGATCGATCGGGAGCAGGTGATGCCGCGTATTCTGGTTCTGTATTATTCCAGCTACGGCCATGTCGAGACGATGGCGCAGGCGGTGGCCGAAGGCGCCGCCACCACTGGCGCCGAGGTGGCGGTCAAGCGGGTGCCCGAGTTGATGCCCGAGGCGGTGGCGCGCAGCGCCGGCGTGCTGCTGGATCAGGTGGCGCCGATCGCGGACCCGCAGGAACTGGGCGATTACGACGCGATCATAATCGGCTCGCCGACCCGGTTCGGCAATATGGCGGCGCAGATGCGCAACTTTCTGGACCAGACCGGGCCGTTGTGGGTGAAGGGCGCGCTGGTCGGCAAGGTCGGTAGCGCGTTCACCTCCACCGCCAGCCAGCATGGCGGGCAGGAAATGACGATCACGTCGATCCACACCACCCTGCTGCACCACGGCATGGTCATCGTCGGCCTGCCGTATAGCTTTGCCGGCAACACGATCATGACCGAGATCAGCGGCGGCACCCCCTATGGCGCGAGCACCATTGCCGGCGCCGACGGCAGCCGCCGGCCGAGCGGCAACGAACTGGACGGCGCGCGCTTCCAGGGACGGCATGTCGCCGAGATCGCTGCACGCATGGAAAGGGGAGGGCGAGACTGATGACCCACGCAGTGACCGAAGCGGTGTTCACCGCCTGGCTTGACGGCTACAAGGCGGCGTGGGAACGGCGCGACCCGGATGCCGCCGCCGCCCTGTTCACGCCCGATGCTCGCTATCACGAAACGCCCTACGACCCGCCGCTGGAAGGGCAGGCGGGGGTCCGTGCCTATTGGGAAAAGGTGACGGCCGGGCAAGCCGACGTCGTCTTCACCTACGACGGCGTGACCTGTGCCGGCGATACCGGCCTGTGCCACTGGCACGCCGCCTTCAAGGGCGTGCCGGGCGGCGAAACCATCGACCTGGACGGCATGTTCCGCTGCCGCTTCGCCAGCGATGCGCTGGTCGATCGATTGGAGGAATGGTGGCACATTCGCGTGATTCCGGCAGCGGCGTAGGCGGCTATTTTGGTCGCTCGACCCGGAATCTCGGTGATCGACCGGCGGTTGCGAACGGCCTATGGTCCCGCCGCGATGGCAGCCGGCACGAGATAGCCGGAGCCGGTGGAGCCTGAGAGGGGGCGCGGATGGCCGATTTCACGACGGCGGTGATGCATCCGGACGATGGGCGCGAGGCATGGCGCGAGCGGATGGCGGCGCTCTGCGGCCGGCGCGCAGCGGTGCAGTTTTCGCCGGAGCCGTTTACCGGGTCGATCCGCCATCGTGAGGTCGGCGGCGTCAGCATCTGCCATTTCAAGCATAATATCCGCCAGCTTGCGCAGGACAGGCGGTCGCTGGAAGCCGACCAGAGCCGCTACATAATGCTGATCATGCAGCTCGGCGGGCGAAGCCAGGTCAGCCAATCGAACAACGACTTGATGCTGTCCGCCGGGGCATTTGCGATCATCGACAGCTTTCGCCCGTTCGTCACCCGCTTCGACGGGCCGACATCGCAGCTGATCGCCTATCTGCCCGCGGCCGAATTCACTGGCCCGACCGCATCGAGCGGACTGGCACGCCCCTATGCGATGTCGGGTCAGGAGGGGCTTGGCGCGCTCGCCCGTTCGACGTTGCTGACGATCGCGCGATCGGCGGACCGGTTGCTCGACGACGATGCCGTCGTCGCCCGAGAGATGCTGACCGGCGTCGTTCGCCGGATGATCGGCCGCGAAGGCCGGCCGCGGGCGGAGGCCGAGGGGCTGCCCGGCGGCCGGATCCGCGCGTTCATCGACGCGCGGTTGGCCGATCCGGAACTGAGCCCGGCGCGGATCGCCCGCGGCTGCGGCATTTCCGTGCGCCGGTTGCATCGCGCGTTTGCAGGCACCGAATGGTCGGTGTGCAGTTGGATCCGTCATTGCCGGCTGGAAGCGTGTCGCCGCGATCTGCTCGACCCGACGCTGGCTGGCCTGTCGATCATCCAGATTGCGTTCCGCTGGGGTTTCAACGACGCCGCGCATTTCAGCCGCAGCTTCCGCGAGGCTTATGGGGCGTCGCCACGTGAGCACCGCCGCGAGTGCCGTCTGTCCCGCAACAACAACATTCCCTGTCACGGCGAGGCAAGAGTTTAGGCTGTTCGCCGCCTACCAAGCGATCGTGCTGTCGCGGCTTAGACGCGGCGTGGCACGCAACGATCGGCTGGATGAGAACGCGATGCAGGATACAGGGAATAATGCGCTTGGAAGCGTGCGCTTCGCAGCTTCGCTGCTGGCGCTCGGTGCGGCGATCGCCGCGGTGCAGCCAGCAGCGGCGCAGGACGCGGCCGCCCCAGCGGCACAGGTCGACCGGGATCTTTCCGCCGGCGACATCGTCGTCACTGCGCAGTTCAAGGCGCAGCGGGTGCAGGACACGCCGCTGTCGATCTCGGCGCTCTCCGGCGACCTGATGGACGATCGCGGCATCCGCGACGTAGCGGAAGCGGCCAAGAGCGTGCCGAACGTCTTCGTCGAGCGCCAGGTCGCCGGCACGGGGGCGGGGGCCAGCGCCTATATTCGCGGCATCGGCCAGTCCGACCCGCATTTCGCGGTCGAGCCCGGTGTCGGCATCTATGTCGACGATGTCTATTACGGCGTCATTTCCGGCAGCCTGTTCGAAACCATGGATCTCGAGCGTGCCGAAATCCTGCGCGGGCCGCAGGGAACGCTGGCCGGCAAGAATTCGATCGGCGGCGCGATCAAGCTCTATTCCAAGAAGCCGGACGACACGACCAACGGCTCTATCGAAGTCGGCTATGGCCGGTTCAACCGCGTCAACATTCGGGCGGCCTCCAACTTCACGCTGATCCCCGACCGGCTCTATGTCCGTGTGTCCGCCTCCGGCCGGCGAGCCGACGGCTACCTGACCCGGCTCGACTATGGCTGTGCAACCGGCATCGCCAGCGGACCGACGCAGCGGACGATGAAAGGCTGCAAGATCGGCAGCGAGGGCGGGCAGCAACTGTTCACCGGCCGTGCCGCCTTCCGCTTTCTGCTGGCGGACGGGATCGAGAACAACCTGATTGTCGACACGATCCAGGACGATTCGGAGAATCCGGCCGGCAAGCTGACGGTGCAGAACCCGATCTGGGCCGGCACCAACAACTATATGACGCCGAAGGGCAGCTACACCAACTACGCCACTTACATCGGCGACCCCGGCCTGCCGACCCAGTTCAGTTATGAACCGAAGACGACGCTGCACGGCTGGGGCCTGTCCAACAACCTTACCGCCGATCTCGGCGGCGTGACACTGACGTCGATCACCGGCTATCGGGTATCCAATACCTATTTTCCGGTCGACCTCGACGTATCGCCCGCCAACATCCTCGACCAGATCTGGCGGCTGAACCACAAGCAGTTCACGCAGGAGATCCGCCTGTCGGGCGACTTCGCCGACAAGATGGTCGAGTGGACGATCGGCGGCTTCTATTATGACGCGAAGGGCGTGTCGCGCACTCGGCTCAATCTACGCGGCGGCCTCGCACTGGGCGGCGGCGGTGTCGATCTGCGCGCGATCACCGACGACCCGATCAACACATCGTCGAAATCGGTGTTCGGGCAGGCGATCGTCCACCCGGTCGACGGCCTGTCGCTGACCGGCGCGCTGCGCTATACCAACGACAGGAAGACCTACCTGTTTCACCGTTATGCCGTCGACGGCGGGCTGCATCCGACGCTCGGCATCCTCGACGGGGTGACGGGCGTCTATGACGGAAACCGCGTCGACGTGCGCGTCGCCGCCGACTACAAGATCGGCAACGATGCCTTGGTCTACGCGCAGTACGCGACGGGCTTCAAAGGCGGCGGCATCAACCCGCGCCCGTATTTCCCCAGCCAGGTCGTGCCGTTCGATCCGGAAACGCTGACGAGCTACGAGGTCGGCTTCAAGAGCGACCTGTTCGATCGGGTCCTGCGCCTCAACGCAGCGGTGTTTCACAATCAGTTCAAGAATGTTCAGGGCAAGATCAACTCCTGCCCGGCGATCACGCCAAACAATGCCGCCGGACCCTGCGCCGCGGCGACCAACATCGGCGACGCGCGGATCAACGGCGCCGAGGCGGAGCTTGAATTGCGCAGCGGCGGGCTGCTGGCCAGCGCGTCGGTCGGCTATCTCGATTTCAAGTACAAGCGGGTGCTGCCGTTCACCGGCGTGACGCTGGACATGACCAACGTCTACACGCCGAAATGGACGGCGTCCGGTGGCATCCAGTACAGCTTCGATGCCGGTGGCGCGGGCGAGATCACGCCGCGCTTCGATATTAGCTATCTGAGCGCGACCTATTCGGATCCGGTCAATACCCCGCTGACGCGGATCACGCCGCGTGCGTTGGCCGATGCCCAGATCATGTGGGACACGAAGAAGGACTGGATCGTCACGCTGGGCGTTACGAACGTGTTCGGCACATTCAAATATATCAATTATTACCAGACAGGCACGCCAGTCTACAACGCCCAGATTGGCCAGCCGACCCGGCCGCGCGAATGGCTGCTCACGGTCAAACGGGACTTCTGACGCCGTATGGCCGGCCGGACGAAACCCGCCGTCCGGTCGGCCGCCCCGTCCCAAGCCCGTGTCGAGTCCGATCGAGTAGCATGTCTGATGACCACCCGTCTCCGTCCCCATGTGCTGTTGTGGAACGCCGATGACGGCGAACTGGAAAGGGCGCTGGGCGCACTCGATATCCGATTGTCGGTCGCGTGCGACGACGCCGGCGCGCCGGTGCCCGCCGCGGCCATAGGTGTCGCCGACATCGACGGGCTGATCCTGTCGGCGGCCCAGATTTCAGCGGCGTTGCTGGAGCGGCTGTGCCGCGACGCGCCGCGTCTGCGCTGGATCCATCTGACCAACGCTGGTTACGACAACGTGCAGGGCCAGCCGCTGCCCGCCGGCCTGGTCGTTACCCACACGCCGGGGGCGGGGGCGACGACGGTGGCGGAACATGGCGTCGGGCTGATGCTGGCGCTCGGCCGCGGGATTCCGGATGCACTCGACGAGCAGCGGCGGCGGCACTGGAACTACGCGCTCGGCGGCCGCCTGGTTTCGTTGCAGGGGCGGACGGCGATGATTCTCGGCTTCGGCCATATCGGCAAGGCGCTGGCCAGGCTGCTGCGCGCGTTCGGGATGCGGGTGATCGCGGTCAGCCGGCGCGGCGACGCCGATGGCCTTGCCGACGCCAGTTGCACGCTGGCCGGCGTCGACACCCACCTGCCACAAGTCGATTTCGTCGCGATCGCCTTGCCGCTGACGCCGGAGACCGACCGCTTCTTCGATGCGGCTCGACTGGCTCTGCTCAGCCCCGGCGCGTTCCTCGTCAATCTGTCGCGCGGCGGTATCGTCGATGCGGCGGCGTTGGCGACGCGGCTCGAAGCGGGCGGGCTGGCGGGCGCCGCGATCGACGTTGCGTCGCCGGAGCCGCTGCCGGCCGGGCATCCTCTATGGTCGGCGCCGAACCTGATCATCACCCCGCACACCGCCGCCGCCGGCCCGACGCCGCACGACCGCGCGCACATGGTTGCATTGACCGCGGAAAACGCCAGACGTTTCGCGCAGGACGAGCCGTTGTTGCACGTCGTCGATTGCGCCGCGCGCGAAGCGGCATAGGGGAGGGGGAGGCAAATGCGGATCACCCGCGCCGCCAGTATCCATGCCGATGGCGGCTGGCGGCCGTTCAGCTTCCTGAAGATCGAGACCGACGAGGGGCTGGTCGGCTGGTCCGAATATGGCCGGGGCGCCTGGGCGCCGGCGCTGCCGCAGATGATCGACACACTGGCGGCAAGAGTAATCGGGCAGGACCCGCGAGGCTTCGCCCGCCTTGCTGCCGAACTCCATGCAGGGGCGCGTTTCGCCCCCGGCGGCCTGAACGCCCAGGCGATCGCCGCGATCGAAAATGCCTGCGTCGATCTGGCGGCCAAGGCGGCGGGCGTGCCGGTCGCCCGCCTGCTCGGTGGCCCGTTCCGCGACCGATTGCCGCTCTATTGGTCGCATTGCGGCAGCTTCCGCGTCCGCGACAGCGCCTATTTCGAAAGGATCCTCGGCCGCCCGCGCCTGGAAACGCTCGACGACATGAAGGCGCTGGCGGCGGAGGCGGCGGCGCGCGGCTTCGGCGCGGCCAAGACCAATCCGATCGCCTTCACGGCCGACGGGGCGGTGCTGCTCAACCCCGGCTTCGTGCCTGGCGGCGATCCGGGGCGGGCGGTGGATGCGGCGACGATCGCGGCGATCACCGACCAGATCGCCGCTTTTCGCGATGGCGGCGGGCCCGGCCTCGATATCATGCTCGACGCCAATTTCGGCGCGACGCCGGAAGGAACCGCCCGGATCGGCCGGGCGCTTGCCGGCCATGGCCTACGCTGGTTGGAAGCGGACGCGCACGCGCCGGACGCGCTCGCCGCCCTGCGCGAACGCTTGCCGATGCCGCTTGCGTCACTGGAAACGCTTTACGGGCGCCGTGGCTTCCAACCCTATCTCGCCGTGCGTGCCGCCGACGTAGCGATCGTCGACGTCGCGTGGAACGGCATAGCCGAGTCGGTGCGGATCGCCGCGCTTGCCGAGATCGGCGAGATCAATGTCGCGCCGCATAATTTCTATGGGCCGCTCGCCGACCTGATGGCCGCACACTTCTGCGCCGCCGTCGCCAATTTCGAGATCATGGAGATCGAAGGCGACGATGTGCCGTGGAAATACGCGCTGCTGACCGCGGCGCCGACGATCGCCGGCGGTTGCTTCATGCTCCCCGACACGCCAGGCTGGGGCGCGGACGTCAACGAGGACGCCGTGGCCGAGCATCCGTGGACCGGCGCGCGATGAAGCTTGATGCCCTGTTCCAGCCGGTCAGCTTTGGCGCGCTGACGCTGCCCAATCGCTTCGTGATGGCGCCGATGTCGCGCTATGCCTGCCCGGACCGCATCCCGACGCCGGAACTGTCCGCCTATCACCGGCGCCGGGCGGAAGGCAGGGTCGGCCTGATGCTGACCGGCGCCGCGGCGATCGACCATCCGGCCGCGAACAATTCACCGGTCCTCGCGGATTTCCGTGCCGAAGCGCAACCGGCGTGGCAGCGACTGGTGCGCGAAACGCACGATGCCGGCGGGCGGATCGCACTGCAACTGTGGCATGCCGGCGGGCGGTTCAACCGTGAGCCGTGGTGGCACCCGGCACCCCTGGTCAGCCCGTCGGGGCTGGGCGGCCCGGCCTTCGTCGTCGGCGAACCGCTGAGCGACGAGGCGATTGTCGATCTGGTCGACCGTTTCGGCCGGGCGGCGGCGGATGCCAGGCGTGTCGGCTTCGATGCGGTCGAGATCCACGCCGCGCACGGCTTCCTGATCGACCAGTTCTTCTGGGACCGGACCAATATGCGGACCGACCGCTGGGGCGGAGTCCATATCGAAGACCGGCTTGCCTTCGCGCTGGCGGTCTACCGTGCGGTCCGCGCGGCGGTGGGACCGGGCATGCCGGTGTCGATGCGGATTTCGCAGTGGAAGGAACAGGATTACAAAGCGCGGCTGGCGACGACGCCCGATGCGTTGGCCCGCTGGATCGGTCCGTTCGTCGACGCCGGGGTCGATTTCGTCAACTGCTCGCAGCGGCGCTTCTGGGAACCGGAATTCGAGGGATCCGACATGAATCTTGCCGGTTGGGTCAAGAGGCTGACCGGGGCGCGGACGATGACGATCGGGTCGATCGGCTTGGATCGCGACGTCACCGCCTCCTTTGCTGGCGATCGGGCGGCGCCGGCGCCGCTGACCGGCCTGGTCGAGCGGTTCGCGCGCGGGGATTTCGACCTGGTCGGCCTCGGCCGCGTCCTGCTTGCCGACCCCCATTGGATCGAAAAGGTCCGCGACGGCCGGTTCTCGGAACTGATCCCGTTCGAGGCGGGTGCCGCCGACGTGGTGTACTGACCGATGCCCGTCGACCACCAGCAACTGCGCGAGCGTGCGCGGCGCCGCCTGCCGCACTTCCTGTTCCACTATATCGAGGGCGGCGCTTATGACGAACTGACGCTCCGCGCCAACCGATCGGCGCTGCAGTCGGTCCGCTTGCGCCAGCGAGTGATGTGCGATGTGTCCGCAATCGACACGACGACCCGGCTGTTCGGCCGCGACATGCCGTTGCCGCTTGCCCTCGGCCCGGTCGGCTTGGCGGGGATGTGCGCGCGGCGCGGCGAGGTGAAGGCGGCGCATGCCGCCGAGCGGGCCGGCATCCCCTTCTGCCTGTCGACCGTTTCGGTCTGCGACATGGCGGAAGTGGCGGCGGGCACGTCGACGCTGTTCTGGTTTCAACTCTACATGATCCGCGACCGGGCGTTCATGGTCGACCTGCTGGCCCAGGCGGCCCGGCACTGCACGGTTCTGCTGTTCACGGTCGACATGCCGGTGGCCGCCACCCGCCACCGCGATTTCCGCTCCGGCATGTCGGGTGCGCCGGGGCTGCGCGGCGCGTTGCGGCGTGGTTTCCATGCCGCGCTTCGGCCGGGCTGGAGCTGGCGCGTCGGGCTGCGCGGCCGGCCGCATGTCCTAGGCAACCTGGTGCCGGTGCTCGGCCGACAGGCGGGAACGGAAGATTTCGCTGCCTGGATCATGCGCAATTTCGACCCATCGGTCACGTGGGACGACCTGGCCTTCGTCCGCGCGCATTGGCCGGGGCCGCTGGTGATCAAGGGCGTGCTCGATCCCGACGACGCGGAGGCTGCTGTTGCCGCTGGTGCCGACGGCATCGTCGTTTCCAATCACGGCGGCCGCCAGCTCGATGGCGCACCGGCGACCGCCGAGGCGCTGCCCGCGGTAGCCGCCCGCGTGGGCGGGCGGGTGACGGTGCTGGCGGACGGCGGCGTGCGCTCCGGGATCGATCTGTTCAGGATGCTGGCGCTGGGTGCCGATGGCGTGCTGCTCGGCCGGTCCTGGGTTCATGCGCTGGCGGCGGAGGGGGAGCGGGGCGTGTCCGCGCTCATCGAGGGCTTCGGGCAGGATCTGCGAGCGGCGATGGCGATGACCGGCCGCCGCCGGCTGACCGACATAGATTGCGGTGCGCTGATCCGCGTTCCGCTCCACGACGGCGAGGAGACGTCGAGATGACCGGCGTTGCGGGCCGCGAGCTTCCTTATCCCGCCACAGGCACAGCGTGGCGCGTCGTCGTGCTGCTGTTGCTCGCCTATATCGTCGCGGTCATGGATCGGCAGATATTGAGCCTGATGGTCCAGCCGATCCGGCGGGACCTGGGCATCACCGACACCCAGGTCAGCCTGCTCCACGGCTTCGCCTTCGTCATTACCTTCACCGCGCTCGGCCTGTTCTTCGGGCGGGTGGCGGATCGCGGCAACCGCCGCAACCTGATCATCATCGGCATGTTGATCTGGTGCCTGGCCACCGCCGGCTGCGGCTTGGCCCGCAATTTCGCCGAGCTGTTCGCCGCGCGCATGGCGGTGGGGGTAGGCGAGGCGGCGTTGTCCCCGGCCGCCTATTCGCTGATCGCCGACTATTTCGCGCCCGAGCGGCGGGGCCGGGCGATGGGCGTCTACACGATGGGAACGTTCGTCGGCTCCGGCGTGGCGATGATCGCCGGCGCGCTGGCTATCCTGTCGACGATGGGCGGCAGTAGCGTGCAAGTGCCGATCATCGGCCCGATGACCAACTGGCAGGCAGCATTCATCGTCGTCGGTCTGCCCGGCCTGCTGGTCGTCGCCGCGATGCTCTCGGTGCGGGAACCTGTGCGGCGCGAGCGGGCGACGACGGGCGCGGCGCCGTCCACCCTGCGGTTCCTGCGCGCCAATATCGGCGTGCTGTCGGTGGTAATCGCCGGCCTGGCGTGCAACGCGCTTGCCAGCTTTTCGCTGATAAGCTGGACGCCGACGGTGTTCATCCGGCTGTTCCGGTGGGAAGCAAGCACGATCGGCGTCGTTTACGGCCTGATCCTGGCGGTACCGGGTGCGGCCGGGATCATGTTTGCCGGCTGGCTGGCCGACAGGATGGCGAAACGCGACGGCCCTCGTCCGCTGGCCCTGGCCTGTTGGGCGCTGGCGCTGGTGATTCCGACATCGTTGTGGGTCGGGCTGGCCGTCAGCGAAGGTGTGTCGCTCGCGGCGCTGGCGGCCAGCAGCTTCCTCCTCGCGATGCCGACCGGGCTTGCGCCGCTCGCGCTCTACCAGTTGACGCCGAACGAGCATCGCGGCCAGTTGATCGCGATCTATCTGCTGGCGGCGACCGTGGTGGGGCTTGGCGCCGGGCCGACGATCGTCGCGGCCACCAACGCGCTGCTGTTTGCCGACGACATGATGATCGGCCAGGCGATGGCGATCGTTACCACGCTGGCCGCCATCGTCGGCTTCGGCCTGTTGGCACTGGCGGCACGGCTGACCCGCGACCGCAGGACGTTTTAGGCGTCCAGTCCTGCCCGATGAAAGCTGGAGTCGGGCGTGCCGTATGTCCCGGAGGCTCCTGCTTTCGCGGGAGTATGTTGAGGTGGAGTGCGATCGGGCAGTGGCGTCTAGCGTTCCAGCTTGGTCGCCAGGATGATCGAGGTGGTGGTGCGCTCGACGCCGTCGAGCAGGCCGATCTGGTCGATCAGCTCGTTCATCTGTGTGCCGTCTTCGGTCTCCAGCACGGCGATGATGTCGTATTCGCCGCTGATCGCGTGGATCGCCTGGATCAGGGTGATTTCGGCCAGCGCCTGTTCGACCTCTCGGTGGAAGCGCGGGCGGGTCTTGATCATCATATGCGCGCGCAGGCGGCTGGCGACGAAGGCCGACCCCAGCCGGACAGTGTAGCCGGCGATCACCCCCTCCGATTCCAGCCGTGACAGGCGGGAATAGAGCTGCCCGCGCGAGATGCCGAGATCCTTCGCCAGTTGGGCGATCGACTGGCGCGCATCCTCGCGCAGCCGGGCGAGCAGTCGTTCGTCGATATCGTCGAGCACCGGGCGGGGCGTCGCCATCATTCGCTGATCCTTTCGTCGGCGAAGATCGCGGTGGCGGGGGCGGTGTTTGCAGTCATCCTGCCCCTGTACATGCCGAGATCGTTTATGGCGAAGGCCGGCTGCCCGTCCGGCCCCATGGCGATCAGGCCGCCGTCGCCGCCGATCGCTCCGACCGCCATGATCGTCGCCTGCGCCGCGTCGGCCAGGCTTTCGCCGTGCCAGGCGACCCGGTCGCAGAGCTGGCGGGCGGCGCTTTCGCGGATGAAATATTCGCCGGAGCCGGTGGCGGAGACGGCGCACTGGCCGTTCTTCGCATAGGTGCCGGCGCCGATGATCGGCGAATCGCCGACCCGACCCCAACGCTTGCCGGTCATGCCGCCGGTCGAGGTTGCGGCGGCGAGGTTGCCGTCCGCGTCCAGCGCGACCGCGCCGACAGTGCCGAACAGGTGGGTCGGGTCGACCGCCGTCTGTGGCTTGCGGCGCCAGGTCTCCAATTGCCGCCAGCGCTCCTCGGTACGGAACCAACTGGGGTCTACTTGTTCCAGGCCCTGTTCGGCCGAGAAGCGGTCGGCACCGGCGCCGATCAGCATGACGTGCGGACTATGGTCCATCACCGCGCGGGCGAGGTCGACCGGATGGCGGGTGCGGGTGGCGCCGGCGACGGCCCCGGCCTTCAACGTCCTGCCGTCCATGATCGCGGCGTCCAGTTCGTTGCGGCCTTCGGCGGTGAACACCGCACCGCGCCCGGCGTTGAACAGCGGGTCGTCCTCCAGCACCCGGACCGCGGCGGCGACCGCGTCGAGCGCCGGGCCGCCGCGGTCGAGCACGGCGCCGCCGGCGCGCAGCGCCTGGTCAAGCGCAGCGCGGTAGGCGCGCTCCTTGTCCGGGGTGAGGGTGGCGCGTTGGACGACGCCGGCGCCGCCGTGGATGGCAAGCGACCAGCGCGGCACCTCCGCCAGCCCGCCGGCCCGCGCCGCGTAGTGGCGCACGAAGCTGGGTCGCTCGACCGTGCCGGCGGGCAAGTGGATGATGGAACGCGTGTCGATGCCGGTCACCCGTATGCGCGGCGCGTTGAGCGGGCCGCGCCGGTCCAGGCCGCGCAGCGCGGTGCCGTCGACCAGCCAGGCGCCGCCGCCCGGCTCCGTTGCATAGATGCGACCGGTGCCGTCCGGTTCGACCGCCAGCGCCGCGCTTTCGTCGACACCGAGGCCGAGCATCGCCGGCTGGTCGGCGGGAAGCGATTCCTGCGCTTTCGCGACGAAGGCGAACAGCCGGCCGAGCCGGTCACGTTCCTTGAAATGGGTGTCGGTGACGATGCCCTTCAGCAGCGCGATATGGAGGAAATCGCCCTCGATCGTGTTGGCCGGGCCGAACGGCGCGGCGAGCGCTTCCGGGCTGGTGATGCTGCCGTCGTCCATTGCGCCGTAGAGCCGCTCGCCGAGGATCGCCAGCCCGGCGCTGGTCCCGGCCAGCGGTTTGCCGGCGGCAACATGGGCGTCGAGGATTTCGGCCACCGGCGTGCCGCGCCAGTAGCGGACGTAGCGGGCCTGGTCGCCGCCAGCGATGAAGATGCCGTCCGCCTTCCTGAGACTGGTGAGTATCTTCGGATCAGTGGCGGCGGTGCGGCTGGCGAAGACGAAGGTTTCCGCCGACTGGATGCCGCCGACGTCGCGATAGAATTCCTCGCCGATTTCCGGCCCCTGCGACGCGCGCAGGATGACGATATGGCCGTGCCCGGCCTTGGCGGTGAACCAGCGCATCGCGTCGAGGTTGCGGTCGCCGCCGCCCATCAGCAGCAGTCCGCCGGAAACCGGGGCAGGAGTAGGGGTGGAAAGCGTGCCGATCACATGGCGCCGATAGGCCGGCTCGCGCGCCATCGCCGGCGACAGGACCAGCATTGCCCCGGCTATGAGTAGCGCAGCCATCCGAAACGGCGTGGATCGCAGCATGGTCTTTCTCCCCCTCGTGCCCATCCCGTGACAGGCATATTGAAACTCGTATGTTACATAATGAGCGCACAAAAAAACAATATGATCGTTGATTATGTCATAATGATTGAAATATCCGGGGATTCCTGCGAGCGTGGCATGGCTAGGAGAGAAAGGGTCGGGAATGCCCGCCCTTATGCGACAAGGGGGCATCGCCATGAATGCTGTTGAACGCCGCGCATTTCGCATCATGCTGGGTATTGGGTGCTGCCTGCCGGCATTGGCTGCGCCGGCATATGGCCAGGCGAACGAGGCGCCGGCTGCCGCTGCCCCGGACGAGATCATCGTTACCGGATCGCGCATTCCGACGATTCGCGACGAGGGGCCTTCTGCCGTCACCGTGATCGACTCGAATGCGATTCGCGCCAACGGCTACACCACCGTTCCCGAACTGCTGGCGTCGATGACCCAGAACAGCGGCGAGACGATGAGCCCGCAGTCGGGCAACAGCGCAGATTTCACCCCGGGCGCGCAGCAGGTCGACCTGCGCGGCCTTGGTCCCAACCACACGCTGGTGCTGGTCAACGGCCGGCGCATCGCCGATTTCCCGCTGCCCTATGTCGGGCGCAGCAATTTCACCGATATTTCCAATATTCCGGTCAGCCTGATCGACCGTGTCGAGATATTGAGCGGCGCCGCTTCCGCCATTTACGGATCGGACGCGATCGCCGGCGTGATCAATTTCAAGATGAAGGAGAAGCTGGACGGCGTCACCCTCGACTACCGCTACGGCCGCACCCAGCACGGCGGTGGTGCATCGCACAGGATCACGGCGACCGCCGGCTGGTCCACCGACCGCTTCACCATTGCCGGCGGCATCGAATATATCGATCAACGGCCGCTCTGGGCGTATAGCCGCAGCATTCAGGACGGCACCGACGACAGCCCGGTCGCGTCGACGGCGATCCCGCGTCGCACCTTCCTGCGCATCGACGAGAATGTCGATTATATCGACCCGCCGGTGGGCGCCTGCGACGCGCTGGCCGGACTGAATTATGGGTCGATCATCACCGCTTTCCGGCCGCGCTACGGCAATTATTGCGGCAGCAAGACGTCGATCGGCTACGGCACCATCGTTTCCGGCCGCAAGGGGTTCAACAGCTTCGGCACCATGTCCTACGAACTGTCGGACAATGCCAAGCTGTTCGCCGATTTCCAGCTGGGGATCAGCAAGCTGCGGCTGATGTATGACGTGACCAGCTGGGCGTTCGAGCAGACGTCGAGCAGCTCG
This sequence comes from Sphingomonas flavalba, assembly GCF_004796535.1. Lineage (GTDB taxonomy): Bacteria > Pseudomonadota > Alphaproteobacteria > Sphingomonadales > Sphingomonadaceae > Sphingomonas_L > Sphingomonas_L flavalba. The sequence continues at coordinate 295,362 of NZ_SPHY01000002.1, read as the reverse complement.
GACAACTATTTCTTCAATGCCTTTACCGGGCAGCTTGAGGACTGGTCGCGCCAGTTCACGCCGGAGGAGACCGGCGGGCTGCAGATGCAGCACACCAAGCAGACCACCTACAGCATCACCCCCGGCATTCGCGGCGATTTCGGCAAGAGCTGGAATTACGAACTGTCGTTCAACTACAGCCGCTATTCGTCGACCGTGCGCTGGCCGCAGATCGTCGGCAAGAAAGCGCAGGATCTGTTCCTGGGGCCGCGCCTGGGCATCGACGCCGGCACCGGCTACCCGATTTACGATGCTGATCCGACACGGCTCTACACCGCGCTGACCCGCGCCGAATATGACAGCATTTTCGCCTATACCACCTATCGCCCGTATAGCTGGACCAACAACCTTCAGGCGACGCTAACCAACGGTGAGCTGTTCCAGCTACCCGGCGGAGCGCTGGGCGTCGCGCTGGTCGCCGAATACGGCAAGCAGGGGTACAATCTGCGGCCCGATCCGCTGGCGCTGACCGACTACTACTATAGTTGGCAGGACAGCGACGGCGTCGGCAAGCGCAGCCATGCGGCAGTCGGCGGCGAGGTTCGTGCACCGGTGATCGACGGCGTGACGCTGACCGGCGCCGCCCGCTACGACCGCTTTGGCTTCGCCGGCCGCAATGTCGGCAAGTTCACCTACAACGGCGGCATCGAGGTGCGGCCGGTGGAAAGCCTGCTGTTCCGCGCCGCCTATGGCACTGCGTTTCGGGCGCCGGATCTGCATTATCTGTTCACCGGCCCAGGTAACGTCGAAACCAGCGTCAACGATTATCGCCTGTGCCAGGAGAACAACCAGGCGATCGATGAGTGCGATTATGCCGATACCGGCGTGGTTGCCAGTCGTTCGGGCAACCGCGACCTGAAGCCGGAAACCGGTCGTACGCTCACCGCCGGCATGGTGTTCTCGCCGACGCCGCGCCTGCATCTGTCGGTCGACTATTTCCGCGTCACCCTGACCAACCAGGTCGACGATCTGGATGCCGAGCGGCTGATGCGGATCGAGGCGGATTGCGTGCCGGCAACCCCCGGCGGTGCGGCAACGCTCGATCCGAACTCGCCAAGCTGCCAGGACGCCTTCGCCCGCATCAAGCGCTTCTCGGGCGGCGCGCTGGACGGGCAGGTCGCGTCGATCCTGATCAATCCGGTCAATATCGCCCGCGAGAAGACCAGTGGCATCGACGTCGCGCTGCGCGGCACGCTGCCGACCGGGATCGGCGATTTCACCCTGTCCATCGGGCACAGCCATGTGTTCAAGCACAGCTTCCAGCAATATCCGGGCGATCCGGTGATCAACAAGCTGGCATACGACAGCAGTTATTACATCCCGCGCGACAAATCGAACGCCAGCCTGACCTGGTCGCAGGATGCGGTGAAGTTCACCCTGTCCGGCACCCGGCTCGGCAAGCTGCCCAATTATGACGAGGACGCCTATATCAAGGCAAGCTACCTGTTCAACGCGACGCTGCAGTATGATTTCACCGATTATCTGCGCGGATCGCTGACCGTGCGGAACCTGCTGGACAAGATGCCGGTCAAGGACCCGACATGGTCGTCCTATCCTTATTACAACGCCAGTTGGTATGACAGCGTCGGCCGCAGCATGTTCCTTCAACTGACCTACAAGCTGGGCGGCGCGGCGCTGTAAGGCGGATTGAAGCCAGGTTAAGCTTCCGTGCTCCTGCGCAAGCAGGAGCACGGAGAGGCGACTCAGACGGTATCTACTCGCACGGCAATTGGAGGTGTTGCCCGTTTAGAGCGGACGGACCAGGCGGATGGCGCGTGCAAGCCAGGGCGGATCGGCGACGACTTGCTGGCGGGCGCCGGCGCCGAGCGGCAGCAGGTGCAATCGCTCGCCGTCGCGACCGATCAGCCGGCCGAACAGGAAGCGCCCAGCCGGGCGCGGCACCAGCACGTCGCAATTGAGCGCCGTCGCGAAGGCGTCCGGTGCCAGCCGGTCGCACCAGATCTCGTCCCCGGCGCGATAATCGCCGATCCCGGCCTCGACCAGCAAGGCGACCAGGCCGGGGGTGGGAAGCGGCGGGGCCACGGCACCGGCGTGGCGGGGGGCGTGGGCGCCGTCCGCGGCGAGGATCGCGGCGACCGGCAGGTCGGGCCGCTCCGGTAGCTGGACGAGGTCGGCGGCGGTGACGCCGAGTGCGTCGGCGATCCGGTTCAGCCAGGCGACCGAAACCGTACGGGTGCCGGTTTCGAGCCGCCCGATCGTCTGCGCCGTCGTCGGCGGCCGGCAGCGGGCGGCGACATCGGCCAGGGTCAGACCCCGGGCGCGGCGAATCTCGCGGATGGCGGTAATCATCGGCAATCCTCACCAGATAGGATTCGAACCTTATTGGTTCCTCTCTTTCCTACATAATTGCCGACATGGCAAGACGGCGGTGGACATGAGAATGGGAGGGCGTGATGGCGACGAGCGGGATCAGGCGGGACGGGGCGCGGTTGCTGGCGGAACGGGCGGTGCGCGCGGACGGCGGGGCAGAAGACCGGGCGGGTGCGGCGGCGACGCGGGTGGTGACGGTGAACGTGGCGGAATCGCCGCTGGTCTGGCTGCGCGCACGCGGGCGGCTGAGCGCCCGCCAGTTCGACGCCAGCGAGCAATTGCGTGCCGACTGGGAGCGTGCCGGGCTGGCGCCGCGAGTGACAATGCGCTGGGACGGAGCGGGGCGGGGTGATCGGGGCGGGGCGGCGCCCGATCCGGCGCTGGCCGCACTCGATGCCAAGAGGCGGTTCGAGGCGGCGATCGCCGCGGTGGGCCCCGGCCTCGCCGACATCGCCTGGCGGGTCGTGTGCGCCGGCGAGGGACTGGCACCGGCGGAGCGGGCGCTGGGTTGGCCGGCGCGGGCGGGCAAGCTGGTGCTTGGCCTGGCGCTCGACCGGCTCGCCGATTTCTACCGGATCGGCGGGGCGGGGGGCCGCCCGCGCTGATCCGGCGAAGGGCGCGTCGGTTTACTTGTTGATCGCGTCCTTGGTTTCCTGGCTGGCGGATTTCAGGTCGTCGCCGGCGCCGGAAACCGTATTGCACGCCGACACGGCGAACGCAGCGGCGACCAGCGCCACGGCGATGATCTTACGGGTCATATCCTGTCTCCTCGTCCTATGGCTCCCCAGCCGGGGAGGCGTGAAGGAGACAATGCGCGGGCGCGCATTTCGTTCCGATACCGAAATAAACGAATTGGACCCGGAACCGCCGCCGGGGGGGATGGCGACGACTCCGGGTCCGTTCCTTGGATAGCGAGAGCGGGGGGCAAAAGGTCACTATCCGTGCCGTAGAACGCCCGATGTGAGGGCGGGTTCCCGGCATTTTCGCATTTTTCGGAACGGCACGATCAACTGCCGGCCATCCGCGTGAAAACAATGGCGTAGCTGGACGATAGCGGGTCGACATGGAGCGGCGCGCGCAACTGGCGGGCCAGTCCCTCCAGCACCCGGCCATAGCGTTCATCGAGCCGGGCGCGCAGGCGGCGGCTGTCGGTAAACGCGGCGGAGGTGATGGTCAGCCGGCTTTGCCCCGGCGCGTCGGTCGCGGTGACGGTGATGCGGATCGCGGCGGTCGGGTCGGTCAGCATCGCCAGTTCGACCAGTTCGGTGATCAGGAAGGCGAGCGCGACCGCGACATCCTGGGTGACGTGATCCGCCGTCGCCTCGACGCTCAGCTCCATGCCCGACGCCGTCGGCGCAGTCGCCCGCAGGCTGGCGGCGATTTCGCCGACCAGCGGCCGAAGGGCGACGCCGCGGCTGTTCTCCAGCTCCGCATAATGGTTGCGGTGGACGACGGCGAGGGCGTCGACGCGCCGCTGGATCGACGCATAGGCGGCGATGGTTTCAGCCGACTTTGCGCCGCGCGCGTGCAGGTTGATCAGGCTGGCGATGATCTGAAGGTTGTTCTTGACCCGGTGGTGGACCTCGCGGGTCAGCCGGGTCTGTTCGCGCAGGCCGAGCGCCAGCTCGGTTTCGTGCGCGGCGAGCGATTCGGTGATCGTCCTGAACGTGTCGCCGAGCGCACGGATCTCGCGGGCCGGCGTGGCGAGCTTGCGCCCTTCGCCGAACGGCTCGCCCGGCTGGAAGGATTCGATCGCGGCGCGCAGTTCCGCCAGTGGCCGCAGCACCAGCCGGTCGACGACCAGCCAGCCGATCAGCGAGGCTGCCACCCACATCAGTAACGGCACGAGCATGGTCAGCAGTTGTGGCGGGGTCAGCGGGATTGCCCGGACCTGCATTGTCAGCGCCAGGTCGGTATTGCGGATTCGGTTGGTCATCTCCTCCGACCGGGAGAGCGGCGGCAGGCGGGCGGTGTCGGCGAGGACGGCGACATGGCGACCGTCAGACATCTCGAGCCGGTAGGGTAGCTGGAAGTCGAGCGGGCGTGCGAGGCGGGCGAGCTGGTTTGTGGTCAGCGCGACGGCGCCGGCATGGCCGCCTATTGCGCCGGTCAGCCCGATCTGCAGCACGTTGCCGTCGAGTACCAGCGTTGCTGGCGGGCCGAGCGGCCCGCTGCCGCGTGCTGGCGCTGTTACCCCCGGCGTGCCGCAGATTGGATTGCCGGCCGGGTCGACGAGGACGAAACTGGCGGAGTCGCCGGCAGCAGTGTGAATGACCGTCCGGGTGCGGGTACAGACGCTCTCGGAAGGCTGCCCGGCGTCGAGAGCGAGGGTCGCGGCGCGTATCGCCTCTATATCAACGGCAATTTCGGAGGCGACCCTCCGCGTGCTTTCGCTGAGCGCGACGCGCAGCGCCGCGCGACGCTCAAGATCGGCGGTACGGCTGGTCTGCAGCGAGGCGAGCAGGATGATCAGGCCGAGCGGCAGCAGCGCAACACTGAGCAAGCCCAGCATCTTGGCGGCGGTAGACAGCCGGCCCAGTCGGTCGAGAATGCCGTCGGGGGGCGCGGGCGCCAGGCCGCTCACCTCAGTCAGCCGTCAGTCCAGCTTCCGCAGAAGTTCAAGCATGTCGTCGGGCACGCGCTCGTCCACGGCCTGCTGATACACCGTCCGCAGTGCGCGGCCGATGCTGCCATTGGCATTTTCGACATCCCGCCTGCGTCTCTTGCCTTTTGTGCCCGGTGCCCGGTTGGCGGTGTCGGAAACCAAGGCAGACCCCCCATTCATGTACGCCGTTTCCAGCATGTCATTCTCTCACCCGTCTCGGCGGCTACCCGGGGGCCGTCGAGCACACTATCTGTAACTGCGGTGAAACCAAATCACCGCTTGTTTGTTCCACGTCAATTGCGCTTTCTGTGTGAAAAGCGGACATTCAACTCTGGCCGGGGGGCGAGGGCCTGCCCCAATCCCCTTGGCTGCGTGACGAGTCAGCAAGAAAAAGGAGTGCAGGAACCCATGTCGCTTGGCCAGAAACTGGCGCCCCATCTGCCCTTCCTGCGCCGCTATGCGCGGGCTCTGACCGGTAGCCAGTCCCACGGGGATTCCTACGTAAAAGCCGCGCTGGAGGCGATCATCGAGGCGCCGGAGCAGTTCCCCGCCGATGTCGACCCACGGCTTGGTCTCTATCGAACATTTCAGGCGATCTGGAGTTCCGCCAACCCCGAATTGGACGACGGCGGCGCGCAAGCGGTGGGGCGCGAAGGCATCGCCAGCGCCCGGCTCAGCCGGATCACGCCGCTGTCGCGCCAGGCTCTGCTGCTGACCGCGATGGAAGGGTTTACCGCCGAGGACGCTGCCTATCTGGTCGATTCGACCCCGGCCGAGGTCGACGAACTGGTCGCCGATGCGCTCGCCGAGATCGCGCGGCAGACCCGGTCGCGCGTGCTGATCATCGAGGACGAACCGATCATCGCGATGGACCTGGAGACGATCGTGCGCGATCTGGGCCACGACGTCACGGGTATCGCCGTGACCCGAGACGAGGCGGTGGCGCAAGCGCTGGCCGATCGGCCGGGGCTGGTGCTGGCTGACATCCAATTGGCGGACGACAGTTCCGGCATCGACGCGGTCAAGGACATCCTGGCCCGCTTCACCGTACCGGTCATCTTCATCACTGCCTTCCCCGAACGACTGCTGACCGGGGAGCGGCCGGAGCCGACCTTCCTGATTACCAAGCCGTTTCAGCGGGCGACGGTGAAGGCGGCGATCGCTCAGGCGCTATTCTTCGACACGGAAACCGTTCCGGCATAGAAACGGGTGGAACCCAACCCGTGAAAAGGCGTTCTGCTGCCGAAATGGAGAGGAGCGTGTGCGGCCATGCAGGATGAGGAAATACATCGCAGCAAGACCGAAGCGCGCGCCGGGATCACTCCGCATGTCGTGCGGTATATCCTGCTGATTTCACTGGCACTGGCAGTGCTGGCGATGATCGCCGCCGCGCTGGTCAACTGATCGGACTTGCATGACTGCGACATCGGATAGCGTCGAGGCGCCGGCGCCGCCGCACCAAAGCCTGTCGGACGCTGACTTCAAGACGGAATTGTCGATGGTCATCCCGCATCTGCGCGCCTTCGGGCGCTCATTGTCGGGCAACCGCGACACTGCCGACGATCTCGTTCAGGAAACGCTGATGAAGGCGTGGGCGGCGCGCAAGCGGTTTCAGGCGGGCACCAACATGCGCGCTTGGACCTTCATTATCCTGCGTAACCTGTACCTGTCGCAAATGCGTCGGGCGCGCTTTCGCGGTGAATGGGACGATCTGGTTGCCGACCGCATCCTCGCGGCACCGGCCGGACAGGACAAGCAGATCGAGCTCGCCGACATGCAGCGCGCGCTGCTCCACCTCCCGCAGCCGCAGCGCGAGGCGCTGATCCTCGTCGGTGCGGGTGGTTTCGCCTACGAGGAAGCGGCGGAGATCTGCGGCGTCGCCGTCGGCACGATCAAGAGCCGGGTGGCGCGCGGTCGTGTCGCGCTAGAAGGGTTGCTGAACGGCGGCACCCTGCCGTCACGGCGTGACGGGCCGTCGAACGGCGGGCGCAGTGCCCTCGATACGATCATGGCGGAAGTCGACGAGCTGAGCGGCCAGCACTGAGCGGCGTCTCGAGCACCGAAAATGCGCCGGTGGACAGCGCCCCATTGCCTCTCGCCGCCGGGCACGCGAAACAGCGCCGATGACCGACACGCCCACAGACGGCATCGCCGGCGCGCTCGCGCGGGCGGAGCGCCATTCCCCGTTCCTGCGCCACGCGCTCGGCCGGCGACCGGACATAGTCGCGCTGCTCGCCGATGGGCCGCTCGATGCGGCGCTGGCGCTGGCTTGGCGCGGCGACGAGGACCCGGATGCGCCGATCGCGCGACGGCTGCGCCGGTTGCGCGAGGGGGTGATGCTGGTGCTGGCGATCGGCGACCTTGCCGGGGCCTATACGCTGGAACAGGTGGTCGAGCCGCTGTCCGATCTGGCCGACCAGGCGCTGGACGCGGCGATCGCCGCTGCTGTCGCCGAGCGCACGCCGGACGCCGAACCGCGTGGCTTTGCGGTGATCGCGCTCGGCAAGCACGGCAGCCGGGAACTGAATTTTTCCTCCGACATCGACCCGATCCTGTTGTTCGACCCCGAAACCCTGCCGACCCGGCCGCGCGAGGAGCCGGAGGAGGCGGCGGTCCGGATCGGCCGCCGGATCGTCGAACTGTTGCAGGCGCGCGATGCCGACGGCCATGTCTTTCGCGTCGACCTGCGCCTGCGCCCGGCGCCGGAAGTGACGCCGATCGTGCTGCCGGTCAACGCGGCGATCAGCCATTACGAATCCAGCGCGCTGCCGTGGGAGCGGGCCGCTTTCATCCGCGCCCGCGCCTGCGCCGGCGACCGGGCGCTCGGCGGCTATTTCCTTGATGCGATCCGGCCGTTCGTCTGGCGGCGGACGCTGGATTTCGGCGCGATCGGCCAGATCCGGGCGATGTCGTCGCGCATCCGCGACCACCATGCCCAAGGGCAGGTCCTCGGCGCCGGATACGACCTGAAGCGCGGGCGCGGGGGGATCCGCGAGGTTGAGTTCTTCGCCCAGATCCACCAGATGATCCACGGCGGGCGCGAACCGGAACTGCGCGCGCCGGCGACGCTGGCCGCGCTCGCCGCGCTGGCCGATGCCGGGCGGATCGACCCGCGCGATGCGACGGCGCTGGCCACCGCCTACCGTGTGCTGCGCACTGTCGAGCACAGGCTGCAGATGGTCGACGATCGCCAGACCCACAGCCTGCCGGTTCAGGCGGAAGCGCTGGACAATGTCGCGGCGCTGCACGGACTGGCCGACGGGGCGGCGCTGGTCGCCGCGCTCACCCCGCATGTTGAGCGGGTCGGTCATGTCTACGACGCACTGGACGACGGGTCTGCGCCGCGGCTGCCGCGCGACCCAGCGCTGCTGGCGGCCGCGCTGGCCAAGGCCGGCTTTGCCACCGACGCGGCGGCGGCGCGGATCACGCGTTGGCGCGACGGCACGATCCGGGTGCTGCGCAGCGAGCCGGCGCGCGCCGCGCTGGAAGGCGTGCTGCCGGTGCTGGTCGCGGCGTTCGGCGCGGCGCCGGACCCCGACGCGGCGATCAACCGGTTCGACGCGCTGGTCGGCGGGCTGCCGAGCGCGATCAATTTCTTCCGGCTGATGGAGGCGCGGCCGGGCCTGACGCGGATGGTCGCCGACATATTGAGCCACGCGCCAACGTTGGCCGAACAGATCGGGCGGCGGCCGGAACTGCTCGACGGATTGATCGACGCGACCGCGCTCGCCCCGCCGGGCGACGTGCCCGCGCTGGTCGCGGCATTCGCCGCCGGCGAAGAGGGCGAGGATTATCAGGCGCTGCTCGACGGGGTGCGGCGCCGGGTCAACGAGAAGCGCTTTGCGCTGGGCGTGCAGCTGATCGAGGGCGGGCGCGATCCGCTAGCGGTCGCCGCCGATTATTCGCGGGTAGCGGAGGCGGCGCTGACCGTGCTCGCCGATGCGGCGGTCGCCGCGTTCGAGGAAGCACACGGGCGAGTGCCGGGCAGCGAGCTGGTCATCCTCGCCCTTGGCCGGTTTGGCGGCGAGGCGCTGACCCATGCGTCCGACCTTGATCTGGTCTATCTGTTCACCGGCGATTTCACCGCCAGTTCGGACGGGCGGCGACCGCTCGACGCCACGCTCTATTACAACCGGCTGGCCCAGCGGGTCAGCGCCGCCCTGTCGGTGCCGACCGCCGCCGGACCGCTTTACGAGGTCGATACCCGGCTGCGCCCGTCCGGCAATCAGGGTCTGCTGGCGGTGTCGTTCGATAGTTTCGCCCAGTATCAGCGGGAGAGCGCCTGGACCTGGGAGCATATGGCGCTGGCTCGTGCCCGGCCGGTCTATGGCTCGGCGGAAGCGCGGGAGGCGCTGGCGGGGATCGTCTCCGACGTGCTCCATCGCTCGCGTGAAGCGGGTGAGGCGCAGCGGGCGGCGGCGGAGATGCGGGCGGAAATTACCCGTCACAAGCCGCCCGCCGGCCCGCTCGACGCCAAGCTGGTTCCCGGCGGGCTGGTCGATCTGGAGTTCTGCGTCCATGTCGCGCAGCTTGAGAACCGCGCCGGCTTCGACCCGCATCTGCCGGGTGCGATCGCGGCGCTGGCCGCCGCCGGGCACCTGCCCGCCGCGCTCGGTGAAGCCAATGAGATGCTGACGCGTTTGCTGGTCGTGCTGCGGCTGATCGGACAGGAGCCGGCGCCGGCGACCCAGGCACTGGCGGCACGGGCCTGTGGCTTTGCCGACTGGGCGGCGCTGCTTGCCGCCTATGCGCGGGCGCGGCAGACGGTCAGTGCCCTGTGGCGGCCGATCGCTGCCAGTATCGAGGAGGAGATAAGGCCATGATCCAACCCGGTGAGCGCGCCCCCGACGTGCCGTTCGCGCTCGGCGATGTCGGCAGCGGCAAGATTTCCGATTATCTCGGCCGCCCGCTCGTCCTGTATTTCTATCCCAAGGACGATACCAGCGGTTGCACCCGCGAGGCGTTGGACTTCACCGCATTGGCCGGGGAATTCGCGGACGCGGGCGTCCAGTTGCTCGGTGTGTCGCGCGATTCCCTCGACTCCCACCGCAAGTTTGCAGCCAAGCACGGGCTGAAGGTGACACTGGCCAGCGACGAGGACGGCGCGCTGTGCGAGGCATTCGGCGTGTGGGTGGAAAAGAACCTCTACGGCCGCAAATATATGGGGATCGAGCGCGCGACCTTCCTGATTGATGCGGACGGCAAGGTTGCAAAGGTCTGGCGCAAGGTGAAGGTCGCCGGCCATGCCGAAGCCGTGCTGGCGGCGGCAAAGGCGCTCGGCGATTGACGCCGGGGGAGCGGGCGAGCGTTGCCGACGCTGCCCGTGCGGTGCTCGACGCTGCCGATCCGGCCGTGAAGGTGAAGGCGGCGCGCGCGGCGGCGCGAGCGCTGCACGCCGGGCGACTTGCGCTGCGTTTCGATACGGCGATGCCCGACCGGCCGGCGCGCCCGGACCGTCCGTTGCTGCTGTCGCCCGGCCGGATGCCGAAGCGGGGGAGGGGCGGGTCGCTGCGCGGGCGGATCGCGCTGCTCCACGCGATCGCCCATATCGAATGCGTTGCGATCGACCTGGCGTTCGACATGGCCGGGCGGTTCGGTGGCGGCTTCCCGCCTGCGTTCGTCGCCGACTGGTTTCGCGTCGGCGCGGAGGAGGCGATGCACTTCGCGCTGCTCCAGCGCCGGCTACGCGCGTTCGGCAGCCATTATGGCGCGTTTCCGGCGCATGACGGGCTATGGGAAGCGGCGGCGGCGACGGCGGGCGACCCGGTAGCGCGGCTGGCGGTGGTACCGATGGTGCTGGAGGCACGCGGGCTGGACGTGACGCCGACGATGATCGCGCAATGCGAGGCAGCTGGTGATTCGACGACGGCACAGGTTCTCGCCCGCATCCTGCGCGACGAGATCGGCCGTGTCGGCATCGGCACGGCGTGGTTTCGATACGCCTGCGAATCGTCCGGGCTCGACCCGGTGACGCAGTGGAAAATGCAGGTCGAACGCCATGTTCCGGGCGCCATTAAGCCGCCATTCAACGACTCGGCGCGCGGCGCAGCCGGTTTAACGCGCGATTATTACACCGCTATTGATCTACCCACCCGGCCAAGACACACCGTCAATACCGAATGCGGGGGGCTTGATCCGCACTCGCTGGAATAATCAGGCGTCGACCCGATGGGCGGCGCAAGAAAAAGGTCGCGCCGCATCGCTATGGTTCTCTTGTCGTCCAGCTGTAACGATCGCCGTGCCGTGCGGTTCCCGATTTCCGCCTGCATCTGGGCTGCCGCGCTGTCCGGCCTTATCGCGACCACGCCGGCTCTTGCCGCTGGCGAAACGGCAGCGCCGACCGACGCGACCGTAGACGGCGGAACCGGCGGTCCGTTCGAAGCGATCGACGCGAGCGCTGGCGACCCGCAGTTCAAGGCGCTGTTCCAGTCCTGGTCGCGCAGCGACAATGCCAGCCAGGGCGTGATGGCAGTCCCGTCGCGCAAGCCGGTTGCTGAAATGGCGTTCAGCAGCATGTACGGCGTTCGTTCCGATCCGTTCCGTGGCGGTGCGGCGATGCATGCCGGCGTCGACATCCCCGGCCCGACCGGTACCGAAGTCTACGCGACCGCCGACGGCATGGTCGAGCGGGCCGGCTGGAACGGTGGCTATGGCAATCTTGTCGAGCTAAACCACGGTCGTGGCGTTCAGACCCGCTACGGCCATCTTTCGCGTATTCTGGTTGCGCCCGGCGCGCGGGTAAAGCGCGGTCAGTTGATCGCCCGCGTCGGTTCGACCGGCCGGTCGACCGGCCCGCATCTGCATTACGAGGTGCGGCTCGACGGACGGGCGGTGAACCCGATGCCGTTCCTGCAGTCCGCCGATTACGTGCTGGCCGTGCGCGAGCGCACCGGCAGTAGCGCGCTGGCGCTGGGCGGCCCGGCCGAGTGACCTTGCGGCGCGCGGCCTGCGCGCCTATCTCCGGGGGGTGAGCGAAACCCCTACCATGGACCTGACCGGATCGGCCGCCGCGCGCGTCGCGGCGATCGCTGCGCGTCAGGGCAAACCCGCCATCCTGCGTCTTGCGGTTGAAGGCGGCGGCTGCTCCGGCTTTCAGTATCGTTTCGGCCTGGCGGACAGTGTCGAGGCCGACGACATCCGCATCGAGCGCGATTCGGTCACTCTGGTCGTCGACCCGGTCAGCCTTGACCTCGTGCGCGGCGCCAGTGTCGATTATGTCGAGGATCTGGGCGGTGCGGCGTTCAAGGTCACCAACCCCAACGCCGCGTCCGGCTGCGGCTGCGGATCCAGCTTCTCGGTCTGAAAACGCGCCCTTGCTCTGGCGCCACAGCGCCGGCTGGGGCATGACCGGGCGATGCGCATCGTCACCTACAACGTCAACGGCATCAAGGCGCGGCTGCCCCGCCTGATCGAGTATCTTGCCGAGCAGCAGCCGGACATCGTCTGCCTTCAGGAATTGAAGAGCAGCGATGAAACCGTGCCGGAAGCGGATATCCGCGCCGCCGGCTATGGCGTTGCCTGGCACGGGCAGAAGGGGTTCAACGGCGTCGCTATCCTGACCCGCGGGGCAGAGCCGCAGGCGGTTCGGCGCGGTCTGGCCGGAGACCCGGAAGACAGCCATAGCCGCTATATCGAGGCACGGGTCGGCGATATCGTCGTTGCGTCGCTCTACCTGCCCAACGGCAACCCGCAGCCGGGACCGAAATTCGACTATAAACTGGCGTGGATGGAACGGCTGGCGGCGCGGGCCGCCGAATTGCTGGCGCGGGAGGTGCCGGTGGTGCTGGCCGGCGATTACAACGTCATCCCGACGCGCAGCCACGACGACACCTATTCGGTGCGGGCAATGGCCGAGGATGCGCTGATGCAGCCGGAAAGCCAGCAGGCGTTCCGCCGATTGCTGACGACGGGCTGGACCGATGCGCTGCGCGCGCGCCAGCCTGAGGGGGCTCTCTATACCTTCTGGGACTATCAGGCGGGGGCGTGGCAGCGCGACGCCGGTTTCCGTATCGACCATCTGCTGCTCAGCCCGGAGGCGGCTGACCGGCTGACCGCCGCCGGTGTCGACAAGGCCTATCGCGGGCGGGAAAAGGCCAGCGACCACGCACCGACCTGGATCACCCTGCGGTAAAGGCGGTGCTGCTACGAAGCGGGTGCGCGATGTGAAGAACGCCGCGCCCGGCAGCGTTACAGCGCTTTCTCAAAGACCACATATTGCTTATTGATCTTGCTTTCGATTGCGTCGGCGATGGCGATCATACCCTGGTTGTCATCGAGCACCCAGCCGATCTCGCCGCGGCTGGCGCCGTACCGGGCGATCGCATCGCGGCGGATATATTCGATCATCATGAAGGCAAGCTGGCTGGCCAGCCGCGACGATTGCAGGCGGCTGACCACGCCCATCAGCGGCACGCGCATTGTCCGCGCCCGCGGCTTGCGCAGCCATAACAGCAGCTTCGCCCAGCCGAACGGCAGCAGTGCACCGTTGAGTGGTTTGATCGCTTCGTTCAGGTCGGGGAGCGTCATCATGAACGCAACCGCTTCGCCGTCGACCTCGGCGATGCGGATCAGGTCCTCGCGGACGATCGGCTTCAGCTTCTTGCCGACATCGGCGATTTCGGCGTCGGTCAGCGGTACGAAGCCCCAGTTGTGCGACCACGCATCGTTCAGAATGCCGAGGATGACCGCCGCTTCGTCAGCGAAGCGGCGCTTGTTGACCTGGCGGATGCGAATGCGCGCGTTCTTTTCGCCGGCGGCGACGATCCGCCCGACGATTGGCGGGAAGCCGTTGGTGATGTCCAGCTCATAGGTGCTGAGCGTCTTGACCGGGCGGTAGCCGGCGCTTTCGATCCACGCGCGGTAGCGGGGATCGGCATGGCCCATCATCACCGTCGGCGGGTGGTCGAAGCCGGTGACCAGCAGGCCCGGCTCCTCCCAGATCGACAGGCTCATCGGGCCGAGAACCCGGGTCATGCCGCGCGCGCGCAGCCAGTCCTCGGCGGTCGCGATCAGCGCGTGGGCGTCCGCTTCATTGTCGGCATCCATGAAACCCCAGAAGCCGGTGCCCGGCCCCATGCCCTGTTCCGGCGGCTGGGCCAGCGCCAGCCGATCAATATGCGCGGCGATCCGGCCGACCACGCGGCCGCCCCGCCGGGCGAGGAACAGCTGCACCTCGGCATGGCCGAAGAACGGGTTCTTCGCCGGATCGAGCATGCCGATCGCCTCGCCGCGCAACGGCGGCACCCAGTTCGGGTCATTGGCGTAATGCTGGAAGGCGAAGGCGACGAAGGCGGCGCGGCCGGCCTTGCCGTCGGCGGGGGCGATGGTGAGCGCAGATGTCATTGCCGGGAGCTAGCCCAAGCTTGGCCGCTTGTCATGCGGCGAGGCGCTTGCCGCCGGTGACGGCCGCTGCGACAAGCGGGCATGGACATACGCCCTGAACGCCCTGCCGATGCGGCGGCCGTCGCGGTGCTGCTGACGCGGGCGTTCGGCGGCCCGAACGAAGCAGCGCTGGTTGCCCGGCTGCACGCCGACGGTGCCGCCGCGATCGCCCTCGTCGCCTGTATCGGTGGCGCTGTCGCCGGCCATATTCTGTTTTCGCCGATGATCGCGCCGATGCGGGCGCAGGCGCTGGCGCCGCTTGCCGTTGCGCCGGAGCACCAGCGCCGCGGGATCGGCGCGGCCCTGGTCCGGGCCGGAATGGCGCGGGCGGCGGCGGAGGGGTGCCAGGCGGTGTTCGTGCTGGGCGACCCGGCCTATTACCGCCGCTTCGGCTTCAGCGCCGAATCCGCACGCGGCTTTGCCTCACCCTATGCCGGGCCGCATCTGATGGTTGCGGCGCTCGTGGGCGGCAACCTGCCGGTGACCACGGGCGAGATCGTCCATGCACCGGCCTTTTCGGCGCTGTAGCTAGTCCTGCTGCTGGTCGCGGTAGCGCGGATGGCCGACGGCGACGCCGCCCGACAACCGCGACACCCACGGATAGCGCTCCGCCGCTTCCTGCGTGTAGCCGAGGTTGAACACCGTCGGGCTTTTCGGCCGGTCGCCGGACCGCTCGTACATCGTGCCGAACAGCCGGTCCCAGAAGAAATTGGTGATGCCGTAATTCCCGTCCTCGTCGTGGAAATGGTGCATCATGTGGCGCTGCTTCATCAGCGCAAGCTGCTTGTTCTTGGGCTTGTAGGACAGGTGCTGGATGCAGTGGCAGAATTCGTAGAAGCAGGTGGTCAGCAGGCCGGTCGCCATCGCCGCCGCCGCACCGCCGATGCCGCCGACCAGATAGCCGAACGGCGCCGTCACCAGCGCGATCGTCGGCAGCGTGGTGTGCAGCGCGCCGAACAGCACCTCCAGATGATTGGGGTCCTGATGATGGTCGTAATGGATACGCTTCCAGGTCGCGGCGAGCAGCGGCGACTTGAACATCCAGCGACTGTGCAGAACATAGCGGTGCAGCAGGTACCAGGCGAGGGGGTAGGCGAGGATCGACGCCGCGACCGCCACCGTCGTCGCCAGCAGCCCGGCCGGCTGCCACACCCAGACGCCGATCATCACCGCCGCCAGCGTCAGATAGGCGATGATCGCCGGATACTGGAAATAGGCGACGACCAACTCGCGGAAGGTCATCCGGTCCAGATGATGCGATCGCTTCCAGAAACCGGAAGCATTGGCGTCGGCAGTCTTCACGGGACGTTCCTTGTCATGCGCGTCGGGCGCTTCTGGCGGTGCAATGCGGCGGTTTTGCGACCGCCTCACCGATATGATGCCATATTCAGCCGCGGACAAGACGCAGCCGGCGGGCGATCGGGCCGAGCGCGCGGCGGTCCTCCCCGTTCAGGCCGGCGCGCAGGCCGATCCACAGTGCGGGAAAGAAGGCGATCAGCAGCAATGCCGCGCGCAGAGGCGCAGGCCGAGGCACGATAAACGCGAGGGTGACCAGCAGCAGCGCCGCCACCCCGGCGGCGGCCAGCGCCCGCCATGTGCCGCGATCGAATGCCGACAGCCCGTCGCTGATCCGCAGTTCGACGCTGGCCATCCACGCGATCAGCACCGTGCCGATGCTGACCGCGATCGCCATGCCGGTCGCCCCGTGAGAAGGGATCAGCCAGTAACCGAACGCCGCCCAGGCGAGGAAACCGGCAACGGTGTTGACCAGCGGCAGCAGACGGTGGCCGATCATTTCGATCACCGGCGTCGCCGGGCCGACGATGGTCTCCATCGCCCGGCCGAGGACGAGGATGACGAGCAGCGGCAGGCCGGCGATCGTGCCGGGCGCGAACGCGCTCAATATGTCGCGGCCGGTCAGGATCAGCAGCGTCGACAACGGCACGACGACCGCCACCGACAGCCGGGTCGAAAAGGCATAGAGCGGGGCGATGCCGGCACGGTCGACCGCCGCCTGCGCCGAGGCGAGCGGTGCCAGCACGTACTGGAACGCCTGGCGCACGATCAGTGGGATCGTCGCGATCTTGCGGGCGATGCCGAACAGGCCGGCGGCGGTCGCCCCCTTCGCGCCGGGCAGCACCAGGTTCAGGATCACCGGTGGCAGGTCGATGAACAGCCGGCGTGCGATGTTGGTCGGCAGCAGCGCGAAGCCGGTGATCAGCAATTCGCGACGCAACTCCGGGCTGGCGCGCACCGACAGCAGCAGCGACAGGTCGTAGTATCGGCCGAGCAGCCGCACCGCGAGCAGCGCGGTCAGGGTTAGCGACAGCAGGTGCGCGATAAGCAGGCCAAGGCTCTGGAAACCGACGGCGAACAGCAGCACGGCGAAGGCCAGCCGCGCCACTTGTTCCCAGAAGATCCGCAGCCGGATTTCCGGGCCGAAGGCGCGTCGCGCCCGCGCCGCCGACGTCGCCACTTCGATGAACGTCCACAGCGGCAGCGCCCAGGCGAACAGCGCGATGCCGAGCGGCAAAGTGGCGCGATCCGCCGCTGCCGTCTGGAGAAAGCCGGAAAGCGGTACCGCGAACAGGGTGACGACGAGGGCGATCGCTGTTGCCGGCAACACTGAAACGATCAGCGCGAAGCGGACGGCGGCATGGGCGCCGCGTTCGTCCTCGCGCGGCACGATGCGCTGCAGCGCCTGGGTCATCGACAGGTCGATGACGTTCTCGACGATGTTCACCACCGCCCACAGCACCGTGTAGATGCCGTAGGTGGCAATGCCGAACATCCAGGTGAAGGCGGGCTGGGAGACGACCTCGATCAGCGCGCCCAGTCGGGACAGGGCGGCCAGCCCGGCGCCTCGGGCAACGTCCCGGCGCCCGATGGTGCCGCTCATTCCTCTGTGCGGACCAGGACGGTTTCGCCGATCAGCAGGAATAGCAGGAAGGGCGCCCAGGCGGCCAGAAATGGCGGGTAGGCGCCGAGATTGCCCATCGCCAGCGCAAAATTATCGGCGACGAAATAGGCGAAGCCAAGCCCCATGCCGATCACCGCGCGCAGGAACAACTGGCCGGAGCGCGCCAGCCCGAAGCCGGCGACCGCGCCGAGCAATGGCATCAGCACCGACGACAGCGGGCCTGAGAATTTATGCCACAGGCTGGCCTCCAGCGCGTCGGTCGGTCGTCCGGCCGCCTTCAGGTCGTTCACCGCGGCGGCCAGTTCGGTGAAGGACAGCCCATCCGGGTCAACCCGGGTCAGGGTGAACTGGTCCGGCCTGACGCCGCGCGCGATCCGCGCCGTACCGAGCGTCTCTACCTCCCCGGTCGCGACGCTGAACCGCGATGCCTCGGTCAACTGCCAGCCGTTGGCGGCGCGGCGGGCTTCCTTGCCGCGAATGATCGCCGACAGGGCGCCGCTGGTCCGGTCATAGACAGTGACGCCGCTGAGGCGGGTAGCATCGCCGCGTCCCGACACCGTGTCGACATGGATCAAGTCGTCGCCCTCGCGCGCCCAGATGTTGGTCAGCACGCCGGTGCCGGGCGGCAGCGGACCGTAGTTCACTGCCTGCCAGCGGCTGAGCGTTGCGGTCGAGCGGGCGACAACCCGCTCGTTGAATGCAAAGGAGATGGCGGCGACACCGAGGCTGGCGACAATCAGCGGCGCCAGGATCTGGTGAGCCGAGAGGCCGGCGCTTTTCAGCGAGATGATCTCGCTGTTCTGGTTGAGCGTGGTCAGCGTGACCAGCGTGCCGAGCAGCACCGAGAAGGGCAGGAAGCGCGCGATGATCTGCGGTGTGCGTAGGCTGGCATAATACCATAGCTGGGCGTCGCCATTGCCGGGGTAGGCGAGAACGTCGCCGGATTCGCCGAGCAGGTCGAGCGCCAGCAGGACCAGGACGAGCGCCGCCAGCACCGAGAAGGTGCGGACGAGGAACATCCGCGCCATGTAAAGGGTGGTGGTGCGTGATGGAAAGAATTGGGTCTGCATCGCGGATCAGGCCCCCGTCGTCCGGCGTTTGCGGATGTGCAGCCAGCGCCGCACCGCACCGCCGATCTTGGCCGCGATCCGTTCCAGCCCGCCGATCGGCTGGCCGCCCGGAACATAGGCGATCTGCCGGTACATCCAGAAGATCAGTAGCGCGAACAACAGGAACGGCCCCCACAGCGCCAGCGCCGGATCGACCCGGCCGAGCGTGCCGATCGCCTCCCCATATTCGTTGATCTTGTGGTAGGTGACGACCATCACGATCGACAGGAAAACCCCTAGGGCGGATGACGAGCGTTTCGGCGGCACCGCCAGCGCCACCGCGAGCAACGGCAACAGCATCATCATCGCCACCTCCGCGACGCGGAAATGGAAATTGGCCCGGCTTTCGTTGCGCACGGCAAGGCTGGTATCCGGCGCGCCGCCGATGCGGACTAGTTCGGGGATGGTCAGTTCGCGATCGGCCTGGCCGCGGCCGCGGAAACTTTCGATCTTCGGTAGGTTGATCGGCAGGTCGTGCGACGAGAAACTAAGCACGCGGGGCGCGGCGAATTCCGGGGCATTGTTGACCAGCGTGCCGTTGGTCAGCCGCAGGATGATGACATTGGGGTCGTCGGTGGCGAGGAAGCGGCCGTGCTGCGCGGTCACCGCAACAGTGTTGCCATCCTTGCCCTCCGCCCGCACGAACAGGCCGGAAAGCTGGGTGCCGTTATCGCGGCTCTGCTCAACTCTGAGCGTCATCTTGCGGCCGAGATTGGTGAATTCGCCGACCTTGATCGAGGCGCCGAGCGCGCCCGAGCGCAGTTCGAACTGCAGCCCTTCATAGGCATAGCGGGCGTGCGGCTGGACGAAGCCGACGATCGCCAGATTCACCAGCGCGAGCCCGATCGCATACAGATAGGGCACGCGCAGCAGCCGGCCGTAGCTGAGGCCGAGCGCGCGCATCACGTCCAGTTCCGACGACATCGCGATCCGACGGAAGGCGAGGAGGATGCCCAGCATCAGCCCGATCGGGATGCCGAGCGACAGATATTCCGGAATCAGGTTGGCCAGCATCCGCCAGACGACGCTGACCGGTCCGCCTTCCTGCGCGACGAAGTCGAACAGGCGCAGCATCTTGTCGAGGACGAGCAGCATCGCGGCGATCACCAGCGTCCCGAACAGGGGCAGGGCGATCAGCCGGGCGATATAGCGGTCCATGGCGGTCAGCATTTCAGGATTTCGACGCCTCGCGACCATGTTTTGGCCGCAAACGCAGCCGATCTAGAACGGCATTGGGGGCACGCAATGCCTGCCGTCAGGCAGAGCCTATAGCTTCCAGGAGTGGCTTGGTCATGTCGAAATTCGCTTTCATCGCCGTCACCGCCGTTACGGCGATGGTTGCGCCGTTGGCGGAGGCGCATGCGGCGCCGTCGGGGCCGGATGCGGCGATCTGTTCGCGCGGCGGCGAACCGGCTGTCCTGGTCCGCGTGGACGGGTTCAAAGCACACACCGGCACGCTGCGTGTCCAGATCTATGGCGACAAGCCGGAGGATTTCCTGGCCAAGGGCCGCTGGCTGAAGCGGATCGAGGTGCCGGTGCCGGTGCGAGCCGGGCCGATGGAGGTGTGCGTCGGCCTGCCGCGGCCGGGCGCCTATGCCGTCGCCGTCCGGCACGACGTGAATGGCAACGGCAAGTCCGGCGACCGCAGCGACGGCGGTGGCTTCTCGCGCAATCCCGGCCTGTCGCTGCTCAGCCTGAAGCCGAATTACCGCGATGTCGTCATCACCGTCGGCGGGCAGCCGAAGCCGGTGGACGTGGTCCTCAATTATGTCCGGGGCCTGTCGATCGGGCCGATCAGGGAGGCTCGCTAGCCAGATGGTCAGTGTCGCGCTTCTGTCCAATCCCAAGTCGACGGGCAACCGCGCGCTATTGCCGAAGGTGCGCAGCTATTGCGCCCGCCACCCGGACATTTTCCATTATGAGGTCGAGCATGTCGACCAGATCGCCGACGCGATGCGTTCCATCGCCTGCGTCAATCCGCGCGTTCTGGTCATCAACGGCGGCGACGGCACGGTGCAGGCGGCGCTGACCGAACTGCACGCCGGCGACCATTTCAACGGCGCGCCGCCGCCGGTGGCGGTGCTGCCCAACGGCAAGACCAACTTGATCGCGCTCGACCTGGGCGCGCATGGTGACCCGCTGGCCGCGCTCGACCGGGTGGTGGAGATCGCCAAGGCGGATATGGCGCCGCATATCGTCCTGCGCGAGCTGATCGCCCTCAGCAATGGCGAGGAGGACGCCCGGCCGGTGCTCG
This sequence comes from Sphingomonas flavalba, assembly GCF_004796535.1. Classification (GTDB taxonomy): domain Bacteria; phylum Pseudomonadota; class Alphaproteobacteria; order Sphingomonadales; family Sphingomonadaceae; genus Sphingomonas_L; species Sphingomonas_L flavalba. The sequence continues at coordinate 274,723 of NZ_SPHY01000002.1, read as the reverse complement.
GCATGTTCCTCGGCGGTGCCGGGCTGGCCGATGCGATGCTCTATTGCCGTAACAAGATCTACCCGCTCGGCCTGCCCAACGGGATCAGCCATGTGCTTGCCTTCCTGGCGGTTCTGGTCTCGCTGGTGTTCGGCAGCGCTGGATTTCTTCCTCCCCGCCCGCGCCCGATCAGTGTCTCGCTGATCCGCGAAGGGCAGATCAGCGGGCGCTTTACCCTTTTGATCGTCACCACGCTGGAACGGATGCTGTTCGGCAGCCGGACCGAAACCGGCGACGATGGCCGGCTGAAGCTGATGGCGGTGGATCAGAGCCCGATGGCGCTGCTGCGCGCCGCCTATGCCAGCCTGCTCGGCAGGCTGGGACGCGGGCTGCTGACCGGCGTGCATGTCGAGCGCGGTGACGAGATCCGCATCGACGGCGACCGGTCGAGCGTGATCCTCGACGGTGAACTGTTCGAGGCGCGGGTCGGCCAGCCGATCGTGCTACGCACCACCCAGCCGGTGTCCTTCGTCAAGCTGGCGGCCTGACACCGCCCCGCCGCCCATGACCTCGACCCCGATCGAGCGGCTGGTCGCGGCCGAGCTGGACAAGCCGGTCGATCCGCGCGCTGGCGCCGCCGCTGCCGCGATTGCCGCCCGCTTCCCCGGCGCGGCGCGGGCGGTGCTGTTCTACGGTTCCTGCCTGCGCAGTGGCGAGATCGACGGGCAGATGCTCGATTTCTACCTGATCGTATCCAGCTATAGCGCGGCCTATGGCGGCGGCTGGCTGGCATCGGCTAACCGGCTGATCCCGCCGAACGTCTTTCCGTTCGAGGCGGATGGAATCGCGGCCAAATATGCAGTGCTGAGCGAGGCGGATCTGGTTCGGCTGTGCCGACCGGATGCGGCGACGGTTTCGGTCTGGGCGCGCTTTGCCCAGCCGGTCCGGCTGGTCTGGCGGGCGGACCCGATGGCGGCGGAGGTCGTGGCGGCAGCGGTCGCCCAGGCGCCGGAAAGCCTGCTGGCACTGACCCCGGCGGAGGCGGCGGACGGGCCGCTCGACCGCTGGCGGCGCGGCTTTACATTGACCTACGGCGCCGAATTGCGCGCCGAGCGCGGCGATCGGCCCGGCGCGATCGTCGATTTTGCGCCGGACTGGTATCGTGCCCTGTCCGTCGCGCTGCCCGACGTCGCGCCGCTGCCCGGCCTCGACCGGCGCTGGCGCGGCCTGCGCCGGCGCGGTAAGGCGCTGACGCTGGTGCGGCTGGCCAAGGCGTCGCTGACCTTCGCCGGCGGCATCGATTATCTGGTGTGGAAGATCGGCCGCCATTCGGGCACGCCGATCGTGCTTCGCCCATGGCAACGGCGCTGGCCGATCCTCGGCGCGATCAGCCTGCTGCCCCGGCTGTTGCGATCCGGCTCGATCCGCTGACCGCCTCCGGCCGGGCACCGGCTGCCAGCGCTTTTTCGACCGCGCGAGCCAGCGCTGCCATTGTAAACGGCTTGCGCAGCACCTCATGCCCGCCAAAGGCGTCCGCCTTCTCGACCTCGCCGGCGAAGCCGGTGACGAACAGCACCGCGACATCGGGATAATCGGGGCGCAGGGCAGCGATCATGTCCGGCCCGGACACGCCCGGCATCACCACGTCGCTGACGATCAGCGCGACGTCGGGATGGGCGATCATCATCGCTGCCGCATCGGCGGAGTTGGCGCAGGGCACCGGCACATAGCCCAGTTCGGCAAGCGTTTCCGTCGTCGCGGCGAGGACACGCGGATCATCCTCGACCACCAGCACGCGCTGCGCCGCGCCGGCAGCGGTGACGGGGGTACCGGCTGGCCGCGCCGCCGGCGCCGGCCCGGCGTGGCGCGGCAGTAGCACCGTCACCGTGGTGCCCTCTCCGGGGGTGGAGGCAATATCGATGCCGCCGCGCGACTGGCGGACGAAACCGAATATCTGGCTAAGACCGAGGCCGGTGCCTTTGCCGGCCGGCTTGGTAGTGAAGAACGGCTCGAACACATGCTCCAGCACGTCGGGCGTCATCCCGCCGCCGTTGTCGATGACGCTGATCGTCGCGTAATCGCCGGCAGGCGTGTCCGGCCGCTCGCCAGCCACCAGCCGTTTCTGGCCGAGCGCGATGGTCAGCACACCTTCGCCGTCCATCGCGTCGCGAGCATTGACCGCCAGGTTGAGCAGAGCGTTCTCCAGCTGATGGGAATCGACCCAGATCAGCCAGGGCGGCCCGTTATCGTCGTTGCGGACGGTGACGGTGATCCGTTCACCCAGCGTGCGGTCGAGCAGGTCCGACATGCCCTGGATCAGCTGATGCGGATCGACGGCGCGGGGCAGCAGCGGCGCCGAACGGGCGAAGGACAGCAGCCGGCGGGTGAGGGCGGCGGCACGCTTGGCACCGTCCATCGCGCTGTCAATATGGCGGGCGGCCTCGGCGGTGTTGTCGCTCAGCCGCCGCCCCGCCAGTTCCAGTCCGCCGACGACAACCGCCAGCATATTGTTGAAATCATGGGCTATACCACCAGTCAGCTGGCCGACAACCTCCATTTTCTGGACTTGGCGAAGCTGCGCCTCCGCCTGCTTTCGCTCCGCCGCTTCCGCCAGGAGCCGCCGGTTCGCGTCGCGCAACTCTTCGGTGCGGGCACGTACCGCCTCCTCCATCTCGTCGGCGTGGCGAGACACTTCTTCGGTATCGCGGCGGGCAAGACGGCGCTGCGCCAGCGCCTCCAGCGTCGCCCAGCCGAGCAGGATCGCGCCGATCACCGCCGCGATGCCGAACAGCGACAGCGTCTTGGCCAACCGGTTGGAATAGGCGATCGAGCGGGCCGCCACGCCGTTGCGCTGGTCGAGGACCGACGCCTCGTTGGCGATGATCTTCTCAAGCGTGGTCGAAAGCTGTTCCAGGCTGCGCGCCTGCCCGGCCTGGTAGTATTTGGACAGCGCGTTCCAGCCCTGGCCGTAATTGGTGCGCAGCGCGGTTTCGGACAGTTGCTGCCCGCGCTCGCGATAGATGCCGCGCAGCGTCGCGATCAGCGCGGTGTGTTCCGCATTGTCGCGGGTGACGGTGTCGAGCCGGTCGATGATCGTCCCGGCCCGACGCCATTCGTCGTAATAGAAGCGGCCGACCTGCTTGTCGCCGCTGACCACGAAGCGGCCGAGCGCCGCCTCCGCCCGCGTCATCGTGCTTTCCAGCGTGCGGGCGAGGATCATCACCTCGAAGCTGTGGCGCTGGGCGGCGAGGGCGCGGTCGCGGTCGCGGTTGGACATGGCGACCATGACGATCAGGACAACGAGGGCAACCGCCGCAGCAACGCCGCCGATCGCGAGCAGGACCTGGCGCCAGCCGATCGATGTCGTTTCCCCGCCGTTAGCCGGAAGCGCGTCTTCGTCCATCAATCAGGGTCCAAAAGGCCATCGCCTTTCGATATCCTACACAGCCGGCGCGATAACGCCAACCGCGCGGCCCGCCGCCGCGAACATGCCAAGGATCTGCTCGACCTGCTCGGCGGAGTGCTCCGCGCACAGCGAGCAGCGCAGCAGGAATGTGCCGGCCGGCGTCGCCGGCGGCCGCGCCATGTTGACGTAGAGGCCAAGCTCCAGCAGCGCCGCCCACATGCCGACCGCCTGCTCCTGATCGGGCAGCATCACCGCGATGATCGCCGATTGCGGCGTTTCCGTCCCCAGCGTGAAGCCCAGTTCGCGCAGGCCGCCGTGCAGGCGCCGGCTGTTTTCCCACAGATGCTGCCGCTTGTTGCCGGCGTGCATCAGCTTGCGGATCGACGCGGCGGCGGTCGCCACCACCGACGGCGGCAGCGAGGCGGTGAACACATAGGGTCGGCAGACCAGCCGTAGCACCTCGAACTTCGGGTGGTTGGATACGCAGAAGCCGCCGACCGTGCCGACCGACTTGGAGAAGGTGCCGACGACGAAATCGACATCGTCCTCGACCCCGGCCTCCTCGAACACGCCGCGACCGTTGGGGCCGAAAAAGCCCATGCCGTGTGCCTCATCGCACAGGATCATCGCGCCGTGCTTCTTGGCGACGGCGACCATCTCCTTCAGCGGGGCGATGTCGCCGACCATCGAATAGACGCCTTCGAGCACGACCAGCTTGCCGGCCTCGGCGGGCAGCCGGCCGAGCCGCTTGTCGAGGTCTTCGACCGAATTGTGGCGGAAGCGGACGATCTCCGCGTTGCCGAGCGCGCAGCCGTCATAGATCGACGCGTGGCTGTCGGCGTCGAGGATGATGTATTCGCCCTTGCCGGCCAGCGTCGACATCATCCCCAGATTGGCCTGATAGCCGGTCGAGAACACCATCGCGTGGCGGGTGCCGTAGAAGGCTTTCAGCGCCTCCTCGCATTCCTTGTGACCCTGATAGGTGCCGTTCAGCACCCGGCTGCCGGTGGTGCCGGACCCGAAAGCGTCGAGCGCGTCCTTGCCCGCCTGGATCACGTCCGGGTCGAAGGTCATGCCCATATAATTATAGGTACCGAGCAGGATCGTCTCCTTGCCCTTGATGACGGCAAGGGTGGGCGATTTCACCTCGTCCATCACGATCGAGAACGGATCGCGCACGCCGGTGTCGAGCAGCGCCTGCCGCTCCGCGATCAGCGGATCGAATTTGGAAAGCAGATCGGTCATTTCGGTGTCCCTGGGCGCGGCCGGGTGGCGCGCATTGTCATTCAGCCCCTCAGCTTCGCGACCGCGTCGACAAGCTGGCCGACGGTTTCGATTTCCGCCTGCATGTTCATCGTGATGATGATGTCGAACTCGTCCTCGATGGCGGCGACGAAATCCATCACGGTCAAGCTGTCCCACTCCAGATCGCCGGCGAAGGTCGTCGTCTCCGTCAGCGCGATGCCCTTCTTGTTGAACGGCGCGATCTGGGCGGCAATCGTGTCGAATATCTGTGCGCGGTCGGTCATCGTCCGTCCTTAAAGGGGATGGTCGCGGCTTGCCAAGGGATTGCGGCAGCGATGGGGCAGGATCGCGATGTGCTACAGCAGCCGGGCGGCGCGGTAGGCATTGGCCGTCGCTTTCAGTCCGATCAGCGTCGCGATATGCGGCTGCCAGATGGCGACGGGCGGTCGCTGCGCCGGGTCGATCACCCAGTCGGGGTGGCAGAAATAGGCGGCGCGGTCGGGCGTCAGCTTGGCCCGCCCGCGCCGGATCAGCCGGTCGGCGCGGGCAGCGAGGCGAAGCAGGCCGGGCGGGGCATGGACAGCGGCGGCGCGGCGGCCGACGGCGGCGGCGATCGCCTCGGCGAACTCGGCATGGCTCCAACCGCCGGGGCGGCCGTCATCGGCCTCGAACACCCGGGTCAGCGTCTCCTCGCTTTCCGGGACCAGCGACAACAGCAGCCGTGACAGGTCGCTTACCTCTATGACCGAGATGCGGCCGGGCGGCGGCAGCAGGATCAGCCGCCGCTTCGCCATGCGGAACAGCTCCAGCAGCTCCAGGTCGCCGGGGCCGTAGACGGCGGGTGGGCGCACCGCCGTCCAGTCCAGGCCGCTCGCTGCGACGATCTGCTCGGCCCGCGCCTTCGACCAGCCATAGTCGGACAGCTCCGGCTCGCGCGCCGCCAGCGACGAGACATGGACGAAGCGCCGCACCCCGGCCGCCTTCGTCGCCTCGACCATCGCCAGCGTGCCCTCGGCGTTGCCGGCGGCGAAGCCGGCACGGTCGCGGGCGTTGACGACGCCGGCAACGTGGATCACCGCGTCCGCCCCTTCCACCAGCCGCTTCAGGCTGTCCGGCCGGTCGAGGGCGCCGTCGATCCAGTTGACGCCCTTCAACGCCTCCTGCGGACGCCGGGTCAGGGCGCTGACCGGGTGGCCGCGCCGGGCGGCGTGGCGGATCAGCGTCGACCCGACGAAGCCGGTGCCGCCGGTGATCGCCAGCGTTGGGCGGGGCGGCTTCACAGGAGCACCAGATGGTCGCGGTGGACGAGGGCGGAGCGCGGGGCGTGGCCGAGCAGGTCGGCCAGTTCGCCGCTGCGCCGCCCGGCGATCAGCGCCGCCTCCGCCGCCGGGTATTCGGCCAGCCCACGCGCGACCGCGGCGCCGTCCGGCCCGACGATGTCGACGACCTGGCCGCGTTCGAACCGCCCTTCGACACCGACCGCGCCGGCGGGAAGCAGGCTCTTGCCGACGCGCAGCGCGGCAACCGCGCCGGCGTCGACGCGGATGCGCCCGCGCGCGGTCAGCCGGCCGCCGAGCCAGCCCTGCCGCGCCCGTGCCCGGCCGCTGGCGACGAACAACGTGCCGCGCCCATCGGCGGCGAAGGCGGCGAGCGGGTTGGCGCGGGTCCCGGAGGTGATGGCAAGTGCGATGCCGGCGCGGGTGGCGATCTCCGCCGCCTGCAGCTTTGACGCCATGCCGCCGGAACCCATGCCCGATCCGCTATCGGCGCCGGCCATCGCCCGGATCTGATCGTCGACCGCCTCAACCCGTTTGACCAGCTTCGCGCTCGGGTCGCGACCGGGGTTGGCGGTGAACAGGCCATCGACGTCGGACAGCAGGATCACCCCGTCGGCGCCCGCCGCCTGGCCGACCCGCGCCGCCAGCCGATCATTGTCGCCGAAGCGTATTTCGGCGGTGGCAACGCTGTCGTTCTCGTTGATCACCGGCACCGCGCCCAGACTGAGCAGCCGGCCTAGGGTGGCGCTGGCGTTCAGGTAGCGGCGTCGATCCTCGAGGTCGTCGAGGGTGACGAGCATCTGCGCGGCGGTCAGCCCGCGCGCGCCGAGCAGTTCGGCCCAGGCCTGCGACAGGGCGATCTGGCCGACCGCCGCCGCCGCCTGCGCGTCCTCCAGGCTGGCGCGGCCGCCCTTGGCCAGCGCCAGCCGGCGCGCGCCGAGCGCGATCGCGCCGGACGAGACGATGACCAGCCGCTGCCCGGCGGCGTGGCGCGCGGCGAGGTCGTCGGCCAGCCCGGCCAGCCACTCCCGCCGTACCGCGCCTTCGCGGTCGACGAGCAGCGACGAGCCGATCTTGACCACCAGCCGCGGGCAAGCGCCTGGTGTGAACGGCATGCTGGTATCGCTCACAGCGGCGACCATTCACCGTCGGTTTCGCCGTCGGCGGCCGGGTCGTCCGCCACCGGCGGGGGCAGGGCGGCCTCCAGCCGGTCGAGTACCGCCTCCAGGCCGATGCCGGCGGCGCCGGACAGCGGCAGTATTTCAGCGCCGCTGGCCGCCGCCAGCTCGGCGCTGAGCGCGGCGATCAGCTCGGCATCGAGCAGGTCGACCTTGTTCAGCGCGATCACCTCCGGCTTGTCGGGCAGACCGGCGCCGTAGCGAGCCAGTTCCTCGCGGACGATGCGATAGGCCTCGGCCGGATCCTCGCTCTCCGCGTCGACAAGGTGGAGCAGCACCTGGCAGCGCTCGATATGGCCGAGGAAGCGGTCGCCGATCCCGGCGCCTTCCGCCGCGCCCTCGATCAGGCCGGGGATGTCGGCGACGACGAATTCGCGCTGGTGGCGGCTGACGACGCCGAGCTGCGGGCGCGTGGTGGTGAAAGCATAGGCGCCCACCTTGGCGCGGGCATTGGTGACCGCGTTGATGAAGGTCGATTTGCCGGCGTTGGGCAGGCCGACGAGCCCGACATCGGCAAGCAACTTCAGCCGCAACCAGACCCACATCTCCTCGCCCGGCCAGCCAGTGCCGTGCTGGCGCGGCGCGCGGTTGGTCGATGTCTTGTAGCTGAGGTTGCCGCGCCCGCCGTCACCGCCCTTCAGCAGCACGACGCGCTGGCCGGCGCGGGTGAAATCGGCCAGCACATGCTCCCTGTTTTCCGACAGCACCTGCGTGCCGACCGGAACCTTGATGATCAGGTCCGGGCCACCGGCACCAGTCCGGTTGCTGCCGGAACCGCCATTGCCACGCAGGGCGCGGAAATGCTGAGTGTAACGGAAATCGATCAGCGTGTTCAGGCCGGGCACCGCTTCGAACACAATGTCGCCGCCCTTGCCGCCGTTGCCGCCGTCCGGTCCGCCGAATTCGATGAACTTCTCGCGCCGGAAGCTGACGGCGCCCCCGCCACCGGCACCGGACCGGATGAAAATCTTGGCTTGATCGAGGAAGTGCATCGCCGGGTGCCTAGAGCATTTCGGGCGCGCACGGAACTGGCCGCCGCCCCGGAAAGGAAATGGGGGTGGGAAAGGGGGTCGCGCCGCCCCCTAGGCGACAACATCCGCCGCGCCCAGCCCCGTCTCGGCGAGTTGGCGCAGCGCCAACTCGCGCGCCTTGCCGCGCGGCAGGCCGAGCGCGCGGGCCATCGGCGCGCCGAGCAGTGCGTCGCCCAGCGCCATCAATACCAGCGACAGCGTCCGTTCGGCGACGAAGGCATGGCCGTGCTCGACCGACAGATCCTCGACCAACTGGCGGATCGCGTCGAGGATCGGGTCAAGCGCCTCATGACTGCCCGACAGGATCATCCATGATGCCAGCGCGCCGGCCCCCTCCTTGTCGAACGCATCGAAGGTCAAATCGACGATCTCGTCCGGTTCCGCGTCGCCGCGCCGTTCGCGCAGCACCGCCTCGCCGATGCTGAGCGTAACCGTTTCGGCCAGGTGCTGCGCCAGCGCTTTCTGCAGGCCGGCGGCCGAGCCGAAATGGTGGAGCAGGTTGGCGTGGGTGCGCCCGACCCGCGCCGCAACCGCTTTCAGCGTCACCGCCTGCGGCCCCGCTTCGATCAGCAGCGCGCGTGCTGCTACCAGCGCCGCAGCGCGGCTTTCCTCAGGCGATAGCCTCTTTCTCACTATTGACATTTATGTAAACAAAAACCAGATTGTTGCAAGCAACGGAGCCGATAGCATGGCGCAGGACAAAACACCCGTCGACTTGACGATCACCCCGCGTGATCGGCGTTTCGGGCGCGGGATGGCGCAGAAGCGCTGGTGGATGAACGGCGACCCGATCGGCACCGCCTTCTACAACGCGCTATCGATCACCTTTCCGCGCGGCGAGGCGTTCTTCATCGAATCGGTGAAGGCATTCCGCGACGGCGCGTCGCCGAAGCTGGAACGCGAGATCAAGGCGTTCACCATGCAGGAGGTGATGCACAGCCGCGAGCATGTCGCGTTCAACAAGCGGGTGACCGACGCCGGCTACGATGTTTCCGTGCTGGAGGACCGGGTCACCGAATCGCTGGATATGACCAGGGACCGGCCGCAGATCCTGAACCTCGCGGTGACGATGGCGCTGGAGCATTACACCGCGATGATGGCGGCGATGATCCTGCGCAGCGACCTGTTCGAGGGCGCCGACCCCGAAATCGCCGAGATGTGGCGCTGGCATGCGGTCGAGGAGATCGAGCACAAGGGCGTCGCCTACGACACCTGGATGCATGCGACCCGCGACTGGAGCGCGTGGAAGCGGTGGAAAGTCCGCTCGATCATGATGCTGCTTGTTACCCGTGAATTCTGGATTCGTCGGGTGCAGGGCATGCTCCACCTGTTGCGGCAGGACGGGATTATCGGCGCCCGCGCCTATTGGGGGATCGCTCGCTACCTGATTGGCAGCCCTGGTGTGCTGCGTCGGCTGGTACCGGCGTGGATCGCCTATTTCATGCCGGGTTTCCACCCGTGGAATCATGACGACCGGGCGCTGATCCGTCTGGCCGACAGCGCCTACGAAGCCGCGCTGATGCCCAGCGCCGCCTGAACAGCGAAGCGCCGCCCCGGCCTGGGCCGGGACGGCGCCGCTTCCCGCTCGACAGCCGGTTCAGGCGCTGGCGGGCTTGTCGTCATTGTCGTTGTTGATAACGGCCAGAACGACGATCGCCGCAATGCCGGCGGCCAGCGCCAGCGCGATCACATTGCCGCCCGCGGCTTCGCTCGTCTGGGCCACAGGCGCCGCCGTGCGCGCGCCGGTGACGGACAGGCGGCTGGCGCTGGTCCCGGCGGCCAGCGCCGGGCTGGCGGCGAGCATCGCCGCAGCGGCGGCAAGGGCGGAAAAACGGAATTTCGACATCGACTGAACTCCAACGCTTGTAAAACAGGCAAAAAAAGCAACGAATGCGGTCGCGCCGGGGTTCCCCGATCAGGCGGCCTTCAGCTGCGGCATGTCCCCGTCACAGGGCATTCCGTCGCCTTCGCTGATATAGCGCCGGCTGGGAGCCGCCTCGCCCCGCCCGGCGCTGAAGCGCGGGGCAGGGCACCCGATCGGGCGGAAGCCGAGCTTGTGCAACACCCGCCCGGCGGCCGGATTGTCGACGAAGTGGACGGCCTCGATCGCCGACAGGCGTAGCGTATCGCGTGCCGCTGCCAGCATTGCCTGGCCGGCCTCTGTCGCATAGCCGAGGCCCCAGAACCGCCGCGCGACCCAGAAACCCAGTTCAATCCGTCCGTCAGCGGCCGGGTGCAGTCCGACGCCCCCGACCAGACGTGGGGCGCCGTGGGTGCGCGCGAACATCAGGCAGGTGGGCAGGGGCGTATCGGCGCCGGCAAGAAAGGCCTGCGCGTCGGTCAGCCGGTACGGCCAGGGCGCTCGCGCTAGGTTGCGCACCACCGCCGGTTCGGCGATCGCGGCATGCAGGGCCGGCGCGTCCTCGGCCCAGCCGGGCCGCAGCAGCAGTCTATCGGTCCGCGCGAACATATCTCTCTCCAAATTCCGGCGCCGCCATGCCAGCCGGGCATGACAGCGGTGCGACAGGGATTTGAGGGAGATATGCAAAAAGGGAGCGGGGGCTACCCGTCTCCCTCTACACCTGCCGCAGCAGGCTTTCGGGTCGCCCCCAGGACGACCCGATAACCGGTTCGTCCGCTATTCGGCCGCCTCGGCCATAATATCCACGGATACGTATTTGCGGCCGAGCTTGCCTTCGTGGAACGCCACGCGGCCAGCGGTCAGCGCAAACAAGGTATGATCCTTGCCGATGCCGACATTACGGCCCGGATAGACGCGGGTGCCGCGCTGGCGCACGATGATGTTGCCGCCAACGACTTCCTGGCCGCCATACTTCTTCACGCCAAGGCGACGGCCAGCGGAATCACGACCGTTGCGCGACGAGCCGCCTGCTTTCTTGTGTGCCATTGCCCGTTACTCCTTATCAGCCGCCGGCTTCTTCGCCGGGGCCTTCTTTGCCGGAGCCTTCTTCGCCTCGACGGGCGCCGCGGTTTCCGCGGCGGCCTCGGCCTTGGCGGGGGCGGCCGGCTTGTCTTCGGCGGCGGCCTTCTTCGGCGCTGCCTTCTTCTTTTCCTCGCCGATCGCGACGATCTTCAGGATCGTCAGCTGCTGGCGATGGCCGTTGCGGCGCCGGTAGTTATGCCGGCGACGTTTCTTGAAGACGATGACCTTCTCGCCCTTCGCCTGCGCGACGATCTCGGCCGAAACGGTCAGTCCGTCGGTGGGCTTCAGCTCAGCGCCGTCCCCCGCCAGCAGCACATCGCCGAGCGCGATGGTGTCGCCCGCCTCACCGGCAAGCTTCTCGACGACGATCTTGTCTCCTGCGGCAACGCGATATTGCTTGCCGCCCGTGCGCACGACTGCGAACATGGCTCTCATCACTTCTTCAAGACTGAGTTCCGCGACCAAGCGCAAGCCCGGCGCGGAAAGCAGGCCCGCTACGGGACAAGCGGCTGGTTGTCAACCATGGAAGGCCGCTTTCCCGCCGAACCCGGCCGTCGCGCGCCGCCATCCTTGACGATCGCGGCCGACCGCCGCAAAGGCCGCCGATGCCCAGAAACGCCGCCGGCGATCGCGCCCGGCGCCGCTCGCGATCCCGGTCCGAGATGCGCGACTTCCTCTACTTCCTCGTCAAGCTCGCGCTTGTCGTGTTCGTCGTGCGCAGCTTCGTCGTCGCGCCGTTCACCATCCCGTCGGAATCGATGCAGCCGCGCCTGCTGATCGGCGACTATCTGCTCGCCGCCAAATGGCCCTACGGCTATTCGCGCTACAGCCTGCCGTTCGACGTGCCGCTGCTGCCGCGCCGCGTGCTGGCCGCCCAGCCGGAGCGCGGCGACGTCGTCATCTTCCGCGCGCCGCCAAGCAACCAGCGCGACTATATCAAGCGGGTGATCGGCCTGCCGGGCGACAGCGTGCAACTGCGCGGCGGGCGCGTCATTCTGAACGGCCGGCGGCTACCGCGCGAGCGGATCGCGGATCTGGTGGTGCCGGCCAGTCCCAACAGTCCGTGCTTCTCCACCCTGTACAGCGAGCCGGCGGCGGGTGGCGGCGGCGCCTGCCGCTATCCCCGCTACCGGGAGACGCTGCCCGGCGGGCGTAGTTACGAGACGCTCGACATCGGCGTAACCGGGGTCGACGATACGCCGGTGTTCAACGTGCCGGTGGGGCATATGTTCGTCATGGGCGACAACCGCGATCGCAGCGAGGATAGCCGGGTCGCGACCGATGCCGGCGGCATCGGGCTGGTCCCGCAGGACAATCTGGTCGGCCGGGCGCTGGTCGTCGTCTATTCGACCGACGGTTCCGCCAGTCCGGTCCGGCCGTGGACCTGGTGGCCGGCTGTACGGGCCGAACGGATCGGGGGGCGATTCTGATGAGCGGCGATCTGACCACCTGGCTGGCCGCCGCGCTCGGCTATCGGCCCGTTGACGAGGCGCTGTTCCGGCGCGCGCTGACCCATGGCAGCCGGGAAGCGGAGGATTACCAGCGACTGGAGTTTCTTGGCGACCGGGTGCTGGGGCTGATCGTCGCGCGCTGGCTTTATGCCCGCTTCCCGGACGAACCGGAAGGCAACCTATCCCGCCGGCTGAACCTGCTGGTCTCCGGCGAGACCTGCGCCAAAATCGCGCGGGAGATCGGCGTCGGCCCGCACCTGCGCCTCGGCAAGCAGGCGCGCGACGACGGGGCGATGGAAAGCGACCATGTGCTGGGCGACGTGGTCGAGGCGCTGATCGGCGCCCTCTATCTGGACGGCGGGTTTGCCGCCGCCGACGGCTTCGTTCGCGCCGCCTGGGGTGAGCGGATCGCCCGCGAACGGGCGCCCCAGCACCCAAAATCGGCGCTGCAGGAATGGGCTGCCGCCAACCGCCGCAAGCCGCCGGTCTACGCGCTGGCCGGGCGCTCCGGCCCCCACCATTCGCCGCGCTTCACCGTTGCCGTCTCGATCAAGGGTGCGGGAGAAACGCAGGCGGAGGGCAGTTCCAAGCAGGAGGCGGAGACGGCGGCCGCGCGCGCTCTGCTCGCGATGTTGACCGGCGGCGAGGGGGGTGAGCGATGAGCGGCGGCCCATCCTGCGGGTTGGTCGCCGTCGTCGGCGCGCCCAATGCGGGCAAGTCGACGCTGGTCAACGCACTGGTTGGCCAGAAAGTGGCGATCGTCAGCCCGAAGGCGCAGACGACGCGGACCCGCCTGCTCGGCGTTGCGATCGCCGGGGAGGCGCAGATCATGCTGGTCGACACGCCCGGCATCTTCGAGCCGCGCCGCCGCCTCGACCGGGCGATGGTCGCCGCCGCTTGGAGCGGTGCGGAGGATGCCGACCTGATCGCGCTGGTCGTCGACGCGCGCGCCGGCCTGGGCCCGAAGGTGATGGCGATCGTCGAGGCACTGGCCAGGCGCCGGGAACCGAAGCTGCTGGTGTTGAACAAGGTCGACATCGCGGCAAAGGACAAGCTGCTCGTCCATGCCGAGCGGCTGAGTGCGGCGTTGCCGTTCGATGCGGTGTTCATGGTCAGCGCGGCGACCGGCGACGGCATCGTCGACCTGAAGCGGGAACTGGCGGAGCGGATGCCGCCCGGCCCATGGCATTTCCCGGAAGATCAGGTGTCCGACGCCACCGACCGGATGCTCGCCGCCGAGGTGACACGCGAGCAGATCTTCCTCCAACTCCACGCCGAGCTGCCCTATGCCAGCGTCGTCGAGACCGAGCAATATCGGGAACAGGACGACGGATCGGTCGAGATCCACCAGCAAATTCTGGTCGCGCGGCCGACCCAGCGAGCAATCGTGCTCGGCAAGGGCGGCCAGCGCATCCGCGAGATCGGCGCTCGCGCCCGTGCCGAGCTGATGCAGTTGCTCGGCCGCCGCGTCCACCTCTATCTGCACGTCAAGGTCAAGCCCGACTGGGATGAGGACCGCGCGGTCTATCGCGACATCGGCCTCGACTGGACGGAGTAGGGGGCCGGCCGACGGCGGCCGTCCGCCTTACCGGATCAGGCGAAATTCTCGGTCCGCAGCCACGGCATGCCGCCGCGGCTGTCATGGCCCAGTTGCAGATAGGGGTTGCCGGATGCCTCGTGCGCGGTGCCGAAGCCAGAGCCGAAACCGGGCAGGGCATGGCCGATCAGCCCGCCGATCCCCGCCGCCGCCAGGCTCTCGCCGATACCGGCGGTCACCGCATGCTGTATGTCCTGCGGGCTCGGTGTTTCCGGCGTTGCATCGCGGCTGTCGGCGGCGTCGATCACGTTCAGCGCCCTGGACAGCGACAGTGTGGTGGCCGCGCGTGAACTCGGCGACAGCATCAGGTCCTGCAGCGCGTGGATGATCGCGGTGCCGAACAGGCTACCCGCATTGTGCCCGACCACCGGTAGGGTCGGCTCGGGCGTGGGCGTGGGTTCCGGCGTTGGAGTCGGCTCCGGTGTCGGGGTTGGTTCTGGCGTCGGCTCAGGCGTGGGCGTGGGTTCGGGCGTTGGAGTTGGCTCCGGTGTCGGGGTTGGTTCCGGCGTCGGCTCGGGCGTGGGCTCCGGGGTCGGCGTTGAATCCGGCTTCGACGCCGGTGTCTCGGGTGCTGACTCCGTCGGGCGATGATAGCCGTAGCCGGCAACCAGCAGGTCGGCGATCGTCGTCCCGGCCCCTGCGAACAGGTTGGGGATCAGCGCCGTAGCATCGGCGTTGCCGTTCAACAGCAGGTTGCCGTCGGTGACCAGGTCGGTGGAGCTCTGGTTCAGGATCTTGTCGGCGACATTGTGGCTGACCGTGCTGTTCGTCAGGCGATCGACCAGGATCCAGTACATCTTGCTGTCATCGCCAGGCGAGGCGACCGTATTGCCGATGATCCGGACATTGTCACCGTGATAGACGGCGATGCCATGATACTGGTCGGCCGAAAACAACAGATTGTTCTGGATCAGCACGTTCGAATAGGGCAGCGTACCGACCTCGTCGGCCATGAAAATACCCTGCGGGCCGACGCCACTACCTTGTAGCATAACGTTGTTGGTAATGACGATGTTCGACGAACCGATAGTCTGCCCATTGGTCCAGAACTGGATCGTGTCTGGGTGATCGCCGGCTACCGGAAAAAAGTCGGTGAAGGTATTGCCATCTATTAGAACGTTGCTCACCGCGCTGAAGTCGGCGGCGTCGCTGCGGACGGTGTGGACGAAATTATTCTGGAAGACGATGTCGTTGGTCTTGTCGAAGATCACGCCGCGGACGACGTCACTGATCTCGGAATTGGTGATGCTGATCTGGCTGGAACGCGCCACATACATGCCCCAGGCATCGTTCGAAACGTCTCCGTCCGTTGAGGTATGGATGTGGACGTCGTTGAAGCTGATGTTGCTCGACCCGTCGACCCGGTTGATCTGGGTATAGTCCGGCTCGCCCGCCTGGAGCGCGCGGCCCATGTCGATGCCGTCGAATGCCATGTTGGCGACGTTGAGCAGCTTGATGCCGTCGAAATGGACCGAATCCCCGGCGCTGGCGGCCTTGATGGTCACCGTGTCGAGGAAGCTGCGGTTGGACAAGGACAGCGTGCCGTAATCGCCCGCGGCGAGAATGAAGGTCTCACCGCCCTTGGCGTGGCTCAGCGCGTCGAGCAGCGCGGCCCGGCCGTTGATTTGAATTTCGTCCACTCGCGACCCCCACTCGTCGACCGATTGCGAGGTCGACGCATCTGTTGAGGGTTTGGGATTTACCGTGGTGAGCATTATATATCGGTTCATTTCAATAGTTAATTTCCAGAAACCAATTAACTTGGTTGAAAGCAGGCAATATTCCGCCGCCGTCACAATTGGATTCCAATTGCGGCGTTGGTTAACGATCAGGATTTTCAAGAAATAATTAGGCGGTATTATTGAATTTAGGTCGGCACACCCAATTCATTTCGGTAGCGTTGTCCATTCCGAGCAATTTGACTTGATTTATCTCGTTCGGATTGGCGGGTTGACGCAAGTAAAATATGGTAAACGACGGCGAGTCGCCGGCCTTTCGGGGCGAAGCGTTGGCGACGCGATCCTATCAGGGAACTTTCCGGTGCGGCGCGGTTACGCCGGCTGGTCAGTAGGCGGTGCGCTGAAACGCCAGCGATACCGCGGTGCGGGCCATGATGTAGATATCCAGGCCGACCGACCAGTTCTCGATGTAATAGAGGTCGTGCTCCAGCCGACGGAGCAGCTTCTCCTCGGTGTCGGTCTCGCCGCGCCAGCCATGCACCTGCGCCCAGCCGGTGATTCCCGGCTTCACCTTGTGGCGGGCCGCGTAATGGCCGACGACTTCGGAGAACAGCCGCTGGCCGGCGCGGGTCGAGGGGGCGTGCGGGCGCGGGCCGACTAGTGACATCTCGCCGGTCATCACGTTGAACAGTTGCGGCAGCTCGTCGATGCTGGTTCGGCGCAGGAAGCGCCCGACGCGGGTGACGCGCGGGTCGTCACGGGTCGCCTGGACGATTGCGTCGGCCTCGCAGCGGTCGATCCGCATCGACCGGAATTTCCAGATGCGGAAGTGGCGGTTGTTGAAGCCCTCGCGCTCCTGGCGGAAGAACACCGGGCCGCGGCTGTCGAGCTTGATCGCGATTGCGGTCAGCAGCAGCAGCGGCGCCAGCAGGATCAGTGCTACGCTGGCGAACGCCAGATCCTCGACCTTCTTGACGATCTGGTCGAAGCCGGAGATCGGCCGTTCGAACAACGTCATCACCGGCAGGTCGCCGAGCAGCACCACCTGTCGCTGGGCAAAGGCGAAGCTGGCCAGGTCAGGCGCCAGGCGGATGCGGACCGGGGTGATCGCCAGTTCGCCGACAATCTCCTGCAGCCGCGATTCCGCCGACCAGGGCAGGGCGACGATGACCTGGTCGACATTGCCGCGCCGGATCAGGTCGATCAGGTCGTGCAGGTTGCCGCGCAGCGCCAGCGCGGTTTCGCGTTCCGGCAGGCGGTCGGGCATACGGTCGTCGAAGAAGCCGACCAGGTCGATGGTCAGCTTCTCGTTGCCGCTGATGTAGCGGGCAAGCCGGTCGCCCTGGGCGGCCGCACCGAAGATCGCCACCCGCTGGTTGAACACGCCGCGCCGCTTCATCCGCAGCATCCAGGCGGTACCGGCCGCACGGACGACGAGCAGCGCGATGCCACCGATCGCGAACCAGGCAAGTGCCCAGCCGCGCGAATAGTCGCCCGACACCTTCAGCAGGAAGCCGAGGGTGAGCAGGAAGATCGACGTTGCCGTCCACGCGGTCATCACCCGCGCCCATGCCGCCCGTGCGGAGAAGCGCACGTCAACGTCGTAGCAGCCAGTGATCTCCGCCAGCCCACCGAAGAACAACGTCGCGATCAGCGCGGTGTTGACGTAGGCGGACCTCATCCCGTCCGGGATGAAATCGAGGGTGAGCAGTGCCGCCGCTGCTGCCGCCGCCGGAATGGTCAGCAGTTCGGCGATGCGCATCAGGAAAGTCGTCAGGTCGAGCAGGACTGGCGTGCGCGGTGGCAGGTCCGATATCGGCGCGTGCGCCGGCGCCGGTGCCGGCGGATGCGCAGCCGATGGATCGGTAGCGGCGGGCTCCAGCCCGATGCGGTCGGTGTCCGGCATCGCGGGGTCAGCCTAGACCCAGGCGCCGTGCCAGTTCCTGCGCCTTCTCGGTGGTGATCAGGGCGGCTCGCATGTCGGGGCGCATCGCCCGAACCATCGCGGCGGCAAAACGCTCGTTCAGTTCGGTCGCGGCGTTCGCGTCGGTCAGGCCGTTGGACAGGCGGACCAGCACGCCGTCGGGAATCCTGCCCTGAAAGGCGGTGCGCAGCTTCATCACTCGCTGCTCGTTGCCGTCGACCGGCAGATATTCGCCGATCCGGGTCCAGTAGCTGATATGTTCGACCCGGTCGGGGGTCGACGCGGTCAGCCGCCGGCCGGGGACGGACAGGCCGGGGGCCAGCGCCACCTCCGTCCGCGTGCTGTCGGACACCTGGAATCCGAAGGCCGGGTAGCAGACCTCCGGCCGGTGCAACTGCAGCGTGTCGCTCTGCGTGTCGCCATAGGCGATCAGCAGCATCACGTAGTTGCGCTCGTCGAGCACGTAGAGCCGCGATACCTGCTCCGAATACAGCTTGGCGGCTAGGCTGTTGTCGCTTTCCGGCGCGATGATGGCGTTGCTGTCCATCTTCCGCCAGCCGGCGAAGCTCTCGGGGATCGCGTCGGCGATCTTGCGGCCGTGGACCAGCGACATGCGGTCGCGCGGGCGCAGCGCGTGCGCGCTGCCGGCCGCGACGAGGCAGGCACCGCCGATCAGGACGTCGCGCCGGTTCATGCTGCGCTCTCCCGGGTCAGCGCCTTGCGGAGCGGGGTCATCAGGCTGTCGGCGGCGAAGATGCCGAGCAGCGCCGTCACGAACATGATCAGCCCGGCGGTCGAGTGCAGGAAGCCCTGCGCCGCCTCATTGCCCAGGTAATAGGTGATCAGCACCAGCGCGATCACCCGCACCAGGTTGGCGAGCAGCGCCGCCGGGATAACCCACAGCATGAGCAACAGCGAATAACGCCACGACGCATTGTGGAGGATGTAGATGTAGAACAGGCTGATCGCGGTCAGGCTGATAAGCGAATTGAGCCCGGCGCAGGCATCCTCGACCAGCAACTGGTATTGGGCGATGTAGAGGACGACGCCTTCGCGGATGATTGGATAGCCGGCCGCCGACAGCAGCCAGGTGGCGCTGTGCGAGACGTAGGATTTCAGCGGTGCGGTCAGCGAATCCACCACCCAGCCTGGGATCGGCACGACGAAGAACAGGTAGAGAATCGGAAACCACATGCGCTTCGTCGCCTCGAAGCCGAACAGCGCATAGAACAGCACGACGAACTGCAGAATCAGCGCGCCGACCTCGATCGCCAGGAAATCGAACGCCCGGCCGAACACATAGGCGAGCAGGGCGAAGGCGGTGCCGGCGGCGACCAGCACGCCATTGCCGGGCGTGCGGATCGCCTGCAATTCGTGCCAGCGCCGGGCGAACAGCCAGATGCCGGTGGCAAGGATGATCGGTCCGTGGACGCCGGCGTCGGTCGACCAGGTCTGCTCGCCGAGCGAGATCAGTGTCGGGATCAGCAGCGCCAGCAGCCCGATCGCCAGCGGCCAATGCGCGGCGAGCAGCGGGAAGGGGGTGCGCGGGGCGGGAACGGCCGCTTCCATCAAAAATCGTTCAGCACGGTGCCGACGACCGCCGAACGATCGGCGCGGAGCAGTCGCGCCAGCGTCTGGATGTCGGAATAATGCGTCTGGTGCTTGCGCGCGACGATCGCGCTGTAGCCGGCGACGGTAGCGACGCGTTGCGCGTCGGTGCAGGTATTGGCCGGTGTGGTGTCGAGGATGGTCAGCTGGAACTGGCGCAGCAACTGATCGACCAGCGTGCGGAAACGATCGCTGGACAGCAACTCCTGCGGGTTGGCGGGGCGGTTGCCGGCCGGCAGCACCGACAGGTTCGGCAGCACGTCGCCATGGATGATCTGCGCCATGTGGGTCGCGTCGTCGCCGAGAAGCTCCGCCAGGCCGGGTTCGTGCTCGCCGATGCCGCACAGTTCGGCGACGCCGGGATTACGCAGGTCGCAGTCGACGATCACCGTCGGGATGCCGATCTGCGCCATCGCCACTGCGAGGTTGAACGCGACGAAAGTGCAGCCCGATTCGGTCGACGGGGTGCAGAAGGCGATCGCGCGCCGGCCCTCGCGGACATGCTGCGCGACGATGCGCGTACGCAGGCCGCGAATGGCCTCCGCTTCCAGCCCGGTCGGGTCGGACAGCATGACCGACGCGATATGGTACTCGCGGTCGGCCTCGGCGGCTTCGCGCGCGGCCTCGGCGTCGATGTCCGGGGCAGCCGCGTCGTGGTCGGCTTCGTCGGTCATAACGGACTCGCTCACGCTCACGCCTCCACCAGTTGATCGCTTTGCCTGCGTCGGTTGTACCAGGCGATGAGCCGGCTGACCCAGCCGTTGGGGTTGCGGCGGTTGCCGACGATCGCGAATACCGGCGCGTCGGCCGCGTGCTCCAGGTCGGTGTCGCTGCGTACCCGCCGATTGAGCAGCTCGACGAGCAGCGCCAGGCAGACGCCGAGGATCGCGCCGAGGGCGACGGAGCCCATGATGATCAGCGGCACGTTGGGGAAGCTCGGCCGGGTCGGCGCGGTGGCGTTGCCCAACGGCTCTAGGCTGGTCTCGCCGACGTCGGCCTGCGCGCGCAGGGTCGACGCCGATTCGGCGAATTTCTGATACTGTTCGCGCCTGATGTCGATGTCGCGCTGCATCTGGTTCAGCTGATCGATCTTGTCGCGCTCGCCCAGCACGCGCGATTTTTGCGCGGCATAAGCGCTCTGGATCTGCCCCTGGCTGACGCCGCTGATGCCGCCGCCCGAGCGGGCGACTTCCGCCGCGACAACCGCGCGCTGCCGCTGCAGCGCCTGGAAGGTCGGGTGGTTCGGGCCGAGCGTGCTCGCCGCCTGTGCGAGTTGCTGGTCGATCTGGTCGAGCTGGACCTTGGCCGGAGAGATCGGCGCCGCCAGCGCCGCCGTCGGCATCGCGCTCGACGCGGACAGCGCCTGCAGCTTCGAGCTTTCAAGGTCGACGTTGTTGGCGTCGAGGACGATGCCGTTTTCCTTGGCGTAGGCGGTGCGGGCGTTCTCAGCCACCGCCAGCGCGCGCAGGGTGCGGTCGGCCTGGTCGCGATACCAGTCGGCGCTGCGCGCCGCAGTGTCGCGCTGGCTGCGCAGATTCTGCTCGATGAAGGTGTCGCGGATCAGGTCGGCGATCTGCTTGGCAAATTCCGGCGACGAGCCCTGATAGCCAATCTCGAGGATGTTGCTGCCCTCGACGCTGCTGACCGTCGTGCTGTCGATGATCTGCTGCGCCAGCCAGCGCCGGATGTCGGTGCCGCGGCCGTCGGTCGCGTTGGCATAGCTCTGGATCAGCGCCGGGTCGTTCGCCCAGCCCAGCTTGTCGATGACCGGGCCGGCGATCTGCATGTCCTTGATCAGCTGGACCTGGGTGCTGATGTAGTTGCGCAGCATGTTGGTGGCAATCAGCTGCCCGGTCGCCGGATCCGCCTTCAGCGTGTTCAGGATCACGCGGCTGCGCGCCTCGTAGCGCGGCGGCAGCAGCTGCGACACAACGATCGCGGTGATCAGCGATGCGAGCAGCGTCACCAGGATGATGGCGCGCCGTGCCAGCAGGATACGAAAGAACTGGATGATATTCACGGAGGGTTCCTCTCGCCTGCCGGATCAGAAGACCCGTTCGCCGACGACGACGACATCGCCGGCGGCGATGACATGGTCGAGATTGACTTTCAGCTCTTCGCCGTCGTGATAGACCTTGATCCGCTTTTCCGAGCCCGACTGGGTCAGGCCGCCGCCGCGGGCGATGACCTTGCGCAGCGTCATTCCCGGCTTCAGCGGGTAGGCGCCCGGCGCGTTGATCTGGCCGTAGATGTAGAACAGGTCCGCCTGCGGGACGAACAGCTTGTCGCCCGGCTGGATCATCGGGTCGTCTTCCGGCCCGCCGGCCGCCAGCTTCTCGAACGGCAGCTTCAGCTCCTCGCCGCTGGCGCGGCGGACGATGACGTAGTCGGCGCCGGTTTCGCGCAGCCCGCCGGCGCGCGCGATCACTTCCGACACGCGATAGGAGCGGTCGACCGGCTGCAGGCCGGGGCTGGCGATCTGGCCGAGGACGATGACGTAACGGCTGGCGAAGCTGACCACTTCGACGTTCATGATCGGCTTGGCATAGAAACCGCCTGCCTTCAGCCGCTCGCCGATCATGTCGCCGAAGCTGATCGGCGTCATGCCGGATGCCTTCACCTCGCCCAGGAAGGGCAGGGCGATCATCCCGTCGGTGCGGATGCGGGCGCGGGTCTTGAACTCCGGCTGGCCGAGAACGTCGACCTCGATCACATCGTCCGGGCCAAGGATATAGCCCTTGAGAGCATCCTTTTCCTGACTGGCGAGCGCGGGCTGTTCGGCCGGGGCCGCCGCCGGAACCTGGGCAACCGCGCCGGTCGCCCACAGGCTGGCAGCGGCAAGGAGCCAGGCGGTGGTCGTTCTCATTCTACTCATCCTCATACTACTAGAGACGGAGGCTTACGCCGAAGCTGACCCGACTGTCGTGATACCGCTGGAACAGCGCGTCCGAATCGCGCCGCTCCTGAACGAAATTGGTATCGAACATCAGTCTTTCATTCATGCGATAGCGTAGCCCGACCCCCCCGCTGATAACCTTGTCATCCTGCAGCACGAGGCCCTGGACCACCGCCGGCCCGCGCAGCTTGCGGCTGCGGTGGCTTGCGTCGAAGGTCAGGGTCAGCGACTGCCCGAGCGCATAAGTACCGCTCAACGAATAAAGATCCGTTATCGTGTAGCTGACGTCGAGCAGGTTGGACGCCGAAATGTCCCGCCCGGCAGACAGGCCGACCTGAAAGCCTTCGGTCGGCATCAGCGTGATGTCGGCGCCGTAGGAGGCGCCGTTGAACCGCGGGGAGATCGGCAGCTTGGGCCGAACCCAGGTGTAGCCGAGCGAGACTGAGCCGCTGATTCGCGACCCGATGTTGCGCTGGAACTCGACGCCGGCGGCATAGGTCTCGATGCCGTCGTTGATGATGCCTACGCCCGGCACCAGGAACCGGCGGCTCAGATAGGAGGTGGTCGTGTAGTTGCCGTAGAGCGACAGCACGCCGAAGGTCGGCCGGATATAGCCGACATTGGCGCCGATCGTGTCGGAATTGTAGCTCTGCCGGTCGAAGAACGCGCCGCTGTTGCGCGATTCGGTGTGGCTGTAGCTGGCGCCCGCCTGCAGGCCGAGCGGCCCGCCGCACACCGCGCTCCCGCCCATCGTCGTGCGTGTCTCGACATTGCCGTTGTTCGTCGGCGTGAAGATATCGGCGAAGTTGCTCTGCGCCCGGCTATAGCTGACGTTCAGGTTCGGCGCGCAGCCGGCCATATCCAGATTGGCGCCGGCGTCGACCCCTATCCGTTCGCGATTCAGCCGGTGATTGCGCTTGTAGAAATCATAGCCGACCGTCCCATGGGCGTAGATCGACTGACGGCTGACCGGCAGCACCACGTCGAAATCCAGCGACGGTGTCGCGCGGATGTCGCTGCCACCCTTGCCGAACAAATGCTGCGTCGCCGGGTTCGTGTTGAACACGTTGGAATCATAGGTAAGCGTGGTCGCGGCCTGGATGTTGACCTGTCGCTCCACCGGCGCCTTGAGTTGCGCGAAAGCGGCGCTGCTGGTGGACAGCAGCCCGAGTGCGATGATCGAAGCCAGTCTCACAGTGCCACCCCAAAAGTTACGCCACAGGCCATCCGGCAGCCGGGTGAAGAAGCCCGGCCAGCGGGTGAGCTAACCTTTTGCGGGCGACGACACAATATCGTTGGCCTTTTGGAAACCATGATTCCATGATCAGCGGTTTTTCGGGCCACACCGGGTCAGCGCGTCGGTTTTGGTACGGATGTCACCCGGATCGCACTGTTAACGCATTTTCGCTCCCCCGTGAACGCGAGGGGGCTTTGTCTTGACCGGGGTTCGATGTTAGGCGGTCGCACCACCGGCATTTGGGGGTGATGACGATGCAGACACCGTATGACTGGATCACGATCGCGATCTTCGCGGGCCTGATCGTCATTTTCTTGCAGCGGTCGGTGCCTGACGACGAACCGCAGGATTCGATCTGGAGCTACCTGCCGCCGTCGGTCGGCTGCGCCGTGGCCAATTATCTGGGTAATGAAGGCTATGACGCCTTTGCCGTTATCGTAATCGTAGCAGTTCTTGCGTACAGCTACTTCGTCCTGAAGCCGTTCGGGCGAAGGAAATAGCACAGGCATGCGGCCGCCCCGCTTTCGGGCGGCCGGTGCCGGGGAGTAAAGAGTGGCAGCGTTGTTCAACTGGATTCCTCGCCTGTTCCGCCGGCGGAAACGCACTTTCGATCGGCCGGAGCGCGTGTCCTTCCGCGCGGGCGAGCATCGCCATCTCCGCATGGGATGGGGCACCGACGACACGGAGCCGGCGGCGGAGGCGCAATTCCCATCGTTCCGCGCCACCGCGATAGACCAGTTGAATACGCTTGCGGACAACAACAAGCTGATGCGCGCTCGCCTTGCGCTGCGCGACGTGTTCACGCCGGCCCAGCCGGTAACCGAGCGCACTCGCTTTGCCGGGCGGCTTGGCGTTCTAGCCAAGCTGATCGAGGATCTGGAGGAGCAGCGCAGCCACGTCGTCGTCTATGGCGAACGCGGCATCGGCAAGACCTCGCTGGTCCATATCCTGGCCGACGTCGCGCGCGATTCGCGCTATCAGGTCGTCTATGCGTCCTGCGGCGCCAATTCCCGCTTCGACGAAATATTCCGCGCAATCCTGAACGAAATTCCGCAGCTTTACCTGCGCAACGTCGCACCGACCGCGCCGGAGGCGGAGGGCGGTGCGGTAATGGCCGACCGGCTGCCCCAGGGGCCGTTTGGTCCGCGCGAGCTGAGCGAACTCTGCTCGCAGATCGTCGGCACCCGGGTGCTGATCATCCTCGACGAATATGACCGGATCACCGACCCGGAATTCCGCCAGTCGGTGGCGGAACTGATCAAGAATCTGTCGGACCGCGCCGCGCGCGTCCAGCTGATCCTGACCGGCGTCGCCTCCAACCTGCAGGAACTGATCGGCTATATCCCATCGATCCGCCGCAACATCGTCGGCCTGCCGATGCCGCGGCTGACCGACGCGGAAGTCGATGCGCTGATCCGCATCGGCGAAAACGCCGCCGGCGTCTCCTTCGAGGAGCCCGCGGTCAAGATGGTCCGCCTGCTGTCCAACGGCTCGCCCTATCTGGCGCGGCTGATCTGCCACCATTCCAGCCTCCGCGCGATGGACGAGGGCCGGCTGTCGGTCTCGCTCGCCGATGTCTGGGGCGCGCTCGACAGCATCGTCGACGAAGCGCAGAGCCGCATCACGCCGCTCAGCAAGGCGGCGACAAAGCAGTTGCTGGAGAGCAGGGACGGCAGCGCGCTCGCCGCCGTGGCCCGTGCCGCCAGCACCCCGGACGGCTGGTTCGCCGCCGAGGATGTCGGCCCGCTGGTCGACGGGCGGACCGATGCCGCCTCGCTGCTCGCCGAACTGGCCGAAACCGGCGAGTTGTTCGACGTCGACGCCTCGGTCGACCCGCGCCGCTACCGCTTCCGCGACGAGGCGCTGCCGACCTATCTGCTGATGCGGGTCGCGCGCGACCAGTTCAGCGCCAGCGGCGAGCCGCGGCCGGCGCGGCGGCAGGTCGGCGCCGCCTGACCGGGGCGGCGGTGACCGGCGCGATCGATGGCATGCCGGCGCTGGTCAGCGTCGTCATCCCGCATTTCAATCAGGTGACCGCGGCGGCGCGCTGCCTGCAGTCGCTGCGCGAGCAGAGTTGGCCGGTGGAGCAGACCGAGGTCATCCTGGTCGACAACGGGTCGATACAGGACTTGGCGCCGTTGCGCTCCGCCTTTCCCGAGGTCACCTTCCTGGTCGAGACGCAGGCCGGCCCCGGCCCGGCGCGCAATCTCGGCGCGCGTACCGCGCGCGGCAGCCTGCTTGCCTTTATCGACGCCGATTGCCGCGCCGATCCGGACTGGCTGCGGCAGGCGGTCGCCGCGCTCGCCGCTCCTGATTCGACTGGCGTCGTCGGCGGTGACGTCCGCATCGATTTCGTCGACCCGGCACGTCCAACCGCGCTGGAGGGTTACGAGGCGGTCTTCGCCTTCCGCCAGCGCGAATATATCGACAAAATGCGTTTTTCCGGCACCGGCAACCTCGCGGTCGTGGCGGATGTCTGGGCGCAGGTCGGCCCGTTCGGCGGCATCGGCATCGCCGAGGACCGCGACTGGGGCCAGCGCGCCGCCGCCGCCGGCCATCCGGCGCGTTATGTGCCGGGGATGGTCGTTTATCACCCCGCGCGCGCCGCCTTCGCCGACCTCGAATCGAAATGGCGCCGCCATATCGCCCATGATCGGGCCGGGCCGCGTGGCCGCTCGCGCCTGCGTTGGCTGGGGCTGACCGCCGCTACCTTGCTGTCCGCGATCCCGCATGGCGTGCGGCTGCTCGTCTCTTCCCGCCTGCCGGGCTGGCGGGGGCGGATGGGCGGGCTGGCGGTGCTGTTTCGCATCCGCGCCTTCCGCGCGCTGGAGATGCTCCGCGTTGCCGGCGGCGCCGATACCAGCGGCGACTGGAGCCGCTGACCGTCCCGCTACGGCAACGACGCCTCGCCCAGCACCGCTTCGACCCATTCAGGCACCAGCACGCCCGCCGGGCCGACCCGGATCTCGTCGAACAGCGCGCTGCCCTGTGACGGTTCCAGGTTGATCTCCAGCGTCGCGGCGCCGTGCATCCGCGCGGTCCGCACGAAGCCGGCGGCAGGGTAGACCGCGCCCGACGTGCCGATCGAGACGAACAGGTCGGCCGTCGCCAGCGCCTGCTCGATCCGCGTCATGCCGTAGGGCATCTCGCCGAAGAACACGATGTCCGGGCGCAGCGCTGCCACACCGCAGGCGGGGCAGGGCGGCCGTGCCCCCATCGGCCCGTCCCAGCGATACCGCCGCCCGCAAGCAGCGCACAGCGCCGACCGCAGTTCGCCGTGCATGTGGAGCATCCGCCGCGCCCCGGCGCGCTCGTGCAGGTCGTCGACATTCTGGGTGACGATCAGCAGTTCGCCCGGCCACGCTGCGTCGAGCCGGGCCAGCGCGATATGCGCCGGGTTCGGCGCCACCCGCGTCAGCGCCGCCCGCCGCGCGTCGTAGAAGCGGTGAACCAGCACCGGATCCCGCGCCAGCGCCTCCGGCGTGCAGACATCCTCGACCCGGTGGCCTTCCCACAACCCGTCCGGCCCGCGAAAGGTCGCAAGGCCGCTTTCGGCGGAAATGCCGGCGCCAGTCAGCACGACGATGTTGCGGCGATCGGTCATTTGCCCGCATAGGCCAGCGATCGCGGCATAACGCAAGGCGGGCGCCGCGCATTATCGCCTGTTCCGCCCTGCGATCCTCTGCCAGAACGGCGCGGCGCGGGTTTGAATGATCGAACGGGAGTGACGGGTGACGGGCATCGGGATCTTGGGGGCGGCGGGCCGAATGGGCAGGGCGATCACGGCGGTCGCGGCGGAAAAGGGCGTCAGCGTCGCTGGCGGGGTCGACCGGGGCGAAGCGATCGTCGGCCCGCATGCCGACGCCGCCGCACTCGCCCGCGCCAGTGCGGTGCTGATCGATTTCTCGGTCCCCGCCGCGCTACCCGGCCATCTCGACGCAGCGGCCGCCGCCGGAACGCCGATCCTTATCGGTACCACTGGCCTCCGCGCCGACGATCATGCCCGCATCGACCGCGCCGCCGCATCTGTCGCGGTGCTGCAATCCGCCAACACCTCGCTCGGCGTCAACCTGCTCGCCAGCCTGGTCGAGCAGGCGGCGGCCCGGCTTGGCCCCGACTGGGACATAGAGGTGGTCGAGATGCACCACCGCCACAAGGTCGACGCGCCGTCGGGCACCGCCCTGCTGCTTGGCGCCGCGGCTGCGAGGGGGCGCGGCGTAGCGCTTGATGCCGTCGCCAGCACAGACCGCAACGGCCGGCGCGCGGAAGGGGCGATCGGTTTCGCGTCGTTGCGCGGCGGCTCGGTCGCCGGCGACCATCTGGTCGTGCTGGCCGGGGAGGGCGAGCGGATCGAGCTTGGCCACCGCGCCGAGAGTCGCGCCATCTTCGCGCGCGGCGCGGTCGCGGCGGCGGAATGGCTGATCGGCCGCCCGGCGGGACGCTACACGATGAACGACGTACTCGGCCTTTAAATGACCGGGGCCGAGACGTTCGAATTCTTCCGGCGGCTGGCCGAGGCGAATCCCTCGCCCGAGACCGAGTTGCGCTGGACCAACCCCTACACCCTGCTCGTCGCCGTCGTGCTGTCGGCGCAGGCGACCGACGTCGGCGTCAACAAGGCGACGCAGGCGCTGTTCGAGACGGTCGATACGCCCGACAAGATGGTCGCGCTCGGCGAGGAGGGGCTGAAGCAGCACATCCGCACGATCGGCCTGTTCAACACCAAGGCGAAGAACGTGATCGCGCTCAGCCAGGCGCTGCTCGCCGAACATGGTGGCGCCGTGCCGGCCGACCGCGCCGCGCTGGAGCGGCTGCCCGGTGTCGGCCGCAAGACCGCGAACGTCGTGCTGAACGTCGCCTTCGCGCAGGAGACCTTCGCTGTCGACACCCATATCTTCCGGGTCGGCAACCGCACCAGTCTCGCTCCGGGAAAAACGCCGCTGGCGGTGGAGCAAAAGCTTGAACGGCGCGTTCCACAGCCGTTCCGGCTGGGCGCCCATCACTGGCTTATCCTGCATGGGCGCTATGTCTGCAAGGCGCGGCGCCCGGAATGCTGGCGTTGCGTGGTTGCCGATCTGTGCCGCTACCGGCCGAAAACGCCGGCACCGGCCGCCTGAGGAGAATGACGATGCGCCTATTGCTGATCGCCGCCGTGCCGCTGGCCCTGCTCACCGCCTGCGCCGGCACCGCCACTCAGCGTGCAGAGCAACGCTCGGCAGACGCCCGCGCGGCGGACCTCGATGCAGGCGGCACCCGCTATGGCGACGGCGCAACCAAGGCCGGCGCCGCGCGGGATTGCGTGCCGACGATCAACATCCGCTCGACCAGAGTGCGCGGCGACCGGGTTATCGATTTCGAGATGGCGGGCGGCAAGGTACTGCGCAACGTCCTGCCCAGCGCCTGCCCGTCGCTGGGTTTCGAACAGCGTTTCGCCTACAAGACATCGACGTCGCAACTCTGCTCGGTCGACATCATCACCGTGCTCCATTCCTCCGGCGTTGGTCGGGGAGCAAGCTGCGGTCTCGGCCCGTTCCAGCCAATCGACCGCCCGGCCAACTAACGCTGGCGGAGCTGATCCCGCTTTGCTAAGCGCCCGCCAACGCACCCGTAGCTCAGCTGGATAGAGCGCTGCCCTCCGAAGGCAGAGGTCACAGGTTCGAATCCTGTCGGGTGCGCCATTCCCGACATCGTGACTGCCAGCATGGCCGCGTTAATCAACCACTCCGGCAGCGTGGGCGTGGCAACGCATCGGGCATCTGTGCGTTTGCGCGAATGCTGGGCGATTGCGGCGTGCGGCCCGTTCGGAACATAGTGTTTACAGGCGATTGCGGAGGAGCGACACATGAAGGCCAATCCTGGACTGATGTTTGCCGTGGTCGCGGCGCTGGCTGTCGGTGCTTGCGCGCCAGCGACGGATGTCGCGACGGCCGGCAACCCGGATCCGACGCACAACGCCCGCAACGCGCTCGACTGGGCCGGGGCCTATCGCGGGGTGCTGCCATGTGCCGATTGCCAGGGGATCGAGACCGTCGTGGTTCTGGCGGGTGACGGCACGTTCCGGTCGCAGGCCAAATATCTCGGCAAGGGCGATCAACTGTTCTCGGAGGAAGGCCGCTTCGCCTGGAACGATGCCGGCGACACGGTGACGCTCGCCGGTGCGGAACCGTCGCGCTATTTCGTCGGCGAGAACCGGCTGACCCGTCTGGCGCAGGACGGATCGCGGGTCACCGGCGCCCTTGCGGAGAATTACGTGTTGACCAGGATCGGTGAAGGGTTGACCGAACGCTATTGGAAGCTGGTCGAACTGAACGGCAAGCCGGTGCCGGCGTTACAGCGCGAACCCTACATGATCCTGAAGGCCGAAGGGACGCGGGTGAACGGTTTCGGCGGCTGCAACAGCTTTAGCGGCTCGTATGAATTGGACGAGGCGGCATCGCGGATCCGCTTCGGTCAGGTTGCATCGACGATGATGGCCTGCACGTCCGGAATGGATGTCGAGGGTGCCTTCCATCAGGTGCTACGCACTGTCGACAACTATTCGCTGAACGGCGACCGCCTGACGCTCAACCGGGCGCGGATGGCGCCGCTGGCGCGCTTCGAAGCGGTCTACCTGCGCTGACCGCGCTGCCGGTCAGGTCGACAGATACCAGCGCTGGCGGCCTTCCAATCCCAGCGCAGTCAGCCGGTCGCTGGCAAAGGCGCCGGTATCGATGCCGATGCGGTTCGGCTGTTCGTCGACTGCCTCGGTGATCGTGTGGCCGTGGACGATCATGCAGCCATGATCGCCGCGATAGTCGAGGAAGTCGCCCCTGATCCAGCGCAGGTCGCTGCCGCTCTGCTGGTCGAGGGCGACGCGGGGGCGGATACCGGCGTGGACGAACAGATAGTCGCCGATGCGGATCTGGTCCTCGAACCCCTTCAGGAAGGCGATGTCCTCGTCCGGCACCTGCTTGCCGAGGCGGGCGCCGAGCGTGTCGAAATCCATCCCGTCATATTCGGCCGGGGGGATGCCGTAGCTGATGATCGTGCTGCGCCCACCGATGCGGACCAGGAAGCGCAAGGCTTGCCGGTCGCCGCCGAGCGCCTTCAGGAACACTTCCTCATGGTTGCCGAGCAGCATCCTGACCCGCATCGGCCCAGTTGCCACCTCCTTGACGCGAGCGACGACCCCGGCCGAATCCGGGCCGCGGTCGATCAGGTCGCCGAGGAAGATCAGCGTGGTCGCGGCCGGGCCGCGTGCGCGGTCGTCATCGGCGATGCGGTCGAGAAGCTGATCGAGCAGGTCGCGGCGGCCGTGGATATCGCCGATCGCATAGACCCTTTCGCCCGGCGGCACCGCATATTCGGGTTGCGGGTCGGCCATGCGCTTCAAAAGGCGTTTCAACACCATGTTCGTCCAGAAAGATGAATGAGGGGTGCTATAGGCGTCGATGGTTACGAATACACCCGCATAACCCGCAATTCAGGTGATTCGTTTCAGGCGTCCGCCCGGTCGAGCAGGTTGGCGGCGTCCAGCCCCAGCCGGTCGATGGTGCGGCGGATGCGCGGCCACTCCTCGGTCAGGAACGCCTGCCGCTCGCTGGCGCGGAGCCGCGCGGTGGCGCCGTCGGCGACGAACATGCCGACGCCGCGGCGAACGACGACCAGCGCCTCGTCCTGGAACAACTGGTACGCCTTGGCCACGGTCAGCGGGTTGGCACCCTGTTCGGCGGCGAAGGCGCGCACGGAAGGCAGCATGTCGCCATCCCGGTAGCGGCCGTCGAGGATCGATTCGGCGATACGGTCGCGCAACTGCAGATAGACGGGGCGATCGGTCTCGGCCATACTGACTTAGTGCCTTAACACGGCATTGCGGGTCAAGGGCAGCGAAGCTTTCAGCCCGAAAAGACGGGCTTTACCGCAAGCCTCCTGCCCGCCGCTGCTGGTTCAGCACCTCGTAGGCCATCACCGCCGTCGCCACCGCCGCGTTCAGGCTGTCGGCCTTGCCGCGCATCGGCATCTTGACCAGCAGATCACACGCCGCCTCGTAAGCGGGGGGCAGGCCATGGGATTCGTTGCCGACCAGGATGAACACCGGCGCTTGGTAGGCGGGCGCCTGATAGTCGGTTTCGGTGTTGAGGCTGGTGCCGACCAGCTGCCCCGGCCCGGCGCGCAGCCACGCGATGAAGTCCGGCCATGCGGCATGGGCTATCGCCTGGGTGAACAGCGCTCCCATGCTGGCGCGCACCGCCTCGACCGAGAACGGGTCCGCACTTTCGTCGAGCAGGATCAGGCCGCCGGCGCCAACCGCATCACCGGTGCGCAGGATGGTGCCGAGGTTGCCGGGGTCGCGCAGGCTTTGCGCGACGATCCAGATCGGCGCCGCCGTCCGGTCGATGGCATCGAGCGGGGTCAGCCGCTCGGCATAGACGCCGATCACCGTCTGCGGATTGTCCTTGCCGGAGAGCTTATGGAGGATATCCGGCACGGTCCGGATCACGTCACCCCCGGCCGCCTCGGTCGCGGCGGACAGGCGGCGGACGATCGGGTGGTCGGCGCTGTCGCGGGCGTGGAACAGCATCAGGGGCAGGGTGCCCGCTTCCTCCGCTTCGGCCAGTATGCGCAGCCCCTCGGCCAGGAACAGTCCCTCCGCCCGGCGGTGCTTCTTGTCGCGCAGGCTGCGGACGCGTTTGATCAGCGGGTTGGAATAGGCGGTAATCTCGCGCGGCATCTCAGTCCTCGCCGAAACGGTCCTCGACCAGCTGCGCCAGCTGGGCGACCGCCAGTTCGGCGCCGTCGCCTTCGGCGCTGATCGTCACCTCGTCGCCCATCGCTGCGCCCAGCATCATCAGGCCCATGATTGAGGTGCCGGTAACGCTGGCGCCGTCCTTCTCGACCCGGACGGTCGCCTCGAGTCCGCTGGCCATCGTCACGAAGCGGGCGCTGGCCCGGGCGTGCAGGCCGCGCTTGTTGGTGATGCGAACGGTACGGACGATCCGGCTCACGCCGTCTCCCCGAGCACTTCCGACGCGACGGAGATATACTTGCGCCCCGCCTCGCGCGCGGCGGCGATCGCGTCCTTGACCTCCATCGTCCGGCGCGCGCCCTCCAGCCTGATCAGCATCGGCAGGTTGACGCCGGCGATCACCTCGACCTTGCCCGGTACCATCAGCGATATCGCGAGGTTGGACGGTGTGCCGCCGAACAGGTCGGTCAGCACGATGACGCCCTGGCCGGTGTCGACCGCCTCGATCGCCTTGGCGATTTCGGCGCGGCGCAGTTCCATGTCGTCTTCGGGGCCGATGCAGATCGTCTCGATCGCGGATTGCGGGCCGACGACATGCTCCATCGCCACCACGAACTCGGCGGCAAGCCTGCCGTGCGTAACCAGCACTAAACCGATCATCTAATCCTCTGGAAACTGCGGTTCATACCGTTCATGGCCTGCCGTTGCGGCGATCCTCGATCGTGTCCTTGGGCGGTGTGGCCAAGTCGCGATGCTGAACCGTGGGGGAAAAACCGGCGGCGCGCAAGGTGGCGGCAACCCGCTCGGCGACATGGACGGAACGGTGTCTCCCCCCGGTACAGCCGAAGGCGACGCTGACATAGGATTTGCCTTCAAGGGCATAGCGCGGAAGCAGCAGCAGCAGCAGCGATTCGATCTGAGCCACCGCCTGGGCATAGGCGGGGTCCTCCGCCACATAGGTGGCGACGTCGCCGTCGAGGCCGGTCAGCGGCCGCAGCTCCCGGTCCCAGTGCGGATTGCGCAGAAACCGCATGTCGAACACCAGGTCGGCGTTGCGCGGCAGCCCGCGCGCGAAGCCGAAGGACTGGATCAAGAGCGTCGTGGTCGCGCCCTTCTCGCCTGAGAAGCGGGCGCGGATGTCGTGCTGCAGGTCGTTGCGGCTGAAGCCGGTGGTGTCGAGGATGACGCCGAAATCACGCCGCAACGGCGCGAGCAGCTCGCGCTCACGGGCGATGCCGTCGGCGGCCGGCCGGTCGAGCGCCATCGGGTGGCGGCGGCGCGTCTCGGAATAGCGGCGCTCCAGTTCCGCGCCGGAGCAGTCGAGGAACAGCGTCGTGATCTCGTAGAGCGGGTCATCGCGCAGCACCTGGATACGGCGGATGATGCCATCGGCGGCAAACCCCCGCGTCCGGCTGTCCAGGCCCACGGCGAGCGGGCGCCCTTCGTCGGAACCCTCGGCCGGCGGCGTGCGCAACAGGCGGTCGAGCAGGGTCAGCGGCAGGTTGTCGACGACCTCCCAGCCCATGTCCTCCAGCGTGTCGAGCGCGGTCGACTTGCCGGCGCCGGACATGCCGGTGATCAGCAGGATGCGCTTGGGCGTGGTCATGCCGGCAGACCGTAGGCGCGCAGCGCCAGTTCGACCTTGATCGGCGCGGACGCCTCGAACGGCAATACCGTCACCACCGGCACCGCGACGCCGGCGATGCTGCGGGTCTCCGGCGCGTCCGGCATCCGCTCGACCGCATCGTCCAGCCGGACGATCAGGGCAATCGCCACCCGGTCGCGGTGGTAATGGTCGACGATGCCAAGGCCACGCACCTCGATCTTGCCGGCGATCGTGGCGGGCGGGGCCGCGATCAGCCGGGCGCCCTCGCGGGTCAGCAGCACCTGATCGTCGGACACCAGCAGCGCGCCCCGGTCGATCAGCCGCAGCGCCAGATCGGACTTGCCGCTGCCCGACAGTCCCTCGATCAGCACGCCGCGGCCGTGGATCGATACGGCGGTTGCGTGCGCCATCTCGGTCGACAGGGTGGTCATGGTTGCGGCGCTCCCACGGCCGGCAGGCGGATGACGAAGCTGGCGCCCGCCATGCCGTCGGCACGGTCCTCGGCGGAAATCGTGCCATCATGGGCTTCGACGATCGTCCGGGCAATGGCGAGACCAAGGCCGGAATGGCGACCGAAGCTCTCGCCTTCGGGCCGCAGGCTGTGGAAACGGCGGAATATCTCGTCGCGCTGGGCGACGGGCACGCCCGGCCCCTCGTCCTCGACCCGGACGACGACATCGCCGTCGACCTGGGTAGCGAGCACGCGAACGACGCCGCCCGGCGGTGAGAAGGAAACGGCGTTGTCGAGCAAATTCTCAAACACCCTAACCAGCCGGGACGGCTCGCCCATCACCACCGCCACGCCGATGCGCGGTCGGGCGAAGGCAACGCGGACGCCGCTGTCCGGCTGGCGCGCTTCCCAGTTGCGGATCAGCTTCTCCAGATGCTGGCCAAGGTCGATCGGCTCGAACTTTGCGCGGGACAGTTGGGCGTCGGCGCGTGCCGCCTCGGCGATGTCGGTGATCAGCCGGTCGAGCCGGCGGATGTCGTCCTGCACGATCGACAGCATCTGCGCCTGCGCGGCCGGGTCCCTGACGCTGGCCAATGTGTCGGCGGCGGAACGCAGCGAGGCGAGGGGGTTTTTCAATTCATGGGTCACGTCCGCGGCAAACGCCTCGGTTGCGTCGATCCGCTGGCGCAACGCCTGGCTCATGTCGGACACCGCCCGGGCAAGCAGGCCGATCTCGTCGCGGCGCGACGGCAGGCGCGGCACCACCACCTCGCGCGCCCGGCCCAACCGCACGCGGACGGCGGCGCGCGCCAGCCGGCGCAGCGGACGAACGATGGTGCGCGCCAGGAACAGCGACAGCAGCACCGACACCAGGATGATCAGCGCCAGCACCACGCCCAGGCGGAACCGTTCGGCGCGGACGGTGCGGGTGATAGCGCGCTCGTTGGCGGTGACGACCAGTCCGCCGCCGCCGGCCAGCGGGGATGCGGCGGTGACCATCGGCGTGCTGTCCGGCGCGCGCGCCAGGCCGGCGGCGATGCGCTGTTGCTGCCGCGCCTCGCGCAGCAGCGGCCATGCATCGGCGGTATCGCGCGCTGGCTCGTGAAACGATGGCGGCTGGTCGGCACCGACGACGAAATCGATTGTCCGGTCCATGAAGCGGGCGACATGGCGCTGCCATGCCTCCTCGTCCGGGTCGCGCAATATGTAGTTGGGCGGCCCCAGCCGCCAGCTATCCAGTTGCAACGCGCCGTCGGCGCCGTAGGTGCGCAGCCGGGCGCCACTGCGATCGGCAAGGCGCAGGATCAATGCGGGACGTGCCGCCGGACTGGCGGCGGACAGCGCCTCCGCCATGAACGCTGCTTCGCGTACTGCCGCGTGCAGGCGCGAATCGATCAGCCGCGACCGATAGCTGTCGAGGTAGAAGAAGCCGCCGGCGAGCATGGCCAGCGCGAAGATGTTGACCGCAAGGATCCGCGACGTCAGCGAGACGCGCGCCGACCAGCGCAGCTTGAGGGCGTCGTCCTCAGTCTTCGGAAAATCGGTAGCCGGCGCCATAAAGCGTCTCGATCGCCTCGAATTGTGGGTCGGCCTGGCGGAACTTGCGGCGCAAGCGCTTGATGTGGCTGTCTATCGTGCGGTCGTCGACATAAACGTCGTCCTGATAGGCGGCATCCATCAACTGGTTGCGCGATTTGACGACGCCGGGGCGCTGGGCCAGCGATTCCAGGATCAGGAACTCGGTGACGGTCAGCGTCACCTCCTTGTCCGCCCAGGTCACCCGGTGCCGCGCCGGGTCCATCGACAGCCGGCCGCGCACGATCGGCTCGGCGGTCGGCTCGCCATCTCCGTCACCGGCCGGGCCGAGCCGGGTCAGGTCGGCCCGGCGCAGGATCGCACGGATGCGGGCGATCAGCAGGCGTTGCGAAAACGGCTTGGCGATATAATCGTCGGCGCCCATCGCCAGACCCAGCGCCTCGTCCAGTTCGTCGTCGCGCGAGGTCAGGAAAATCACCGGCAGCGACGATTTCTCGCGCAGCCGGCGCAGAAGCTCCAGCCCGTCCATGCGCGGCATCTTGATGTCGCACACCGCCAGGTCCGGCGGGTTGTCGAGCAGCGCCTTCAGCGCGGCTTCTCCATCCGAATACAGCCGTGTGACGAAGCCCTCGGCCTGCAGCGCGATCGATACGGACGTAAGGATGTTGCGATCGTCGTCGACCAGGGCGATCACCGCGGACATCCCGATCCTCCTGCAAAACGGCCTCCGTCGCGTGCTAGACCAACGGGCAGCGCGCGGCAATCGCGCGGAGTTAATGACGTTCGTCGTTTGACCGGTCTGGCGCGTTTCGACTAGTGAAATCCCCCTGCATGGCAATTCAGCGGGCGTGCTCCGGTGCGGGCAGACGCTCGTCGACCGGGAGTGTTTTCATCGTGTCCATCACCAAACCGTCGTTCACGCTTGCCGAACAGGGCATTACCACCAGCGCCACCGTCCACTGGAACCTGCTGCCCGCGCAGTTGGTCGAGCTGGCGCTGGCGCGGGGCGAGGGTATCCTCGCCAAGGACGGGCCGCTGGTCGTCGAGACCGGTGCCCATACCGGCCGGGCGGCCAAGGACAAATTCTTCGTCCGCGACGCTGAAACCGAGGACACGATCTGGTGGGGCGACACCAACAAGAGCATGACGCCGGAACAATTCACCGCGCTGAAGGCCGATTTCCTCGCCGCGCTCGGTGCCAGCGACACGCTGTTCGTGCAGGACCTCTATGGCGGATCACAGCCGGAATACCGACTGAACGTACGCGTCATCACCGAACTGGCCTGGCACAGCCAGTTCATCCGCACGATGCTGGTGCGGCCGGAGCGCGCTGAACTGGCCGCCTTCATCCCCGAATACACGATCATCGACCTGCCCAGCTTCCGCGCCGACCCTGTCCGGCACGGCTCGCGCGGGGAAACGATCATCGGCGTCAGCCTGTCGGAAAAGCTGATCCTGATCGGCGGCACCAAATATGCCGGCGAGATGAAGAAGTCGGTGTTCGGCCTGCTCAACTACCGCCTGCCGGTGCAGGGGGTGATGCCGATGCACTGTTCGGCGAATATCGGACCGGACGGCGATACGGCGGTGTTCTTCGGCCTGTCCGGCACCGGCAAGACGACGCTGTCCGCCGACGCCAGCCGCACGCTGATCGGCGATGACGAGCATGGCTGGTCGGACACCGCCGTGTTCAACTTCGAAGGCGGCTGCTATGCCAAGATGATCCGCCTGTCGGCCGAGGCGGAGCCGGAGATCTACGCGACGACCCGGCGGTTCGGCACGATCCTCGAGAACGTCGTCATCGACCGCGACACGCGAGAGATCGACCTGGACGATGCGACGCTCGCGGAAAACAGTCGCGGCTCCTATCCCATTGATTTCATTCCGAATGCGTCGGCAAACAATATGGGGCCGGTACCCCGCAACGTTATCATGCTCACCGCCGATGCATATGGTGTGTTACCCCCGATAGCCCAGTTGACACCCGAGCAGGCGATGTATCATTTCCTGTCCGGCTACACTGCCCGCGTCGCCGGCACCGAGATCGGCGTGACCGAACCGACCGCCACCTTCTCCACCTGCTTCGGCGCGCCGTTCATGCCGCGCCATCCCTCGGCCTACGGCAATCTGCTGAAAGAACGGATCGCCAAGGGCGGCGTCAATTGCTGGCTGGTCAACACCGGCTGGACCGGCGGCAGCTACGGCACCGGCAGCCGGATGCCGATCAAGGCAACCCGCGCGCTGCTCAACGCCGCGCTCGACGGCAGCCTGAACACCGTCGCCTTCCGCACCGACCCGCATTTCGGTTTCCAGGTTCCCGTCAGCGCCCCGGGCGTCGACCCGAAGATCCTCGACCCGCGGGAAACCTGGGCAGACAAGGCGGCCTATGATGCCACCGCGCAGAAGCTGGTCAGCCAGTTCATCGCCAACTTCGCCCAGTTCGAGGCGCATGTCGATGACGGTGTCCGCCAGTCGGCGCCGCGTGTCGCCTGACGCCTGACGCCCGGCGTCACTCGCCGATCCACACCTCGACCGGCGTGCCGCTCTGGCGCAGGACGGCACGGATCGGCATCGCTTTCACCGGACCCGGGTTGCGGGCCGTCTGATAGGTGGCCCGTTTCGCCGCGCCGCTGATCGGCAGGACGATGCGCCGGCTGGCGAGGATGGCGGAGAGGGTAAGCGACAGGCGCTGATGCGCCGCCGCCGGCGGGGTGACGGCGATGGTCAGCGCATCGGTCTCCAGCCCCTCGCAAAGCTGCGGCGCGCCTGGGAATAGCGATGCGGTGTGCCCGTCCTCGCCCATGCCGAGCAGCATGATGTCGAACGGGCGGGGCAGGGCACGATAGGCCGCTTCGCAAGCGGGCTGACCGCTCGTCGCATCCACCGCCGCGTTCTTCATCGGCACGAACCGGGCCGCCGCGGCGCAGTCCGCGAGCAATTCGTCGCGCACCAGCCGTTCGTTGCTGTCGGGATGATCGGGCGCGACCCAGCGCTCGTCGACCAACGCGACGGTGACGCGATCCCAAGGCAGCCGCCGGCCGCGCAACGCGTGGAATATCGGGATCGGTGAGCGGCCGCCCGAAACGGCGATCAACGCCGCGCCGCGTTCGGTGATGGCGGCGGCGAGAGTCTGTTCGATCATATCGGCGATCAGTGGCGGCGTTGCATGGCTGTGTTCTGTCGTCATCGCGTGTATATGCCCGCGTCGGCGCCCCGGCGCCACGGCTGCCGCAGGGTAAGGGAGGGGCATTGGCGATGTTCACATTGGAACCGGTGACGATTGCAATCGACGGCGCGACAGCGCGCTTTCCGGTCCGGCGTATCTACTGCGTCGGACGAAATTACGCCGACCATGCCCGCGAGATGGGGGCGGACCCGGATCGCGAATTCCCGTTCTTCTTCTCCAAGCCGGCCAGTGCGGTGGTGGCGAGCGGGGCGATATTGCCGTTTCCCAGCCGCACCGACAATCTGCACCATGAGATCGAACTGGTCGTCGCGATCGGCGCGACCGGCGAGAATGTCCCGGCCGCCGAAGCAGGGGCGTTGATCTTCGGCCACGCCGCCGGACTGGACCTGACCCGGCGCGACCTGCAGGCGGCGGCCAAAGCTGCCGGCGAGCCGTGGGACATGGCCAAGGGGTTCGACAATTCGGCCCCGGTCGGCGCGATCGTGCAGGGACCGCCGCCCCGATCGGGCCGGATCAGCCTGAGCGTCGATGGCGATACCCGCCAGGATGCGGACCTCGATCGGTTGATCTGGAGCGTCGAGGAAATCATCGCCGGGCTGTCAACCTGGGTCGCGCTTGCACCCGGAGACCTGATCTTCACCGGCACCCCGTCTGGCGTCGGTCCGATCCGGCGGGGAGAAACGGTACGTGGCGAGATCGCGGGCGTGCCGGCGGTCGAGGTGACGTTCGCCACTTAACGGCGCGGTTGGAGGGTCAGCCGGTGACCCGCTCGAAATGGCCGGTGTCGAATCCGCTGGCGAGCAGCGCCGCGATGCGGCCGCCGACGACTTCCGGCGGCTTGACGGTCGTTTCATCCTCTCCGGGGAACGCCTTTGCGCGCATACGCGTCCGGGTTGCGCCGGGGTCGACGATCGCGACGCGGACCTTGCCAAGGTTGCGCTGTTCCTCCGCATAGGCGCCGACCAGCGTTTCGAGTGCCGCCTTCGATGCGCCATAGGCGCCCCAGAAAGCGCGCGGCGCCCGGCCGACGCTGGAGGTGACGGCGATCAGGTTGCCGCCGCCCGGCGCCACCCGCAACATCGGGTCAAACGCCGCGATCAGCGCCTGCTGGGCAGCGATGTTGAGCGTCAGCAGACGTGCGAACTCCTTCGGGTCGATCGTCTGGACCGGCCCCAGGCTGCCGAGCATCGCGGCATTGAGGACAAGCGCGTCTAGCGCCGTCCAGCGTTCGGCGATCGCGGCTGCGAGGCGGGCGACGCCGTCGCTGTCAGTCAGGTCCATAGGCGCGATCGTCGCGCTGCCGCCCGCTGCGTGGACCCGCTCCTCCACTTCCTCCAGCCCGCCGCTGGTG
This sequence comes from Sphingomonas flavalba, assembly GCF_004796535.1. Taxonomy (GTDB): domain Bacteria; phylum Pseudomonadota; class Alphaproteobacteria; order Sphingomonadales; family Sphingomonadaceae; genus Sphingomonas_L; species Sphingomonas_L flavalba. Next base: position 234,415 of record NZ_SPHY01000002.1, on the reverse strand, counting down.
CGGGCGGTGAGCAGAACATGCGCGCCTGCGCGGGCAAGCGCCTCGGCGGTCGCGGCGCCGATGCCGCGGCTTGCGCCGGTGACTAGGACAAGGCGGTCGGCAAGGGGTTTGGTGTCGGTCATGAAAGTCTCGCTTGGGAACGGGAGAAGGCCGGGACGGTCAGATCACCCGTTCGGCGAGCAGTGAAAGCTGGTCGGTCGACGCGCCGAGATCGTCCTGATCGGTCAAAGTCGTAGGATAGTCGCCGGTGAAGCACGCATCGCAGAACTGCGGGCGAACGGTGGCACGGCGTTCCTGCCCGAGCGCTTTGTAGAGCCCGTCGATCGATACGAAGGCAAGGCTGTCGGCGTGGATATAGTCGTTCATCCCCGGCACATCGAGCTTGGCGGCAAGCAGTTTGGCGCGTTCTGGCGTGTCTACGCCGTAGAAGCAGCTGTGCCGCGTCGGCGGGCTGGCGATGCGCATATGCACCTCCTTCGCCCCGGCATCGCGCATCATCTGGACGATCTTGAGCGAGGTGGTGCCACGCACGATCGAATCGTCGATCAGCACGATGCGCTGGCCGGCAATCAGCGCACGGTTGGCATTGTGCTTCAGCTTGACGCCGAGGTGACGGACCTTGTCGCCGGGCTGGATGAAGGTACGGCCGACATAGTGGGAGCGGATGATACCGAGTTCGAACGGAATGCCCGATTGCTGCGCATAGCCGATCGCGGCGGGCACGCCGGAATCGGGGACGGGAATGACCAGGTCGGCGTCAACCGGCGCTTCCGTCGCTAACTGCGCGCCGATCGCCTTGCGCACGGTGTAGACCGACGCGCCGTCGACGATCGAGTCGGGCCGCGAGAAATAGACATGCTCGAAGATGCACGGGCGAGGGTTCATCGGCGCGAACGGGCGGATCGAACGGACCTCGCCCTCGGTGACGATGACGATCTCGCCGGGGTCGACGGCGCGAACATATTCGGCGCCGACGACATCGAGCGCGACGGTTTCCGACGCGAAGATGATGGCGTCGCCAAGCTTGCCCATGACCAGCGGCCGGATGCCGAGCGGGTCGCGGCAGGCAATCAGCCCTTCCGGCGTCAGACAGATCAATGAATAGGCGCCCTCGACCTGACGAAGCGCGTCGATGAATTTGTCGAGCAGCGTACGGTAGGCGCTGGTCGCAACGAGGTGGATGATCGTTTCGGTGTCCGAAGTCGATTGGAAGATGCTGCCACGCTGGACAAGTTCCCGCCGCAATTTCAGCGCGTTGGAGATGTTGCCGTTATGGGCGACGGCGAAACCGCCGCTGGCGAGGTCGGCATAGAGCGGCTGGACATTGCGCAGTGCTGTCTCGCCGGTCGTCGAATAGCGGACATGGCCGCAGGCGACCCGGCCCGGCAGGCCGCGGATCACTTCGTCGCGGTCGAAATTGCCGGCGACATGGCCCATCGCGCGGTGGGTGTGGAAATGTTCGCCGTCCCAACTCGTGATGCCGGCCGCTTCCTGGCCGCGATGCTGGAGCGCATGGAGGCCCAAGGCGGTCATCGCCGACGCGGTTTCGGCATTCCAGATGCCGAAAATACCGCACTCCTCATGTAGTTTATCGTCGTCGAACGGATTGGTAGTCAGCATGGAATCGCGGCCCACGGAAGCACGTTGCCTGCCATATAGGAATGCCGGGCCGGTTTGTCGCCCTCTTGTCACATAATGCTTCGAGGCCACGAACGGCTGGACGGGATTCGCAACCACGGCTAGCCAAAAGGACATGAACGACGATCATGAGCAGGGCGTCGTGCTGGCGCCGAAATTCGATGCGGCCGGGCTGATCACCGCGGTGGCGACCGACGCGGCGGACGGAACGGTGCTGATGGTCGCGCACATGAACGCGGCGGCGCTGGCGCTGACGCGGTCGACCGGCGAGGCGCACTTCTGGTCGCGCAGCCGTGGGCGCTTGTGGAAAAAGGGCGAAACGTCCGGTAACGTGCTGCGCGTCGTCGACATGCGGATTGACTGCGATCAGGACGCGATATGGCTGAGGGTGAACGCGGCCGGTCCGGCCTGCCATACCGGTGAGCGAAGCTGCTTCTACCGGCGGATCGACGGGGACGGGCTGGTCCGCGACTGAGGGCTGCGCTGCTGTCAATATTGTCAATTGATCATTCCGTAAACGTCAATCTATGATGACGTATGGCTACGCAGCATCACGCGACCGTTGACACGCCGGACACGCGCAACCGGCATCAGTATTCGATCTCCGACCTGTCGGAGGAGTTTCACGTCACGGCCCGCGCGTTGCGCTTCTACGAGGACGAAGGGCTGATCGCGCCGCAGCGGCGTGGTACCGCCCGAATATACTCGAAGCGTGATCGCGCCCGGCTGGCGTGGATATTGCGTGGCAAGCGCGTCGGTTTCTCGCTCGGCGAAATCCGCGAGATGATCGATCTCTACGATATCGGCGACGGGCGGCAGGAGCAGCGCCGGGTGACGATCGAGAAATGCTCCGCCCGGGTGAAGATGCTTGAGGCGCAGAAGCGGGACATCGATGCGACGATCGATGAACTGCGGCGTTTCATCGATGCGGTTGCCCAGGTCGACGCCGCCGACTGAATCTAGTCCGTCGTTCTTCTGGAGAGAGTTTGGACATGCCGATCTACACCGCGCCGATCCGCGACACCCGCTTCGTGCTCGACAGGATTCTGAGGCTAGACCGCTACAGCAACCTCGCCGGCTTCCAGAACGCCACGCCGGACGTGGTCGAGGCGGTACTGACCGAAGGCGCGAAATTCGTCGAGGAAGTGCTGTTCCCGCTGAACCAGAGCGGCGACGCCGAAGGTTGCACCCGCCATGCCGATGGTGCGGTGACGACGCCGGCCGGGTTCAAGGGCGCCTATGACCAGTTTGTCGCCGCCGGATGGGGGACGCTGGGCGGCGCGGAGGAATTCGGCGGGCAGGGTATGCCGCATGTCGTCGCCACCGCCTTCGAGGAATATCTGTGTTCGGCCAACATGGCCTTCGCCATGTATAACGGGCTGACGATGGGCGCGGTCGCCGCGATCCTCGCCAAGGGCTCGGATGCGCAGAAGGCACTGTACGTACCGAAGATGGTCTCCGGCGAATGGGGCGGCACGATGAACCTGACGGAGCCGCAATGCGGCACCGACCTGGGTTTGATCCGCACCCGCGCCGAGCCGGCTGAGGATGGCAGCTACCGCATCACCGGCACCAAGATCTTCATCTCTGCTGGCGAGCATGATCTGACCAGCAACATCATCCACCTTGTCCTCGCCAAGATCAGCGGCGCGCCAGACAATGTGAAGGGCATCTCGCTGTTCATCGTGCCGAAGCTGCTGGTCAACGACGATGGCAGCCTCGGCGCGCGCAACGGCGTGTCCTGCGGCTCGATCGAGCACAAGATGGGCATCCACGGCAACGCCACCTGCGTGATGAATTATGATGGGGCGACCGGCTATCTGGTTGGGGAGGCCAACAAGGGGTTGGCGGCGATGTTCATCATGATGAACGCGGCGCGCCTCGGTGTCGGCCTGCAAGGGCTGGCACAGGGCGAGATCGCCCATCAGAACGCGGTCGCCTACGCCGGAGAGCGGCGGCAGGGGCGGGCGCTGACCGGCGCCGCCGAACCGGATGAGAAGGCGGATACCCTGTTCGCCCACCCTGACATCCGCCGCATCCTTATGGAAGGCAAGGCGCTGACCGAAGGGTTGCGGGCACTGTGCCTGTGGGGTGCTCTCCAGGTTGACCTCAGCCACAAGGCGGAGAGCGAGGAGGAGCGGCAGGCGGCCGACGACCTGATCTCGCTGCTGACCCCGGTGATCAAGGGCTACGGCACCGACATGGGCTATCGCATCGCTACCAACGCCCAGCAGGTGTTCGGCGGCCACGGCTACATCGTCGAGACCGGGGTTGAGCAGTATGTCCGCGATGCCCGGATCGCGATGATTTACGAAGGTGCCAACGGCGTGCAGGCGATGGACCTGGTCGGGCGTAAGCTGGCCCAGAACGGCGGCCGTGCGGTCCAGGCTTTCTTCGCGCTGGTTGCGGCGGAGGCAGCCGACGGCAAGGACGACACCGATGCGGCGGAGGTTGCGGGGGCGCTGGAGAAGGCCCTGGGTCAGTTGCAGGCGGCGACGATGTGGCTGGTGCAGAACGGCATAACCAATCCGAACAATGCCGGCGCGGCGGCGACGCCGTACCTGCACCTGATGGGTATCGTCGCCGTCGGATTGATGTGGCTGCGCGCGGTGCGGGCGGTCAGCGGCGACGACAGCGATTTCGCGCAGGCCAAGCGCACGACCGCGCGCTTCTTCGCCGGCCGGATGATGCCCCAGGCGGGCGCGCTCAGGCGGGAGATCGAAGCGGGGGCGGAGACGCTGATGGCGCTGGAACCGGGGCAGTTCGCGGCGTAGCGACCGGCGAGGGCCGGAGCACCGGCGGCGGCGTCTTCATGCATTGATCCGGATGCGGGCGTTTGAACTGCGTGCAGTTCCACAGCATCTTCTCGAAGCTGTTAGTGCGGTTGCGCAGATAACTGAACGCCTGATCGGCGACCTGCGTGTCGTTAAGCGGCAGGGCGTCCGCCGCCTTCGCCGCGCTGGTCCAGCCGACGAACTTGCAGAACGGGCGGTCGCCGCATGTCTCTAGTGCCAGCGCCGGGTAGCTGTCTGGCGAGGCGGTGCGGTCGAGGACGACGAGGAACGTGTCGCCCGCCGCCGAAGCCGTCAACAGTCGGATGGGCTTGCTGGCGGGCAGCACCGCCAGCGCCGCGGCTCCCATCGCGCCGGGTACCAGGGCCGGCGACGGGGCTGGCCGATGCGCCGCTGACAGAAAGGCGATCTTCGCGATCATCGGTTCCCGCCCGGCAGGACTGAAACGAAAGGCAGGCGGCGTGCCCCACCACCCCGTCCAACGGAAGAACAGATGGCTGTTCACCGCCGCCACCTTGTCGAGGCTCGCGCTCCAATAGGGCACGACCCAGTCGGTATGGTAATGCGTGGCGTGGCCGACCGGCTTGAACACCTTGCCGGTCAGCGCCTGGCGCGCCCGCGCCTGCGCCACTCGCCAGGCCGCCGGCGCAGGCACGCGGGCAAGCGCGCCGTCGCAGGTGAAGGTGAACTGGCAGCCGGTCGAGCGTTCCTGCCCCTGAAACACGACGCCGCAGACCGTCTTGGGAAAGGCCGGGTGGCGCAGCCGGTTGATGACGACCTGGGCGACGGCCCGCTGCCCGTCGGCATCGGCGCCGCCGGCTTCGTACAGCATCGCCGCCGCCAGGCAGTCGATGGCGCGGGCGAGGTCGTCGCCGCTGCCCTTCAATCGAAACGGCCGCGCCGCCGGGTTCGGCCCGCGGACGAACGGCACCGCGGCGTTGATCGCCATCGCCTGCTCCCGGCTCAGCACGCGCAGTTCCAGCGGTTCGACAGGCGGCGGTGGCGATGCGTTACGGGGCGGCGGGCTTGCACCGCCGGGCGCTGGGGCGGGGCGGGACTTTGTCCAGCTTGCCACCCCGAGCCCCGTCGCAAGCAGGAGCAACGCGACGATCGCCCACGCCGTCGGTGGCAAGGAAGCGCGCGCCCGGCGCACCCGGGTGCCGCCGCCTACCCTTCCGGCAGGAAATCAGGCAGCGACAGATAGCGCTCGCCAGTGTCGTAGTTGAAGCCGAGGACGCGGGTGCCGGCGGGCAGGTCCTTCAGCTTCTGCGCGATCGCGACCAGCGTCGCCCCGGACGAGATACCGACCAGCATGCCTTCCTCACGCGCGGCGCGGCGGGCCATTTCCTTCGAGTCGTTGGCGTCGACCAGAATGGTGCCGTCGATCGCCTTGGTGTGAAGGTTGTCCGGGATGAAACCGGCACCCAGCCCCTGGATCGGGTGCGGGCCGGGGCGGCCACCGGAGATCACCGGTGACAGCGCCGGCTCTACGGCGAAGACCTTTAGACCCGGCCATTCCGGCTTCAGCCGCTCGGCGACGCCGCTGATGTGGCCGCCGGTGCCGACGCCGGTAATGATCACATCGATCGGCGTATCGCGGAAGTCGGCGAGGATTTCCTCCGCCGTGGTCCGGGCGTGAACGGCAACATTGGCCGGATTCTCGAACTGCTGCGGCATCCAGGCGCCGGGCGTGCCCTCGACCAGTTCGATCGCGCGCTCGATCGCGCCCTTCATGCCCTTGTCGCGCGGCGTCAGATCGAAGCTCGCGCCATAGGCGAGCATCAGTCGCCGCCGCTCCAGCGACATGCTTTCCGGCATGACCAGGATCAGCCGATAGCCCTTGACCGCCGCGACCATGGCGAGGCCGATGCCGGTGTTGCCGCTGGTCGGCTCGACGATCGTGCCACCCGGCTTCAGCGCGCCCGAACGCTCGGCATCCTCGATCATCGACAATGCGATGCGGTCTTTGATCGACCCGCCGGGGTTGGTGCGTTCCGACTTGATCCACACCTCCGCGTCGCCGAACAGCCGGCGCATGCGGACATGGGGGGTATTGCCGATGGTGTCGAGAATGCTCTCGGCCTTCATGTAACGGTCTCCTTGATCGGAACGTCCTCCAAGGACGCGGGCGGATCGAATGTATAGGCGTTGCGCAGTTCGGGAAACCAGCGGGCCCACAAAATGGCAACTGCTATCGCGCCGGCGCCCCCCGCGACGACGGCGGCGACCGGGCCGATCAGCGCGGCGAGAAAGCCGGACTCCGCTTCGCCCAGCTCGTTCGAGCCGGATACGAACAGGGTAGAAACAGCGCCGACCCGGCCGCGCATCGCATCCGGCGTGTAGATCTGGATCAGCGACTGACGAACATAGACGGACAGCATGTCGGCGGCGCCGAGCAGGGTCAGCATCGCCAGCGACAGCGGCATCGAGCGGGAAAAGCCGAATACCACCGTCGCACCGCCGAATACCGCGACGCCGACCAGCAGCTTGACGCCGACGTGATATCTGAGCGGGCGCCAGGAAAACCAGAGTGCGGTCAGCACCGCGCCGACCGCCGGGGCAGCGCGCAATTCGCCCAGCCCTTGGGCCCCGACATGGAGGATGTCGCGCGCGTAGATCGGCAGCATGGCCGTCGCGCCGCCGAGCAGCACCGCGAACAGATCGAGCGAGATTGCACCGAGAACCAGCCGGTTGCGCCTGACGTAGCGTAGCCCGTCGATCATCTGGCGCCATGGCGAATCGGCGGCGAAGGTGGGCAGGCGGACTCGCCCGATCAGCATCAGCGCGAGGAACGAGGCGGTGAACAACAGCGCCGACATCTCATAAGGCAGGGCATGGGAGCGCGCATAGAGCAGGCCGCCCAGCGCGGGGCCGAATACCGCGCCCGCCTGCCAGGCGATCGAACTCATCGCGATCGCGGTCGGCAGCACCGGCGGCGGCACCAGATTGGGCGCCAGCGCCTGCAACGCCGGCCCGGCAAAGGCGCGGGCCACTCCGAGCAGGGCGGCAACGGCGAAGATCGCCGGCAAGCTGATCGTATCGGTCCAGGTCAGCAGCATCAGCGCCAGCGCGCAGCCCAATTCCAGGCAGACGGCCGCGCGGGCGATCCAGCGCCGGTCGATCCGGTCGGCCACCCAGCCGACGACCAGCGTCAGCAGTAACAGTGGCAGGAATTGCGCGACGCCGACCAGCCCGAGTTGAAACGCCGCTTCCTTCGGCGTCATGCCGAGCTTGCCGCGCGCGATGTCGTACACCTGCCAGCCGATGACGATCACCATCGCCATCTGCGCCAGCGTCGCCGTCAACCGCGCGACGAAATAGGCACGGAAGGCCGGGAAGGCGAAGGGATGGGGAAGCGTCGGCGCAGCATCCGTCTTTGGTAAGGAGCCGCGGCTATTCAGTAGTGTCATAAACGCTGATTGCTTCGAACAACGCGGTAAGGGCAGAGCGTTCTTCGCCGGAAAGTTCCGGGCGCCAGATTTCGAAGAGCAGCACCACCCGCGTCCGGTCCCCGCGATTCCATGCCTCATGCTCGATTGAATCGTCGAACACCAACGCTTCGCCGTCACGCCATTCGCGGGTCTCGGCGCCAACGCGCAACGCGCAATCCGGCGCGGTGATGATCGGAATATGGCAGATCAGCCGGGTGTTGAGCAGTCCGTGATGCGGCCGAATGTGGGTCCCCGGCTTCAGCAGCGAGAACAAGGCCATCGGCGAACGCCCGTCAATTCTGGGAAGCGGTGCGGCTTCCAATGCGGCCATCGTTACCGGACAGCGTGCGGCATTGTCCGCGACAGGCGCCCCACCGCGCCACAGATAGAAGGCGCCCCAGCTCGGGTCGTTCAATAACGGATTGGGCGGCGGCGGTCGATCGGGATGAGCCTCTACATACGGTGGAAAGGCGCCATCGGCGTGGATGACCGCTTCGAGTTCGGCGCGAATGGCGGGGGCGGCTGCCTCCAGGGTGGCGAGCCATGGAAAATCGCTGCGCTCGTAGAATTCGATGTTGGGCAGGCCGGGAAAATAGAAGCTGTTCGGCTGTTGAAGATAGACGCCTCGCTTGCCCAGCAGAATGTCCAGCGCCTGCCTTACGCGCGGCGCTTGCCAGGTGGGTGAAAAACCTGCGCCTGCCAGTTGTTCAGCGAGATGAGCCTGATAGCGCTCCATCGCGCCAGCCAGATAGGATTCCGCACGGCGCAGATCTGCAACAAGCCCGGCGGGTGGGGGGCCACTCGCCCGCGCGCTGGCAAGCGCAATCTTGTAGAAGGCGGTTGCGGCGCGGTCGTCGCCTTGCCCCGCCCGCCGTTCGCCTTTCATCAGGAGGGCGCGAACATCGCGCGGCCGCTCGGCCAGAACGAGATCCAGGGCGGATTCTTCACCAGCCTCATCACCCAGCATGTGGCACGCACGCGCGATCAGGATATGCGGCTGCGGCACGCCGGGCGTGTCCTTTGCGGCGTGGAACAGGCGCAATGCCGTGGGCGCATCGCCGCGTTGAAGGGCGGCAACACCTTCGCGGATCATGCGGTCTGCTTTTGAGGCTGTCAGCATGCAGCGACCTTTACGACTTCGCCCGCAATAGGGAAGCCGGATCGGCCGTCAGGCAACGGTAACGAAGCTGTCAATCACCCGTTTCGATCCAGCCTGCTCGAACTGGATCTCCAGCTTGTTGCCTTCGATCGCGTCAATCCGGCCATAGCCGAATTTCTGATGGAACACGCGCATGCCGACGGCAAGGTCACTGCGTCCCTTGTTGCCGAGGCTGACAGCGCTGGTACGAGCCTCGACGACACGGGCAGGCGCGCGAGGTGAGCCACCGGTTGCGGCGCGCTGCCAGCCGGGCCCGCGTCCCGTGGCGCGTGCGACGTTGGCGAACGGGTCGGAATGGCCGGACCAGTTGGCGCGCCACAAGCTTTCGCCACCGGTCATGCTGGTCTGCACGTCGATATGCTCGGCGGGTAGTTCGTCGACGAAGCGCGACGGGATCGCGCTGGTCCACTGGCCGTAGATGCGGCGGTTCGCGGCGTGGAGGATAATCGCCTGCCGCCGCGCCCGGGTTAGCGCAACATAGGCAAGGCGGCGCTCCTCCTCCAGCGCGGCCAGGCCGCCCTCGTCCAGCGCGCGCTGCGACGGAAAAATGCCTTCTTCCCACCCCGCAAGATAGACAGTCGGGAATTCCAGCCCCTTGGCGGCGTGGATGGTCATGATCGTCACCTTCGCCTCGTCGGCGCGCGCGTCATTGTCCATGACCAGGCTGACATGCTCCAGGAAGGCGCCGAGCGTTTCGTATTCCTCCATCGCCCGAACCAGCTCGGTCAGGTTTTCGAGCCGCCCCGCCGATTCCGCCGTGCGGTCGGCCTGGAGCATCGCGGTATAGCCCGATTCCTCCAGTATCTGCCGTGCCAGTTCCGGGTGCGGCAGGCTTTGCGCCATGTCGCGCCAGCGCGCGATTGCCGCGACGAAGCTGCCAAGGGAGCGGCGGGCCGCGGCAGTCAGTTCGTCGCTGTCAAGCAATTGGGCGGCGGCCACCGCAAGGGGCATGTCCGTGGCGCGCGCGGCGCGGTGGATGGTCTCGACCGCCTTGGCGCCAAGACCGCGCTTCGGCACGTTGATGATCCGTTCGAACGCCAGGTCGTCAGCCGGCTGGTTGACCAAGCGGAGATAGGCAAGCGCATCGCGGATCTCGGCGCGCTCGTAGAAGCGGAAGCCGCCGACGATGCGATAGGGCAGGCCGATCGAGATGAAACGGTCCTCGAACTCGCGGGTCTGGTGCTGGGCGCGGACGAGGATGGCGTGCTGATCGAGCGGCTCGCCCCGGCGCTGACCGTCCTCAATCAACTCGCCGACGCGACGCGCCTCCTCCGGCCCGTCCCATACGCCCAGAACCTGCACCTTCTCGCCGGCGTCGGCCTCGGTCCATAGCGTCTTGCCTAGGCGGCTGCCGTTATGGGCGATGACGGCTGATGCGGCGGCGAGAATATGCGGGGTGGAGCGGTAATTCTGCTCCAGCCGGATGATCGTCGCGCCGGGGAAATCCAGCTCGAAGCGCAGGATGTTGGCGACCTCCGCCCCGCGCCATGAATAGATCGACTGGTCGTCGTCGCCGACGCAGCAGATATTCTTCCGTTCCTGCGCGAGCAGGCGCAGCCACAGATACTGGGCGCTGTTGGTATCCTGATATTCGTCGACTAGAATGTAGCGGAACCGCTCCTGATAGCGGGCGAGCACCGCCCGGTCGCGTTTCAGGATGGTCAGCATGTGGAGCAGCAGATCGCCGAAATCGCACGCGTTCAACGCCCGCAGCCGGTCCTGATAGGCGGCGTACAGGCGCTGGCCGGCACCGTCGGCGAAACCCGCCGCTTCGCCGGAATCAACATCCGCCGGGGTCCAGCCCCTGTTCTTCCACCGGTCGATCAGCCCACCGAGCTGGCGCGCGGGCCAGCGCTTTTCGTCGATATTCGCGGACTGGATCAGCTGCTTCATCAGCCGCAGCTGATCGTCGGTGTCGAGGATGGTGAAATTGCTTTCCAGCCCGACCAGTTCGGCGTGGCGGCGGAGCATCTTCGCGCCGATCGCGTGGAAGGTGCCGAGCCAGGGCATCCCTTCCACCGCTTCGCCGACCAGTCGGCCGACGCGCTCGCGCATCTCCCGAGCCGCGCGGTTGGTGAAGGTGACGGCGAGCAGTTCCGACGGCCAGGCCTTGCGGGTGTAGAGCAGGTGGGCGAGGCGCGCGGTCAGCGCCGCCGTCTTGCCGGTCCCGGCGCCAGCCAGCACCAGCACCGGGCCGTCGGTGGTCAGCACCGCCTGCCGCTGCGGTCCGTTGAGGCCGGCCAGATAGGGCGGGTCGTCCGGTGAAGGGGCGGGGAGAGTCATTGGCGAACAGTTAGGGAACAGTGGCGGCAAGCGCAACGGCAGCCGGCGGCACGGCGCGGCCGGATCACGCCGGTTGCAGCAGGGTCAGTCGGGCCTTGCCGTGCGTCCGCTCCGCGGCGACGACGAAGCCGGGAACGGTAACTGCTTCGTCCCGCGCAGTTTCGATGCTGGCCCAGCCGCCGGGGGCCAGGACCACCTGCGTCAGCGCCTGCTGCGCAAGGCCGCTGCCATACGGCGCGTCGGCGAAGATCAGGTCGAACGGCCCGCCCGCCAAGGCGGTGGCCGATTGGACGCGGATATCCACCGTGGCGCCCAGTTTGGCCGCATTGGCGCGGATCGCGGCAATCGCCGCCGAATCCTGCTCGACGAAGGTGCAGTGGGCGGCGCCGCGCGACAGCGCCTCAAAGCCCAGCGCACCGCTGCCGGCGAACAGGTCTAGGGCGCGCAGCCCCTCGAACGTCCCCAGCCGGCTCGCCAGCATGGAGAACAGCGCCTCGCGGGTGCGGTCGCTGGTCGGGCGGGTGGCCTGGCCAGCCGGAGCGGTCAGCGACCGTCCGCGCCAGGTGCCGGCAATGACGCGCATCAGCCCAGCGTCTTTCGGAAGGCGGCAAGATCGTGCGGGCGGACTTCGTCCACCGCCCCGACCGGCAGGTCGGTGAGCGCGAACGGGCCATAGGCGGTACGGATCAGGCGCGACACCTTCAGGCCCAGATGCTCCAGTACGCGGCGCACCTCGCGGTTCTTGCCCTCGCGCAGCTTCAGTTCGATCCAGACATTGGCGCCGGTCCGGCGTTCCAGATTCGCGTCGATCGATCCGTAGCGGACGCCATCGATCGTCACCCCCTCGATCAGGTCCTCCAGCGCCGCCTGGCTGACCTGGCCATAGGCGCGGGCGCGGTAGGTCCGTTCAACTCCGGTTGCCGGCAGTTCCAGTTGGCGTTTGAGGCCACCGTCGGTGGTGAGCAGCAGCAACCCTTCCGTGCTGAGGTCAAGGCGGCCGACCGGCATTACCCGCGGCAGGCCGTCGGGCAGGCGGGTGTAGATCGTCGGCCGGCCTTTCGGGTCGCGCTCCGTTGTCAGCAGGCCGGCGGCCTTGTGGTAGCGGAACAGCCGGGCGGGCGCCGCCGGCGCCACCTGCTTGCCGTCAACTGTCACGCCTTTCAGTGAAGCGAGAATGGTCGCCGGGGTATCGAGCACCTTGCCGTCGAGAGCGATCCGGCCTTCGGCGATCATCCGTTCGACCTCTCGCCGCGATGCGACTCCGGCGCGGGCGAGCAGCTTGGCGATACGCTGGTCGCCGCTCTCCACCGCAGAACGGCGGGGCTGGGTGGGTTTCTGGCGACGGGGCGGCGGCATCAACCTTGTCCTTCGAAAAATTCACACGGGGCCGGGGTGCGGGTGCGACGAACCGGCGCCTGCGGCGTTGTCTTCCCCGGCGGGCGATGTCGCGCAAGGCTGGCCAAGCGCGGCAATGGCCCAAACGGGACGGAGCGGCAATGCTGTTTGACCGAAAGGCGCGGATGATCGAGCGGGTGTTGATCGTCGAGGACGAGCCGCTGGTTGCGTTCGACAGCGAGCATTTCCTGATCGAGCAGGGTTATCAGGTGGTAGCGACCGTCGACAGTGTCGCGCAGGCGCTCGCGGTGATCGCAGCCGAACAGATCGATCTGGTGCTAGCCGATGTCTCGCTGTCCGATGACGGCGATGGGGTGGCGGTGGCGCAAGCGGCGCATGCGCGCGGGATCGCCACGCTGTTCGTCACCGGCGCCTGTCCGCCGGACGCGCGGCAATTCGCCATCGGCTGTCTGGCCAAGCCCTATGGCCATCGCCAGTTGCGGCAGGTGATCGATACGGTGCAGGCGGTGATGCGTGGTGAAACCCCGGAGCAATTGCCCGCCGGCCTCAGCCTGTATTGAGCCGCGATTCGACCTCGTCGTGGAAATGGCGGACGCCGCTTTCCAGCGTACCCAGCGTCAATTGTTCGATCGCGCCGGCTTCCAGGCCCTGCTGGCCGAGCATGGCGGCGCGAAAGTCCTCGCCGCCGAACACGCCGGTATCGAGAAGCTCCCAACTGCGTTGCCAATGGTCGCGGGCCTTGTCGGTCGCGGGCGCCGCCGGGATCAGCATGAAATCCTCGACCAGAACGCGGTCATGGCCGCGTGGCATCAGCACCATCAGGTTCACGTAGTCGGGACTGATGACGATCACCGTCGCGGGGAATAGCTGATAGGCGAAGGTGACGGCGGAGCGCAGCGCCGGCCAATCGCCGGGGTCGAGTGCCGCCAGATCCGCCACCCGCCCGACTGCCGAGCGCTGATGGGGGCCGATCGTATCGGCGGCGGTTACCCCATCCTTGAAGAACGGACCGATCGTCTCGGCATGCAACCGCTGGACATGATAGCTTTCCAGAAACGCGTCCATGATCAGCTTCCAGTTCGCGGCGACGTCGTGGGTATGGCGCCTGAACAGGTGTAGCGCGCCGAGCGCGAACGCGTCGAAATCCGGGCCGACCGCCTCTGCGGCAGTGAAATCGGCATCCGTGGCGAAGGCGAACCAGATAAGCCCGCCGATTTCGCGGCTGGGCAGCTCGACCAGCCCGTAGCCCACCTTGTCGAGGCCGGGGAAGCTGTCGGCGCGGGGCAGGCCGACCAGTCGGCCGTCGAGCGCGTAGCTCCAGGCATGATAGGGGCAGACCAGACGCGGGGCGTGCTGCGCCGTCGTCCCCTCGACCAACCGCGTACCGCGATGACGGCAGACGTTCATGAAAACATGAGCACGGCCATCGGCGTCACGGGTGATGAGCAATGGCTTGCCGAAGCCGTCATGGGGCACCGCGGTATTCGGCTGGGGAAGCAGAGCGGATGGAGCGATGACCTGCGGTAGCCGGTCGAAAAGCGCCGCTTTCTCCGCCGCCCAGCGCGCCGGGTCGGTGTAGGCGGCGGCGGCGACGCGGCTGATCGCAGCGGCAGGCGCGGCCCCGCCATGAGTGATGCGGTCTGCGAGCGCGAGCTGGCCGGCGGTGGGCATGGGCACGGTCATGGCCGGCAGGATGATCCTTGTTGACGTGAACGGCAAGGGAGGTTCCGACTTGACGGGGCCGGGCGGGGCCGCTCACTTCCGCCGATGGCGTCCAATCCTTCGCAGGCCACGCGGCCATCCCTGATCGAATCGGTGAAGCCCTATCTGGAGAAGGCGCCGTTGGCGGCGTTGTTCCTCGGCATATCGTCCGGTTTTCCCTATGCGATGATCGGCGCGACGCTAACCACCCGGCTGGCGCAGGACGGCATCGACAAGAAAGCGGTGACGGCGTTCAGCCTGGCCTTCCTGGTCTACAACCTGAAATTCCTGTGGGCCTGGGTGGTCGACGGCGTGCGCTTGCCGCTGATCGGGCGGCTGGGCCAGCGCGTGTCCTGGCTGATCTTTGCCGGGGTTCTGGTGATGGCGGCGGTCGCCAATCTGGCACTGGTCGATCCCAAGACGAGCCTGTTGCAGACCGCCTATGCGGCGGTGCTGGTCGGCATCGCCGGCGCGACGTTCGACATCGTCATCGACGCCTATCGGATCGAACTGCTGAAGCCGGAGCAACTGGGCGTCGGGTCTGGCATGTCGCAGTATGGCTGGCGAATCGGATCGGCGGGCGCCGGGGCGATCGCGCTGGTGGTTGCGGCGCGGATCGGGTGGGAGGCGGCCTATCTCGCCTGCGCGGCGCTGGCGCTGCCGGCGATGCTGGCCGGGCTGATCGCCGGAGAGCCGGAGCGGCACCGCGCGCCGGGTGGCAGGCACGGGCTGGCGGAAAGCTGGCAGGCGATTTCGGGGCCGCTGGTCGAGTTCTTCCGTCGGCAGGGGGCGTTTCTCGTTCTGCTGTTCATCCTCCTCCACAAGATCGGCGACACGCTCGCCAATCTGACGCTGCGGCTGCTGTTCGACTGGCTTGGATTCACCAACGACGAGATCGCGCTCTACGATGTCGGTCTGGGCTTCTGGGCCTATCTGATCGGCATCTTCGTCGGCGGCATCGTCTACGCGCGGATGGGGATGAAGCGATCGGTGTTGCTCAGCCTGATCCTGATGGCGGTGTCGAACCTCAGCTTTGCCGCGTTGGCGGCGGCCGGCCACAGCAATGCCGGGATGGCGGCGGCGATCGGCTTCGAGAACTTCGCCAGCGGCGTCGGCGGGGTGACGGTGGTCGCCTATTTCTCGGCGTTGACCGACCTGCGCTTCACCGCCGCGCAATATGCGCTGATCTCGGCGGCGGCGAGTGTCGTCGGGCGCTTCCTGACCGGCACGACTGCCGGGGCGCTGCTCGAAGGCTTCGGCTATGTGAATTTCTATCTGCTGACCACGCTGGCGGCGGTGCCGGGAATATTGCTGTTCTGGCTGATGATGCGTTCCGGGCTGATCGATGCGTCGATCGGGACGGCGGGTACCGATTCAGGCAAGGAGCGGCCGGCCTAGATCGGCAAAGGCGCGGCTGACCGCCTGGGCGCTCGACAGGGCGCCGAGCGACTGGCTGCTCGGCAGCAGCGCGCCAAGCCGGCGACGGGCGCCGCGCGGGTCGGCCTCCGAAGTGGCGATCGCGGTTAGCAGCGTCGATTCGCCATCGGTCATGCGCGGGCAGCAGCAGGGGGCGACGATGATCGGGTTGGCGGCGGCACGCGCCATTTCCGCCATCAACGCGCGCAGCAGGACGAGGGGGCGGCGGTAGCTCTTGCCGAAGGCGCCGAGGAAGGCGGCGGCGGCGTGGGCATCAGCGAGGCCGCCCGCCGCCATCCGCCGGATCGCGAACAGCAGCAGCCGCGCCCGATCGTCGGTGGGGATCGGGTGCGGCAGCATGGTCGAGAAATCGGCGGCAGCGGGCATGGACGACTCCCTTGGTTATCAGGGTCAAATCACACCATAGGACGCTATTGCAAGTCAATCGCAATAATATCAATCGGGCGGCGTGCCGTTGAGCGCGAGGGCAACGCCGGCGAGATAGAGCGAACCGGCAATCAGGATCGTGCCGGGGCGACCGGGCGATCCCGCCGGCGCGCCGGAGGCGTGCTGCGAAGCGTTGGAAGCGTCTGCGGCCGCCGCCATGCCGGGGGCGTGGAGGTCGGGAGCTACCGTGGTGCCAGAGGCGCCCGTCGGTACGGCGGGGGTGTGGCTGTCCGTAGCTGGCGTCATAGCGGGGGGAGCGTCGGTTCCAACGGCGGAGGGCGGCGGGGGTGCCAGGACCGGTGTTGCGGCGATGGTGAGGGCGGTGGGGATGTCGGCGGCGGTCGTCGCTGAAATGCCGAACGCGGCGGCGGTGGCGGCGATGGTGGCCGGGGGGTGATGGTCGTGACCGGGCACCGGCACCGCGACCAGGCGGGCGACCATCGGCGCAAGCAGGCGGAGGAAGCCTTCGATATCTTTGTTGGCGAGCATGCCGAGGATCATCGTGATCCGCTGGCCGCCGAGATGGATCGCCAGCGCCTCGGCAGCGGCGGGGTTATGGCCGCCGTCGAGCAGCAACGTGGTGCCGGGCGGCAGCGTGGCGACGAGGACGCCGTGGTGGAGCGGCTGGAGGCGCGCCGGCCAGCGGGTCGCGGCAATGCCGGCGGCGATGTCCGACTCGGAAACCACGATCGCCTGCTGGTGGCGCAGCATGGCAACCGCAAGGGCGGCGTTCAGATGCTGGTGGGCGCCGGCGAGGCCGGGTTCGGGCAGGGCGACAGTGCCAAACGCGTCGCGATAGGCGAACGGATGCTCGTCTATGGTCCAGCCCTCACCAAGGCTGTGGACCGGCGCGCCGGCGACCGCCGCGACGGCGCGGACCGATTCGGCGACGCTGGCGGAATAGGCGAGGGTGACGAGCGGCACCCCGGCACGGGCGATCCCCGCCTTTTCCGCCGCGATCTGTTCCGCCTTGTCGCCGAGGAAGGCCTGATGATCGATGCCGAGCTGGGCGATGCCGCAGACGACCGGCGCCGGGATGACGTTGGTCGCGTCGAGCCGGCCGCCAAGCCCAACCTCGATCACGCAGGCGTCCGCCGGCACGCGGGCGAAGGCGAGGAAGGCGGCGGCGGTCGTCACCTCGAAAAAGCTCGCCTGAAGATCACCGGCGACGGCCAGCACCTCCTCCAAAAGCGGCGCCAGCAGCGCGTCGTCGATCAGCCGCCCGGCGAGGCGGATTCGTTCATTGAAGCGGACGAGATGGGGGCTTGAATAGACGTGGACGCGCTTGCCCGCCGCCTCCTGCATCGCGCGCAGGAACGCACAGGTCGATCCCTTGCCGTTGGTGCCGGCGACATGGAACACCGGCGGCAGTTGCAGTTGCGGGTCGCCGAGGCGGGCGAGCAGGGTGGCGATGCGGTTCAGACCGAGGATGTCGCGCCCCGGCGACAACAGGGTCAGGCGGTCGAGCTGGCGCTGGACGGCCGGGTCGGCGGAATGGGCGAAATCCATGTTCGGTGGCGGCTCGGATCTCAGATCTATGAACTTTTTATCCCGTCATTCCCGCGTAGGCGGGAATCCCCGTGGTGGGCAGCTCGCTGTTGGCTCGCATAGGGCGTGCGTCCGTGTGGGAGAAGGGAGATTCCCGCCTACGCGGGAATGACGGGGAAGGGCAGGCGCCTGGATCAGGCCGGGACGGGGGCGAGGTAGGCGATCAGGCGGGCGAGGGTGGTCTTCATGTCCTTGCGGGCGACAACCATGTCGAGCATGCCATGGTCGAGCAGATACTCGGCGCGCTGGAACCCCTCCGGCAGTTTCTCGCGGATCGTGCTTTCGATCACCCGCTGGCCGGCGAAGCCGATCAGGGCGTTCGGTTCGGCGATATGGACGTCACCGAGCATCGCGTAGCTGGCGGTGACACCGCCGGTCGTCGGATCGGTCATTACGACGATGTAGGGCAGGCCGGCCTCGCGCAATTCGGCGATGGCGACGGTGGTCTTGGGCATCTGCATCAGCGACAATATGCCCTCCTGCATCCGGGCGCCACCGGCAGCGGTGAAGATGATGTAGGGGCAGCGGTCGGCGATCGCCGCCTGGGCGCCGGTGACGAAGGCAGCGCCAACGCCAAGCCCCATCGACCCGCCCATGAAGCCGAAATCCTGCACGCCGACGACCGCGCGTTCGCCGCCGATAGTGCCGCGCGCATTAAGCAGCGCGTCCGGTTCCTGGGTGTCGGCGCGGGCCTGTTTCAGCCGGTCGGCATAGCGTTTGGAATCGCGGAATTTCAGTGGGTCTTCCACCACCTTCGGGTTGGGCAACAGCGTATAGCTGCCTTCGTCGAAGACCTGGCGGAAGCGCGCGCGCGCGCCGATCCGGTCATGCCGGCCGCATTTCGGACAGACGCTGAGATTTTCTTCCCACTCGCGCGCGAAGATCAGCTGCCCGCAGGACGCGCATTTGTGCCACAGATTGTCGGGCGTCTCGCGCTTGGCGATGAAGGGCAGGGCGTTGCGGACGCGGTTGAGCCAGCTCATGCGGCGGTCTCCTCAGGCAGCTCCAGCGATCGCGCGGGCGAGATCGGCGGTATAGGCGGTAATGGCGGCGGGCGCTTGGGCGCCGTCGCGCGCGATGATGTCGACCAGCGCCGAGCCGACGACGACGCCGTCGGCGACCCGCGCGACGGCGGCTGCCTGTTCCGGCGTGCGGATGCCGAAGCCGACGGCGACCGGCAGGCCGGTTTCGGCCTTCAACCGGGTGACGGCTGCATCGATGCTGGCCTGCGCGGCCTGTTGCAGGCCGGTGATGCCAGCGACCGAGACATAATAGAGGAAGCCGCCGGCGCCGGCGAGGACGGCGGGCAGGCGGGCGGCGTCGGTGGTCGGCGTCGCCAGCCGGATCGGCGCGACTCCGGCGGCGCGCAGCGCCGGGCCGAGAACGGCGTCTTCTTCTGGCGGGATGTCGACGCAGATCACCCCGTCGACCCCGGCGGCGGCGGCCTGTTCGGCGAACCAGTCCGCGCCCCGACGCAGCATCGGGTTGGCATAGCCCATCAGCACCAGCGGCACCTCCGGGTGGCGGCCGCGAAAGGCGGCGACGATCGCCAGCAGGCCCGCGGTGGTGGTGCCGGCGGCGAGCGCGCGCAGATTGGCCTTCTGGATCGCCGGGCCGTCCGCCATCGGATCGGTGAACGGCATGCCGAGTTCGACCACGTCGGCGCCCCCAGCGACCAGCGCGTCGAGGATCGCGCCGGTATCCGCCGGGGTTGGATCGCCACCGGTGATGAAGGTGACGAGCGCCGGGCGCCCTTTGGCGAAAGCGGCGGAGAGGCGGGCGGTCACAGCTTTACCCCGAGCGCGTCGGCGACAGTGAAGATATCCTTGTCGCCCCGCCCGGACAGGTTGACGATGATGATCTTGTCCTTCGCCATCGCCGGCGCCAGCCGTTCCGCCGCGACAAGCGCATGGGCGGATTCAAGCGCGGGAATGATCCCTTCCAGCCGGCACAGCCGCTGGAACGAGGCGAGCGCCTCCGCGTCCGTAGCCGGTTCGTAGCGGACTCGGCCGATGCTATGCAGCCAGCTGTGTTCCGGGCCGATGCCGGGATAGTCGAGCCCGGCGGAGATGCTGTGCGCCTCGGTGATCTGGCCGTCCGCGTCCTGGAGCAGGTAGGTACGGTTGCCGTGGAGGATACCAGGGCTACCGCCGGCGATGCTGGCGGCGTGGCGGTTCGTCGACAGACCGTCGCCCGCCGCCTCGACGCCGACGATCTCGACGCCTTCGTCATCCAGGAACGGGTGGAACAGGCCGATCGCGTTCGACCCGCCGCCGACCGGGGCGATCAGCATGTCGGGCAGGCGGCCTTCCGTCGCCAGGATCTGTTCGCGCGCCTCGCGGCCGATGACCGACTGGAAATCGCGGACCAGCTCCGGATAGGGGTGGGGGCCGGCGGCCGTGCCGATGATGTAGAAGGTGTCGCGGACGTTCGCGACCCAATGGCGCAGCGCCTCGTTCATCGCGTCCTTCAGCGTCTGTGCGCCGCTTTCGACCGCGACGACATCGGCGCCGAGTAGCTTCATGCGGAATACGTTGGGCCGCTGGCGGGCGACGTCGACCGCGCCCATGAAGATGGTACAGGGCAGACCGAACAGCGCCGCGACCGTCGCCGTCGCCACGCCATGCTGGCCGGCGCCGGTTTCCGCGATGATCCGCCCCTTGCCCATTCGCCGGGCAAGCAGGATCTGGCCGATGCAATTGTTGATCTTGTGCGCGCCGGTGTGGTTCAGCTCCTCGCGCTTCAGGTAGATTTTCGCGCCGCCCAGTTCCTCGGTCAGCCGCCGGGCGAAGTAGAGCGGATTGGGGCGGCCGACATACTGGCGCAGCAGATCGCGGAATTCGGCGTCGAAGGCGGGATCGGCCTTGGCGGAGCGGTATTCGCGTTCCAGATCAAGGATCAGCGGCATCAGCGTCTCGGCGACGTAGCGGCCGCCGAACTGGCCGAAATGCCCGGTTTCGTCGGGCTGGCTTTTAAGCGTGTTGGGCAGGGTCATGACAGGCGAATGGCTTTAAGGAATGCGGCGATCTTGTCCACATCCTTGATGCCCGGCGCGGTTTCGACGCCGGAGGAGACATCGACGAGATCGGCGCCGGTCGCGGCGATCGCCTCGCCGACATTGCCGGCATCCAGCCCGCCCGACAGCAGCCAGCGGCACGGATGGACAAAGCCGTCGAGCAGCCGCCAGTCGAAACGCAGGCCCATGCCGCCGGGCAAGGCGGCGCTGGCCGGCGTCTTGGCGTCGTAGAGGATGCGTTCGGCGAGCGGAGCGAAGGGGCGGGCGCCGTCGAGGTCGGCACGGGTGCGGACGGCGACGACCGGCCATAGCGCGACGGTGGGGAAGCGGGCACGAATGGCGGCGATGCGGGCGGGCGCGGTCTTGTGCAGTTGCAGCACCGCCGGCCGGACGGCGGCTAGGGTGGCATCGAGCAGCGCGTCGTCAGGGTCGACGAACACGCCGACGCGGCGCGTGCGATCGGGCACCCGCGCGGCCAGCGCCGATGCCCGGTCCAGCGGCAAATGGCGTGGGCTGGGCGGGAAGAACACGAAGCCGACATGGCTGGCGCCCCCGGCGATGGCGGCATCGACGGTGTCCGGCGTGGTCAGGCCGCAGATTTTCGCGGTGGCGGGCATCGGGAGGCTTTAGGCGGTATGGGGGTAGAAGGGAACCGGGTGGCTTCCGGGGGGCGTGCGTCCCTCGACTGCGCTCGGAATAGACGCAGAGGGAGACGCACCCACTTCTTAACTTCCGTCCATCCCGAGCGCAGTCGAGGGAGGCACCCACCCCCTACAGCGTCGCCTTGATCGCGCGGGCGGCCTGGTCCGGGTCGGCGGCCTGGGTGATCGGGCGGCCGATGACCAGGATCGAGGCGCCGGCATCAAGCGCGGCGCGCGGCGTCGCCACCCGCTTCTGGTCGCCGCTGTTGCCGTCGGCCGGGCGGACGCCGGGGACGACGAAGAAGCCGTCGGGCCACAGCGCCTTCGCCGCCGCAACCTCCGCGCCGGAGCAGACGACACCGTCCAGACCGGCGTCGCGAGCGAGCAGGGTCAGCCGCTCGACTTGCGCGGCGGAACCGTCGGGTACGCCGATCCGGCCGAGGTCGCGGTTGTCGAGGCTGGTCAGCACGGTGACCGCGACGACCTTGGTGCCGGCGGGGGCGGCGGCCTTCGCATCCTCCATCATTGCCCTGCCGCCGGCGGCGTGGACGGTCAGGATCGCCGGCTTTAGCGGGCGCAGCGCCTGGATCGCCTTGGCGACGGTGTTGGGGATGTCGTGCAGCTTCAGGTCGAGGAAGATCGGCAGGCCGAGCGACGCCATGTCGCGCACCCCGGCGCGGCCGTTGGCGGAGAAGAATTCGAGGCCGAGCTTGATGCCGCCGATATGGCTGGCGACGCGCTGGGCAATCGCCATCGCCCGGTCGAGGTCGGGCGTGTCGAGCGCGACGTAGATGCAGCTGCTCACGGCAACGGCGCCATGTCGGCGGCGGCGCCTGGGGCGATCGTCTGCGCCGGGGCCGGGGGAACCGGCGGGGCGTTGGCGGCGCGTTCGTCGGCCAAGGCGCGCTCGCTCGCCTCCAGCCGGCGGCGCCAGCGCCAGCGCGCGGCGCCGTGGAGCAGCAGCGCCGGCAGCAGGCCGACGAGGAAGGCGACGAGCAGCAGCATCGGCAGCTTGGTTTCGAGGATCAGCCCGTCCCACAGGTTCACCGGCACCACCACCCAGTTGTTGTAGCAGAACAGGGCGATGAGCACGGCAAGCACAGCCCAGAACAGGGTTTTCAGGAATTGCATGGTCGTTTCCGTCTGCTTCCGGTCGGGCCCACTCTATGCAGAATGGCGCGGAAAGGCGAGTCAGGGCCGGGCGGTCAGGCGCTGCCGATTTCCTGGCGGAGCTGCGCGAATAGCTGCGGAACGGCGGAGAGGCGCGGCTCCTCTTCATCGAGGATGGCGAGGAACGCCTCTCGTTTGCAGGTGGTGACGGCGCCGGGCGGCAACGTCACCCCCTCCGGCAATGTCGAGACGAGCAGGTCGATCACCCGCTCCGCGCCGTGGAGCCGGCCCCACAGATAGTCGTTCTCGCGATAGGCGCGGCTGAAGAAGGCGCCGAAGCTGTTGAAGCGGATGCCCTTCAACGTCGCCTCCGCCCCGCCGGCACGGATCGAGGTGCAATCGTCCGGCGCGATCCGATCGACCTTGACCGGATCGAACTCCCCGCCGGTCTCGCCCTGGGTCAGCGACAGCGTGGCAATGTCGTAGAAAGGGAAGCCGAGATAGGTGAGCAGCATTTCCCGCCGCTGGCCGCGCGGCAGGCCGGCCATCGCCGCCGCCAGCCGGGCATCGGTTTCCATGTCGACGGCGCTGAGCGCGCGCAGGCCGGCGAGGCTGTCGAGCGCGGCGGGCAGGTCGTTCACCGCCAGCAACTCGGCGAGCGCCGGCGGGTAGAATTGCGGCGTCTCACGGTCGAGATAGGGCGACAGCAGGGTATAGACTTCCTTCCGCATCGCTTCGATCGCGTCGTCCCCGCCTTCCGACAGAGCGGCGAGCCGGAGGGCCAGCGAACGCAGCCGGCGGATGCGGAAGCCGAGGTCGTGGGCGCGGAAGAAGGTGATCGCCGCCGCCGTCGCCCCGCCGGCCGAGCCGGTCACCCGATCGAGGCCGGCGGCCTGACAATGATCCCACAGCGAATCGCGCAGTGCGGTGCGGTCGCCGCGCCAGCCGACCCGTTCGAACAGCGAGGCGATTTCCTCGATGATGCTCGCGACCTTCAGATGGCCGTATGCGGCATAGGCGGAACCGGCCTGCCTGGCGGCGGCGGTCTGCGCCTTAGCGCGCCACGCCGCCAGCCGTGCCGGCGTCGGCCGGTCGAGGAAGAAGGTGCGGCCATAGAGCGCCTCGATCGCTTCCTCCACTTCTCCCTGCAGGGAATCGATGATCCGGCGCGTGCGGGTGACCCGGGCCGAACGGCCGGCGATCGCCTCCAGCGTATCGCGAATCGGCTGTTCGCGCGGGATGTCGGACAGCGCGCCGAGGATGGTGGTGAAGAAGCCGGGAGCCTTGCCGGCGCCGCCAAGCAGCTTGACGCTGCGGATGCCAGGCTTCGGGTCGATATAGACGAAACGGCGGTCAACCTCGCGGCGCGCCGGGCGACGTTTCAGCGCGTCGAAGGCCGGGCGGAACGGCGCGTTGGCCAACACCGACCCGTCGATCAGCACCGCCTGCTCGGCGGCATCCGCCGCGCTGTGCGCGGGAAGTGCGCGGGCAAGGAAGGCATCGCGCCCCGGCCAGGCGATGCCCCGTTCGGCCAGCACGCCGTCAAGCTCGACGACGGTGAACGCGGGAAAGGCGCCGGGGAAGCTAGCGGTTGCGCGGCAGGCGAAAGCGAGGTCGGGGATCGCCGCGAAGCTGCCGCCGCCGGCCGGGCAGGTAAAGCCGATGGTCAGTCGGTGTTCGGTCTCGACGATCTCCGCCGGGCTGTTCAACCGCACCCGTTCCGGATGGCCGTGAAAATCGGTGACGGTGACGGTCAGGTCGAGCGGCTGGGCCGGAGGCAGCAGGCGCGGGCCGGCTGGCGTTTCCGCCATCGCCTGCAGGGCATCGAGCAGCAGGCCGGTGAAGCCCGGTCCGCCGAACGGCGGCTCGAACCAGCGGGAACGGACGAAAGCGCTGAGCTTCGCACGGACCTCGTCATGCACCTCGGGGTCGACATCGTAGACCGAGGCGCCGCGCCGGGCGGCCATGATCGCCAGCGGCGCCGCCCAGATCTTGCTGAGCCGCGAGGCGGCCCGCGCTTCCGGATCGAGCAGCCGTTCGACGTCGGCGACCTCCAGCCACAGGTCGGTCAGCGGGTCGAGCGACTGGCCGGTATCGACCGCCCGGGCAAGGAACACGCCGTTGATGCCACCGGCGCTGGCGCCGGTGACGATATCCGTGAATACGGTCAGCCGCAGGCCCGCCTCCGCCTCTATCCGTTCGAGCAGCGCGCGATAGACGCCCTGGCTGCCCCCGGCGGCGGCCTCGCCATCGTGGAAGGCGCGGCTGGCGCGGGCGAGGCGCCAGATTTCCTTGGTGACGCCGTGCATGTAGACGGCAAGGCTGATCCCGCCGTAGCAGACCAGCGCCAGCCGCAATTCCTTTTCGCGGATCATTGCGGCTCCACCGTGGCCCAGATCGGCAGATGGTCCGACGCGATGCGCGCCGCCGGCGAACGGTGGACGCCGCACGCCTCGACCGCGACGTCGGGGCTGACCATGATCCG
The DNA here is from genome assembly GCF_004796535.1 of Sphingomonas flavalba. GTDB lineage: Bacteria > Pseudomonadota > Alphaproteobacteria > Sphingomonadales > Sphingomonadaceae > Sphingomonas_L > Sphingomonas_L flavalba. Next base: position 209,392 of record NZ_SPHY01000002.1, on the reverse strand, counting down.
GTCGAGCGCCGCCACCGGGCGGCGGGCATGGAAGCTGCGGCCGCAGGGCACGAAGCCGTAATGATCGGCGAAGTCGCGCAGGCAGCCGCCTTCCGGGCTCCATTCGTTGAGGTCGCCCATCAGCACCGTCGGCAGCGAATCGTCGAGCGATTCGAGATGGGCGATGATCGCCCGTGCCTGGCGGCGGCGGCGCAGGCCGGACAGGTCGAGATGCATGCCGACGACGCGTATGCGCTGGCCGCGCACGCGCAGGTCGGCGCGCACCGCCCCGCGCGGTTCCAGCGTCGGGATATGGATGACGGCCCGGTCGAGGACCTCGACCGACTTGCGCACCAGTATCGCATTGCCGTGCCAGCCCATTCCGTCCGGCCGAACGCCGAAATCGACGGCGCGCAGATCGCTCTGGTCGTCGAGCAGGTAGTGGGGAATCGCGCTGAGCCGCGCGCCGAAACGGCGGTCGGCCTCTTGCAGCGCCACGACATCGGCGCCAATTTCGCGCAGCACGTCGATCGTCCGCGTCGGCAGGCGGCGCCGATCGGTGCCGATGGCCTTGCGCATATTATAGCTGGCGACGCGGATCATGCGACAAGGATGCATAGGGTCATGGCCAAGGAACGCAACGGCCGGGCGGAGTTTCCTTCGCGCCGGCGCGAAGGGGCTTGGGCTTCGCCGCCGGACGGCATACATCGCGAATATGGCCAAGCCCCAGAAGCGTTATGTCTGCCAGGCGTGCGGATCGGTATCGCCCAAATGGGCGGGGCAATGCGTCGATTGCGGCGAATGGAACACGCTGGTTGAGGACATGGGCGCGGTGGTGACGCCGTTTCAGGCGCGTCATAATCTGCAATCCGGCGGCAGGCCGTTCGCGCTGGTCGGGCTGGATGCGGAGATCGCCCTGCCGGAGCGGATGGTGACCGGCATCGCGGAACTAGACCGGGCGCTGGGCGGCGGTTTCGTCAGCGGATCGGCGACGCTGATCGGGGGCGACCCCGGCATCGGCAAATCGACTTTGCTGTTGCAGGCGGCGGCCAAGCTGGCGCTGGCCGGGCGGCCTGTCGCCTATGTTTCCGGCGAGGAAGCGACCGACCAGGTGCGGCTGCGCGCGCGGCGGCTGGGGCTGGGCAAGGCGCCGGTGGCGCTGGCGGCGGCGACGTCGGTGCGCGACATATTGACGACGCTGGGGCAGGGGACGGCGCCGGCGTTGCTCGTCATCGATTCGATCCAGACCATGCACAGCGACCTGATCGAAGGCGCGCCGGGCACGGTCAGCCAGGTCCGCGCCTCCGCCCAGGAACTGATCCGCTATGCCAAGGAAAGCGGCACCGCGCTGGTGCTGGTCGGCCATGTCACCAAGGACGGGACGATCGCTGGCCCGCGCGTGCTGGAGCATATGGTCGATACCGTCCTCTCCTTCGAAGGCGAGCGCAGCCACCAGTACCGCATCCTCCGCGCGATCAAGAACCGGTTCGGCGGCACCGAGGAGATCGGCGTGTTCGCAATGGCCGCCGGCGGACTGGAGGAGGTGACCAACCCGTCGACTCTGTTCCTGACCGACCGGGGCGAGGCGGTGACCGGCGCGGTGGTGTTCCCGGCGCTGGAGGGGACGCGGCCGGTGCTGGTCGAGATCCAGGCGCTGACCGTGCGGCTGGCGAGCGGGGCGACGCCCCGGCGCGGGGTCGTCGGCTGGGATTCCGGGCGGCTGGCGATGGTGCTGGCGGTGCTGGAGGCGCGGTGCGGCCTGAGCTTTTCCACCGCCGAGGTCTATCTGAACGTCGCCGGCGGGTATCGCCTGTCCGACCCAGCGGCCGATCTGGCGGTGGCGGCGGCACTGGTGTCCGCGCTGGCCGAACGGCCGCTACCGTCCGACGCGGTGGCGTTCGGCGAAGTCGCGCTGTCCGGCGAGATTCGCCCGGTCGCCCACGCCGGGCTGCGGCTGCGCGAGGCGGCGAAGCTGGGCTTTTCCCGCGCGCTGGTGCCCGCCGGGGTGGAAGCGGAGAAGGGCGGCATTGCGCTGTCCCGCTTCGCGACGCTGGGCGGGCTGGTCGATCATATGCTGGGGCGCGGTTAGGTGGGGATGCCGGTCCCTCGACTTGGCGCGGGATGGGCGGCTATGGGGCCGACCCCCGCAGCAGCACAGGTGAAACGCCGATGACCGCGCTCGATATTATCGTCATCCTCCTCGTCGGCGGCGGGGCCGTGCTCGGCGGACTGCGCGGCTTCGTCACCGAGGCGCTGTCGCTGTTCGCCTGGGTGCTGGCGATCCTGGCGGTGAAATTCTTCCACACCCCGGTGACCGACATGCTGCTCGACCGGGTCGGGACCAGCGCCGGGGCAGCGACCCTGGCCTTTGCGCTGCTGTTCGGCGTGACCTTTCTGGTCGGCAGGTATCTGGCGCGGGCGATCGGCGCGCGGACGCGGCAATCGGTGCTTGGCGCGTTCGACCGGCTGCTCGGCATCGGTTTCGGCGCGCTGAAGGGGCTGATCTTCGCGACGCTGATCTTCCTCGCCGCGGTGATGGTGCTCGACACGATCAACGGCGGCGCGACGCGGCGGCCGGAATGGGTGCGCAGCTCGCACAGCTACCCGCTGCTCAACGCGTCGGGCAAGGCGCTGGTCGATTACATGAACCAGCGGCGGCTGGCACCGCCCGACCCACCGGTGGACCGGGCGTGAACGCGCCGCTCTACAATGCCGATATCCTGCGGCTCGCCGCGACCATTCCGCATGCCGGGCGGCTCACGGATCCACAGGCGACGAGCGAAAAATATTCGCCGGTCTGCGGAAGCCGGGTGACCGTGGACCTTGCCCTGGACGATGCCGGGCGGGTGGTGCGGCTGGGCCTGGTGGTCAACGCCTGCGCGCTGGGGCAGGCCGCCGCCAACCTGATGGCCAGCCACGCGATCGGCCGGGACGCGGCGGCGCTGGCCGTGGCGCGCGACGCGCTCGGCGCCTGGCTGGCGGGGGAGCGCGCTGCGCCGCCGGACTGGCCGGGCATGGCGGTGCTCGCCCCGGCGCGGCCGCATAGCGCGCGCCACGCGTCGATCCGGCTGGCGTTCGAGGCGGCGGCGGAGGCGGCGCGGCTGGCGGCAAAGGCGGATTGATGCACGGCGGCGCGATCATCGACGGAGTGGTCATGCTGACCGCCGCGCTGGCCTGTGTCATCCTGTTCCGCCGGCTTGGGCTGGGCGCGACGCTGGGCTATATCGTCGCCGGCGCGGCGATCGGCCCGCATGCGCTGGGCCTGGTCGGCGACCCGCAGGGCAAGCTGGGCATCGCCGAACTGGGCATCACCCTGCTGTTGTTCCTGATCGGGCTGGAACTGAGCCCGGCGCGGCTGTGGCGGCTGCGGCGCGACATATTCGGGCTGGGCGTGGCGCAGGTGGTGCTGTGCGGCGTGGCGCTGAGCATGGTCGTCTGGGGTGGTTCGGAATTCACGCTGGCGGCGGCGATCGCACTCGGCATGCCGCTGGCGCTGTCGTCGACCGCGCAGGTGCTGCCGATGCTGCAATCGGCCGGACGGCTGCACACGCCGGTCGGCGAGCGGGCCTTTTCCATCCTGCTGCTGCAGGATCTGTCGCTGATCCCGATGATCACCGTGATCGCGGCGCTGTCGCGGGCGCCGCCGGACCCGGGTGCTCCGCCCGGCTGGGTGCTGGCAGTTTATACGGTGATCGCGGTTGTCGGGCTGGTACTGGCCGGGCGCTATCTGCTCAACCCGCTGTTCCGGCTGATCGGCAGGATGGGCGAGCGCGAGCTGTTCATCGCCGCCGGCCTGTTCTGCGTGCTGGCGAGCGCGACGGTGATGCAGGCGCTGCACCTGTCGACCGCGCTCGGCGCGTTTATCGCCGGCGTGATGCTGGCCGATTCGCCCTACCGGCATGAGCTGGAGGCGGATATCGACCCTTTCCGCGCGGTGCTGCTCGGCCTGTTCTTCGTCGCCGTCGGCATGATGCTCGACCTGCATGTCGTGTTTGAGCGGCCGCTGTTCGTGCTCGGCATGGCGGCGGCGCTGATCGTCACCAAGACATCGATCATCTTCGGTCTGACCCGGCTGTTCGGCATGGCGTGGCGGCCGGCGCTGGGGCTTGGGCTGCTGCTCAGCCAGGGCGGAGAATTCGCGTTCGTGCTGTTCGCGCAGGCGCAGGGCGCTCTACTGATCGAACCGCGCGCCGCCAGCCTGTTCGGCGCGGTCGTCACCCTGTCGATGGCGGCGACGCCGTTCCTGATGATGGCGAGCAAGCGGCTACGCAACGCCCCGCCGAACAGCGACACCCGCGAAGGACCCAGCGGATCGGACGGGGCGGCGGCGATCGTCGTCGGCTATGGCCGGTTCGGCCAGACGGTCGCGCAGATGCTGACCGCGCAGGGCCTGACCGTGACGCTGATCGACTGGGAAGCGGAGCAGATCGACGTATCGGCGGCATTCGCGGTCAAGGTCTATTTCGGCGACGGCCGGCGCGTCGACCTGCTACGACTGGCCGGAGCGGCGGACGCGCAGCTGATCCTGTTCTGCCACGACGACCGTGAGACCGACGCCGCGCAGATCGCCGAGGTGGCGGAGGCGTTTCCCGATGCGCGAATCTTCGTGCGCGCGTTCGACCGGCGGATGGTGCTGCGGCTGCACGGCGCCCCGGTTGCCGGCGTCGTGCGTGAGGTGCATGATTCGGCGATCCGCATGGCGCGGCTGGCGCTCGCCGCCCTGGAGGTCGACGAGGATGAGATCGACCGCGCCGAAGTGAAATACCGCGAGGGCGATGTGGCGCGGATGCAGGCGCAGGCGGCGACTGGGGATCTTTATGCAGGAGCGGAAATGATGTTCCGACCACGTAGCGCATGAGGCGGCGGGGCGGTAGCGGGCTGATCCCGCTGGCGGCGCTGTCTGCGGCGGTTGCGGTGGCGGCCGGAGCCTATGGCGCCCACGCTGCCCAGGGTGCGGCGGCGGAATGGCTGAAGACCGGCGCTTTCTACCAGTTGATCCACGCGGTCGCGGTGATCGCGCTGGCCGGGCGGGCGCGGGGCGCCGGCGCGCTGCTGCTCGCCGGAGCGACCCTGTTCGCGGCGACGCTCTATGCGATGGCGTTCGGCGCGCCCCGCTGGCTGGGCGCCGTCACCCCGATCGGCGGCGCGGCGATGATCGCCGGCTGGCTGTGGGTGGCCGTCCGGCGCTGACCGGGCAGCGGCTACGCCTGGTCGAGGAAAGCGGCGACGTCGGCCAGATCGACGGTCTTGTCGACATAGGTGCGCCCGATACCGCGGGTGAGGAGGAAGGGCAGGCGGCCGCCGCTCATCTTCTTGTCGTGCGCCATATGGGCGACGAGCGCCGCGCCGTTGGCCGAGATACCGGCGGCGGCCAGCGTCGTCGGCAGACCGGCGGCGGCAAGATGGGCGGCGACGCGCTTAGCTTCCTGCCCCGCGCACAGCCCGCGTTCGGCGGAGAAGGCGAAGGCGAGGGCGATACCGGCGGCGACCGCCTCACCATGCAGCAGCCGATCGGAGAAGCCGGTTTCCGCTTCGAGCGCATGGCCGAAGGTATGGCCGAGGTTGAGCAAAGCACGCCGGTCAAGCGTCTCGCGTTCGTCAGCGGCGACGATCGCCGCCTTGGCGGCGATGCTGCGCCCGATCGCTTCTGCGCGGGCGGTGGAATCGCCGGCGAGCAGCGCGGCGGCGTTGGCTTCACACCACTCGAAGAAGGGGAAATCGTCGATCAGCCCGTATTTGACCACTTCCGCATAACCAGCGCGCAGTTCACGCGGCGGCAGCGTGTCGAGCACCGTCGGGTCGATCAGCACGAAGGATGGCTGGTGGAAGCTGCCGACCAGATTCTTGCCGGCAACGGTGTTGATCGCGGTCTTGCCGCCGACTGAACTGTCGACCTGGGCGAGCAGACTGGTCGGTATCTGGATGAAGTTGCAACCGCGCTTCAGGATCGATGCGGCGAAGCCGACAAGGTCACCGATCACCCCACCGCCGAGCGCGATGACATGGTCGCCGCGTTCGAGGCCGAGGGCGAGCAACTGGTCGAGCAGGCTTTCCAGCCCGGCCCAGCTCTTGGTGCCTTCGCCGGCGGGCAGGATGACGGGGCGGATGTCGAGCGCGGCGGCGAGGCGCGGCAACTGGCGCGCGGCAACATGCTCGTCGGTGACGACGACTGCCGGCCCGTGCAGCCAGGGGCCGAGATGGTCGGCCGCGTTGTCGAGCGCGCCGTCCTCGATCAGCACGTCGTAGCTGCGCGCCCCTAGCGCGACCGGGATGCTGATCATGCCTTCAAAGCCTCGATGATCGCGTTGACGGTGGTTTCGTGCGGCGCCGGGTTGCTCCGCACATGGATGGGGGCCAGCGCATAGACCGGGTTGCGCTCCGCCGCCAGCGCCGCCAGCTTGCTGCCCGGGTTACCGCCGCGCAGCAGCGGCCGGGTGCCGGCGCGGCGCGATACCCGATCCGCCAAAACGTTGACGTCGGCGTCCAGCCAGACCGCGATCGCGTGACCGAGGATCAGCGCGCGGGTTTCTTCGTTCATGAATGCGCCGCCGCCGGTTGCCACCACCTTCGGCCGGCCGTCGATCAGCCGGGCGATCACCCGCCGTTCGCCATCGCGGAAATGCGCCTCGCCATAGCGGTCGAACATCTCGGCGATGGTCATGCCGGCGGCGCGCTCGATCTCGTGGTCGGCATCGATGAACGGCAAGCGCAGCCGGTAGGCAAGGCGCCTGCCCACCGTCGACTTGCCGACGCCCATCAGGCCGACCAGCACGATCGGCAGGGTCGGGCGGGGATCAGGGGAGGGTGTGGGCCGGTTCATGTGGGCCGGGGCTATACAGAATGGTCCGCCATCGGGCAAAAGGCCAACGAGCCGCAGCAGTCCAGCGGCGAAGCAAGAAGGTTTGCGTCAGGTCATGTCCCGTTACGCCCTTACCCTCCTCATCCTCCTCGCCGTTGTCGGCGCGACGATGTTCGCCCTGTCGCGAGTCGATAGCGAGAAGCCGTTGACCCGGGTTGAGAAGCCGGTGGCCAATGACAAGCTGGCGCGCTAGCCGCGTCGCGGCAGCATTGCTGGCGACGGTCGGCCTGGCCGCACTGGCGCTCCCCGCACTCGGCCAGAAGGCGCCCGAATCGATTCTGCCGTCCGGGTTCGGCGACCCGCTTCCCGCCCCGACGCCGGCCCCTGCACCGGCCGGCGCGCCGACCCCGGCCGCGCCGCCGCCCGCCGATCTGCTGCCGCCGTCGGTGCAGCAGGCGGCCGCTGCGGACGCGCTGGCCAACGCCACCGACCCGCTGGCGGAAGAGGGTGAAGCCAATACCGCGATCGCCTACGACATGCCGCCGGAGGCGCAGCGCAACCCAGCCTTCGTTGGGCCGCTCGGCCGCGCGGACGGCGGTTTCGGCCCAAACGCCTGGGGGCGGGCGGACGGGGTGTTTCTATCACGGCTGATGCGCGGCACCCGCGCGCCGGTCGCGTCGCGCTGGGCGTCGATCACCCTGCGGCGGGCGCTGCTGAGCCGAACCCCGGCGCCGATCGGCGTCGACGGCGCCGACTGGGTGGCGGAGCGCGCCTGGCTGCTGCTGCGCATGGGCGAGGCGGACCCGGCACGGATGCTGGTCGCCGGGATCGATTCCGGCAAATACACGCCGAAACTCTACGAAATCGCGATGCAGGCGGCGCTCGCCAATGCCGACCCGGCGGCGCTCTGCCCGGTGGTCGAGCCGGGTTCCGCCTATGGCAAGACGGTGTCCTGGGACCTGACGCGGGCGATGTGCGCCGCGTTGCAGGCGGAGCCGGGGCCGGCGGGCGCGATCATCGACGCGACGCGACGCAGCGGCCGGGCGCGGGGTATCGACCTGCTGCTGGCCGAGAAGGTCGTCGGCGCCGGGGTCAACGGCCGGCGCGCGGTCAACATCCAGTGGGACGGCGTCAACCAACTGACTGCCTGGCGGTTCGGCCTCGCCGGGGCGACCGGGGTGGCAGTGCCGGAGCCGCTGATCGCCAGCGTCGGCCCGCACGTCCGCGCCTGGCAGGCCCGATTGCCGATGCTGGAACCGGCGGCGCGGGTCGGCTCGGCTTCCTGGGCGGCGACGCTCGGCGTGTTTTCCGCCGCTGCCTATGCCGACCTGTATGGCGCGGTGCTGGACAGCGGCGATGTCGGCTCCGCGCCGGTCGCGGTGGCCGAGGCGCTGAGCCGCGCTGCCGCCGCCGATGAGGCATCGGCGCGGATGACGGCGCTGCGCGGCCTGTGGGACGAGGCGGGTGACCCGCGCGAGCGCTTCGCCCGGCTGATCCTGACCGCGCGCGCGGCGGCGTTCATCGCGCCCGACCGGGCGTTCGAGGACGATGCCGGGCGGCTGATCGCATCGATGCTGACCGCCGGATATGACAGCACCGCCGCGCGCTGGGGCGAGATCGCCAGCCGCACCGGCGGCGATGCCTGGGCATTGCTGGCCGTCGGCGCGCCGAGCGCGGCGGTGCCGGTGACGGCGGCGCGGGTGCGCGACTATGCCGGGACGCTGCGTGGCGCGGAGACCGCCAAGGCGCGATTCCTGATCGCCGCGCTGGCCGGGCTGGGTCGCCTGCCCGCCGCCGATGCCGAGGCGCTGGCGCGCGATTTCGACGTGCCGGTCGGCCGTCAGGACAATTGGACCCGCGCGATCGACCGGGCGGCGCGGGCGCGCCAGCCGGGGACCGTGGCGCTGCTCGCCGCCGTCGGCATGCAGACGCGCGAATGGCGCGCGGTGCCGCCAGCTTATCTCTACCACATCGTCGCGGCGCTGAACGCGGTCGGACGGGCGCCGGAAGCGCGGATGATCGCGGCCGAGGCGATCACCCGCGCATGAGCGACGACCGCCGGCTGATCGAGCGATTCCTCGAAATGCTGGCGGCGGAGGCGGGAGCGGCGCGCAACACCATCATCGCCTATGGCACCGACCTGCACGGCGCGTCTGCGCTGCTTGGCGGACGGCTGACGGTGGCTGGCGAGGCAGAGCTGGCGAAGCTTGGCGCGGCCTGGCTGCCGCTGGCGCGGACTACGGTGGCGCGCAAGGCGGCGGCGCTGCGGCGATTCTACGCCTTCCTGGCCGACGAAGGGCTGCGGGCGGACGACCCCGGCAAGGCGCTGCCCCGCCCGGCGCAGGCGCGGCCGCTGCCGAAGATATTGAGCCATGCTGATGTCGACCGGCTGTTCGCGGCGGTGGATGCGCGCGTCGCCGTCGCGGTGCCACGCCCGCTCGACCTGCGGCTGTCGGCGCTGATCGAGCTGCTTTACGGGTCCGGGCTGCGCGCGACCGAGCTAGTGTCGCTGCCGCGCGCCGCGATTGCCGGGGACCGGCCGTTCCTGATCCTGAAGGGGAAGGGCGGGCGCGAGCGGCTGGTGCCGATTTCCGACAAGGCGCGCGCCGCCGTCGCCCGCTGGCGCGCGCATGTGCCGGACGCCAGCGCCTGGCTGTTCCCGTCCGGCGAAAAGCATCTCAGCCGGATCAGACTCTATCAGCTGCTGAAGGCGCTGGCGGCGGAGGCCGGGGTGCCGCCCGATCGGGTTGGCCCGCATGTGCTGCGCCACGCCTTCGCCACCCACCTGCTGGAAGGCGGGGCGGACTTGCGCGCCTTGCAGGCGATGCTGGGCCATGCCGACATCGCGACGACGCAGATCTACACCCATGTCGACGCGCGGCGGCTGGTCGAGCTGGTCAACAGCCGCCATCCCCTCGTTGACGCCGCCCGGCGCCGCGCCTAACCCCCCTAACCCTGATGAGAACCTATCTGGATTTCGAGAAGCCGGTCGCCGAGCTTCAGGCGCGGATCGCCGAGCTGCGCGAGACCGCGAACGGCAGCACCATCGACATCGAGCCGGAAGTCGCCAAGCTCCAGGCCAAGTCGGACAGGATGCTGCGCGACGCCTATGCTAAGCTGACGCCCTGGCAGAAGACGCAAGTCGCCCGCCACCCGCAGCGCCCGCATTTCAAGGATTACGTCGCCGGGCTGGTCGAGGATTTCATGCCGCTGGCCGGCGACCGCGCGTTCGGCGACGATCAAGCGATCCTCGGCGGGCTGGGGCGGCTCGGCGGACGGCGGGTGCTGGTCATCGGCCATGAGAAAGGCGACGATACCGCCAGCCGGCTGAAGCACAATTTCGGCATGGGCAAGCCGGAGGGCTATCGCAAGGCGATTCGGCTGATGCAGCTTGCCGACCGGTTCGGCCTGCCGGTCGTCAGCCTGGTCGACACGTCTGGCGCCTTTCCCGGCGTGCAGGCCGAGGAGCGGGGCCAGGCCGAGGCCATCGCCCGGTCGACAGAGGCGTGCCTGGCGCTCGGCGTACCGATGGTCGCCGCGATCGTCGGCGAAGGCGGGTCCGGCGGGGCGGTCGGCATCGCCGCCGCCAACCGGGTGCTGATGTTCGAACACGCCGTCTATTCGGTGATCTCGCCGGAAGGCTGCGCGTCGATCCTGTGGCGGACGGCGGACAAGGCGCCCGACGCGGCCGAGGCAATGAAGGTGACGGCGGCTGACCTGATGCGGCTGAAGGTTATCGACCAGATCGTGCCGGAGCCGATCGGCGGCGCGCACCGCGACCCGGCGGCGGCGATCGCGGCGCTGGGCGAGGCGATCGGCGGCGCACTCGATTCGCTGGCCGGGCTGAGCGCGGGGCAATTGCGCGCCGACCGCCGCCGCAAATTCCTGGCTATGGGGGAATTGTAAGGCTGCCCGCCCCGCGCGGCGGCGCGGGACGGGCAGTTCAAAACGGTGGTCAGGCCGGCGACGGCAGCAGGCGACGGGCGCCGGCGATGCGGAGCATCGCGCGCTGCAGCTTCTCGAAGGCGCGGACCTCGATCTGGCGGACGCGTTCGCGCGAGACGCCGTAGACCTGGCTCAGCTCCTCCAGTGTCTTTGGCTCGTCGGCGAGGCGACGTTCCGAGAGAATGTGCTTCTCGCGGTCGTTCAGGTCGTCCATCGCCTCCATCAGCAAGGCGTGGCGCACGTCACGCTCTTCCGCCTCGGCGATGCGTTCGTCCTGCAACGGTCCTTCATCGGCTAGCCAGTCCTGCCATTGGCCGTCGCCGTCCTCGCGCATCGGCACGTTGAGTGACGTGTCGCCGCCCATCGCCATGCGCCGGTTCATCGACGTCACTTCATCCTCGGTCACGCCGAGGTCGTCGGCAATCTTCTTCAGATTCTCCGGGCTGAGGTCGCCGTCCTCGAACGCATTGAGGCGGTTCTTCATCCGCCGCAGGTTGAAGAACAGCTTCTTCTGCGCCGCGGTGGTGCCCATCTTCACCAGGCTCCACGACCGCAGGATGAATTCCTGGATCGAGGCGCGAATCCACCACATCGCATAGGTGGCAAGGCGGAAGCCGCGGTCCGGCTCGAATTTCTTCACGCCCTGCATCAGGCCGATATTGCCTTCGGAAATCAGTTCCGACACCGGCAGGCCGTAGCCGCGATAGCCCATCGCGATCTTCGCGACGAGGCGCAGGTGGCTGGTGACCAACTGGGCCGCCGCCTCCGGATCCTGATGCTCCTGGAAACGCTTTGCGAGCATATATTCCTGCTCGGGCGCCAGGATCGGGAATTTCTTGATCTCGGCGAGATAGCGATTGAGGCTCGCCTCGCCGCCCAGCGCGGGGATAGTCGCCGGGACATTGCTGCCTTTTGCCATGATCGTCGGTTATCTCCCTGACCGGGGCGAGGGGAGCCCCGGTTCTTTCCATAGTCTATACGACAAGTGCCCTGAACAGTTCCTGCATGTCGCCAGGTAATTCGCTATCAAAGGTCAAAGTTTCGCTACTGACCGGGTGAACGAAGCCAAGCCTTGCGGCATGCAAGGCCTGCCGGGCGAAGCCAAGCTGTTTCAGCACCGGGCGGTGCGTGGTGCCCGCCCGGCCATAGACCGGATCGCCGAGCAGCGGATGGCCGATCGACGCCATATGGACCCGCACCTGATGGGTGCGGCCGGTTTCCAGCCGGCATTCCACCATCGCTGCCTGTCTTAGCGGCTGAATGAGGCGATAATGCGTCACGGCCCGCTTGCCGCGATCCGCGCGGACCACCGCCATCTTCTTGCGGTCGTGCGGGCTGCGGGCAAGCGGGGCGTCGACCGCGCCGGATGTCGGGTTGGGCAGTCCGGCGACGATCGCCTTGTAGCGGCGCTCGATGCTGTGGGCGGCGAACTGCTTCGCCAGCCCTTCGTGGGCGCGATCGGTCTTGGCGGCGACGATCAGGCCCGACGTGCCCTTGTCGATCCGGTGAACGATGCCGGGCCGGGCGACGCCGCCAATGCCGGACAGATTCCCCGCGCAGTGGTGAAGCAGCGCGTTGACCAGCGTGCCGTCGAGATTGCCGGCCGCCGGGTGGACGACCAGCCCGGCGGGCTTGTCGACGACGATCAGATGGTCGTCCTCATAGGCGACAGTAAGCGCGATCGCCTGCGGCTCGTTATGGGCGGGCGTGGGGAGCGGCACGTCGACCAAAAAACTCTGCCCGCCGAGCGCCTTGGCCGCGGGATCTCTGACGATGTCCGAATCGCCTCGCGTGACCTGGCCGGACGCGATCAGCACCTTCAGCCGCTCGCGCGACAGGGTGGGGAGCGCATGGGCAAGCGCGCGGTCCAGCCGCCATCCGTCGGCATCGTGCGCGATCACCGCTTTCAGCGTGGAAACCCCCGGAACCATCGTCCATGTAGGTGGGCATGGCGGTGACGATTTCAAGCGCTGTTCTGGCCGACATCCTCGCGCGGGCGGCGGCCTCGCCGGAGCGCGAGGTCTGCGGCATTCTGCTGGGCGCGGGCGGCATATCCTCCCATGTCCCGGCCGCCAATGTCGCCGCCGATCCGCGCGACAGCTTCGAGATCGATCCAACGGCGCTGTTCGCTGCGATCCGCGTCGAGCGGGCCGGTGGGCCGCCAATCGCCGGCTATTACCATTCGCACCCGTCGGGAAGGGCGGAACCGTCGGCGCGAGACCAGGCGGAGGCGGCCGGTGACGGCCGGTTATGGCTGATCGTCGGTACCGGAGAAGCCCGGCTGTGGCGAGCAGAGGCCGACGGCTTCGTGGCAGTGGCGCTGGCCATCGTATAACAACAGGTGGCGATCTGTCCGGGGCGTCGTGGGCGCGGCAGATGGCTGCCGCGGTGGCGCTGGCCGCCCGATTGGCACGGTTCAAGCTGCCCAAGACGGTGCTGTTCGTCGACGCCCTGCCGCGCAACAGCATGGGAAAGGTGCGGAAGGGCGTGCTTCGCGCCGATTGGCTGGCGCCGAAAGGCTGAGCGCCGCCGCCTTGCATGTCGCGCTCGTATTCGTCAGAAGAGCGGCCAACGAGCGGGATTATCGGGATCAGAATGAACATCAACCCAGTCGATTTCGCCGGCCTGCTGTGTTCGCGCCTGTGCCATGACCTGCTGAGCCCGGTCGGCGCGCTCAACAACGGCATCGAACTGCTCGCCGACGAGCATGACCCGGAAATGCGGGCACGCTGCCTGGACCTGCTGGGCGAAAGCGCGCGCGCGTCGGCCAACAAGCTGAAATTCTTTCGCCTCGCCTTCGGCGCTGCCGGCGGCTTTGGTGAAATGGTTGACACGCGCGAGGCGCGGACCGCGATCGAGGGGCTGTTCGGCAAGGAGGGGCGGGTCGAGATCGGCTGGATGGTTGGCGAGCCGACGCTGAGCAAGACCGCGATCAAGATCCTGCTCAACCTGGCGCTGATCGGCGGCGATGCGCTGGTCCGCGGCGGGCGGCTGGATGTCGGCGCGGAGAACAGCCCTGACGGTACCGAGATCGTCGTGCGCGCGGAAGGGCCGCGCCTGGTTCTGGACCCGGAATTGCGCACCGCCCTGCAGGGCGATGTCGACGAGAACGCGCTGACCCCGCGCGCCGCCGCCGCCTGGCTGGTCCACAGGCTGGCGACCGCCAGCGGCGGCCATGTCCAGGTATCGGACGCGGCCGAGCCGGTATTGCTGTTCGGCGCGCTACTGCGCGCCGGAGCGCCGGTGGCCGGGTAAACTTCGCCTTAACCGGTTGTGACAGACAACGGGCCGTTCTTCCTGGACGGACCGCATGGACGACCTTCTCGTTGAATTCATTGCCGAGACCCGCGAAACGCTGGAAGCGCTGTCGGGAGAGATCGTGGCATGGGAAGCCGAGCCGGGCGACCGGGCGCGGCTGGATTCGATCTTCCGCTTCGTCCACACGGTGAAGGGCAGTTGCGGCTTCCTCGACCTGCCGCGTTTCGCGCGGCTCAGCCATGCGGCGGAAGATGCGCTCGCCACCGTCCGGTCCGGCAGCCGGGTTGCCGACGCGGCGCTGGTCAGCGCGGTGCTGGGGATCATCGACCGGATCGGCGAACTGGTCGAGGCGCTCGACAGCGGCGAAGCAGAGCCGGACGGCGACGACGCGGTGCTGATCGCCGCGCTTGACGGCATGGCGGCGCGGGCCGCGCTCGCGCCCACCCCGATCGCCGCCGCCGTGCCCCATGCGCCTGCCCGCAGCATCCGCGTGCCGCTCGACCTGCTCGACCGGATGATGAGCGGCGTGTCCGACATGGTGCTTGCGCGCAACGAACTGGCGCGCCGGCTGCGCGAAGTGGATGGCGGTCCGGCGCTGGAAGGGGCGTTCGAGCGGCTGTCCGGCTGCGTGGCCGAGATGCGGGATTCGATTACCCGCACCCGCATGCAGCGGATCGACCGGCTGTTCTCCGCGCTGCCGCGCATGGTGCGCGACACCGCCGCCGAACTGGGCAAGGCGGTCGACCTCAGGATCGAAGGCAGCGACGTCGAGCTGGACCGCGAGATGATCGAGCTGATCCGCGATCCGCTGACCCATATCGTCCGCAACGCGATCGACCACGGCATCGAGGCGCCGGAGCGCCGCCGCACCGCCGGCAAGCCGGTGACCGGGCGACTGACGGTCACCGCCCGCCAGTCCGGCAACCAGATCGTCATCGAGGTGGCCGACGATGGGCGCGGCATCGACGAGGTGCGGCTCGCCGCGCGGGCAATCGCGCTCGGCGTGGTTACAGCGGAGGCGGTTGAAGCGATGGCACCGGCGCAGCGCTGCGCGCTGGTGTTCACCGCCGGCCTGTCTACCGCCGAGACGGTAACCGAGATTTCCGGCCGGGGTGTCGGCATGGACGTCGTCCGCGCCAATATCGAGCGGATCGGCGGGGTGATCGAGCTGGACAATCACCCGGGGCACGGCCTGAAGCTGACCATCCACGTACCGCTGACTCTGACGATCATCGCGGCGCTGACGGTGACGGCGGGCGGCCAGACCTTCGCCATTCCCCGCTCGGCGATCGAGGAAATCGTCCACGACAGCAACGAGACGATCCGCATCGACCGGATCGGCAGCGCGGCGGTGGCAACGATCCGCGGTCGCGCCCTGCCGCTGGTCAACCTGGAGGATGTGCTGTGCCTGGACGGGCCGGTCGCGTCGCGTGGCCGCACGCTGGTCGTGCTGTGCGGGGTCAGCGGCAGAACCTATGCGCTAGGCGTGGCGGCGGTCCACGACCATGAGGAACTGGTGATCAAGCCGGCGTCGCCACCGGTGGCGGCGACCGGTGTCTATGCCGGAAAATCATTGCCCGACAATGGCGTGCCGATGCTGCTGCTCGATGTCGGCGGCATCGCCGCCGCCGCCGGCGTTGCAGCGGAAGAGGGCGCCGTCCAGACGGCAGAGCAGCCGGTCGCCGTGGCGGACGCGACCGAAACCGTGCCGACCCTGCTGTTCATCGGTACCGACGGGGCGCGACGCGGTATCCGGCTCGCGGTAGTCGAGCGGGTCGAGGATGTCGCCGGCGAGCATGTGCGTTTTTCTGCCGGGCGGATGCGGGTTGCGCTGGACGGGCGGCTGCTGCCGCTTGCCGGGCTGGACACGCTGCCGGACGAGCCGTGGCTCAAGCTGCTGCGGCTGAACGACGGGTCCGCCGAACTGGCCTACGCGATTGGCGACGTGCTCGACATCGTCGCGCTGCCGGCACGGGTCGAGGCAGCAGCGAGTGCCGGGCCGGTCGCCGGAGCGGCGCTGGTCGACGGCGAACCGGTCGAGTTGCTCGATCCGCACTGGCTGTTCGCCGGGATCGACGGCGGGGAAAAGGCGGCAGGGGCGGCGCCGCTCTGCGTGCTCGCCGATGCCGACAACCCATGGATGCGAGAGATATTGCGTCCGCTGGTCGAGGCGGCCGGTTATCGCGTCGCGCTGGCCGGCGATGCAGACGCTGCCAGCGCCGACGTGGTGATCGCCGAGGCGGAAGGACCGGCGCCAACCGGCCAGTCGGCGCCGATCGTCCGGCTGCGCGCCAGCCCGGCCATCGCCGGGGCGGGGGACGACAGCATCTACCGGTACGATCGCCCGGGGCTGCTCGCGGCGCTCCAGACCAGTATTTCGGCCGCACGGAGGGCGTGATGGACAAGCTTTTCCTGCTCTGCACCATTGCCGGACAGCCGGTCGCGATCCGCGCCGCCCAGGTCGATTCGGTCGTCGATATCGGGGCGATCGCGCCGGTACCGCTGGCGCCGGCGCATGTCGTCGGGCTGGCGGCGCTGCGCAGCCGGCTGCTGACCGTCATCTGCTGCAACCGCGCGCTCGGCCTGCCGGCACCGGCCAAGCCGTCGTCGCGCGCCGTCGTCGTCACCGTGGACGGCCATCCCTACGGCTTGCTGGTCGGCGCAATCGACGACGCGCGGGTGATCGAGCAGGAGCCGGTGCCGATCCGCGCCCGGCTCGAGGCCGGCTGGGCACGGGTGGCGACCGGTATGGTGGATTTCGAAGGCGAGGCGCTGTTGCTCGTCGATCCGGAGCGGCTGATCGCCGGCCCGGAGGAGCATGCGCTTGCCCAGGCGTCTTAACGTCACGCTTACACAAGCCGTTTAAATGGAAGGCACAAAGAAGACGGGGCGCAGGCTGATACCATGAAGACATGTCTGGTTGTCGATGATTCGAAGGTGATCCGGAAGGTCGCCCGCCACATCCTCGAAACGCTGTCCTTCGAGGTTGCCGAGGCGGAAGACGGGCAGCAGGCGCTGATCCATTGCGAGGCGACGCCGCCGGACGTCGTGCTGCTCGACTGGAACATGCCGGTGATGAGCGGCATGGAGTTCCTGCAGGCGCTGGGCCGGAGCAACGTCATCGCACGCCGACCCAAGGTCGTCTTCTGCACCACCGAAAACGGCATCGCCCATATCAAGGCCGCGATCGAGGCCGGTGCAGACGAATATGTGATGAAGCCGTTCGACCGCGACACGCTGGCCAGCAAGCTGCAGATCGTCGGCCTGGCCTGAGCCGGACATGGCGCTTGCAGCAGCACCAGGCGCCGGAACCCCCGGTTTGCGCGGCCAACGGCCGATCCGCCTGCTGATCGTCGACGATTCGGCGGTGGCCCGCGCGGTGTTCAGCCGGATGATCGCGGCACGCCCGGAATTCGAGATCGTCGCCACCGTGTCGAGCGCCGACGCCGCGCTCGCCTATCTGTCCGGCGCCTGGGTCGACATCATCCTGCTCGACATCGAGATGCCAGGCATGGACGGGCTGACCGCACTTCCCGCCGTGCTCGCCGCCAGCAACGGCGCGCGCGTGCTGATCGTTTCGTCGTCGGCCGAGGAAGGCGCGGTGGCGACGATGCGAGCGCTGACCCTGGGCGCCGCCGATACACTGGCCAAGCCCGGCGCCGGGTCGTTCGGCGGGCGCTTCGCCGAGGTGCTGGCGGAACGGTTGATCCGCATCGGTCACGCGAAGCCACCGGCGCGGACCGGCCACGGGCTGACCGACGGGGTGGCGGAAGTGCCGCTGGCCATGCGGCCGCTGTCGCGCGGGCCGATCGCCTGCGTCGCGATCGGGGCATCGACCGGCGGGTTGCACGCTCTGTCGGACCTGCTGCGGGCGCTGCCGGCGGATTTCGACGCGCCGATCCTGATCACCCAGCATCTGCCGCCGGTGTTCATGAGCTTCTTCGCCGCCCAGATCGAGGAGATCGCCGGACGGCCCGCCGCCGTCGCCGCCGAGGGGCGGCGCTTGCGCCGGGGCGAAATCCTCGTCGCGCCGGGCGAAGGCCATCTGGGGGTCCGGCTAACATCCGGCCGGGCTGCCGCGCATATCGTCGATGGTGCTGCCGACAGCGGTTGCATGCCGTCGGTCGACCCGATGTTCGAATCGGTCGCAGCCGCCTACGGCCCCGCCGCCGTCGGCATCGTGCTGTCCGGCATGGGCCGCGACGGGGTCATCGGCGGCCGCGCTCTGGCCGATGCCGGCGCCGACCTGCTGGTCCAGAACCGCGATACCGCCGTCGTCTGGGGTATGCCGGGCGCCGCCGCCGGGGCGGGGCTGGCGTGCGCGATCCTGCCGCCGGCGCAGATTGCCGATACGCTGGCCCGGCGCGCCCGGGCGGCGGCGGGCGCCGCATGAGCGCGGACCCGGCCACGCTGCGTTTCCTCGCCAACCTGCTGGAGCAGCATAGCGGGCAGCAGATGGCCGAAAGCCGGCTGTGGCGCGTGGAGACGGCGTTGAAGCCACTGCTGCGGGACCGCGGCCTTGCCAGCCTGGCCGAACTGGTAACGGCGCTGATCGGCCGCAGGGATGAGCGGCTGGCCGGGCTGGTCGTCGAGGCACTGCTGAACAACGAGACGTCCTTCTTCCGCGACCGCGCCGTGTTCGAACTGCTGGCTACAGACGGGCTGGAGCGAATGCGGGCGCGGCGGGCGGACGAACGACGGCTGACGATCTGGTGCGCGGGCTGCTCGACCGGACAGGAAGCCTATTCGCTGGCTATCCAGTTCGCCGAGGCGCGGGCCCGCTGGGACGGGTGGCGGATCGACCTGCTGGCGACCGACATCTCGCGCGCCGCGATCACCCAGGCCCGCGATGGCCTTTTCAGCCAGTTCGAGATCCAGCGCGGCCTGCCGGTCGGCCAAATGCTGCGCTGGTTCGAGCAGGACGGGGCACATTGGCGGGTCAGGCGCGAACTGGCCGGGCGCATCCGCTTTCGCCAGCACAACCTGCTCGACCCGACGCCGTTCGCCGGCAAGGCGGACGTCATCCTGTGCCGCAATCTGCTACTCTATTTTGCTGCGGAACGGCGGCGCGCGGCATTCGGCCGGCTGCATGCCGCCATTACGTGCGACGGCCTGCTGATGCTGGGCGCCGGCGAAACGGTGGTCGGCCAGACCGACGCGTTCGTTTCTGACCCGGAAATCAGGGGGTTGTATCGCCCATCCACCCTCCAGGTGGCGACCCGTGCGGCTTGACTGGCGCAGGAAAGACTTGACGCGGCACCCGTTTGTGCGGCGGGTGCCCCGGGGGTGAAAACAGACGAAGGGGAACAGGGGGCGTGGTTGACGTGATCGAGACGCCGTCACCGAATTTCGACGATCGCACGCTGCCTGTTTCGATGATCGTGCTGCACTATACCGGTATGGTCGATGCCGCCTCGGCGATCGCGCGGCTGTGCGATCCGGCGGCAAAGGTGTCTGCACATTATCTCGTAACCGAGGATGGACAGGTGCTGCGTATGGTCGCCGAGGATAAGCGCGCCTGGCACGCCGGCGCGTCGCATTGGCGTGGCCTGTCCAACATCAACAGCGCATCCGTCGGCATCGAGCTGGTCAACCCCGGTCACGAATTCGGCTATCGTCCGTTTCCCGACGAGCAGATCGACGCGCTGATCCCGCTGGTCGCCGAGATCAAGGACCGGCACGCGATCACGCGCGGCAATATCGTCGGCCATTCCGATATCGCGCCGACGCGCAAGCAGGATCCCGGCGAGCTGTTCCCATGGGCGCGGCTGGCGAAGCTGCGGCTGGCGCTGCCGAGGCCGACAAAGAACTTGATGGACCCGAACTGGACGGAGGCCGGCTTCCTGCTGGCGCTGGAGCGGTTCGGCTATGACGTGACCGACAAGCTGGCAGCGGTGGTGGCATTTCAGCGGCGTTTCCGCCCCGAGCTTATCGACGGCGAGATCGACGGCGAATGCCGCGCCATCCTGCTCGCCTTGCTGCTTCCCAAGCCGCGCGGCGACGACTAGAAGGGCTGGGCCAGAGGGTCGGGCGACCGCCGGCGTGCTTCTTGTGCGCGGGAGGAAAGTCCGGGCTCCACGGAATGACGGTGCCGGGTAACGCCCGGCGGGGGCGACCCCAGGGACAGTGCCACAGAGAGCAGGTCGCGACGGCTTCGGCCACGCGAAGGTGAAAGGGTGCGGTAAGAGCGCACCGCGGACCCGGCAACGGGAACGGCAGGGCAAACCCCACCGGGAGCAAGACCGAATAGGGATGGCATATGGGCCTGTTCCGGCCCGCCGTCCGGGTTGGTTGCTGGAGGCCGGCAGCAATGCCGGTCCTAGAGGAATGGTCGCCTATCCCCGCAAGGGGTGGACAGAACCCGGCTTACAGACCCTCTGGCCTATCCATCCCCACCGACCCGCCGCAGCAAGTCGGCGGCGAAGGCGGACAGCGTGTCGTCGCGCGCGCCCATCACCACGATGCGGTCGCCGGGGCGGGCACGGGCGACGAGGCGGTCGCCGCAGGCGGCGCGGCTTGGATGGTATTCGGCGGCGCGGCCGCCGGCGGCGACGGCGGCGACGATCGCTCCGCTGCCGACATCGCGGCTGACGGTGCCGCCGAAATAGACTGGGTCGCACAGCAGCAGCACGTCGTCGCCACCCATATGGCCGACAAAGGTGTCGACCAGCGCGTCGCCCATCAGGCGAAGCGGCCCGTAACCGTGCGGCTGGAAAAACAGCAGCAGCCGGCCGGGAAAAGCGTGGAGCGCCGACAGGGTGGCGGCGATCTTGTCGGGATTATGCCCGAAATCGTCGATGACGGTGACGCCGCCCATGGTGCCGACGATGTCCATCCGACGGCTGAGGCCGGTGAAGCCGGCGATCGCCCCGGCGGCGTCGGCCAGCGGGATGCCAGCGGCGACGGCGGCGCCAAGCGCGCTAAGGCCGTTCTGGGCGTTGTGGCGGCCGGGCACGGCAAGGCGGACGGCGGCGCTGGCGCCGGTCTCCCGGTCGGTGACGGTGAAGCTGACGGCGGTCGGCTCCTCGACCAGCGCGCTGCCCGCTAGGCGGGCGGCGGGGGCGTTGAAGCCGACGCCTATCAGCGCATCGGCGTGAATCTCCGCGGCAACCACTGAGGCTTCCGCATCGTCGAGATTGACGACCGCCCGGCCGGCCCGGCGAGTGAAATTGCCGAACAGCACGTGCAGTTCATCAAGCGATTTATGATCGAGCGAGATGTTGTTCAGCACCGCGATCGCCGGGTTGTAGAGGGCGATCGAGCCATCGCTTTCGTCGACCTCGCTAATGAAGGCGTCGCCGTCGCCGACAAGGGCGCTGGCGAAGGGCGCGTCGGCGGTGACGAAATTCTTCATCACCGCGCCATTCATCACCGTCGGCCGCCGACCGAGGGCGTGGAAGATCCAACCGATCATCCCGGTCGTCGTCGACTTGCCGCTGGTACCGCCGACGGCGATGCCCTGCGGGCTGGCATTGAACAGCTCGGACAGCAGGGCGGCGCGGGACAGGCGCGGGCAGCCGAGCGCGACGGCGCGAGCAATATCGGGCACCGTATCCTCGACCGCGGCCGAGGCGACGACGATCTGCCCGGCGTCGGTGACGCCGCTGCCGTCCTGCGGGAACAGGCCGATGCCCTGGGCGCGGAGAAAGTCGAATTTCGGCGCGGTGCGGCCCTGGTCGAGCGCCCGGTCCGAACCGCAGACCCGGTGGCCGGCCGCCTTGAGGATCAGTGCCAGGGGCAGCATACCGCTGCCGCCGATACCGCAGAAAAAGTAGGATTTGTGCGCGCTCATCGCCGCGCTATCACGGATTTCGCGGAAGCAGACAAGCACGGGAGCGGCGATGCGGATCGGAATTGTGGCACCCAGTTGCCCGATCACACCGGAACTGGCGAGGCGGCTCCATCAACTGGCCGGCGGCAGGGCGGAATTGCGCATTCACCCGCAATGCTACCTGACCCACGGCCATTTCGCTGGGCCGGATGCGGCGCGGGCCGACGCGCTGGTCGAATATGCCAACGATCCGGATCTGGACGCGGTTTGGTTCGCACGCGGCGGCTATGGCGCCTGCCGGATCGTCGAGGCGGTGCTGCCCCGCCTGTCCGGCGCCGCCGGCGACAAGCAATGGATGGGCTATAGCGACGCCGGCACCCTGCTCGGCGCGCTCTATGCAGAAGGGTATAGGCGGGTCGCCCACGGGCCGATGCCGGCGGACCTGAACCGGCGGGGCGGCGACGCGGCGGTCAACCGCGCGCTCGACTGGCTGGTCGACGGTCGCGAGAGCGCGTGCGAAGCGTCTCCGGGCCGTAAGGCGGCGTTTAACATCACGATCCTCGCTCATCTGATCGGCCTGCCCTGGCAGCCGGACCTGAACGGTCATGTCCTGATGCTGGAGGAGGTGAGCGAATATCATTACCGGATCGATCGGGCGCTGGCGCAGATCACTGCCCACCCCGGCATCCGCCGCGTCGCCGGAATCCGGCTCGGCCGGTGCAGCCAGATTCCAGAGAACGACGTCGATTTCGGCATGGACGAAGTGGCGATCGCCGAGCATTGGTGTCGCATCTCCGGCATCCCATTCCTCGGGCGCGCCGATATCGGCCATGACAGCGCCAACAAGGTAGTGCCGTTCGGGCGATAGCCGGGAGTTGGCACAGCCCTTGGCTTGCGCGACGCGGCGTGGCACCTATTTGCGGGTCATGGCCCGTTCTCCACGCTCAACCCGATCCCTCGACTGGGGCTTCCCCCGTTGGCGCGCCTATGGCTCCGAACGCGAAGCAGCGACAGTGCGGCTATGCGACAGGGTCGGTTGCGACGAACCGGGCGACCGGCCGGCCCCCAAGGCGCCGAACAGCCGCGAACGCTGGTATTTCTGCGAGCGCCACGCTGCAGAGTACAATGCCGGCTGGGATTATTTCCAGGGCCTGAGTGCAGAGGAAGCGGCAGCGCGCGAGGCCGACGAGCGGCGCGACGCTGGCGGATACCGGCAGAGCGCACATCACGGTTGGGCCGGGCCGGGCGACGGCAGCCGGTCCCGCGACGAGATGCGCGCGCTCGACACGCTTGATCTGGAGGTGGATGCCGATTTCGAGGCGGTGAAAGCCGCCTGGCGGCGGCTGGCCAAGGAGAATCACCCCGATATCCGTCCCGGCGATGCCGAGGCGGCGGTGCGGTTTCAGGCGATCCAGGCGGCCTACGAAGTGTTGCGTCGGGCAGAAGAGCGCCGACCGGCGTGAAGACAGCGGTCCGTTCCGACTGGCAGGGCGCGCTGCTGGTCTGTCGAAAATGCTCGAAGCGGCTGGGCGGCGGCTTCGGCCCGCGCGGCAAGACGCGGCTCGCCAAGGCGTTGCGTAAAGCCATCGGCGGCGAGGGGCGCAAGGCCAGGCTGGGCGTGGTCGAGGTCGGCTGCCTTGACGTTTGCCCGAAGGACGCGGTGACGGTGATCGACACGCGCCGGCCGGGCGAATGGCTGCTGATCGGGCCTGGCGCGGATATCGCCGCGCTTGTCGCCGAACCGGGCGATCAGAGGTAGCGCTTCGCCGTCGCCTGGATCAGCGTGATCATGTTGGGAATGCCCTGCGTCCGGTTCGAGCTGAGCTGGTTGCGCAGGTCGAACGGCGCGAGTTCGGCGGCGATGTCGGTCGCAGCGATCTTCACCGGCGTGCGGTCCTGCACGGTCAGCAGGACGAGGGCGATGATGCCCTTGGTGATCGCCGCGTTGCTGTCCGCCAGGAAATGCAGCCGCCCGTCGGCAAGGCGGGTCGGATAGACCCACACCGCCGCCGAGCAGCCGCGCACCAGCGTCGCGTCGGTCTTCAGCGGGTCCGGCATTGGCTCCAGCGCGCGGCCGAGGTCGATAAGCTGGCGGTAACGGTCGTCCGGTTCGAGCAGTTCGTAGTCGGCGAGCACATCGGGCAGGGTAGTCATGCCGGCGCGTTTAGCGCTGGCCGGCGGCGCCGTCACCCCCGGCGATGGCGATGTCAGCGCTCCTTCGCACCCTTGCCGGCAATGATTTTGTCGCGAAACCGGGCAATCCGCTTCACGCGAGTTTCCACTTGCTTTGCGGCGTTGAGGGCGATGGCGTAGCTCCGCCGGCGCCCAACCGTCAGGGCGTAGAATGCTTCCGCCAGTTCAGGGTCGGCATCCAAGGCGTCCGACAATTCGCGCGGCAGATCGGGCTCGCTGTCGTCCTTGGGCGGCTTCACGCCTTTTTCGGCGTAATCCATCGCCTCGCTCAGATAGGAGCGGATGACCGGCTCCATCCGCTCGACGGCGTCGTCGGACGTGAAGCGGATCATGTCGGCGTGCCGGGTATTCGGCCCCTGGCGTTCGAGTACACCTTGCGGGTCCTTCAACAGGGCCGCATTCATGAAGCTCAGGCGGAAGTCATTACGCAGGGCGCCGATGATGGCGATATTGCGGTTCGCGTGCCGGTAGCACGGGTGCGCCCACTTCACCGTTTCGTCCAGCCCCGTGCTTCGACAAATCTCCCGCAACATCTTCAAGCCCGCGTTCCATCGCCGCGTCGAACAATCGGGGGTGTCGAACAGCTCGCACCGCCCGCAGCCCCGGGTGAAATAATCCTCGATATCGGTGATCATCATCTTGGTTTATCTCGCGCCGGACAGCCGATATTATCAAGCGTTCGTCGTCGGCTATGCGCTTTTCCGGCGCGGGTAGTCAGAGGTCGACGCCGGCGGCGATCGCCTCCAGCTTGCGGATGCGTTCCTTCAGGTCGGCGATCTCGATGCGCGATCCGGCGGTCGGCGGGGCGGCGGCATCGTTGCGATGCTGGATCTCCATCCGCTTCAGCTCAAGCCAGCCGCGCCAGCCGCGCAGGGCGGCGACGGCGACCAGCGCCAACGCGGCAAGGCTGCTGGCGGCGATGGTGGCAATGATCACGGGGTCGTTCATCTTGGCGTCCCTTTCTCGTGATGCGGGGCTGCGGGTTCAGGCCTTGTCGCGCAGGCGTTCGATCTCGCGCTCCAGGCTGCTGCTGTCGTCGGTCGCCAGCCGTTCCAGCACGGCGACCCGCTCCTTCAACGCGCGAATCTCGTCGCGCATCCGGCCGGCCTCCACGTCCGGCACGGCCATCTCCTGCCGGCCGCCGCGCGCTCGGCTGATGCCGTATCTGGCGCGCAACACGCTGGCGACGGCGGTGATCGCGACGATCAGCACGACCATTTCAAACGGATTCATGGTTCTTCTCCCTGTCGGTTCGCGGATCAGTTGGCGATGCCGCGCAACGCCTCGATCTCATGCTCAAGGCTGTGGGCGCTATCGGTGACGATCTGCTCGACATTGGCGAGCCGATCCTTGATCGCGCCCAACTCGGCGCGGAGTTGGGCATTCTCCTGGGTCAGCAGGCGCACGCGCTCGACCGTCTCGTCATTCTTGCGCGGATAGACCGCCTTGCCCCAGCTGTTTTCCAGCGGATAGCCGTTGCGGACCCGCAGCCAGGTGGTGAATACCCAGCCGGCGATCGCGGCCATCGCGATCAGCATGCCGCCGCCGATAATCCAGGGCAGGTTTGGGATAACGGTCGTGGCAGCGAGATTGTGATCCATGATTCCGTCCTGTTCTTGCTGGCCGCCGCCCGGCCGCGGCGATCCGGTTTCGACGAACGGCCGCGCCGGTTCGATCAGCGCAGGCTGTCGATCTCGTCGGCGAGCCGGCTGTTGCGGCTGGTGTAGAACAGCTCCATGTCGGCCAGCCGCCGGTCGATGTCGCGGAAGCGGGCGCGAACGTCGCGGGTGGAGCGGGCCGGCGAGGTGCGGACGCCCTGCCAGAACTTCTCGTCCTCCGCCGTGCTGTAGAGACCGAGCGGCTTCGGCGTGCCCATCCATGCGGCGAGCCAGTAGGCGAGCAGCGTCCACGGGAAACCGCCCATCAGGGTCAGCAGCACGGTGCCGATACGCACCCACATCACGTCTATGCCGGTATAGTCGGCGATCCCGGCGCACACGCCCAGCCATTTGGCGTTCTGCTTGTCGAGATAGAATTTGGTGCGGCTGGCGCTCATCACAGGTCTCCCCTGATCTTGGTTTCGAGATAATCCGGCGCGGGCCGGCGGAGGTCGATGCCGGGATTGTCGGCGGCGACGATCCGCTCGATCGAGTTCATCCGCTCATCGAGCCGGCGGGCCATTTCGTGCAGTTCGTCGAGCAACTGCTCGTCCTCGCGGGTGATGCCGCCGGCTTTTTTCCACTGCGTCACGTAGTGGAGGATCAGCCAGGGCATCGCCACGAACAGGAAGCCGCAGACGAAGATCGGGACGAGGATATCCTCCATCGGATCAGCCCTCCTGCGGCTGGCCGGCGGCCTTGGCCTTCAGCGCGGCCAGCTCTGCCTCGACCTTGTCGTTGGAGCGCAGCTCGGAGATTTCCTCCTCCAGGCTCTTCGGCGCGGCGCCGAAACCGGCAGCATCGGCGCGCCCCTCGGCCAGGTCGGCGCGGCGCTCGAGCAGCTCGAAGCGGCTAAACGCCTCGTCGATCTTCGGCCCGGCATAGGCCTCGCGCAGCTTCAGCCGGTTATGGGCGCTTTCCATGCGGGTGACGATCGCGTTCTGGCGGGCGCGCGCCTCGCGCAGCTTGGCCTGAAGCTTAGCGATATCCGCTTCCGACGCGCGCAGCGCATCGTCGAGCACGGTGATCTCCGTCTCCAGCTGCTCCGCCATGTCGCGCGCCTTCTGCTTTTCGACTAGCGCCGCCTTGGCAAGGTCTTCGCGGTCCTTCGACAATGCGAGTTCCGCCTTCTCGGTCCAATTATCCTGGAGCTTCTCCAGCTTGGCGATGTGGCGGCGCATTTCCTTCTGGTCGGCGATCGTTCGCGCGGCGGAGGCGCGGACCTCGACCAGCGTCTCCTCCATTTCGAGGATGATCATGCGGACCATCTTCGCCGGGTCCTCCGCCCGATCGAGCAGATCGGTCACGTTGGCGGCGATGATATCACGGGTGCGCGAGAAGATTCCCATCGGTTGGCTCCTGAAACTGAAACGCGGTTGGGGTTGCGGGGTATCCACCCTGTGCAGGCGGGGTGCCGGAATGAGCGCGCGTGAGGGGGGCATCGTGCTCATCCCGGCGGGGCGTGTCGTCATGCCAATGGCGCGACGACGGGGGACGAATGGGCGGCGGTGACCGCCACCGCGCCGGCGGCACCAGCCGGGCCGACCGCACTCAGCACGCAGGTGGCACTGAACAGGACGGTGCAGAGCAGGACGGATGCGGTCTTGCCGATTTCATAACCCTTGAACATTGTCGGTCTCCCTTATGTGTGGTGCCGCCGGTCGCCCGAACGGTTCGTCCTGTCCTAAGCATCGGCTATGCCAGAATTCGGCATGCTCGGATTTTCGCCATTTTTTGCTTGTGCGCTTCTCCAGCCGGTGAATTTTCGTTGCCAATAGTTGGGAAATATCGCCATATCCCGGCATGGATCGAAACGACGCATTCATCGGTCAGTCGCTGGCTTTCCTCGATTCCGTCGAACGGGCGAGCCGGGCAGCCGCGCTCAACCGGCCGGTGCTGGTGATCGGCGAGCGCGGCACCGGCAAGGAACTGGTTGCTGAGCGGCTCCACCGACTCAGCCCGCGCTGGGACGGGCCGCTGGTGGTGATGAACTGCGCCGCGCTGCCGGAAACGCTGATCGAGGCGGAACTGTTCGGGCACGAGGCCGGCGCATTCACCGGCGCGACGCGGGCGCGGGCCGGCCGGTTCGAGGAAGCGGACGGCGGCACGCTGTTCCTGGACGAACTGGGCACGCTGTCTGCGGCAGCGCAGGAGCGGCTGCTGCGCGCGGTCGAATATGGCGAGGTGACGCGGATCGGGTCGTCGCGGCCCGTGCGGGTCGACGTGCGCATCGTCGCCGCGACCAATGAGAATCTGCCGGCACTGGTCGCCCAGAACCGGTTTCGTGCCGACCTGCTTGATCGGCTATCGTTCGAGGTGGTGACGCTGCCGCCGCTGCGCGCCCGCGAGGGCGACGTACCGGTGCTGGCCGAACATTTCGGGCGGCGGATGGCGGCGGAGCTTGGGTGGTCGCGCTGGCCGGGTTTCTCCGACATGGCGGTGGCGACATTGCAGGCGCATCGCTGGCCCGGCAACGTCCGCGAGTTACGCAACGTCGTCGAGCGTGCCGCCTATCGCTGGGATCACCCGGACCGGGCGATCGACGCGATCCAGTTCGACCCGTTCGACTCGCCGTGGGCGCCGCAGGGTGCCGCCGCCCGTCCGCAAGGCGGCGGCCCGGCGGCTGACAGGGCTGCGCCGGCGGTTGAGGTTACTCTCTCGATCGAGGAGGTCAGCGACTTTCGCGCCGCCTGCGACGCTTATGAGAAGAAAATCTTGAGCGAGGCATTGCAGCGCTGCAGGTACAACCAGCGGCTGACCGCCAAGACGCTGGCGCTAACCTACGACCAGCTGCGGCACGCAATGCGAAAGCACGCGCTGAGCAGCGGCGAACCGGCATCGTAACGCCACCGTACCTGCGACTGGTTCGCAAAGATAGGACGGGACATTTCGCGCCGCGATGCGTTAGCAGCGATGACGAATGCGGACTCGCCCGCCAGCCAGATGACAGGAGATCAGACGATGGCTTTCATTCTTCCCGACCTTCCTTACGCCAAGACCGCTTTCGGCGATGTGATTTCGGAGAAGACCTTCGATTTCCATCACGGCAAGCACCACAAGGCCTATGTCGACAAGACCAACAGCCTGGTCGGCGATGCCGGGCTGGCCGGCGCTTCGCTGTCGGAGGTGATCAAGGCGGCGAAGGACAAGGGCAACAAGGGCCTGTTCAACAATGCGGCGCAGATCTGGAACCACAGCTTCTACTGGCTGGGCCTGAGCCCTGAGAAGAAGACGCCGGGCACTGACCTGCAGAAGAAGATCGACGCGTCGTTCGGCTCGACCGAGAAGCTGTGCGCCGCGCTGAAGGACGAGGCGGTTGGCCATTTCGCCAGCGGCTGGGCCTGGCTGGTGCTTGATGGAGACACGCTGAAGATCACGTCGCTGCACGACGCCGACACGCCGCTGGTCCACGGCCTGACCCCGCTGCTCACCCTCGATGTGTGGGAGCACGCCTATTATCTCGATTACCAGAATGCCCGGCCGGGCTATGTCGACGCGCTGCTCGCCAACGCGATCAACTGGGATTTTGTCGCCGAGAATCTGGATGGCAAGGGCGTCAGCCGCGCCGACCAGCAGGGCTGAGCCAGATCGACGGGCCGGGGAGGGCGGGCGTCCGCCTTCCCCGGCCTTTTTTGTGCCGTTCAGCCTTCCGGCGGCAGCGGCGGCGCCTTCGCATCCGGTTCGCGCAGGCCGTGCTTCAGCAGCATCGGGATATTGGCGACGGCGAACAGCAGGGTCAGCGGCACCGCGCCCCACAGCTTGAACGCCACCCAGAAATCCCAGCTCTGGGTGCGCCACACTGCTTCGTTCAGCACTGCCATGCCGAGGAAGAACAGCGCCCAATTGACGGTCAGCTTGCCCCAGCCGGTATCGTCCAGCCCCGGATAGGCGCTTTCCAGCAGCATCCGCAGCAGCGGCCGACCGGTGGCGAGGCCGTAGCCGAGGATGACGGCGAACATCGTGTAGACGATCGTCGGCTTGACCTTGATGAACGTCTCGTCGTGGAACCACACGGTCAGCCCGCCGAACACGACGACCAGCGCGCCGGTGATCCACAGCATCGGCGATATCCGGCCGGCCTTCATCCACGATATCAGCATCGCCGCCACCGTCGCGATCATGAACGCGCTGGTCGCGATCAGCACCTTCAGGATCTTCGGCTCCGGCGCCAGCGCGTTGGCGATGAAGAATGTCGCCAGCGGCCCGAAATCGAGCGCCATGCGCAGGCCGGGCGAGATCGGATCCCTCTGGGTGGGCGTGGTCACGGCTGGCTCCTTGAACGGGGGAATGGGGCGGCAACCGCCGAGGCGGCCGAAAGCTCCGCGCGCATCAGCCGCTGCCTTCGCCGGATGGCAGCGGATCCGCGCCGGCGATCGCGCGGGCCAGTTCGTCGGCGTCGAACGGCCGCAGGTCGTCCATGCCCTCGCCGACGCCGATCGCGTGGATCGGCAACTGGAATTTCTCCGCCGCCGCGACCAGCACGCCGCCGCGCGCGGTGCCGTCGAGCTTGGTCATCACCAGCCCGGTGACGCCCGCGACCTCGCGGAACACCTCGATCTGCGACAGCGCGTTCTGGCCCGTCGTCGCGTCGAGGACGAGCACGACGTCGTGCGGCGCCTCCGGGTTGATGCGGCCGAGGACGCGGCGGATCTTCGCCAGTTCGTCCATCAGCTCACGCTTGTTCTGCAGCCGGCCGGCGGTGTCGACGATCAGCACATCAATGCCGGTTGCCGTTGCCTGCTTGACCGCGTCCCACACCAGCCCGGCGGCGTCGCCGCCTTCCGGCCCGGTGACGATCGATACCCCGATCCGTTCCGCCCAGACCTTGAGCTGGCCGATCGCGGCGGCGCGGAAGGTGTCGCCGGCGGCCAGCATCACGCCGTAATCCTGTTCCAGGAACAGATGGGCGAGCTTGGCGATCGTCGTCGTCTTGCCCGATCCATTGACGCCGATGACCAGAATCACCTGCGGCCGGGGAAAGGCGTCCACCTCCAGCGGCTCGGCGACCGGACGCAGCACTTTGGCGATCTCGTCGGCGACGACCTGGCGCACGCCGGCTTCGTCCAGCCCGCGCTCGAACCGGCCATCGGCCAGCCGCTCGCGGATGCGGCCGGCGGTCGCCGGGCCGAGGTCGGAGACGATCAGCGCTTCCTCGATCTCGTCGAGCATGTCCTTGTCCAGCGTCGTGCGGGCGAACAGGCCGGTCAGGTTCTCGCCCAGCCGGTCGGACGTGCGCCTGAACCCGCCGATCAGCTTCTCGTGCCAGCGCAATCCGCTCATGCCGCTTCCCGTGCCAACAGCGTATCTCCTTCGCGGTCCTCGGCTACGGCGGTAACGACGGTACCGGGTACAGCCGGGCGGGCAAGCCGGACCTTAGCGAAATTTCCGGCGTGCCCGGTCAGTCCGTCGCATTCGACCAACACCGCCTGCTTCGTCCCGATCAGCCCGTCCAGCCAGCGATCGCGCTGGCCGTCGCAGGCGGCGCGCAGCCGTACGGCACGGGCGCGTGCCACTTCCGGCGCGACCTGCGGCATCCGCGCCGCGGGGGTGCCGGCGCGCGGCGAATAGGGGAAGACATGGCCGAAGACGATGGCGCAATCGGCGACCAGCGCCAGGCTGTTGGCGAACATCGCCTCGTTCTCGGTCGGGAAGCCGGCGATGATGTCGGCGCCGATCGCCACGTCCGGCCGGGCGGCCTTGACTCGCGCGACCAACGCGACGGCGTCGGCGCGGGCGTGGCGCCGCTTCATCCGCTTCAGGATCAGGTCGTCGCCGGCCTGCAGCGACAGATGGAGGTGCGGCATCAGCCGTGGCTCGCCGGTGATCAGCTCTAGCAGCAACGGGTCGATCTCGACCGGATCGAGCGACGACAGGCGCAGGCGCGGCAATTCCGGCACCAGTTTCAGGATGCGGGCGACCAGCGCACCGAGCGTCGGCTGACCGGGCAGGTCGCCGCCGTAGCTGGTCAGGTCGACGCCGGTCAGCACCACTTCCCGCCGCCCGGCGGCGACCAGGCGCCGGATCATGTCGATCGCCGCCCCGGCGGGCAAGGACCGCGCCGCTCCGCGCGCATGGGGAATGATGCAGAAGGTGCAGCGATGGTCGCAGCCATTCTGCACTGCGACGAAGGCGCGAGCATGACTGCTGTCGGCGGGCACGGTGGGGGCGGGGGCTGCCGGCATGGGCGCAGCGCCGTAGCTCTCGCGCCGGAACTTGTCGGCCAGTCCCAGCACACGCGTCACCTCCGGCATCGCGGCGAAGCCTTGCGGGTCCAGCTCCGCGGCGCAACCGGTGACGAACAGCCGGGCGGCGGGGCGGTCGCGCCGTGCCCGGCGGATCGCTTTGCGGGTCTGGCGCACCGCTTCCTGGGTGACGGCGCAGCTATTGACGATGATCAGATCGTCGGCATCGGCGGCAAGCGCGCGCATCGCCTCGCTCTCGGCGATATTCAGCCGGCAACCGAGGGTGATCGTCTCGACGCTCATCGAAACGCGTCCGTGTCCGCCTCACCGGAAAAGACGTGGGTGGCGGGCCCCTGCATCAGGACGCGCGCGCCCGGCGCCCAATCGATAACCAGCGGCCCGCCGGGCAGAGTGACGGTCAACGGCCCGGCAGCCAGCCCCCGCCGGATGATGGCGACCGCGGTGGCGCAGGCACCGGTGCCGCAGGCGCGGGTCAGCCCGGCACCGCGTTCCCACACCGCCAGCCGGATATGATCGGGGGCGAGCATCTGCGCGACGTTGACGTTGATCCGCTGCGGAAACAGTGGGTCATGTTCGATCAGCGGGCCGAGCCGCGCCAGGTCGACCGCGTCCAGATCGGGCACGAAGAAGATGACGTGCGGATTGCCGACATTGACCGCCGCCGGCCGCTCCAGATCTTCCCAGCCGACCGGCATGGCGAGCGTGTCCATCGCGTAGGCGAGCGGAATCGCGCGCCAGTCGAAGCGGGGCTCGCCCATGTCGACGCTGGCGCCGCCATCCTTCGCGCTGGCATGCAGCAGGCCGCCGGCGGTTGCGATCGCGACCTCGCCACCGAGCAGCGCGGCGACGCAGCGTGTGGCGTTGCCGCATGCCTCGACCTCGCCGCCATCGGCGTTGAATATCCGCATCGTCAGATCGGCGTCGCCGGCCGGTTCGAGCAGGATCAGCTGGTCGCAGCCGATACCGCGATGGCGGTCGGCGATGCCGCGGGCCAGCACTGCGTCGACCGGAAACGCGGTCGCGCGCGCGTCGACGACAACGAAGTCGTTGCCCAGACCGTGCATCTTGTGGAACGCGAAGCGCATGGCGCGCGATCTAGGAGCGGCGGGGCCGGAAGTCCATCGGCCGCTGCGCCCCGTGCAGCCAGACGGTCAGCCGGCGAGGCGCGTGCGGTCCTTGGCGACGGGTGGCGTCACGGCCGGCTCCGCCGACGGATCGGTCGCCCGCGCCGACGGCAGCAGCCCTTTGCCGGCAAGCAGCGAGCGGACTTCGGTGATCGCCATCGGGCGGCCGAAATGCCAGCCCTGGCCCTCGTTGCAACCGAGCGCGCGCAGGCGCTCGCCGATCATCTCGTCCTCGATCCCTTCGGCGGTGATCGGCAGGTTCAGGCTTTCGCCGAGCTTGGCGATCGCGTTGACGATCGCGGCGCTTTCCGAATTGTCGTTGATCGACGAAACGAAGCTGCGGTCGATCTTGATCCGGTCGAACGGCAGCGCCCGCAGATGGGCGAGGCTGGAATAGCCGGTGCCGAAATCGTCGAGCGCAATGCGGATGCCCTGATTCTTCAGGCTGCCGACGATCGACTGGGCAAGGCCGAGATTCTCGAACAGCGAGCTTTCGGTGATCTCCACCTCCAACCGCTGCGGCGGGAAGCCGGTTTCGACCAGCAGCTTGACGATCTTCTGCGCCAGCCACGGGTCCTTCAATTGGGTCGGTGAGATGTTGACCGACAGGGTGAGCGAGGGATCCCAGTTGCGCGCCTCGACGAACGCCTGGCGCATGACCGCCAGCGACAGCACGCCGATCATCCCCGCTTCCTCGGCGATCGGGATAAAGATATCCGGCGGCACCAGCCCCTTGGTCGGGTGGTTCCAGCGCGCCAGCATCTCGAAACCGTGGAGCCGGCCGCTGGTCAGGTCGATCTGCTGCTCGTAATAGGGCACGAATTCGCCCTGAGGAATGCCGTTGCGGATGCCGAGTTCGATCGCGTTGCGGGTCTGCAGTTCCCGCTCCATCGACCCGTCGAACCAGTTGTAACGGCCGCGTCCCTGGTTCTTGGACACGTACATGGCGATGTCCGCGCGCCGAACGAGCGCATCGACGGTCGCGCAGTCGCTTTCGATGCGCGCGACGCCGACGGAAATACTGACATGGGTCTGAATGCCGCCGGCCTCTACCGGCCGGGCGAAGCGGGCGACAATGCCTTCGGCGACGATATCAACCGCTTCCGGCGCCGCGGCGTCGAACGGCATCGCGCAGGCGAATTCGTCGCCGCCGAGCCGCGCCGTCACCGAATCCCCCGGCATCGCCTCGCTTATCAGCCGGGCGGCGGCGCACAGCACCGCGTCGCCGATCGCATGGCCGTTGACGTCGTTGACCGTCTTGAAGTGGTCGAGGTCGAGCACCATCACCGCGACGGAACGGCCGCGCTTGTCCGCTTTTTCGATCAGCGCCGCGGCGCGATCAAGGAAGCTGCGCCGGTTGGGCAGGCCGGTCAGCGTGTCGCTGGCCGCCAGCCGCTGGGCCAGCGCTTCCGCCACCACCCGTTCGCGTACTTCGCGCGACAGGTCGGCATAGCGCCGCCAGCCGAACAGCAGCAGAGCAATGTTGAGGATCAGCGCAGTGGTCAGCACATGGTCGGCATTGGCGCCGGTGCCGCCGATGAAGCCGATGACCGATGGAACGACAGCGCTGCCGGTACCGACGAACATCAGGATCGCCGCGACGACGATGCCGCCGGCGATGATGTCGCGCTTGGCCGAGGTGACCGACGTCCAGCCGGCGGCCCGTTCGGGCAGGTCGTCGTCGTGCATAAATGGCCCCGTTTTCCTCCAGGATGGTGCAACGGTTATCGCAGCAACCGCTCTACAACCTGTTAATGGACCGGGCGGGTGTTGCGCGGCGGCCGCCGATCCGCTACGGGCGCGAGCACGTTTCATTCGGAAGCGGTCTGATGCAGGCGCACCCGCCGGGTGCCCGCCGGTCGGCGAGGTTTCGCCCACCGGCGTTTTTTGCGTTACGGTCGCCCCGCCGGGAAACGATGGAGTGCGTGGATGTTCGACAGTCTGAGCGATCGGCTTGGGGGCGTTTTCGACCGCTTGCGCGGCCGTGGCGCGCTGAACGAGGCGGACGTGCGCGCTGCGATGCGCGAGGTCCGCATCGCGCTGCTGGAGGCGGACGTCGCGCTGCCGGTGGTCCGCGAGTTCATCGACACGGTGACCGAGCAGGCGGTCGGCGCCCAGGTGCTGAAATCGGTCACGCCCGGCCAGCAGGTCGTCAAGATCGTCAACGACGCGCTGGTCGCGATGCTTGGTGCCGAGGCGAGCGAGCTTCACCTGGATGTCGCGCCGCCCGCCATCGTGATGATGGTCGGCCTGCAGGGTTCCGGCAAGACGACGACGACCGCCAAGATCGCCAAGCGGCTGGCCGACAAGGAGCGCAGGAAGGTGCTGATGGCGTCGCTCGACGTCAATCGCCCGGCGGCGCAGGAGCAGCTGGCGACGCTCGGCACCCAGACCGGCGTCGCGACGCTGCCGATCGTTGCCGGCCAGCAGCCGGTCGACATTGCCCGGCGGGCGCTGAACGCGGCGAAGCTGCAGGGTTACGACGTGCTGCTGCTCGACACCGCCGGGCGACTGCACGTCGACCAGGCGCTGATGGACGAGATGCGCGCCGTCGCCGACGTAACGCAGCCGCAGGAAATCCTGCTCGTCGTCGACTCGCTGACCGGCCAGGACGCGGTCAACGTCGCCAAGAGCTTTTCCGAGCAGGTGCCGCTGACCGGCGTCGTGCTGACCCGGATGGACGGCGATGCGCGCGGGGGCGCGGCGCTGTCGATGCGCGCGGTCACCGGACAGCCGATCAAGTTCGCCGGCGTCGGCGAGAAGCTGGATGCGATCGAACCGTTCCACCCCGGCCGGGTCGCCGGGCGCATCCTCGGCATGGGCGACGTTGTCGGCCTGGTCGAGCGCGCCGCCGAAACGATCCAGCAGGACGAGGCGGAAAAACTGGCCGCCAAGATGGCCAAGGGCCAGTTCGATATGGACGACCTGCGCAGTCAGTTGAACCAGATGCGGCGAATGGGCGGGCTGGGCGCGCTGGCCGGGATGATCCCCGGCATGAAGAAGGCGCAGGCGGCGATGGCCGCCGGCGCGGTCGACGACAAGGTGCTGCTGCGCATGGACGCGATGATCTCGTCGATGACGCCGAAGGAACGCGCCCGCCCGGAATTGATGAACGCCAAGCGCAAGATCCGCGTCGCCAAGGGCAGCGGCACCACGGTGCAGGACGTCAATCGCCTGATGAAGATGCATCAGGAAACGGCGACGACGATGAAGAAAATCCGCAAGATGGGCGGGTTGAAGGGGCTGGTGGCGATGTTCGGCAAGGGCATGCCCGGCGCCGGCACCGCCGGCATGGGTGGCCTACCCGGCGGCATGCCGGACTTGCCGGGCCTGCCCGGCGGCCCGGGGGTGCCCAAGCTGCCGCCCGGTTTCCAGAATTTTTTGAAGAAGAAATAGGTTCAAGCAAAGGAAGAGAATATGGCAGTTTCCATTCGCCTGTCGCGCAGCGGTTCCAAGAAGCGCCCCTATTACCGGATCGTCGTTGCCGACGCGCGTTCGCCACGCGACGGCAGCTTCATCGAGAAGATCGGCACCTATAACCCGCTGCTCGCCAAGGATTCGCCGGATCGGGTGAAGCTCGACGCCGATCGCGCCAAGCATTGGCTGGGCTTCGGCGCGCAGCCGACCGACCGGGTCGCCCGCTTCCTCGACGCGCTGGGCGTCAAGGAGCGCGCCGCGCGCAACAACCCCAAGAAGGGCGAGATGGGCGAAAAGGCCAAGGAGCGCATCGAGGAGCGCGCCAAGAAGGCCGCCGATGCCGAGGAAGCACAGAAGGCCGCCGAAGCCCAGCCGGAGCCGGAAGCCGAGGCTGCCCCTGAGGTCGAGGTCGCCACTGAAGTGGAAGCCGCGCCAGCAGCGGACGCTGCTCCGGAAGCGGAAGCTGCACCGGAAGTCGAGGCCGCACCGGCTGAGGCTGCCGAAGCTCCGGCGGCTGAGGAAGCCCCTGCCGCCGAGGGCGATGCCGCCCCGGCCCCGGCCGAGGGCTGAGCATGGCCAAGCCCCTCCCGCCCGCGGGAGGGGCGGACAGGCCCGTGACCCTGGCCGCCGTGATCGGCGCGCACGGGGTGACGGGTGAGGTCCGCCTGAAGCTGTTCACCGACGCGCCGGACAATCTGAAGGCCTATCCGGCCTTCGACGCCGGCGGGCGGGCATTGACCCTGAAGGCGGTGCGCCCGGGCAGCAACGGCGCAATCGCCCGCTTCGCCGAGATCGCTGACCGCGATGCGGCGGAGGCGCTGCGGGGCGTGGCATTGACCGTGCCGCGTTCCGCCCTGCCGCCGCTCGGTGAAGGCGAATATTACCATGCCGACCTGATCGGCCTGCCGGCGGTATCGACCGGGGGCGAGGCGCTTGGCACCTGTGTGGCGGTCGAGAATTTCGGGGCCGGGGACGTCATCGAGATCGAACGGCCCGACGGAAAGCGCTTCATGGTGCCGATGCGGCCGGAAGCAGTGCCCGAATGGGACGGCCGCATCGTCGTCGATCCGGCGTTCGTCCGGTGACTTTCGCCGCAACCGTGCTGACGCTCTATCCCGAAATGTTCCCGGGACCGCTTGGAATGTCGCTGGCGGGGCGGGCATTGGGTGACGGGCGCTGGTCATGCAACGCTGTCCAGATCCGCGATTTCGCGACTGACAAGCACCGTTCCGTCGACGACACCCCAGCGGGCGGCGGGGCGGGGATGGTGATGCGCGCCGACGTGCTGGCGGCGGCGATCGACAGCGTTGCCGACGCGCGGCCGATCCTGGCGATGACGCCGCGCGGGGCGCCGCTCACCCAGGCGCGGGTGCGGTCGCTGGCGGCGGGGCCGGGCGCCATCATCCTGTGCGGCCGTTTCGAGGGGATCGATGAACGGCTGTTCGCCGCCCGGCCGGTCGAGCCGCTGTCGATCGGCGACTATGTGCTGTCGGGCGGAGAAACGGCGGCGATCGTGCTGCTCGACGCTTGCATTCGCCTGCTGCCCGGCGTAATGGGCGCGGCTTCCAGCGGAGACGAGGAAAGCTTCGAAAGCGGCCTCCTCGAATATCCGCATTATACCCGACCTGCTGAATGGGAAGGGCGCACGATCCCTGAAGTGCTGCGATCGGGGGATCATGCGAAGATCGCCGCCTGGCGGAAACGGCAGGCGGAGGACGATACACGGTCACGGCGGCCGGACCTTTGGGAGCGCTACAGTGGCGCTCGGGACCAGTCGCCCTCTGGCGCGCAGGCGAAGAAGAAGGACGAGAGGTAATGAACCTCATCCAGACGCTCGAGGCCGAGGCGATCGAGCAAATCAAAAGCGGCAAGACGATTCCCGATTTCCGGCCCGGTGATACGCTGCGCGTCGGCGTGAAGGTGGTCGAAGGCGAGCGCACCCGCGTGCAGGCCTATGAGGGCGTGTGCATCGCGCGGTCCAATCGCGGCATGGGTTCGTCGTTCACCGTGCGCAAGATTTCATTCGGTGAAGGCGTCGAGCGCGTTTTCCCGCTCTATTCGCCGAACATCGATTCGATCGAGGTCGTCCGCAAAGGCGTCGTCCGGCGTGCCAAGCTCTATTATCTGCGCGGCCGGCGCGGCAAGTCCGCCCGTATCGCCGAGCGGCGCGAGACCCGCGAGACGCAGGCCGACTGACCGGCTCTGCCCGCCAACAGGCAAGGAAGGGCGTGGAAGCAACGGCTTCCGCGCCCTTTTTCATGCACAAAGGGCTGGTGTTTCACCGCCGTAGCGCCGTAGGGCGCGGCATGACCGGACCACACCCGCTCGATCGCCCGCTCTGGACGGCGCTTAACACCGGGCTCGCCGCTTTCGCGGAAGGGGACGGGCGGGCCATGCGGCTGAACGCCGATTACGGCGTATTCCTCGCTGCCGCCGAACCGTCCGCCGAATGCCTTGCCGCCGCAGCGGCATTGGTCGCCCCGGGCGAGCGCCTGTCGATGCTGGAGAGCGATCCATGGCCGCTGCCGCCGGGCACCGCCGTCGCCTTCGAGGCGAGCTGTGACCAGATGATCGCCGAGGCGGTCCAGGGCGGCGTGCCAGCATTCGAGACCGTCGCGCTGACCGATGCCGACGCGGCAGAGATGCTGGCGCTGGCGCGGCTGACCGAGCCGGGCCCATTCGCCCGGCGGACCAACCGATTGGGCGGCTTCGTCGGCGTACGTGACAACGGGCGGCTGGTGGCAATGGCTGGGGAACGGCTGCGCGTGCCCGGCTTCGTCGAGGTGAGCGGCGTCTGTACCCATCCCGATCATCGCGGGCGGGGCCATGCCAGCGCGCTGTCGCGGCTGGTCGCGACGCGCATCCTGGCGCGGGGAGAGCAACCGTTCCTGCATGTCTATACCGACAATCGCCCGACCGTTGCGCTCTATGCCTCGCTCGGCTTCGCCTTCCGCCGCACGCTGATCCATCGGGTGATCGTCCGCGCTTGATCTGCCGCGGCGGCGGCAACATAAGTGGCCATGACCCTTCGCTTTCTTGCCGCAGCCGCGCTGCTCGCCTCCGCCATGCCAGCCACAGCCCAGACCCCGCTCACCCTTGAACGCATCTTCGGCAATCCGGCGCTGTCCGGCCCGACGCCGCGCGCCGTTGCCCTGTCGCCCGACGGCAAATGGCTGACCTCGCTGCGCAACCGCGCGGACGAGAAGGAGCGCTACGACCTGTGGGCGGTCGATACCGCCAGCGGCGCCGCGCACATGCTGGTCGATTCCAGCAAGCTGGGCAGCGGCGCGGAATTGTCGGAAGCGGAAAAGATGCAGCGCGAGCGGGCGCGCATCGCCGACTTCAAGGGCATCGTCTCCTATAGCTGGAGCGCCGACGGCAAGACCCTGCTCGTGCCGCTGGACGGCGACCTCTACCTGGCCGCGCTCAACGGTTCGGTCAGGCGGCTGACCGATACGCCGACCAGCGAGCTGGACGGCACCACCAGCCCCAAGGGCGGCTATGTCTCGTTCGTACGTGACCAGAATCTGATAGTGCTCGATCTGGCAACCGGCGCGGAACGGCAACTGACCAGCGACGGCGGCGACACGCTGAGTTGGGGCGTCGCCGAATTCGTCGCGCAGGAGGAGATGGATCGGCGGCGCGGCCATTGGTGGTCGCCGGACGACCGGCGGATCGCAGTGGCGCGGGTCGACGAAAGTCCGGTCGCCGTCGTCACCCGCGCGGCGATCGGCGCTGATGGCACCAAGGTATACGCCCAGCGCTATCCGAAGGCAGGAACCGCCAACGCCCGGGTCGACCTGTATGTAATGACGCTGGACGGCGCTGCGCCGGTCAAGGTCGATC
This sequence comes from Sphingomonas flavalba, assembly GCF_004796535.1. Classification (GTDB taxonomy): domain Bacteria; phylum Pseudomonadota; class Alphaproteobacteria; order Sphingomonadales; family Sphingomonadaceae; genus Sphingomonas_L; species Sphingomonas_L flavalba. The sequence goes on along the minus strand of NZ_SPHY01000002.1, from coordinate 169,199 downwards.
TGGGCGCCGACCCCGACATCTATCTGGCGCGGGTCGACTGGCTGCCCGATGGGTCCGCGCTGCTCGTCCAGCGCCAGAACCGCGCCCAGACCCGGCTGGACCTGCTGCGCATCGACCCGGCAAGCGGAAAGGCGACGGTGCTGTTCAGCGAGACGGCGAAAAGCTGGATCAACCTCAACGACAATCTGCGCCCGCTGAAGGACGGACGGCTGATCTGGTCGTCCGAGCGCGACGGCTACAGCCATCTCTATTTGTGGAAAACGGGCAAATGGACCCAGCTCACCAAGGGGCCGTGGCAGGTGAAGGACCTGGTCGGCGTTGACGAAGCGAAGGGACGACTGTGGTTCACCGCCAACCGCGACACGCCGTTGGAATGGCAGCTCTATAGCGTCGACATCGCGCGGCCGGGGCAGGTCTCGCGTTTGACGGAGCCGGGCTACACCAACGCCGCGGTGATGGACCGGGCGGCCAGCCGGCTGATCGTCACCCGCTCCAGCCCAAGCCAGCCGCAGCAATCCTATCTGGCGGGGGCCGATGGCCAGCGGATTGCGTGGATCGAGGAGAACCGGGTAGCGGGCGACCACCCCTACGCACCTTATAAGGCGGCGCATGTCGTCCCGGAATTCGGCACGATCGCGGCGGCGGACGGGTCGGCGCTCCATTACAAGCTGATGCGGCCGACCGGGTTTAGCGGGCCGCGACCAGTCTTGCTTCAGGTCTATGGCGGGCCGGGGGCGGGGCGGCAGGTCACCCATGACTGGGTCAATCCGCTACAAGAATATTTCGTCTCGAAGGGCTGGATCGTCTTTTCGCTCGACAATCGCGGGACGCCGGACCGTGGCAAGGCGTTCGAGGACCAGATCCACCGCGCGATGGGCGGCGTCGAGGTTGCCGACCAGCTTGCGGGCGCCGCCTGGCTGAAGGCGCGGGCGGATGTCGATCCGAAACGGATCGCCGTGTTCGGCTGGTCCTATGGCGGCTATATGACGCTGAAGCTGCTGGCGGCGGCGCCGGGCACCTTCGCTGCCGGCGTTTCCGGCGCGCCGCCGACGAAGTGGGAACTTTACGACACCCATTATACCGAGCGCTACATGGGCAATCCGGCGACCGACCCGGCGCCCTACCAGCGGTCTGACGCGCTGAGCAATGCGGACAGGATCGCCGATCCGCTGCTGCTGATCCACGGCATGTCCGACGACAATGTCGTGTTCGACAATTCGACCGCGCTGATGGCGAAGCTGCAGGCAGCGGCGATCCCGTTCGAGACGATGGTCTATCCGGGGCAGGGGCACCGCGTCGCCGGGCCGGGGATCAGCGTCCACCTCTACAAGACGATCGAGAATTTCCTGAACGTGAAGGTGCGCGACAAGACGGAGTGAGGATCAGATTTCCGCCCCAGCGGCGGCGGTGTTCTGCTGGTGGCGGATGCGTTCGCGGTAGACGATGTAGAGGCCGCTGGCGATGATCAGCGGCGCGCCCAGCCACATCGCCGTCGTCGGCAGGGTGTCGAACAGCAGGAAGCCGAGCAGCGTCGCCCACAGCAGGTTGGAATAGTCCATCGGCAGCACCACCGACACCGGCGCGAGTTTCAACGAGGTTGTCAGGGCAAACTGGGCCAGCCCCCCGGTAAGCCCCAGCGCGAGCAGCATCGCCCAGGTGCCCGCGTCATGGGCGTGACCGGCGAATGGCAGGGCGAAGGCGAGCGGGACGGTCGACAGGACGGTGAACCAGAACACCGTCGTCGTCGCATCCTCCGTCCGCCCGATCTGGCGCAGGGTGATGCTGACCCCGGCAATCGCGATAGAAGCGAGCAGACCGATGCCAATACCGAGCGGCGACAGGTGCGTGCCGGCGGGCTGGGCGACGATGACGACACCGGCGAAACCGACGACGACCGCCAGCCAGCGGTGGGTGCCGGTCGGTTCGCGCAGGACCAGCGCCGACAGGATGGTCGCGAAGATCGGTACCGAGAACAGGATCGTCGTCGCCTCCGCCAGCGGCAAGAGGACGAAGGTCGCGAAGTTGAGCACCATGCCGACCATGCCGAGACCGGTGCGCCAGGCGTGGGCGCCGATCCGGCTGGTCCGGACGGAGGCGATGCCGGGGCCGGCGACAATCCAGCCCAGCACCAGCGGCAGGGCAAGGGCCTGGCGATAGAACACGCTTTCGAACAGCGTCACGCCGCGTAGCGCGAGAAGCTTGACCAGCGCCAGCATGATCGACAGGCAGAGGACGGAAAACAGGCGCGCGGCGATCCCGGCCAGGCGCGTGTCCCGGCTCATGCGCCTGCCGCCGTTCGTGCCTCTGCCGGATGCGCCCGCCGATTCATGCGCGGCTTATCGCGGCATTGGCGCGGGGAGTAAACGGCGGCCTGCCGGGCCGGAAGGGTTGACGGACGGCGCCCGGCGCTTTCAAGGAGGCGCGGGGCAAGGCAGCGCCGCGCCCCGGTTCCGACCACCCCCGGCCCCTTCCGCCCGACGGAAGGGGGGAGTAGCCATGAAACACGCACTTTCCGTCACCCGCGAGCAGGATTTCGCCGCCTGGTATCAGGCCGTCATCACCGAAGCCGACATGGCGGAGGATTCAGGCGTGCGCGGCTGCATGATCATCCGGCCGTGGGGCTACGGGATCTGGGAGCGCATCCAGGCCCTGCTCGACGCGCGGATCAAGGCGAGCGGGCACGAAAACTGCTATTTCCCGATCTTCATCCCGCTGTCCTATTTCGAAAAGGAAGCGGAGCATGTCGAGGGCTTTGCCAAGGAGATGGCGGTCGTCACCCATCACCGGCTGAAGGGGGAAGCGGGCCGGCTGGTCGTCGACCCCGAAGCGAAGCTGGAAGAGCCGCTGGTCGTGCGGCCGACATCGGAAACGGTGATCGGCACCGCTTTTGCCCGCTGGACCCAGTCGTGGCGCGACCTGCCGCTGATGATCAATCAGTGGGCCAATGTCGTCCGCTGGGAAATGCGGACGCGGATGTTCCTGCGCACCTCCGAATTCCTGTGGCAGGAGGGGCATACCGCCCACGCTACCCGCGAGGAGGCGGAGGCAGAGACCCGGCTGGCGCTGGAAATGTACCGCAGCTTTGCCGAGGAGGCGCTGGCGATGCCGGTCGTCGCCGGCGAGAAGCCGGAGAATGAGCGCTTCCCCGGCGCCGTCGCCACCTATTCGATCGAAGCGATGATGCAGGACGGCAAGGCATTGCAGGCCGGCACCTCGCACTTCCTCGGCCAGAATTTCGCGACCGCGCAGAATATCCGCTTTCAGGACAAGGACGGCCAGACCGCCTTCGCCTGGACGACAAGCTGGGGCCTGTCGACGCGGATGATCGGCGGCATCATCATGGTGCACGGCGACGACGACGGGTTGCGCCTGCCGCCGGTGGTCGCGCCGCGCCAGGTGGTGATCGTGCCGATGCTGCGCGACAATGACGAGGACGCGGCGATCCTCGATTACTGCAAGGCGATCGCGGCCGACGTGGCGCGGCAGAGCGCGTTCGGCGAGCCGGTTCGCGTGCTGGTCGACACCAAGGCGACCAAGGCGGCGGGCAAACGCTGGGGCTGGGTGAAGAAAGGCGCGCCGATCATCGTCGAGGTCGGCGGACGCGATCTGGCGGCCGGCAATGTCTCGGCGCTCCGCCGCGACCGACTGTACACCCCGGAAGGCAAGCTGGCCTCGACCATTGTCGCCCGCGACGCGTTCGTCGCCGGGGTCCCCGCAACGCTGGAGGAGATCCAGGCCAGCCTGCACGGTGAGGCCAAAGCGCGGCTGGAGGCGGCGATCCGCCGCGATGTCACCGACTTCGCCGGGGTCGAGGCGTTCTTTGCCGAGGGTGTCGCCAAGCCGGGCTGGCTGGAAGTCGAATGGGCGCGGCCGACCGGGGTCGAACTGGAGCGGGTGGTCGAGCGGCTGAAGACGCTGAAGCTGACTCTGCGCAACGTGCCGCTCGACGCCGCAGCGGCGACTGGTACCTGCGTATTCACCGGCACTCCCGCGGTCGAACGAGTGCTGATCGGGCGCGCCTATTGAGGGGCGGCGCGCGGTCTACTGAACGATCAGCGGATCATCCGCCTTTCTTGCCATCGGTTGCGAGCGGGATTTCCGGTTCCAGCAGGCGGTGGAGGTGGACGACGACATATTTCATCTCCGCATCGTCCACCGTGCGTTGCGCGGCGGCGCGCCAGGCTTCTTCCGCCGACGTGTAGTCGGGGAACAGGCCGACGATGTCGATCGTGTCGAGATCCTTGAATTCCAGGGTTTGCGGGTCGCGGACACGGCCGCCGAACACGAGATGAAGCTTGCTCATGGCGCCCTTTCAGCCGAGCCGCGCCGCAGCGTCAATCCTGCTTGCGGCGCACGGTCTTGACCGCCGCTTCGCCGGCGTTGGTTGCGGCGCTGACCGCGTTGTCGAGCAGCTTGCGCGCCTGTTCGCGCGCCGCCTCGCTGTTGACGCCAAGCGAGTCGAGCGTTTCGGTACCCGCGCGCTTCGCGGCCTTGGCTGCCTCCCCGGCAGCATCGCGGATGCGCCGGCCGACGCCGCCGAGCGTGTCCGCCTCCTTGCGGGTGCGGGGCAGCAGCGCGCCGATCGCCGCGCCGATCGCCAGCCCGCCGACCAGCATCGACAGGGGGCTCTTCTCTATGCCGTCGGCTGCGCGGGTGCCGGCACGAGCGGCCTTGTCACGCGTGGTTGAATAGGCGGCCGCTACCTTGTGGCGCGCTTCCTCGACCGCGCCTTCGGCGGTGTCACGCACTGTTGCCGCCTTGTCCTTCAGACGCTGGGCGGCGGCGCGCGGGCTTTCGCTGTCGCTGGGGTTGGTCGTCATGCTGTTCGCTCCTCGATGATGGCGGGGCAGGGGCGCGGATCGCCGCGGCGCGGATCGCCTGCGCGGTCAACGCCTCTGCCGACGGGACGGTCCTGTCCTCGGTGAAAAACCCGATGATCCACCGCGCGATCGGCTTGCGCAGTAGCCAGGCGATGGTGGTCGCGCCAGTGGCGAGCGTGGCGGCCGGGTTGCGCCGGGCGGCGTCGACGCTGTCGCTGATCCATTCGCCGGCGCGCTGGCGCAGTTCGCGCCCGGCCTCGATCATCAACGTCTGAGGGTCGAGGCGCTGCTGGATGTCGACCAGTCGGCCGGTCAGCCTTTCACGCGCCGCGTGGGCGCGGCGTTCTGCCCGATCCAGCACCTGCTTGCGGTCGATCATGGTTCCTCCGCGATCTGCGTCGCTCGATCGAACCAGCGGAAGGCGGCGGCGAGCAGCGCGGCGGCGATCGCCAGCGCGATCAGCGTAACGAGCACTGCCGCGCCAAACGCGCCGAGCCGTGGCGCAAGCGCCAGCACAATGCCGACGAGCAGCGCGCTGATCGCCGCCTGGACGAGAATGATCGCGCCGACGGCCATCGCCAGCGCGGCGCGCGACATCAGCAGCCGGTCGACCAGCTTCGCGCGCTGCAGCGTCAGCTCGGCGCGGACGTAACGCTCCGTATCCTCGATCAACCCGGCAAAGAGTTCGCCGATCGGCGGCCTTTCGGTATCCGGCTCGTTTTCGCTCACCCCCGGCTCCGTATCGTTCAGGCCGACTGGTCCGGGCCACCGGCCTTGATCAGCCGGGCAAGCACGAAGCCGATCGCGGCGGCGGCGCCGATCGCGACGGCCGGGCTGTTGCGCACCATGTCGCGCGCCTCATCCATCAGCTCGTCGACATCCTTCTTGCGCAGGTTGCCGGCCAGTCCGGCGATGGCGTCGGCGGCGGTGCGGGCGTAGCGGCCGTACTGCTCGCCCATCCGGTCATCGACCTGGGCCGCGGCGTCGGTCATCATCCGCGCGACATTGTCGAGCGCGTCGGTCGCCCTGTCCTTGCCCTGATTAGCATAGCTGCGCGCCTTGCTGCCGGCCTCGCCGGTCAGCCGTGCGGCCTCGGCCCGCACCTTGCCCGTCGCCTTGGCGGCGGCCTTGCGGGGCTTGGCGGCGGCCCTGGTTGCCGCGCCCGCCGCCCGCTTGGCGGCCGGCTTGGCCGTCGGCGCCTTGCGCGTCGCCGCCTTCTTGACCGGCGGGGCCGGTCGGGCAGCATCCTGCTTGCTGGTTTCGTCGGTCATGCCAGTCCTTCCTCAGACACGTGCTGTTACGCGTCATGAACAATCACCGCGGCGCGCGGGTTCCATTGCCTCGCGCGCCTCCCCTCGATAGAGCGCGAGCCACGTTCCGTCCACAAGGGAAGCCTCCTCCATGACCGCGATTCTCGACATCCACGGCCGCCAGATCATCGACAGCCGGGGCAATCCCACCGTCGAGGTCGACGTTTCGCTGGAGGATGGCAGCTTCGGCCGCGCGGCGGTGCCGTCCGGCGCGTCGACCGGCGTGTTCGAGGCGGTCGAGAAGCGCGACGGCGACAAGGCGCGGTGGCTGGGCAAGGGTGTGCAGGCGGCGGTCGACGCGGTCAACGGCGAGATCGCTGACGCGCTGCTCGGCTTCGATGCGGAGGACCAGTGCGAGGTGGACGCGACGCTGATCGCGCTCGACGGCACCGACAACAAGGGCCGGCTGGGCGCCAACGCGATCCTCGGCGTCAGCCTCGCGGTGGCGAAGGCGGCGGCGGATGCGCGCGGCTTGCCGCTCTACCGCTATGTTGGCGGGGTGTCGGCGCATGTCCTGCCGGTGCCGATGATGAACATCGTCAACGGCGGTGTTCATGCCGACAACCCGATCGACTTCCAGGAATTCATGGTGATGCCGGTCGGCGCGCCGACGCTGGCGGAGGCGGTGCGCTGCGGCGCCGAGATCTTCCACACGCTGAAGGCGGCGCTCCATGCCAAGGGGCTGGCGACGGCGGTTGGCGACGAGGGCGGCTTCGCGCCCAATCTCGGCTCGACCACCGATGCGCTCGACTTCGTGATGGACGCGATTTCGGCCGCCGGCTACACGCCGGGCGACGACGTGCTGCTCGCCCTCGACTGCGCGTCGACCGAATTTTTCCGCGACGGCGCCTACCACATGACCGGGGAGGGCAAGGTCCGCTCCTCCGCCGACATGGTCGACTACCTCGCCGACCTCGTCGCCCGCTACCCGATCGCGTCGATCGAGGACGGCATGGCCGAGGAGGATTATGAGGGCTGGAAGCTGCTGACCGACCGGATCGGCGGCAAGGTCCAGCTGGTCGGCGACGACTTGTTCGTCACTAACCCCAAGCGGTTGAGCGACGGCATCGCCGGCGGCCTCGCCAACTCGCTGCTGGTCAAGGTCAACCAGATCGGCACCCTGACCGAAACGCTGGAGGCGGTCGGCATCGCCCAGCGCGCCGGCTACACGGCGGTTATGTCGCACCGTTCCGGCGAGACCGAGGACGCGACGATCGCCGACCTCGCCGTCGCCACCAATTGCGGGCAGATCAAGACCGGCAGCCTGGCGCGGTCCGACCGGCTGGCCAAGTACAACCAGTTGATCCGGATCGAGGAGGAGCTCGGCGATGTCGCCCGCTATGCCGGGCGCGCGATCTTCCGCCAAAATCGCGCTTGATTCGGCGACTCCGCTGTGATTCAACGGGGCGTGGCGCAGAAATCGAAAATCCGTTCCCTGCTGCGATCGGCCGCCGGCCCGGCGGTCGGTACGCTGGTGATCGCGTTTTTCGGTGGCTATGCGCTGGTCGGCCCCAACGGGGTGCTGGCCTACGGGGATTACAGCCGCGCGTTGACCGAGCGGCAGGCGGTGCTCTCCCAGACCAAGGCGCGCCACGACGCGCTGGCCAAGAAGGTTGCACTGCTCGACCCCAGGAAGGCCAACCCCGACATGGTCGACGAGTTGGTCCGCAAGGAACTTGGCGTCGCCCACCCCGACGAGATCATCGTTCCGCTCGACTGACCGCCGGGCCCGCTCCCACGCCCAGCATGTTGCTTCAAGGAACGGCGAGCGCCTATAGGCAGGGGGACGTTCCAATCCGCATTTCTGAATGGAGAGCCGAGCTTGGCAAGAGCACCGACCGCCAAGGCCGCCAAGGGAGCCGCCGCGCCGGCCACCCCCAACCGCGAGCGGCCGCCCGAGCCGCAACGGTTCAAGGCCAGCAAGGAGCAGCTTCTGGAATTCTATCGCCAGATGCTGCTGATCCGGCGGTTCGAGGAGCGAGCGGGGCAGCTGTACGGCCTCGGCCTGATCGGCGGTTTCTGTCACCTCTATATCGGGCAGGAAGCGGTGGCCGTCGGCCTGCAGTCGGCGCTGGAGCCCGGCAAGGATTCGGTCATCACCGGCTATCGCGATCATGGCCATATGCTCGCCTACGGCATCGACCCGAAGATCATCATGGCGGAACTGACCGGCCGGCAGGCGGGGATCAGCCACGGCAAGGGCGGGTCGATGCACATGTTCTCGACCGAGCATAAATTCTACGGTGGCCACGGCATCGTCGGCGCGCAGGTGCCGCTCGGCACCGGCCTGGCCTTCACCCACAAATACAATGGCGACGGTGGCCTTTGCCTGGCCTATTTCGGCGACGGCGCCGCCAATCAGGGGCAGGTCTACGAAAGCTTCAACATGGCCGAGCTGTGGAAGCTGCCGATCATTTTCGTGATCGAGAACAACCAGTATGCGATGGGCACCAGCGTCAATCGTTCGTCGGCGGAGGATCAGCTCTACCGGCGCGGGGAAAGCTTCCGCATCCCCGGCCTGCAGGTCGACGGGATGGACGTGCTGGCGGTGCGTGGCGCGGCGGAAACCGCACGCGAATGGGTGAAGGCCGGCAAGGGCCCGGTGCTGCTGGAACTGAAGACATACCGCTATCGCGGCCATTCGATGTCGGATCCGGCCAAATACCGCTCGCGCGAGGAAGTGCAGGCGGTGCGCGACAAGTCCGACCCGATCGAACATGCCAAGCGCGAGCTTGAAGGCATGGGCGTGAAGGAAGAGGCGCTGAAGGAAATCGACAAGGAGATCCGCGCGATCGTCGCCGAGGCCGCCGATTTCGCCGAATCCACGCCCGAGCCGCCCGAGAGCGAACTCTACACCGACGTTTTGGTGGATACCTACTGATGCCGATCGAGCTCAAGATGCCTGCCCTTTCGCCGACGATGGAGGAGGGCACCCTCGCCAAATGGTTGGTCAAGGAGGGCGATGCCGTCCAGTCCGGCGACATCCTCGCCGAGATCGAGACCGACAAGGCAACGATGGAATTCGAGGCGGTCGACGAAGGCACGATCGCCAAGATCCTGGTTCCCGCCGGTACCGACAACGTGAAGGTCGGAACCGTGATCGCGACGATCGCCGGCGAAGGCGACGCGGCGGGCGACGCCGCCTCGCCGGCCCCAGCCCCGGCGGAGCAGCCCGCGGTGGAAACGTCGAAGGCGGAACCCGCCACGCCGCCGGCCCGGCCCGCGCCGACATCGGCGCCGGCAGCGCAACCGATCCCGGAAGGGACAGAAATGGTCCGGCTGACGGTGCGCGAGGCCCTGCGCGACGCGATGGCGGAGGAAATGCGCGCCGACGACCGCGTGTTCGTGATGGGCGAGGAAGTCGCCGAGTATCAGGGCGCCTACAAGGTCACCCAGGGCCTGCTCGACGAATTCGGCCCGCAGCGGGTGATCGACACGCCGATCACCGAATACGGCTTCGCCGGCGTCGGCACCGGCGCGGCGATGGGCGGCCTGCGCCCGATCATCGAGTTCATGACCTTCAACTTCGCGATGCAGGCGATCGACCACATCGTCAACTCGGCGGCCAAGACCAATTACATGTCCGGCGGCCAGATGCGCTGCCCGATCGTGTTCCGCGGCCCCAACGGCGCCGCCGCCCGCGTCGCTGCTCAGCACAGCCAGAATTACGCGCCCTGGTATGCCAGCGTTCCCGGCCTGATCGTCATCGCGCCCTATGACGCGGCGGACGCCAAGGGCCTGCTGAAGGCGGCGATCCGTAGCACCGACCCGGTGGTGTTCCTGGAGAACGAGCTGCTCTACGGGCGCAGCTTCGACGTGCCCAAGCTGGACGACCATGTCGAGCCGATCGGCAAGGCGCGGATCGTCCGCTCCGGCCGCGACGTGACACTGGTCAGCTACTCGATCGGCGTCGGCATGGCGCTGGAGGCAGCGGAAACGCTCGCGGCGGAAGGGATCGAGGCGGAAGTCGTCGACCTGCGCACGCTGCGCCCGCTCGACAAGGCGGCGGTGCTCGGCTCGTTGGCGCGAACCAACCGCATGGTCGTCGTCGAGGAAGGCTGGCCGGTCTGCTCGATTGCGTCCGAAATTATCGCGATCGCGATGACCGAGGGTTTCGACGACCTCGACGCCCCGGTGCTGCGCGTCACCAACGAGGACGTGCCGATGCCCTACGCCGCCAATCTGGAGAAGCTGACGCTGGTCAACCCGGCGCGCGTCGTCGCCGCGGCGAAGGCCGTCTGCTATCGTTGATAGCGCTGATCCGGCCGAAGCGCCGGATCAGGTGGTGTAATTGTTGCAGGTTGCTCGCGGTGCCGCCGGCGACGGGTTGTAGATCATCGTCAGGTCGCGCTCGTCGCGGACGATGAAGGCGGCGGTGTAGTGGATTTTCGGCTTGCCGATCAGCGTGTCGCTGATCAGCGGCTGATAGTCGTAGTTGATCTCGACGAACATTACCGCATTCTTGTCCGGCGCGGTGATCCGCTCCGATGCCGGCCCCATGCCAGACAACGACGTGCCGGTCACGCCGTCCCCTTCGACGCCGTAGCTCGAATCGTACCGACGCAGGCCGACGCAGCGTTGCCAGTGAATCCACTGGCCGCCGTCGGCGTTGCGCTCGAGGCTGGACAAGATGATCCGGCCATGGGTGGTGATGTCCATTCTGCCGGCCTGCTTCTTCGCCGCCTCGAACGTGTCGTTGACGTCGGATTCGCGAAACTGGGTCAGCGACAGCGCGCTGTCCTGGCCGATCCGCGACGCATTGTCCGCCAGCGCCAGCGCGATCTGGCTGACCTGCATGTGGGTCATCGCGTAGTTGGTCACTTCCAGCCCGTACATTCCCATGCCGAGTATGATCGGCATCGAGAAGGCGAACTCGATCAGGGCTACGCCGGATTCGCAGCGCCGTACCTCCGCGGCGCGCCGGCGCAGACGGGTGAGGGAAGCCATCATGGACAGATCACTTTCGATGAAACCTGCTGCTGGCCGAACGGCTGGTTGCGCAGCACGGTAGTCGCGGTCACCTGCTGCAGTTCCGGGAAGCCGGCGGCAACCATGAACGGAAACAGCGTTGGATAGGTCGCGGTAGTGGTGTAGCTGACGATGTCGTCGGCGCCGCCCAGCCCCTGCTTGCCGCGGTCGGTGTCCCAGCTGCCGTTGCCGTTGACGTCCTCGAAGCATTCGTCGCTGTCGCGCACACCGTTGCCGTTGGCGTCGTTGAACGCCTCCGGCTTGCCGACGTCGCTGAAGCTCGCATAGCTCATCCGGGTCGTCTGGAAGGTCGCGCTCGGCGCGATCTGTCGAACCATCGCGATCACCTTGCCGTCGATCTGGTCGGCGTCTGCCGCCGCGTTCTCCAGCGTCGAATCGCGGCCCGCCTTGTTCAGCGCCCCCTGCAGGGTCGATCGAACATAGGCCTGGTAGGTCAGTTCGACGATGCCCATCAGCAGTAGCAGCATCACCGGCAGGATCACCGCGAACTCGATGATCGTCACGCCGCGGTCATCGCCGCCACGACGCAGCAGGGCGCGCAGCCGGGCGATCACCGCGACAACCTCAACTCGGCGATCTTGGTGGCGATCTGCCGGAAGGTGATCTGGAGGTCCTCGTCGCTCTTCGCGGTCAACGCCTTGCCGGGGTCGGCGCACTGGGCCAGCTTCGCGTTGTCGGCGCTGGCCGTGCCGAAGCCGACCGTCCACACCGTGATGTTGCGCGCCCGCGCCGCCGCGCATACCGCCAGGAAGCGCGATGTATGGCGATCGGCCAACCGGCTGGAATTCAGGTCGCCGCCGGACACGCGCTGGTCGAGCGCCTCATAGCCATAGGTGTTGTAGAGCGAGGAATTCGGCTCCATCTTGCCGTCGGTCATGAACACGATGTGGCGGTTGATCGGTCGACCGTTCGGCGCCGTCGCGTTGCGGCTTCCGAAGATGCCGGTCGGCGAGATCAGCCGCGCGCCCCAGATCATGCCGAGGTCGTGATAGGTGTTGCCGGTTGCGACGAAATCCGACGCGTTGACGTAATTTGAAATCTGCGCGTGGGTCATCACGTCCAGGTTGATCGCTGCCTTCGGGCAGATCGTCGACGGCCGGCTGTTGTTGCTGTTGGTCACCTGCGGCGTGCCGGAACGGGTGTAGATGATGTCCGGCCAGGACGGCTTCCACCGCGTTTCCTCCGAATTCGGCACGAAGTCGATGTTCAGGTCGAACGCGTCCGGTGCGGTCGATTCCACCGGGCTGGAGAAGGTCGCCTGCGTCACCCACTGGCGTTCCTCGATGCAGCCGTTCCATGTGCTGCTCCGCATCGTGAAACTATTGCCGGTCCGAGTCTGGACCGTCTCGCCCAGCTTGAAGCGGCTGGTATCTAAAGTCACCGGCTCGTAGGACCAGGTATAGTTGGGCGTTTCGGTCTTGGTCGTGGACCGCTGCTGGGTGGCGGTGGCGCTGCGACGCTGAAGGTCGCAGGTGCCAATCTTGCGGCCACGACTGTCCGTGCCGGTCTGCGTCCAGTTGTCGCGATATTCGGTGACCGTCACCGTCCGCGTTTCTGTACCGTTCGATACGCGGACGCCGTCGGCATCCTCGTTGGGTGCGCCCCAGTTGGTCGAATTATTGCTTTCCGACGTCGACGGGTTCGGGCTCGGCGCGCTGCAGTTATTCTCACGTACGTTGGAGGTGGTGGAGTAGGTCGTCCACGACCCGCTCGGGATGGGAAGGGCGGGCCAGCCGTCCGGCGAGATCGAGGTCGTGTATGTGCCGTTCGGGATGCGCCGGCGCGACTGATAGGTCCAGGAATCCGCCAGATATTCCGCCGGCAGCAGCCCGCCGACATTGACCCCGGCGGAATAGGGGACGATGCCGAAGCGCAGCCGCGCGTTGGACGTGACCGCGTTGTTCAGGATGTCGTAGAACCCGACCACCGCCGATTGCAGCGCCGCCAGCTTCGATCGGCTGTCGCCCGGCATCGTGCCGTCCATCGATCCGGTTACGTCGAGCACGAACATCACGTCGGCATTCGGCACTTCCAGCTTGGCGTCGCAGCTGACCTGGATGGTCTTGGTCGGGGCACCGAACATTCGCATCAGCGTCATCGGCACGTTGGCGGCGGCGACCGCAGTGACCTGGCCCTCGCTCGTCGCTTGCGGCGTGAACACAATGCCGGTCGTGCCGAAGCTGTCGGTCGGATAGTTGAAATTGAAGAAATTATGGGCCTGGGTTTCTGCGTCGCCATCCAGCGTCGTCTTGGTCATTGCCCGGCGGGCGGCCAGCGCGCCAGCGTCGCACGCCTGTTGCAGGCGGCTCTTGACCATATACATGCGGCTGATATCGAAGGCCGACCCGACGATCCCCATAACCGGAAAGATCGCCGCCGCCATGATCGCGAGGGTATTGCCACTGGTGTCGAAGATCAGCCTGCCGAGCCGACGCTTCGTCCGTGCATTTGTCCGTTCATACGCCATGCGAATAGGCCCCACCCCTGGGAAGGCAATTCTTCCGGAATGGGCCCCCATGCCCTATGCACGGCTAATGACGGCTGAAATGGGACGGTTAATGCCGCATTTTCCACATTTCCCGCAAACCGCGAAATGAGCGCAGAAGCCGCGGCCGTCGATCCGGAACGTCGCCTCGCCGTCGCCTACGCGCCGGAGCGGGCGCGCGGCGCGCTGCTGGCGCTGTGGCGGCTGGACGCGACGCTGGCCGATGTCGTCCGCACTACGACCGAACCGACGATCGGTCGGATGCGGCTGACATGGTGGTACGACGCGCTGCTAGCGCTGGATGACGGGCCGCCGCCGGCCGAGCCGCTGCTTGCCGCATTCGCCGACATCCTGCCGGAGCGCGGCATTCCCCCGGCGCGGCTGACCCCGTTGATCGACGGGTGGGAAGCGCTGCTCGATCCGTTGCCGTTGAAGCCGGACGCGATCGACGACTATGCGCGCGGCCGTGGGGCCGGGCAGTTTCGCGCCGCCGCCGCGCTGATCGGTGTCGATCCGCCGGAGGCGATCGACGCGGCCGGGCGGCTGTGGGCGCTGGTCGACCTGGCCTTCCACATCAGCGACCCGGTCACCGCGGAGCGGGCGATCGCCGCCGCGCGCGCCGTTGCCGGCCAGGTGCCCCGCCGCTGGCCGCCGGCGCTGCGCGCGCTCGGCCTGCTGACCGTGCTCGCCCGCCGCGATGCCCGCGCCGGACTGGCCCGACGACCAAGGCGGGGGGCGCCCGGAAGGGTGCTTCGCGGTCTTTGGCATGCTATGTCAGGCGTTTAGCGGAGTCGGCGACGGAGGCGTTCGGCATGGGGCGATTTCTGGCAGGGGTGGGATCGGCATTGCTGCTGGTCGCTGCCGGATTTTTCTGGTGGCAGGGCTCGGCGAACCGCAATGCGGCGGATATGCAGATATCACCAGCGGCCGCGCTGGCGGCCGAACCGCCGGTTGCTCCACCGCAAGCCGACGAGCGGACGCGCGAGCAGAAGCGCTTCGACCGTTACGACAAGGACCGCAACGAGGCGATCAGCCGCGAGGAATATCTCGTCAGCCGCCACAAGGCCTTCGCCCGGCTCGACCTGAACCATGACGGCCGGCTCGATTTCGACGAATGGGCGAAGAAGACAACCGACAAATTCGCCCACACCGACGCCGATCGTTCCGGCACCCTGACCCGCGCCGAGTTCCTGACCACTCGGGTGGTCCGCAAGACGCCGGCCCGGTGCACCTGCCCCCCACCGCGCGCGGCGGAGGACGACGAAGGCTGATATCCAACCGTGCTCCGCAAGCAGGAGCACAAGGATGGAAGCGTCAGTTCCAGGCGGAGAGGGCGGCGCGGGCGCGGGCGGCGATCAGGCCCTTGCGGTCGGCCTTCCGCGCGCGTTCGTCAAGCGGCGGGAACAGGCCGAAATTGATGTTCATCGGCTGGTAGGTCGCAGCATCGGCGCCGCCGGTGATATGGCCGAGCAGCGCGCCGAGTGCGGTTTCGCGCGGGGGCAGGGCGGCTTCACGCCCATCGGCCTCGGCTAGCGCGAAGCGGCCGGCGAGCAGGCCGATCGCGGCGGATTCGACATAGCCTTCGCAGCCGGTGATCTGCCCGGCGAAGCGGATATGCGGGTGGCTTTTCAGCCGCAGCCAGGGGTCGAGCAGCGCCGGCGCGTTGATGAAGGTGTTGCGGTGCAGCCCGCCGAGCCGGGCGAACTCCGCCTTCTCCAGCCCTGGAATGGTGCGGAACAGCCGGACCTGCTCGGCATGCTTCAGCTTGGTCTGGAAGCCGACGATGTTCCACAGCGTGCCGAGCGCGTTGTCCTGGCGCAGCTGAACGACGGCATAGGGCCAGCGGCCGGTACGCGGATCGTCGAGGCCGACCGGCTTCATCGGGCCGAAGCGCAGCGTGTCGAAACCGCGTTCGGCCATCACCTCGATCGGCATGCAGCCGTCGAAATAGGGGGTGTCGCGCTCCCATTCCTTGAACGCGGTCTTTTCGCCGTCGATCAGCCCTTGATGGAATGCCGCATACTGGTCGCGGTCGAGCGGGCAGTTGATGTAATCCTTGCCGTCGCCCTTGTTCCAGCGCGACTGGAACCAGGCGACCGACATGTCGATGCTGTCGCTGTGGATGATCGGCGCGATCGCGTCGAAGAAGGCGAGGGCGTCGGCGCCGGTATGCGCGCCGATCGACTCCGCCAGCCGCGCGGCGGTCAGCGGGCCGGTGGCGACAATGGTCGCGCCGCTGTCCGGCAGCGCGTCGACCCGGCGACGGATGATCTCGACATTCGGGTGGGCGGCGAGCGCGCCGGTAACGCCGGCGGAAAAGCCGTCGCGATCGACCGCCAGCGCCGACCCGGCCGGCACCCGGTGCCGGTCCGCCTCGCGCAGGATCAGCGAGCCGAGCGCGCGCATCTCGGCATGGAGCAGGCCGACGGCGTTGCGCTCCGCGTCGTCGGAGCGAAAGCTGTTGGAGCAGACCAGCTCGGCGAGGTGGTCGGTCTGGTGGGCGGGAGTGCCTTCGCCGCCGCCACGCATCTCGAACAGGCGCACCGGCACCCCGGCTTCGGCGAGCTGCCACGCCGCTTCCGAGCCGGCGAGGCCGCCGCCGATAATTTCAATTTTGTCGGTCATGGCAAAAGGCGATAGAGGGTGGATCGGGGAGAGGCGAGGGGCTTTGGCGCAAACGGTCTTCACAATCGGCTATGAAAAGGCAACCGTGCCGGACCTGATCGGCGCGCTTGCCGCCGCCGACGTCGATCTGGTCGTCGACGTGCGGGCGATCACCAGCTCGCGCAAACCCGGTTTTTCCAAGAACGCCCTGGCCGCCGAACTGGCCGAAGCCGGCATCGGCTACCGCCACCTGCGCGCGCTCGGCACGCCGAAGGCCGGACGCGATGCCGCACACAAGGGGGATGTCGCGACGATGCACGCCATCTACGACCAGCAGCTTGCGTTGCCCGAGGCGCAGGCCGAGGCGGCGATCCTGCGCGACCTTGTCGCCGGCCACCGGGCGGCGCTGCTCTGCTACGAGCGCGAACCGGCCGGGTGCCACCGCACGTTCCTGCTCCAGGCGGCGGTGCCCGACGCCACCGTCGTGGACCTTTATCCGTGAACGGCGTGCGGCTGCTGCTGGTCGCGGCGGTGATCGCCGGGCTCAGCTACCCGCTCGGCTGGACACTGGGCCTGCCGGCGGCGGCCAACCTGGCGTGGAAAGGGGCGGGCGTCGGCCTGCTCGCGCTGTGGGCAGCGACGCAGGCACGGAGCCTGGACGGCTGGCTGCTAGTGGTGGTGCTGGCGTTCGGCGCGCTCGGCGATGTGCTGCTGGAACGGGACATGGTGCTTGGCGCGACTGCTTTCGTCGCCGGCCATTGCGTCGCGATCCGGCTATACTGGCGCAACCGCCGGCCGGCGCTGACCGTCAGCCAGCGGACATTGGCGCTGCTGACCGTCCCGGTCGCGGTGCTGGTCGCCTTCCTGCTGCCCGCCGACCGGACGGCGGCAACGACCGCCGCCGCCTATACGCTGTTCGTCGCGGTGATGGCCGCTTGTGCCTGGGCCAGCCGCTTCCCGCGCTATCGCACCGGCATCGGCGCGATGCTGTTCCTTGCGTCGGACCTGCTGATCTTCGCGCGCATGGGGCCGCTCTCCGGCGGCGGAGGCGCACTCGGCCTAGCCATCTGGCTCAGCTATTTCGTCGGGCAGACCCTGATCGCCGTCGGCGTCCGATCAACGCTGGACCGGCGGGCCGGGACGTAGCGGCGGCGGCGGTCATGCCACCGCGCCGCCGTCCGCCGCCGTGTCCGCCTCACCGTCCCCATCCTCATCGTCCTGGCTGTCGCCGATCCGCGCGGCTGAGACGACCTGTTCGGCATCGGCGACGTCGAACAGCCGAACCCCGGCCGATCCGCGCCCGATGACACGCAGGCTGTCCAGCCCCATGCGGATCAGCTTGGCCTGATCAGTGACCAGCATCAGCTGGTCGGTCTGCGTCGCCGGGAAACTGGCGACGACCAGGCCGTTGCGGGCGATGTTGTCGATGTTGGTGATGCCCTGGCCGCCGCGCCCGGTGCGGCGATATTCATAGGCGGAGGACAGTTTGCCGTAACCATTGGCGCAAACGGTGAGGACGAACTGCTCCTTCGCCTGCAATTCGGCGAAGCGTTCGGCGGTCATCTGCGGCGCGCTGTCCTTTTCCGCCTTCCACGGCGCGTGGCGCAGGTAATCCTCGCGCTCGTCCTGGTCGCGCATGCCGCCACGGTGGAGGATCGACAGCGAGATCACCTCGTCGCCATCGGCCAGCCGCATGCCACGCACGCCGGTGGAGTTGCGGCTCTGGAACTCGCGGACGTCGTCGCCGGCGAAGCGGATCGCCTTGCCGTGGCGTGTGGCCAGCAGGACATCGTCCTGCTCGTTGAGCAGCGCGACGCCGATCAGCCGGTCGTCGATATCCTCGCCCTCGAACTTCATCGCGATCTTGCCGTTCGACGGCACGTTGGTGAACGCGTCCATGCTGTTGCGGCGCACGCTGCCCTTCGCCGTCGCGAACATGACGTGCAGTTTGCCCCATTCCGCCTCGTCCTCCGGCAGCGGCAGCACGGTCGAGATCGTCTCGTCCTTGTCGAGCGGCAGCAGATTGATCATCGGCCGCCCGCGCGTGGCCGGCCCGCCTTCCGGCAGGCGCCACACTTTCATCCGGTAGACCTTGCCGGCGGTGGAGAAGAACAGCACCGGCGTGTGCGTCGAGGTGACGAACAGTTCGGTGACGACGTCCTCGTCCTTGGTCGACATACCGGCGCGGCCCTTGCCGCCGCGCCGCTGGGCGCGGAAGGTGTCGAGCGACGTGCGCTTGATATAGCCGTCGAGGGTGACGGTGACGACCATCTCCTCGCGCTCGATCAGGTCCTCGTCGTCGATGCCGTCGGCGGCCGGAGCGATCAGGGTACGGCGCGGCGTGGCGAATTCGTCGCGCACCGCCTCCAGCTCCTCGCGCATCACTGCATAGAGCTTGGCGCGGTCGCCGAGGATGGCGAGCAGGTGGCCGATGCTGTCCGCCAGTTGCTTCAGTTCGTCGCCGATCTCGTCGCGGCCGAGCGCGGTCAGCCGGTGCAGGCGCAGGTCGAGGATCGCGCGGACCTGCGCTTCCGACAGGCGGTAGCTGTCGCCACCGGCTACGTCCTCGACCGCCTCGACCAGCCGGATGTAGGGCGCGATCTCATCGACCGGCCATTCGCGGGCCAGCAGGGCGGCGCGCGCTTCCGCCGGGCTGGCCGACCCGCGGATGATCCGCACCACTTCGTCCAGGTTGGTGACCGCGATGACCAGGCCCAACAACAGGTGGGCGCGATCGCGCGCCTTGGCCAGCTCGAACTTCGAGCGGCGGGTGATGACCTCCTCGCGGAAACCGATGAAGGCGCTGACGATGTCGAGCAGGGTCAGCGTTTCCGGCCGCCCGCCACGGATGGCGAGCATGTTCGCCGGGAAGCTGGTCTGCGCCGGGGTGTGCCGCCACAGCTGGTTCAGCACCACTTCCGCCGTCGCGTCGCGGCGCAGGTCGATGACGATGCGGACGCCTTCGCGGTTCGATTCGTCGCGAATGTCGCTGACGCCTTCGATCCGCTTGTCCTTCGCGGCCTCGGCGATGCTCTCGACCAGCCGGTTCTTGCCGACCTGGAACGGAATTTCGGTCAGCACGATCGACCGGCGGTCGCCGCGTCCTTCCTCGATCGTGTGGCGGCTGCGCATCATGATCGATCCGCGCCCGCTGTTATAGGCTGCCCGCGCGCCGCCCTGGCCGAGGATCAGCGCGCCGGTCGGGAAATCGGGGCCGGGAACATGCTCGATCAGTTCGTCGATGGTGATCGCCGGATTGTCGATATAGGCGATGCAGGCGCTCAGCACCTCGCCCAGGTTGTGCGGCGGCACGTTGGTCGCCATGCCGACGGCGATGCCGCCGGCGCCGTTGACCAGCAGGTTGGGGAAGCGCGCCGGCAGCACCTGCGGCTCGCGCTCCGACCCGTCATAGTTGGGCTGGAAGTCGACGGTGTCCCGATCGATGTCGTCGAGCAGCACGTTGGCGACCTTGGCCAGCCGCGCCTCGGTATAGCGCATCGCCGCCGCTTCGTCCGGGTCCATCGAGCCGAAATTGCCCTGGCCGTCGATCAGCGGCACCCGCATCGACCAGTCCTGCGCCATGCGGACCAGCGCGTCGTAGATCGAGGAGTCGCCGTGCGGGTGGTATTTACCCATCACGTCACCGACCAGGCGGGCGGACTTGCGATAAGGCTTGCCGGCGACGAACCCGGCCTCGTGCGCGCCGTAGAGGATGCGGCGGTGAACCGGCTTCAACCCGTCGCGCACGTCGGGCAGCGCGCGCGAAACTATGACCGACATGGCATAGTCGAGGTAGCTGGTCTTCATCTCGTCAACGATGTTGACGGGGGAGATATCGGAAGGGTCGGCGAGCAAGGTCGCGTCGTCGGTCAACGTAAGGGCTTTCGGACTGTGATGCGGAATGCACGGCATTAGCGGATCGCCATGCTTATGACCACCCCGCGCGGGTGCGTGCGCGCGCGAGAACGCACCACCGCCTTTGCCGATGCGAGGGCCCGGCGAGCGACGAACCGGTCGAAGCAAGCGACGGTTTGCGGCAGGTTGAGATAGCGGCGCCGGAACGACCGGGTTAGGCCGGAATCCGTAGAAACACGCTATTCAATAGCGGTTCATGCCCGAACGCCGAAGGTGGAACCGGTTCCGCCTTGCGCGCTTTGGGACAGAACCATAGGACGATGACCGGGCCAAGACGATCGGCCACGGGATCGCTTGAGGAGGCATGATGAAGAAGATTTCAACCCTGCTGCTTGGCGCCGCTCTGACGCTCGGCATGGTCAGCAGCCCGCTCCTGTCCCCGGCCTTCGCCAAGAAGAAGGAAGAGCCGAAGGACACCAACACGTTCAAGCCCGAACTCAGCAAAGAGTTCCGCGCGGCGATCGCTCCGGTCGACAAGGCGGTGAAGGACAAGGATTTCGCTACCGCCCAGGCCAAGCTGACCGAGGCGGCGGCGGTCGCCAAGCTGCCCGACGAGAAATTCTACGTCGCCAATTTCCAGCTGCAGATCGGCCAGGAGATCAAGGATCAGGCGCTGCAGTTCAAGGGCATCGAAGGCATGCTCGAATCCGGTTCGCAGGCCGCCGCGCCGAACCGGGCGAAGTTGCTGTTCTATTCCGGCCAGGCTGCCTATTCGAACAAGGATTATCCGACCGCGATCAGCCGGCTGACCGAAGCGGAACAGGCCGGCAACCAGAATGTCGACGTCTACCTGCTGCTCGCCGAATCCTATTTCAAGCAGGAACAGATCCCGACCGGGCTCGGCTATGTCGAGCGTGCGGTGCAGTTGGAAACCGCCGCCGGCCGCAAGGCGCCGGAGGACTGGTACAAGCGGGCGGCGTCGGTCGCCTATTCCGCCAAGCAGATGCCGGAAGTGGCGAAGTGGACCCGGCTTCAGGTCGCCGCCTATCCAACGGCGGAGAACTGGCGCAGCGCGCTGCTGATCTATCGTGATACCGGCACGCTCGACAGCCCGGCGACGCTCGACCTCTACCGCCTGATGCGCGCGAGCAAGGCGATCACCAGCGAGCGCGACTTCTACGAATATGCTCAGCTGGCATCCGATCGCGGCCTCCCCGGCGAAGCGGTCGCGGTGATCGACGAAGGCGTCTCGGCCGGCAAGCTCAACAAGGCCACGCCCGGCATCTCCGACGTTTACAAGTCGTCGAGCGAGAAGCTGGCGGCCGACAAGGCATCGCTGCCGGCGTCGGAAAAGGCATCGGCCACCGGCAAGGACGGCCGGATCGCCCAGAGCACGGCCGAGGCGTTCCTCAGCTACGGCGACTATGCGAAGGCGGCGGAACTGTACAAAATGGCGCTGACCAAGGGGAGTGTCGACACCAACGTCGTCAACACCCGCCTCGGCATCGCGCTGGCGCTGTCCGGCAACAAGGAAGAAGCGAAGACCGCGTTCGCCGCAGTCAATGGCGCGCGAACCGACCTCGCCAAATTCTGGGTCGAATGGCTGGATCAGCCGATCACCGGCGCCTGACGCCATCCGCCCGCATCGGGGCTGGCTCCGCCGGAGTCAGCCCCGGTCGGGTATCGGAACGCCCGGCTCGTCCTTCGACGTGCGGATGGTCAATGACGTCTTGACACTGGCGACGTTCGGCGCGGTCGTCAGCGACGAGGTCAGAAAATTCTGAAACGCCTGAAGGTCCTCCGCGACGACCTTCAGGATAAAGTCGATTTCGCCGTTCAGCATGTGGCATTCGCGCACGCTGGGCAGTGTCGCGACATGTTCCTCGAACGCACGCAGGTCCGACTCCGCCTGGCTCCGGAGGCTGACCAACGCGAACACGCTGATGCCATAGCCAAGAACGATCGGATCGAGCGCCGCGTGATATCCCCGGATCACTCCGCGCTGTTCCAGCGCCCTTACGCGCCGCAGGCAGGGCGGCGCAGTCAAGCCGACTTCTGCCGCCAGGTCGACATTGGTCATTCGTCCATCGCGCTGGAGCGCCGCGAGAATCTGCAGGTCGATCGAGTCAAGCAGCGGGGCGGCCATATTTCTGTATTTTTCCATCCATGTTCCGCTGAGTAACATAATAAAGTTGCAGGCAAAAGCAATTGTCCCACATTGCAACGTGCCGAAAAGAACACTGTCGCGACAATCACCGCGGGTTTAAGGACCGTGAACCTATGGCGTGGTAGCGCGCCGGGTGCGCGGAAAGTGGAGGGATTCGGTTGCGCTTCGATGACAGGCTGGCGACCGTGATGGCCCAACCGCCCGCTGATGCGGCGGCGCGGATCGCTATGTGGTGCCAGCTCGTCGACCTCGTCGCTCAGACCGCCGGGGACGATTCGCTGTCCTGCCTCGACGATGCCTATGCGATGCTGCGCGAATGGCGCCCCGACGTGTCGCGTGATCGACGTCAGGCGGCGGCGGCGGCGCTCGCCGGCCGCCGGGTACCACCGCGTCTCGTCGCCTTCTTCGCCGAAGACGATGCCGCGATCACTGCGCCGGTGATCGGCGGCGCGCGCCTCGCCGATGCCGAATGGATCGCGCTGGTGCCCCGCCTGTCTCCGGTTGCGCGCGCCCTGCTGCGCCATCGCCGCGATCTCGGCGCCGCCGTCGGTCGGGCGCTCGCCAGCTATGGCACCACCGATTTCGTGCTGCCGGGCGCCGTCGCTCCAGCCGTTTCGCCGGCGCAGGTGTCGCCGATCGGCATTGCTCCTCATGGTGCCACGCCCGCCTCGGCCGGCAGCGAACTGGCCGAACTCGTTGCCCGGATCGAGGCGTTCCGCCGTGACCGCCGCCCGCCGGAGCCGCAACCGGAAACGGTGGCTCCGCTGCCGGAGTGCCACGCCTTCACCTTCGAAACCGATGCCGACGGCACGATCGCTTTCTGCGCTGGGGCGCCGCGCACCCAGCTTGTCGGCCTGTCGATCGCCGAAGCGGGTGAGGGGGACCATGGCGTCGACGGCCATGCCGCCGGAGCGTTCAGGCGCCGCGCGCCATTTCGTGACGCGCGGCTGCGAATATCGGGCGATGCTGGCGCCGCCGGCGACTGGCGGATCTCGGCGGTTCCATGTTTCGATCCGCGCGCCGGCCGCTTCCTCGGCTTTCGCGGCAGCGCCCGACGCCCGCGCGCTGACGAACGGGCGGAAGCGGCGGGCCACGGTCTCCACGGCTCGGCGCTCGGCGGGGAATCGCTGCGCCAACTCGTCCATGAAATTCGCACGCCGTTGAACGCGATCATCGGCTTCGCCGAAATGATCGACCAGCAGGTCCTGGGGCCGGCGGCGGCCGACTATCGCGGGCGGGCGGGGGCGATCCTGGGCGACGCGCGCCGGCTGCTCGATACCGTCAACGATCTCGACGTCGCCGCGCGGGTCGAAAGCGCGCAGCGCCAGGCCCCGGTTCAAGGCAGCAGCACGGACGTCGCCGCGCGTATCACCGCGATCGGCGAGGAACTGGACCAGTTGACCGAGGCTCGCGGCGTCGCCCTTGCCCTGCGCATCGCGCCGGGGCTGGCACCGATTGCAGTCGACCAGGCGCCGCTCGACCGAATGGTGTCGCGCCTGCTCGCGGCGACCGTCGGGCTGGCCATGGAGGGCGAACGGATCGCGGCGACGCTCGACGTCGACACCGATCCGTCCCGCCTGTGCTTGTGCGTCGACCGTCCGGCGGCGATCGCCGGGCAGAACGAACGGGCTCTGCTCGACCCCGGCTACAGCCCCGACGGCGACTGGCCGGACGCGCCGACGCTCGGCCTTGGCTTCACCCTGCGGCTGGTCCGCAACCTGGCGGAGGCGGCCGGCGGGCGGCTCGACATCGCGGCCGACCGTTTCGCCCTGATCCTGCCGACCGCGACGCGCGAGGCACTGGAGCGCGAGGACCGGGGCTGACGCCGGGCGTGGCCGATCCCGCCTCCACCGGCCGGCTCGACCGTCCGCCTTCGCCGGATCGGATCGCGACGCTGCCGTCCAGTCTGCGCCGCCGCTACCTGCTCTGCGTCGATACCGAGGAGGAGTTCGACTGGGCGGACCGGCGCCGCTGGCACCTGTCCGGGGTCAGCGCGGCGGCGGCGATACCGGCGGCCCACCGCCGTTTCCGCGCGGCGGGAGCGGCCGTCACCTATCTGGCCGACTACCCGATCGTCGCCGACGATGCGGCGGTCGGCGCGCTCGGCGAGACGATCGCAGCCGGCGGTGCGACGATCGGCGCCCAGTTGCACCCCTGGGTCAATCCGCCGCTGCCGCCGGACACTGCCGACAGCAGCTTCGCAGGCGCGCTGCCGCCGGAATTGGAGGAGGCAAAGCTCGCCGCCCTCGCGGCGCGGATCGCCACGGCGTTCGGCGTTCGGCCGCTCGCCTATCGTGCCGGCCGTTACGGCGTCGGGCCGCGCAGCGCCGCCGCGCTCGTCCGCCAGGGCTTCGCGCTCGACTTGTCGGTGCGGCCGCTGTTCGACTATGCTGCGGAAGGCGGCCCGGACTTCACCGACTTCGGCGGCCAACCGTTTTGGGCGGGGGAGGGCCGGCGCCTGCTGGCGGTGCCGCTCGGTAGCGCTTTGACCGGGCACTGGCGGCGGCTGGGCGGCGGCTGGTATCGCCGGTTCGGCCGGGTGCCGCCGGCACTGGCCGTGCTGGCGCGGCTGAAGCTGCTGGCGCGGGTAGCGCTGACCCCGGAAGGCATGCCGATCGCCGACGCGCTGGAGGCGGCGCGCGCCCTACTGGGCGAAGGGGTTCCACTGCTCAGCCTATCCTTCCACTCGCCGTCGCTCGTCCCCGGCAATACTCCCTATGTCCGCGATGCGGCAGCACTCGCCGATTTCTGGCGCTGGTGGGACGCGATATTCGCCTTTCTCGCCCGCGAAGGCGTGGAGCCGGTGTCGACGGACGCGCTGGCCGCCTTCGTTCGCGGCGGCGAGGCGGACTGATGGTCGGGGAGACAGGATTCGAACCTGCGACCCTCTGCTCCCAAAGCAGATGCGCTACCAGACTGCGCTACTCCCCGACGGCATTGCCGGCTACCGACCGGCCATGCGGCATTGCGCTGGTGGGCCCGGCAGGATTCGAACCCGCAACCAAGCCGTTATGAGCGGCCGGCTCTACCATTGAGCTACAGGCCCCGCCATGCGCGGCCCGCCGATAGCGGAGAGGCTCGGCCGCTGTCCAGCGGGCAAAGCAAAAGGGGCGACCCGACGGACCGCCCCTTTCCCGTTTCCTGCCGGCCGCGTTTCGCAGCCGGTTGGAATTACTTGTTGGCGACCGCGTCAGCCGCGTCCGACGCAACGTCAGCAACGTTGCTGGCGGCGTCGTGCAGGTTGGCGGCGGCGTTGTCGAGGGTCGCTTCGGTCGACGCATTGGCGGCGTTGTCGGCCAGCGCGTCAAGGCTGTCGGCAGCGTTCTCGACCAGCGCGGCAGCGTTGTCGCCTTCGGCTTCAACGTTGGCGGCTTCCGGCGAACTGTTGCACGCGGCCAGGGTCATCAGGCCGGCGGCAGCCAGAACAAAGGTGATCTTCTTCATTCGTGTTGCTCCCAAAATTCAAAATTCACGCCGGCCCGAAATGCCGTCGCGAGCGGCCCCCAATAAAGGGATTTGCAATACGGTCAACGCAAAACCGCTGTAACGGATGCCTCGGCGCGTCGCAAGCGGCGCTTTGCGGCCGCCACCGACGGCGCGTGCGCCGCGCCATTCCGGGCCGCGCCAGCCAATCGGTCCATCGCCAACGATCGCATCCACACGCCGCCGTCAAAAGCATCGAAAAGTGCGCGGCGGCGCGTTCGCCGGCCATCTTCCGGCGCGAAGCCGGTGCCGAGTCGATTGACGGCAACCTCACGCTGCCCGTTTGCCAACGTGCCGCCAACCGGCTAGTGGCGGCGCGGATTTCCGATCATAATCTTTTCAAGTGGAGCCGACCAAGTGGCCGTCCAGTACAGCTTCGTCATGAAGGGCCTGACCAAGACCTTCCCCGGTGCCCAGAAACCGGTGCTCAACAACATCCATCTTCAGTTCCTGCCGGGCACCAAGATCGCGATTATCGGCGTCAACGGCGCTGGCAAGTCGACGCTGATGAAGATCATGGGCGGGCTGGACACGGATTACAGTGGGGAGGCGTGGGCGGCCGAGGGCATCCGCGTCGGCTATCTGGCGCAGGAGCCGCAGCTCGACCCGAAGAAGACGGTCAGGGAAAACGTCATGGACGGCGTCCGTCCGGTCGCCGACATGCTCGATCGCTTCAACGAGATCAGCATGCTGATGGCCGACCCGCCCGAAGACGCCGATTTCGACGCGCTGATGACCGAGATGGGCGAGCTTCAGGAGAAGATCGACGCGGTCGACGGCTGGACGCTCGACAACCAGCTTGAAATCGCGATGGAGGCGCTGCGCTGCCCGCCCGGCGACGCCGGCGTCGAGAATCTGTCCGGCGGCGAGAAGCGCCGGGTGGCACTGTGCCGCCTGCTGCTCGAAAAGCCGGACATCCTGCTGCTCGACGAGCCGACCAACCACCTGGATGCCGAGAGTGTCGCCTGGCTGGAACGGCACCTGATCGACTATCCGGGCAACGTCATCCTCGTCACCCACGACCGCTACTTCCTCGACAATGTCGTCGGATGGGTGCTGGAACTGGACCGTGGCCGCGGCATTCCGTTCGAAGGCAATTACTCCAACTGGCTGGAGCAGAAGGCCAAGCGGCTTGAGCAGGAAGACCGCGAGGAGGAAGGCCGCCAGAAGGCGATCAAGGAAGAGCTGGAGTGGATCCGCAAATCGCCCAAGGCGCGCCAGACCAAGTCCAAGGCGCGTATCCGGGCGTTTGACGAACTGGTCGAGAAGCAGGCGGACCGCCGCCCCGGCGCGGCGCAGATCCTGATCCAGATACCGGAACGGCTGGGCAGCAGCGTCATCGAGGCGAAGGGCCTGACCAAGAGCTTCGGCGACAAGCTGCTGTTCGAGGATCTGAGCTTCAACCTTCCGCCGGGTGGCATCGTCGGCGTGATCGGCCCGAACGGTGCCGGCAAGACGACGCTGTTCAAGCTGATCACCGGCCAGGAACAGCCTGACGCCGGCGAGATCAAGGTCGGCGAGACCGTCCAGCTCGGCTATGTCGACCAGAGCCGCGACCACCTCGATCCGAACAAGAATGTCTGGCAGGAAGTATCGGACGAACTCGATATCTTCCGCTTCGGCAAGCACGAAGTCGCATCGCGCGCCTATGTCGGTGCGTTCAACTTCAAGGGCACCGACCAGCAGAAGAAGGTCGGCCAGCTCTCCGGCGGTGAACGCAACCGCGTCCACATGGCGAAGATGCTGCGCAAGGGCGGCAACGTGCTGCTGCTTGACGAACCGACCAACGACCTCGACGTCGAAACGCTGCGCGCGCTGGAAGATGCGCTGGAGAATTTCGCCGGCTGCGCCGTGGTCATCAGCCACGACCGCTTCTTCCTCGACCGCCTCGCCACCCATATCCTCGCGTTCGAGGGCGACAGCCATGTCGAGTGGTTCGAAGGCAATTTCGAGGCCTATGAAGAAGACAAGCGCCGCCGCCTCGGCGACGCCGCCGACCGGCCGACCCGCGTCAGCTACAAGAAACTGACGCGCTGATTCCCCATTCCTAATGACTCCGCGCGTGCGCGGACCTGGGAAAAGGGGTCTGGAACCGGCCCGGTCAGCGCAGGTAGCGCCCGCCCTTCGAACGAGGGCGGGCTTTACCGCACTCTTTTTACGTAGACCGTTCCGCCCTCGCGCCTTTCGACCGCGAAATTCGGAATGGCCGCGATAAGATCGGACAGACGCGAGTAACCGTAGTTCCGCGCATCGAAGGATGACCGGTTGCCGACGCGCTGCCCAAGCTCGGACAGGCTGGCATAGCCGCGTTCGTCCCGCTTGGATGCCTTGAACGCGGCGCCGAGCAGGTTGATCAGATCGTCGTCGAAGCGAGAGCTGACCACGGCTGTCGCGCCTGCTTCGGCGCCACCGTCTTCCGCCTGATCCACATCATCAGGCTCTATCGCCTTCGACAAGGCGTCAACGTCAATGAAGCGGGTGCAGGCCTGGCGGAATCCCTCGGGCGTCTTCTGGCTGCCAAAGCCATAGACCGGCAGGCCTTCCTGCCGAATCCGCATGGCGAGCGGCATGAAATCGCTGTCGCTCGACATGATCCCGAAACCATCGACCCGGCCGCGGAACAGCAGGTCCATCGCATCGATGGTCATCTTCATGTCCGTGGCGTTCTTGCCCTTGGTGATGTCGAACTGCTGCTGCGGTTCGATGGCGTAGCGATGGGTCATTTCCGACCAGCGCTTCAGTTGCGGCTTGCTCCAGTTCCCGTAGGCGCGCCGGACGTTCACCGTCCCCAGTTCAACCAGAACGGTCAAAACCGGGTCGAGGGCGTCCGGCGATGCGTTATCGGCGTCGATCAGAAGCGCGATATTGCGGCTCGGCGCATTGCGTCCGTTGGTCATCCTTGGCGCCTTCGCCCTTCGTCGATGCTCCACGGCCCCGGGCCGGCGGCCGCGATGTAGAGGAACAGGAAGCAGAACAGGATCGCCGCGTCGCCGCCGTTCAGCGCCGGGAACGGCGATCCGGGGGCGTGGGCGATCCAGTAGGCGAACGCCATCTGGCCGGACAGCAGGAAGGCAACCGGTCGCGTGAACAGCCCGACGAGCAGCAACGCGCCGCCGCCAACCTCAAGGATCGCGGCGAACCACAGCAGGCTGCCGGGCGGCGGCATCATCTCCGACGCCGGAAAGCCGAACAGTTTCTGGGTGCCATGTTCGATGAACAGCAACGCGGCGACGATACGCAGGATACTCAGCAGCCTGGGCGCCCAGGCCTGGAATTGACTCGGCATCTTTCCCCTCCGCGCTTGGTTTCAAGCTCAGGCAGGTTCGAACGCGCCGGTCTGTTCGTCAAGCAGGTGCAGAATGCCGTCGGCAATGGCGAAATAGGCGCCGTGCAGCGTCACCAGCCCCAGCGACTCGCGCCGGGCGATGTTGGGAAAGGTGCGCAGATTGGCCAGGCCGACGCGCACCGTCTCATGCTCCATCGCGCGGCGGGCCGGACCGTGAACGTCGTCGCCATGCTCGGCGACGATCCGTTCGCGCGCCTCGTCGAGCATTTCGATCCAGTGGGCGATGAAGCCGCCTTCGCCAGGCTTCGCGTCCTTGAACGACTGGCTGAGCGAGGCGCCGCAGCCGCCGCACATGCCGTGGCCCATCACGACAATGTCGCGCACCTCCAACTCCATCACCGCGAATTCCAGCGCCGCCGACACGCCGTGGCGCCCGCCGCCGACCTCGTAGGGCGGCACCAGGTTGGCGACGTTGCGGACGACGAAGATCTCGCCGGGCGAGGTGTCGAAGATTTCCGCCGGATCGCAGCGACTGTCCGAACAGGCGATGATCATCGAGCGCGGGTGCTGCCCTTCCGACAGTTCCGCCCAGCGGTTGCGCTGCGTCGCCCAGCCGTTGGCGCGGAAACGGCGATAGCCGGCAAGCAGGTTGGTGTAGTCCGTCATGAGTCGCGCCCCATTCCTTGTTTTTGGTGTCGGGCGCCCGCATGACTCCGAAAGGGCGGGGGTGGCAAGTCCCGCTCATCGACGCTATCTGCAGGCGATGAGCGAAGCAGACTCCGTTCTCCGTCCGCCACGGACCCGCAAACCAGACTGGATTCGCGTCAAGGCGCCGACTTCCACCGGCTTCGCCGAGACCAAGGCACTGATGCGCCGACTCAATCTGGCGACGGTGTGCGAGGAGGCGGCCTGTCCGAATATCGGCGAGTGCTGGACCAAGAAGCACGCGACGGTGATGATCCTGGGCGACACCTGCACCCGGGCCTGCGCGTTCTGCAACGTCAAGACCGGCATGCCGCGCATGGTCGACCCGCAGGAGCCGCAGCATGTCGCCGACGCGGCGGCCGAGCTTGGCCTGCAGCACATCGTCGTCACCTCCGTCGATCGTGACGACCTGCCCGACGGCGGCGCCTCGCAGTTCGTCAAGGTGATCGAGGCGCTCCGGCGGACGACGCCGCAGACGACGATCGAGATCCTGACGCCGGATTTCCGCAACAAGGCGGAAAGCGCGATCGAGTCGATCGTCGCCGCCCGGCCGGACGTCTACAACCACAATCTGGAAACGGTGCCGCGCCTCTATCCGACGATCCGGCCGGGCGCGCGCTATTATGCGTCGCTGCGCCTGCTGGAAAGCGTCAAGCGCCACGATCCGTCGATCTTCACCAAGTCCGGCATCATGCTCGGGCTGGGCGAGGAACGGCTGGAGGTCCATCAGGTGATGGACGACATGCGCTCCGCCGACATCGATTTCATGACGATGGGCCAGTATCTGCAGCCGACGCCGCGCCATGCCAAGGTGGCGGAATTCGTCACTCCGCAAAGCTTCGGCGCCTATGCGGCGATCGCGCGGGCCAAGGGCTTCCTGCTCGTCGCCTCGTCGCCGCTGACCCGGTCGAGCTATCATGCCGATGCCGATTTCGCCCGGCTGCGCGCGGCGCGCGAGGCGAAGCTGGCCGGCTGACATGCCGCGTCACGCCGAAACCCGGCACCTGCCCTGGTCGCCGGAGCAGATGTTCGATCTGGTCGCCGATGTCGCCCGCTACGGCGAATTCCTGCCGTGGGTGGCGGCGGTGCGCGTGCGGTCGGACAGCGACACCGAAATGCTCGCCGACCTGATCGTCGGCTTCAAGGGCTTGCGCGAGACCTTCACCTCACGCGTCGTCAAGCGGCGCCCGGACGAGGTGCATGTCGACTATGTCGACGGACCGCTGAAGCACCTGCGCAACGACTGGGTCTTCCGGCCGGACGGGGCAGGGGGCACATTCGTCGACTTCTCGGTCGATTTCGCGTTCCGCAATCGGCTGTTCGAGGCGCTGGCCGGGCAGGTGTTCGACGTGGCGCTCCGGCGGATGATCGGCGCGTTCGAGGCGCGGGCGGCCGCGCTCTACGGCGCCGGCGATTCCGGCATCAGCAAATCGAGCGCGCACAGCGCCGCTTGAAGCCTGACGCCGCCGCGCCCGAGGTCGCCGAATTCCTTGCGGTCGGCGACGATCTTGTCCGGGTTGGCGTTCTTCTCGGCGCGGGCGAAGACGACAGTGCCGACCGGCTTCTTCTCTTCGCCGCCGCCCGGCCCGGCAATGCCGGTGATCGCGACGGCGACGTCAGCGCCGCTTTTCGCCAGCGCGTGCTGCGCCATGCCCCAGGCGGTAGCGATGGATACCGCGCCGAACGTCTCCAGCACGTCGAGGCTGAGGCCAAGGATACCGGTTTTCGCCTCATTGGCGTAGACCACCCAGCCAGCCTCCAGCACGTCGGACGATCCGGGAATCTCGGTTAGCGCCGCGCTGACCAGCCCGCCGGTGCAGCTTTCCGCCACCGCGACGCGCAACCCGGCGCTGCGGTTGGCGGCAATCACCGCCCGCGCCCGCTCGACGAGCACGGCCGGCAGCAGGCTGTCCTGTTTCTCGCTCACTGATCCTCCGACAGTCTGACCGTGGCGATCGCCTGTGCCGCGATCCCTTCGCCCCGGCCGGTGAAACCCAGCCTCTCCGTCGTCGTCGCCTTGATGCTAACCCTGCGCTCGGGCAGCCGCAACAGCGCCGCGATAGCCGCGCGCATGCTGTCCCGATACGGGCCGATGCGCGGCGCTTCGCAGATGATCGTCACGTCGACATGGTCGATCACGCCGCCACGCGCCGCGACCAGCGCCGCCGCGTGTTCGACGAACAGCCGCGACGGTGCGCCGCGCCATTGCGGGTCGCTGGGCGGGAAATGGCTGCCGATATCGCCGTCGCCGATCGCACCGAGGATCGCGTCGGTCAGCGCGTGGAGCGCGACGTCGGCGTCGGAATGGCCGGACAACCCCTTGTCATGGGCGATCCGCACCCCGCCCAGCCACAACTCCGCCCCTGCCTCCAGCCGGTGGACGTCGAAGCCGGTGCCGGTGCGGCTGACCAGCGCCGCCGCCAACCGCGCCTCGGCGCGGGCAAGGTCGTCTGCGGTGGTCAGCTTGTCGAGCGCGGCATCCCCCGCGACCAGCGCGACGCTATGCCCGGCGGCACGGGCGACCTGCGCGTCATCGGTCGCCTCTTCGTCCGTCGGCCAGGCGGCATGGGCGGCGCCGATCAGCGCAAGCGGAAAGGCCTGCGGCGTCTGGATACGGTTGAGGTCCTCGCGCGCCACGGTATCGCCCAGCACCGCGCCGCCGCGCGCCAGCGTGTCAGCAACGGGCAGGGCGGGGACGGCGCCGTCCGCCCCGTCGAGCGCGGCGAGCAGCCGATCGACGACCGCCGCCGGCAGGAACGGCCGCGCCGCATCGTGGATCAGCACGATAGCACCGTCGATCGCCGCCAGCCCGGCGCGGACCGAGTCCCGGCGGGTCGCGCCGCCGATCGTCCACGCCGGCGGGTTGCCGTCGAACGCTTCCGCGAGCAGGTCCTCCTGCCCGGCGCCGATCACGATATGCACCGCGTCGATCGCAGGGTGCGCGGCCAGCGCGTCGCAAGCGCGGGCGACCACGGCGCGGCCGGCCAGCCGCCGGTACTGCTTCGGCACGCCGCCCCCGGCACGTTCGCCCGCCCCGGCGGCAACGACCAGCCCGATGACCCGTCTGTCCCTCATCGCCGGGCGCCCTAGACCAGCGCGCGCTTGCCCGCCAGCGGCTTTGCGGTTAAGGCGCTGCCTAAATTTCAGGCATATTCTCGATGGCGACGCTTTCTCCGATCCAGATCGGTCCGCTCAGGATCGACAGCCCCGTGCTGCTCGCGCCGATGACCGGCGTCAGCGACCTGCCGTTCCGACGGCTGGTGCGGCGCTATGGTTCGGGCCTGAACGTCACCGAGATGATCGCCAGCCAGGCGGCCATCCGCGAGACCCGCCAGTCGCTGCAAAAGGCGGCGTGGGACCCGATCGAGGAACCGGTGTCGATGCAGCTCGTCGGCTGCACGCCCCGGGAAATGGGCGAGGCGGCGAAGCTGAACGAGGATCGCGGCGCCGCGATCATCGACATCAATATGGGCTGCCCGGTGCGCAAGGTGGTGAACGGCGATGCCGGATCGGCGCTGATGCGTGACCTGAAGCTGGCGACGGACATCGTCGCGGCGACGGTCAAGGCGGTGTCGGTTCCCGTCACCCTGAAGATGCGGATGGGCTGGGACCATGCCAGCCTGAACGCGCCGGAACTGGCCCGGATCGCCGAGGATATCGGCGTCCGGATGATTACCGTCCACGGCCGTACCCGCTGCCAGATGTACAAGGGCGAGGCGGACTGGGCGTTCATCCGCTCGGTCAAGGACGCGGTGGCGATCCCGGTCATCGCCAATGGCGACATCTGCACGATCGACGATGCCGAACTGGCACTGGCGCTGTCCGGCGCCGACGGAATCATGATCGGCCGGGGCGCCTATGGCCGGCCTTGGCTACTGCGCCAGATGATGCACTGGTTCGCCACCGGCACGCGCCTGCCCGATCCATCGATCGACGAACAATATCGCGTTATCGTAGAGCATTATGAGGCGATGCTCAGCCACTATGGCGAAATGACCGGTGTCAACATGGCCCGCAAGCATATCGGCTGGTACACCAAGGGCCTGCCCGGATCGGCCGAGTTCCGCAATCGCGTGACCCAGGTGCCGGAAGCGAGGACGGTGCTGGCGATGCTCGCCGAGTTCTACGCGCCGTGGTTGTCGCGCGCCGCCGCCTGACCGCGCGGCCGGGGCTGCCCGCGCCCGGCGAGCTTCTGAACGCCCTGCCGGCGGCGCTGATCGTCATCGATCCGGACGGGCTGGTCCGCGATGCCAACGCCGCCGCCGAAAACCTGCTGAACCACAGCCGCGCCGCGCTGTGCGGCCGGATGCTGGCCGATACGCTGGTGCTGCCGCTCGATTATCTCGAACGCGGCGAGCCGGGGGCGGCGATCGCGCTTTACGACGTGCCGCTGATGACGGTGCGCGGCCAGCGTTTCCGCGCCGACTTCATCGTCACCACCTTGCCGGACCGGCCGGGCTGGACTCTGCTGACGCTGCATCACGGCGGCGCCGGACACAGCATGGGTCATCGGCTTGAGCGCAGCGGCGGCATCCGCACGGCGATCGGTGCCGCCGGCATGCTGGCGCACGAGATCAAGAACCCGCTGTCCGGCATCCGGGGCGCGGCACAACTGCTCGAACAGGACGTGCCGGCCGACGCGCAGGGCCTGACCCGGCTGATCCAGGCCGAGGTCGACCGCATCGCCGCGTTGATCGACCAGATGGAAGGCTTCACCGACACCCGCCCATTGCCGGTGGCGGCGGAGAACATCTATCCGATCCTCGACCATGTCCGGCAACTTGCCGCGCGCGGCTTCGCCGCCGGCGTCGCGGTCCACGAACGCTACGATCCGTCGTTACCGCCAGCAATGTTGAACCGCGCCGCGATGATCCAGATTTTGATAAATCTAATAAAGAATGCCGCTGAAGCCGCTGGGAAAAATGGATTGATTACGTTGACAACCGCCTATCGCCACGGTGTATCGGTCAGCATCGGCCACAGTCCCGGCCGGCTGCCGCTGCCGATCGAGCTATGCGTAATCGACGACGGCCCCGGCGCGCCGGTCGAGTTGGCCGAGCATATGTTCGATCCGTTCGTGTCCGGACGGCCGGAGGGCAGGGGTCTCGGCCTCGCGCTGGTCGACAAGCTGGTCCGCGACATGGGCGGCCTTGTTCAATATGCCCGGGAAGGCACGCCGGAACGCACGGTGTTCCGCCTGTTGCTGCCGCGCGCGGCGGAGGGTTAGCCATGGCGCGCATCCTTGTCGTCGATGACGATGCCGCGATCTGCACGGTCGTCGCCACCGCGCTGCGCCGCGCCGGCCACGAAGTTCGCACCGCCGGGACCATCGCCGCCGCCGAGCAACTGCTCGCCGGCTTCGTGCCGGAAGCGGTGGTGACCGACGTCATTTTGCCCGACGGCAATGCGCTGGACCGGCTGGCGGCGGCGCCGCTCGCCGTGCCGTTCATCGTGCTGTCGGCGCAGAACACGCTGACCACCGCCGTCCACGCGACCGAGCGCGGCGCGTTCGACTATCTGCCCAAGCCGTTCGACCTCGACGAGCTGACCGGCGCGGTCGCCGCCGCACTGCGCACCGGAGGCGGCGGTGCCGCGCCTGACGGGGAAGACGTCACCGACGGCCTGCCGCTGATCGGCCGCTCGCCGGCGATGCAGCGCGTCTACCGCACCATCGCCCGGCTGGTCGGCAACGACCTGACCGTGCTGATCCTCGGCGAATCCGGCACCGGCAAGGAACTGGTCGCTCGCGCCGTACACGACCTGGGCCCGCGCCGCGCCGCGCCATTCGTCGCGGTCAACATGGCGGCGATCCCGCGCGAGCTGATCGAATCGGACCTGTTCGGCCATGAGCGAGGCGCCTTCACCGGCGCTCAGGCGCGCGTCGCCGGCCGCTTCGAGCAGGCGCAGGGCGGCACCCTGTTCCTCGACGAGATCGGCGACATGCCGCTGGAGGCGCAGACCCGGCTGCTGCGCGTGCTGCAGAACGGCGAATTCACCCCGGTCGGCGGCGCGCGCGCCATCCGCAGCGACGTCCGCATCGTCGCCGCCACCCATAAGGATCTGCCAGCGCTGGTCGCCGCCGGCGGCTTTCGCGAGGATCTGTATTACCGGCTCGCCGTCGTCCCTGTCTCGCTGCCGCCGCTGCGCGAACGGCTGGCCGACGTCGGCGCGCTCGCCCGCCACTTCCTCGACCGCGCCGCGCAGGAGGGGCTGCCCCGGCGGCGGCTCGACGCGGGGGCGGTCGAGCGGCTGGCGAGCCATGACTGGCCGGGCAACGTCCGCGAGCTGGAAAACCTGATGCGGCGGCTGGCCGCGCTTGGCCGCGACGACCTGATCGACGCCGCGGAAGTGGCCGGGCAGTTGGCCGGTCGTGGCCGCGATGTCGGCGGGGAAGGGGGCAGCGCCGCTCACGGCGGTCTGGCGGAGGCGGCGGAGTTCCACCTGGCCCGCTATTTCGCCAGCCATGGCGGCCGCCTGCCGGAAGACGGGCTGTACGACCGTGTCCTCGCCCAGATCGAAGCGCCGCTGCTGCGGCTCGCATTGCAGGCGACGCGCGGCAACCAGTTGCGCGCCGCACAGCTTCTCGGCCTCAATCGCAACACGCTGCGCAAGAAGCTGACCGAGCACGCGATCGAACCGGGGCAGTGGCGACGACGCTGATCGACGGCATGACGTCATCGATCGAAAGCTGTGTTTTGCTTGCAACGAGTTTGTTGTATCGATGCAACGA
Source organism: Sphingomonas flavalba (assembly GCF_004796535.1). Classification (GTDB taxonomy): domain Bacteria; phylum Pseudomonadota; class Alphaproteobacteria; order Sphingomonadales; family Sphingomonadaceae; genus Sphingomonas_L; species Sphingomonas_L flavalba. The sequence goes on along the minus strand of NZ_SPHY01000002.1, from coordinate 132,765 downwards.
TGGATGCCCAGACCGCCAGTCCTGCCCATAGCCAGCCGCGCTGGCGCCGCGCGCTGACCGTCATCTACCGGCGCGGGCGCTACATGCCTGCGGTGGAGATCGTGACGTTTCTGGCGGCGATCATCATCGCCACGGTCAGCTATCATACCATCGCCAACACCGGCGACGCGCAGCGGCTGCTCAGCCCGCCGGTGGTGGCGCTGCTGCTCGTCGCCAATCTGGTACCGACGATGGCGCTTCTGGTGCTGCTTGGCCGCCGCGTCGCCCACGGCCGCGCCGCCCGCTCGCCGGTCGGCGGCAACGGGCGGCTCCACGTCCGGCTGGTCGCGCTGTTCTCGCTGATCGCGGCGGTGCCGATGCTGCTGGTCGTGATTTTCGCGTCGCTGCTGTTCCAGTACGGCGTCGAATTCTGGTTCTCCGACCGGGCGCGCGGCATGCTCGAAAACGCCGGCGAGCTGGCCCGCGAATTCTACAGCGAACAGCAGCGCGAGGTCGCCGACGAAACCGTGACCATGGCATCCGACCTGCGCAGCTACCTGTCGCAGTGGCGGTCGGACAGCATCCAGTTCCGCGAAGGCTATGCCTATCAGGTCGTCGGCCGCAAGCTGAACGAATCGGCGATCGTCTCCGTCCGCCCTGGCGAAGCGCCGCTGACCCTGGCGATCATCAACCCCGAGGAGCGGGAGATCGAGCAGCGGGTGACCCCGGCGATCATCGCGCGCCTGCGCGAACACCCGGTGGTGATCAGCGAGACCAAGGACCGGGTGGAGGCGGTGACCCGGCTCGACGCGCAAAGCGGCACCTATCTCTACGCCTCGCGCCTGTACGACCCGAAGGGGTTGACCCGTGCCAACGCGGTGATCGCCGACTATGATGCGCTGCTCAAACGATCGCGGCTGCTGCAACTGCGCTTCAACGCGGCGCTGCTGCTGATGTCGCTGCTGATCGTCGGCGCGGCGGTGTGGATCGCGCTGAAGGTCGCAGACCGACTGGTCCGGCCGGTCGGCGAATTGGTCCGCGCGGCCCGGCAGGTGGCGAATGGCGACCTGTCGGCGCGGGTGGCGGAACCCCGGGCGCGCGACGAGGTCGGCACGCTCGCCAACGCGTTCAATCGCATGACCAGCCGGCTGGAGGAGCAGACCGGCGCGCTGGTCGCCGCCAACAGCCAGCTCGACAGCCGCCGCGCGTTGACCGAGGCGGTGCTGTCCGGTGTTTCCGCCGGCGTCGTCGCGGTCGACGGCGAACACCGGATCCGGCTGATGAACCGCTCGGCCCGTGCCCTGCTCGATACCGAGGACGATTCACTGGTCGGCCTGCCGCTCGCCGATGTCGCGCCGGAATTGGGGGAGGTGCTGGAAGCGCCGGAACGCGACGCGATCGTCCAGCTCGTCAGCCGTGGCGAACCGCGCACGCTGGCGGTGAAGCGCGTCGCCAACAAGGGCGGCCACGTCCTGACTTTCGACGACATCACCCAGCAGTTGCTTGACCAACGCCGCGCAGCCTGGTCGGACGTGGCGCGGCGCATCGCGCACGAGATCAAGAACCCGTTGACCCCGATCCAGCTTGCCGCAGAGCGCCTCCAGCGCCGCTATGGCAAGGAAGTGGAGAGCGACCCGGCGACTTTCGGTCGGCTGACCGAGACGATTGTGCGCCAGGTCGGCGACCTGCGCCGGATGGTCGACGAATTCTCGTCCTTCGCGCGGATGCCCAAGCCGGTGTTCCGGCCGGAATCGATCGTCGACATCGCCCGGCAGGCGCTGTTCCTGCACGAGGTCGCCCATCCCGGCGTCCGCTTCTCTCTCGACGCGCCCATCGTCCACCCGACGCTGGTCTGCGACCGGCGCCAACTCGGCCAGGCGCTGACCAACATCGTCAAGAACGCGGTCGAAGCGATCGAGCAGAAGGCGGCGCCGGCCAGCGGCATGGTGGCGATGACCATCGCCGAAACCGCGCAGCACCGGCTGGAGGTCACCGTCGCCGACGACGGCATCGGCCTGCCCAGCGAGCGCGACCGGCTGGTCGAGCCTTACGTGACGACGCGTGCGCGCGGCACCGGGCTCGGCCTCGCCATCGTCAAGAAGATCGTCGAGGAACATTTCGGCACGATCGCCTTCGCCGATCGCGACGGGGGCGGCACCATCGTCGTCATCTCGCTCGATCCGGCGACGCTCGCGCCGCTCACCGAACCGGGGCCGAACGCCCAGGCGGACGACGACGCCCCCGATCACACCCCTGTCACCAGCGTATGAAGGCGGATTGAGACCATGGCCCTGGATATCCTCATAGTCGATGACGAGCGCGATATTCGCGAACTTGTGGCCGGCGTGCTGGAAGACGAAGGGTACAGCACCCGCGTGGCCGCCGACAGCGACGCAGCGCTCGCCGCGATCGACGAACGACGGCCGTCGCTGGCGCTGCTCGACGTCTGGCTGCAAGGCTCGCGGCTCGACGGGCTGGACTTGCTTGAAGAGATCAAGCGCCGCGACCCGACCATCCCGGTGCTGGTCATCTCCGGCCATGGCAATATCGATACCGCCGTCGCCGCCGTCGGCCGGGGCGCCGCCGACTTCATCGAAAAGCCGTTCGAGGCCGAGCGCCTGCTCCACCTGGTCCGCCGCGCCACCGAAACCGAAAGGCTGCAGCGAGAGAACGCGGCGCTGAAAGCGCAGATCGGCTTCGGAGAGGAACTGACCGGCAGCTCGTCGCTGATCAACAGCGTCCGCGCGACGCTGAAGCGGGTGGCGCAGACCGGCAGCCGGGTGCTGATCACCGGCCCGGCCGGCGTCGGCAAGGAGGTCGCCGCCCGGCTCCTCCATTCGTGGAGTACGCGGGCGGAGGCGCCGTTCATCGTCGTCAGCGCGGCGCGGATGACCCCGGAACGGGTGGAGGAGGAACTGTTCGGCGTCGAGGAGGGGGGGGAGCTGGCCCGCCCCGGCCTGCTCGAGCAGGCGCATGGCGGCACCCTGTTCCTCGACGAGATCGCCGACATGCCGTTGCCGACGCAGGGCAAGATCCTGCGCGTGCTGACCGACCAGAGCTTCATGCGCGTCGGCGGGCAGCGGATGGTCAAGGTCGACGTTCGCGTCGTCTCGTCCACCGCCCGCGGCCTGGCGGAGGAGATCAGCGCCGGTCGTTTCCGCGAGGATCTCTACTACCGGCTGAACGTCGTGCCGATCCGCCTGCCGCCGTTGACCGAACGGCGCGAGGACATACCGCCGCTGGTCGACCATTTCGTCGCCCGCTACGCATCGGAACGGCGGGTGCCGACGCCGGGCATCGCCGACGACGCGATCGCGGCGCTCCAGGCGTATGACTGGCCCGGCAATGTCCGCCAGCTGCGCAACATCGTCGAACGGACGATCATCATGGCGCCGGGCGACCGGATCGGCCGGATCGAAATCGACATGCTGCCGCCGGAAATCATGGGCGACCAGCCGCAGATCAGCGGCGGCGCGACGACCAGCGCGATCATGGGCGCGCCGCTGCGCGAAGCGCGGGAAACGTTCGAACGGGAATATCTGCGCATCCAGATCCGCCGCTTTTCCGGCAACATCTCGCGGACCGCGCATTTCATCGGCATGGAACGCTCCGCCCTCCACCGCAAGCTGAAGGTCCTCGGCCTGTCCGATCCGCGCGACGACGAATAGCGGCAGCGAATGGCAAGGCGGGGTGACGAACCCGGCCGGCCGTCCTATCTAGGGGCGGCCGGGCGGTTCCGCCCGGCAAAGACGTTGACGAAAACGCGACCCAGCGGGCCAAAGGTCCGCCAACAACCGGAGCAGCGGCAGTGGCCGAAAAGACCAACAATCTTCAGGATATCTTCCTGAACTCCCTCAGAAAATCCAAAACCCCGGTGACGATGTTCCTGGTCAAGGGCGTCAAGCTGCAGGGGATCATCACCTGGTTCGACAATTTCTCGGTGCTGCTGCGCCGCGACGGCAACGCCCAGCTTGTCTACAAGCACGCGATCTCGACGGTGATGCCGGCGCAGCCGCTCGACTTCGCGCCGATCGAAAAGGCGTTCGAGGACGGCCAGCGCAAGCCGGTGCTGCTGCAGGACGTGTTCCTGAGCGCCGTCCGCCGCTCCGATGAGCCGGTGACGATGTTCCTGGTCAACGGCGTCATGCTCCAGGGCGTGATCGCCGCGTTCGACCTGTTCTGCATGCTGCTCCAGCGCGACGGCATGACCCAGCTTGTCTACAAGCACGCGATCTCGACCGTGCAGCCGGCTCACCCGCTGAACCTGGCGGCGGAGGGCGAGGACGCCGATTGAGCGGATTCGACCGGCCGGCCGATGACCTCGCCCGCGGCGCGCGCGCGATCCTCGCCTATCCCGATCTCGGGGGAGGCGGGGGGCGCAGCGCCGAGGCGCGGCTGGACGAGGCGGCCGGCCTCGCCGCCGCGATCGGCATCGACGTGCGCGACCGGATCGCGCTCAGGCTGCGCGCGCCCAAGGCGGCGACGCTGTTCGGCAGCGGCCAGGTGGAACAGATCGCGACGCTGGCGCGCATGGCGGAGGCTGAACTGGTCATCGTCGACGGCGCCGTCACTCCGATCCAGCAGCGCAACCTCGAAAAGGCGTTCGCCGCCAAGGTCATCGACCGCACCGGCCTGATCCTCGAGATTTTCGGGGAACGGGCGGCGACCGCCGAAGGGCGGCTCCAGGTCGAACTGGCCCATCTCGACTATCAGGCTGGCCGTCTGGTACGCAGTTGGACCCACCTGGAGCGCCAGCGCGGCGGCTTCGGCTTCCTCGGCGGGCCGGGCGAAACCCAGATCGAGGCCGACCGCCGGCTGATCCGCGACCGGATGGCGCGGCTGCGGCGCGAGCTGGAAACCGTCGCCCGCACCCGTGGCTTGCACCGCGACCGGCGTCAGCGCGCGCCCTGGCCGGTGATCGCGCTTGTCGGCTACACCAACGCCGGAAAATCAACGCTTTTCAATCGGATGACCGGCGCTGACGTCATGGCGGAAGACCTGCTGTTCGCTACCCTCGACCCGACGATGCGGCAGATCGCGTTGCCCGGCATCGACAAGGCGATCCTGTCGGACACCGTCGGTTTCGTCTCCGACCTGCCGACCCAGTTGGTCGCTGCTTTCCGCGCGACGCTGGAAGAGGTGATTTCGGCCGACCTGATCATCCATGTCCGCGACCTGGCGCACCCGGACAGCGACGCGCAGGCCGTCGACGTCGATCGGGTGCTGGCGGAAATCGGCGCCGGCGGGGAGGGGGCCGCGCCCCGGATCGAGGCGTGGAACAAGATCGATCTGCTGCCGCCGGAACAGGCGGAGGCGCTCGCCAACACCGCCGCGCGGCGCGACGATGTCGTGCTCGTCTCGGCGCTAACCGGAGAGGGGGTGGACACGCTCCGCGCCGCCGCCAGCGCCCGGCTGACCGCCGCCAACCGCGTCCGCCACGTCGATCTCGACAGCGCCGACGGCGCCGCGCTCGCCTGGCTGCACGCCCATGGCGAGGTGCTGGCCAGCACCGCTGGCGGTGCGCGCCTCAGCATCGACGTCCGCCTGTCCGACGCCGACTGGCGCCGCTTCAACGCCCACCGCGTGGCGAAGGCATCCTAGAATCCATATCGTCGTCATTGCGAGCCCCGCAGGGGCGCGGCAGTCCACCGCGTCTCCCACCCTCGCGGCGCGCGGCTGTCGCTGCTTACTCCGCCGCCTTCGCTTCAACCCACAGCCGTTCCTTGGCGTCCAACGGCAGGGCGCCAAATGCCCCTCCTGCACTGGCTTCCATCGCCCGGAACCGCCGCTCGAACTTGGCGTTGGCCGCCCGTAGCGCTGCTTCCGGATCGACCTTCAAATGTCGTGCGAAGTTGACCGCCGCGAACAGCAGGTCACCGACCTCGTCGACACGCGCCGGGTCGCCCTCCGCCGCGTCGACCTCAGCCAGTTCTTCAAGGATCTTGGCGCGCGGGCCGTCCGCGTCCGGCCAATCGAAACCGGTACGGGCGGCGCGCTTCTGCAGCTTTTCCGCGCGCAGCAGCGCCGGCAGGGCCAGGGCGACACCAGCCAGCGCGCTGCCGTCGTCGGACGTAGCGCGCCGTTCGCCGGCCTTGATGCTTTCCCAGCTTTCCCGGACCGCCGCCGCATCCCCCGGGCGTTCGTCGAACACATGCGGGTGGCGGCGGACCATCTTGGCGCAGATCGCGGCGATCACGTCGGCGATCGCAAAATGGCCGGCTTCCTCGGCCATGCGCGCGTGGAACACGACCTGAAGCAGCAGATCGCCAAGCTCGTCCTTCAGCGCGGCCATGTCATCGCGGGCGATCGCGTCGGCGACCTCATAGGCTTCCTCGATCGTGTAAGGCGCGATCGACGCGAAATCCTGCTGCATGTCCCACGGACAGCCGCTCTGCGGGTCGCGCAACCGCGCCATGATCGCCACCAGATCGCCGAGAGGGGGTGCCGCCTTATCCGTCATATCAAAGTCCGATAATATACATTATGTAAAATATATCGTCGCGATCCTTAGCCCCCTCGCGGCTCAAGGACCAGCGACCGCCCCTCGACGCGCCAGGATTTGAGCGTGGTCAGGAAGTTCATGCCGATGACGTTGGTGTTGCCGAACTCCGGCGCGATCACCACCGACAGGTCTCGCGCGGTGATCGGCCCGACGTCGAAGCGCTCGATCTTGCCCCGTCGCGCGCGCACGACGCCGTTGGCGGTGTTCAGCAACACCGGCAGCGCACCGTCGTCAACCGCGACGCCGGCGGCGCGCGCGGTCGCGGCCGACAAGGCGGTCGTCGTCGCGCCGCTGTCGATCAGGAAGCGCTGGCTGCGGCCGTTGACGCTGGCCGAGACCCAGAAATGCCCGTCGTCGCTCATCGGCAGGCGCAGCGTGTTGCCGACGGTCTGGCTGCCGGTCAGGTCGCCGGCGACCCGATACCACAGGTTGGTCAGTTCGCCCCGGAAGCTGACGATGACCAGCCCGACGCCGAAAATGCCGACCCAGGCGGCGACCATCTTCAGCGTCTGGCCGATCGGCATCCGCCGGACGATCAGGCTGCTGCCGACCAGGATCAGCGCACCGATCAGCCAGACGAATTCGATCGATTGGTCCTCGTTCATGTCTGCGCCTCCAGCCCGTCGTAACCGGGCGCGACCCCAGCCGGCAACATCTCCACCAGCGTCGCATAGTCCATCGACTGGTCCATATGGGTCAGGATCGCTCGCCCCGGCCGCAACCGCGCGATCCAGCCCAGCGTCGCCGTCAGGTTCGGGTGGGTCGGGTGCGGGCGGTGGCGCAGGGCGTCGACGACCCAGATGTCGGCACCGGCATAGAGCGCCGCCATATCGTCCGTCAGCTCATTGAAATCCGTTGCGTAGGCAATAGACTTGCCACCATTTCTGAACCGTATACCAGCGGAGGTGATCGGCCCATGCGGCTGGTCGACGATGGCGATCTCCAGATCGCCGATCGTCAGCCTGTCCGGCAGCGGCCGCCCGTCGACGCTCGGCGGATAGCCGTCCTTGCCGTCGAACGCATAGGCAAAACGCCGGCGAAGCGACGCCAGCGTCTGCGGCCGGGCATAGCCGGTCACCGGCCGCCCGCGCGCATGATAGAGCTGGCGCAGATCGTCGATGCCATGACAATGGTCGGCGTGGTCATGGGTCCACAGCACCGCGTCGATGTCGGCGACGCCGGCGTCGAGCAGTTGCTCGCGCATGTCCGGCGTGGTGTCGACCAGCACTCGGCTCCGCGCCGTTTCGACCAATATCGAGGCGCGTCGGCGGCGATTGCGTGGCTCCGTCGGGTCACAGGCGCCCCAGTCGTTGCCGATGCGGGGCACGCCCGACGATGTACCGCAGCCCAGGATGCGCAGCTTCACGCCGCCGCCTTGGTGAACAACGCCCTGAAATTGTCCGCCGTCTCCGCGCCCAAGTCGGCAACGGGCACTCCGCGCAACTCCGCCAGGAAACGTGCGGTATCGGCGACGAAGGCCGGCTCGCACGGCTTGCCGCGGTGCGGCACCGGGGCAAGGAAGGGCGAATCCGTCTCGATCAGCAGCCGCTCGGCGGGCAGCCGCGCCGCCGTTTCCTGCAATGCCTTGGCGTTCCTGAAAGTCACGATCCCTGATATCGAGATATAAAAGCCCAATGCCAATGCCTTGTCGGCGAAATCCGTGCTGGCGGTGAAGCAGTGGATGACGCCGCGATAGGCCCCCTTCCCCATCTCATCGGACAGGATCTCGGCGGTATCCGCCTCGGCATCGCGGGTGTGTACGATCAGCGGCAGGCCGGTTTCGCGCGCGGCGGCGATGTGGGCGCGAAAATTCGCCTGCTGCCGGGCGCGGTCGCTATGGTCGTAGTAATAATCCAGCCCGGTCTCGCCGATACCGACCACGCGTGGGTGCGCCGCCCGCGCGACGAGCCGGGCGGTGTCGATATGGCCATGGTCGTCCGCCTCGTGCGGGTGGATGCCGACGGTGGCCCAGACGTCCGCCTCGCGCTCGGCGGTGGCGAGCACCGCGTCCCATTCCGACTCCCGGGTCGCGATGTTCAGCATCCCGGTGACCCCGGCCGCCCGCGCCCTGTCGAGCACCGCCGCCTGCTGCTCGATCAGGCCCTTATAGTTCAGGTGGCAATGGCTATCGATGAACATCAGGCGACGCCTGCCTCCGCCGGCAGTTCAAGCCGCGGGAACACCGGCGTCGGCGGCGAAAGGCGGAAGCCGGATGCGGCGATCCGGGCATGGCGCGCGGCACTGCCGGCCAGCGCGGCATAATTGCGCTCCTCCTCGGCTACGCCCATCATGCCAAGCAGCGTCGCCGACGCGGCCGGCACCACCGGCGCAATCGCGATCGCCAGATCAGCGATCGCCCGGTACAGCGTGGCGAGCACCGCCGTCATCCGCTCCGGGTCGGTCTTGCGCAGCGCCCACGGCGCCTGTGCATCGATATACTGGTTGCACGCGAACACCGCGTGCATCCACGCCTCTATCCCCTGCGCCAGCGCCAGATCGGCGAAGGCATCGGGCAATTCCTTCGCGCAGGCAGCCTCAACCTGCGCGATCAGCACCGCGTCGGCCGGGTCGGCACGCCCGCCAGCCGGAACCGCGCCATCGAGATTTTTGGCGATGAACGCCAGCGTGCGCTGCGCCAGATTGCCGAAGCTGTTGGCCAGATCGGCGTTGACCCGGGTAACGATCGCTTCGGCGGAGTAGCTGCCGTCCTGGCCGAACACCACTTCGCGCAGCAGAAAATAGCGCAGCGCGTCGACGCCGAAATGCTCCGCCAGCGCCAGCGGATCGACGACGTTGCCGAGCGATTTCGACATCTTCTCGCCGCGATGGAGCAGGAAGCCGTGGCCGAACACCTGTTTCGGCAGCGCAATGCCGGCGGACAGCAGGAAGGCCGGCCAGTAGACCGTGTGGAACCGCACGATGTCCTTGCCGATGACGTGCAGGTCCGCCGGCCACCATTTCCCCCAGTCACCGTCGGGGTAGCCGGCACCGGTCAGGTAGTTGGTCAGCGCGTCGACCCAGACATACATCACATGGTCGTCGCTGTCCGGCACCTGCACGCCCCAGTCGAAACTGGTGCGGGAAACCGACAGGTCGGACAATCCGCCCTCAACGAAGGCGATCATCTCGTTGCGGCGGCTTTCCGGGCGGATGAAATCCGGGTTGGCGCGGTAATGGTCGAGCAGCCTCTGCTGGTAGGCGGACAGGCGAAAGAACCAGCTTTCCTCCACCGTCCACTCGACCGGCGTGCCCTGCGGCGACAGTTTCTCGCCCCCTTCCCCGGCAACCAGTTCCTTCTCGTCGTAAAACGCCTCGTCGCGGACCGAATACCAGCCCTCATACCGGCCGGGGTAGATGTCGCCATTGGCCGCCATCGCCCGCCACAACGCCTGGCTGGCGGCGTGGTGGTCGGCATCGGTGGTGCGGATGAACCGGTCGTAGCTGATGTTCAGCCGATCATCCATTGCCTTGAAATATCCGGACATCTCGTCGGCAAGCTGCTTGGGCGTCACTCCGCGTCCGCGCGCGGTCTGCGCCATTTTCAGGCCGTGCTCGTCGGTACCGGTCAGGAAACGCACATCGCGGCCCATCATCCGCTGGAAACGCGCGACGACGTCGGTGGCGATCGCTTCATAGGCGTGGCCGATATGCGGCCGGCCGTTGGGGTAGCTGATGGCGGTTGTGATGTAGAATGGTTCGGCCATGCGGTCAGCCTTTAACCGCTGGCGCCCCCGGGGCAAGGCCGGCAACCAGCGTCGCCATCTGGAAAGTCACGGCATGCGGGTCAAGCACCAGCGGCACGGCGGAGGCGGCGAGCGCCCGTGCCTCCTCCCAGGCGGCGATCGCACCGGCCAGCGCCGTGCCGCTCCGCGCTCCGGCCGTGCCGGCGATGAAGGCCGGCGCCCGTTCCAGAAACGCCTCATAGCGCGGCTGCGCGGCCTTCAGCGCCAGCGAGCGCGCCAGCGCGGATCGCGCGCTGTTGTCCGGGTCCCCGGTCGCAGCGATCGTCGCCAGCGCCGCATCGAGCCCGGCGACGTCAAGCCCGGCAAAGCGCAGCGCGGCGCCGGGCGCCCCGTCGGCCAGTTCGGTCAGCGCCGCCACCTCCGCCTCCGCCGCGTCGGGCAGTTCGGCGCGGATCACCCGCGCCGTCGCCGCCGCGTCGAGTCGGCGCAGCGCCAGCAGCCGGCAGCGCGACCGGATCGTCGGCAGCAACCGGCCGGGCGCATGGCTGATCAGCAGGAAGACGGTGCCCGCCGGCGGCTCCTCCAGGTTCTTGAGCAGCGCATTGGCGGCGGCGCGTTCCAGGTCGTCGACGGAATCGATCACCACGATTCGCCGTGCCGACAGCGATGGAGTCGTGGCGAACAGCGCCTGCAACGCGCGGACCTGGGCGATCGATATATTGCGAGCCAACTCGCCGCCCGCCGCGCCGCTTCCCTCGCGCGGCAGCCGTTCCAGGCGGCGGAAATCCGGGTGGCTGCCGGCGGCGATCAGCCGGGCGACCGGGTGATCCTCGGCAACTTCCAATCCCGCTTCCGGCGGCGGCGGCCCCGCCGCTTCCGCCAGCAGGCGCCGGGCGACGACGGCGGCGAAGCGCGCCTTGCCGATGCCGCGCGGCCCGGTGATCAGCCAGGCATGGTGCAGCCGCCCGTCGCCGGCCGCATCGCGAAAGGCGGCGATTGCCGCGTCATGGCCGATCAGCGCACTCACCCGACGGTGCCGTCGAGCGCGGCGATCAGCAGGCGCCGCGTCACCACATCTTCCGCGCCCGCCGCGTCGACGAAGCGGAAGCGGCGGCGATCGGCCCGCGCGAAATCGACGAGCAGCGCGGCGACCTTGGCGTGATAGGCGGCATCGCGCCCGCCGATCCGGTCGGCCGCCCCGCCGTCGCGCGCCATCGCCCGCGCCGCCGCCTCGCCGGGCGGCAGGCTCAGCAACAGGGTGCGGTCGGGCAGCAGGCCGCCGCTGCCGATCGCATGCAGCGCCATGATCGTCGCGTCGTCGACGCCGGCGGCGCCCTGATAGGCGCGCGAACTGTCGATGAAACGGTCGCAGATCACCGTCGCGCCCCGCGCCAGCGCCGGGCGGATGGTGCGGGCGACATGGTCGGCGCGGGCGGCCGCGAACAGCACCGCCTCCGTCGTCGGGGTCCAGCGCTCGCCCTCTCCCTCCAGCAGCAGGGCGCGGATCGCCTCCGCCCCCGGCGAGCCGCCCGGCTCGCGGGTCAACACGACATCGACGCCGCGCTGGGCCAGCGCCTCGGCGAGGCGCCGGGCCTGGGTCGACTTGCCGACCCCCTCCCCGCCTTCCAGTGAGATGAACCGGCCGCTCAACGCCCGAAGAACGACATGAGGCCGGCCCAGGCACGGCCGAAGAACCCGGCCGGGCCGACATCGCTGGCGGCGACCAGCGGCAGCACCTGCGCCGGCATGTCCGGGGTGGTGACGACCAGATCGGCGATGTGCTGGCCGGCCTTGATCGGCGCCTTGACCGGCCCGTCATAGACGACCTTGACCTGCATCGCCCCGGCCGCTCCGCCGGGCAGGGTAACCGACAGGTCGCGCGGCGCGACCAGCCCGACCGATCCCTTGTCGCCCAGTTGCACCTCCGCCGTCTCGATCTGGGTGCCCTTCTTCAGCAGCGGCTTCGCCGTCCAGGCGCGGAAACCCCACTGCATGAACTTGACGGATTCGCTGATCCGGTTGTTGTAGCTGTCGATCCCGGCGACGACCATCACCAGCCGCCGGCCGTTCTGTTCCGCCGATCCGGTGAAGCCGTAACCCGCCTCCTGCGTGTGGCCGGTCTTCAGCCCGTCGGCCCCGTCGACCCGGCCAAGCAGCGGGTCGCGATTGGGCTGGGTGATCGGCTGCCCACCACCCATCGTCTTGCCCCAGGTGAATTCGGTCTGGGAATAGAAGGTCTTGTAGAGATCGGGGAAATTCTGCGCCGTCGCTCCTGCCAGCGTCGCCAGGTCGCGCGCGGTGGTGTAGGTCACCCCCTCGTCCGGCCAGCCGTTGGAATTGCCGAAATGGCTGTTGGTCATGCCCAGCGCGCCGGCGTAGCGATTCATCTCCGCCGCGAATGCCGCCTCGGTGCCGCGAATCCCTTCCGCCAGCACGACGCAGGCGTCGTTGCCGGACAGGGTAACGATGCCGTGCAGCAGGTCCTTGACGCTCACCTGCTCGCCCGGCGACAGGAACATCGTCGATCCCGCCGATGGGCCGTGCCACTGCTTCCAGGTCTCCGGCCGCACGGTGAACTGCTGGTCCAGCTTCAGCTCGCCTTTCCGGATCAGGTCGAAGGCGATGTAGACCGTCATCATCTTCGCCATCGACGCCGGCGGCATCCGCCGGTCGGCATCCTTGGCGTAGAGCACGGCGCCGGACGACAGGTCCTTCATGAACGCGACCGGCGCGGTGGTGTCGAAAGGCGGGGCCGCCGCGCCCGAAGGCGCCGCGAGGGCGATCATAAAAAGAGGCGGAATTACAAATGCTTTCATGACCTACCTGCGACTCGTTACAATCACCAACTCTCGGCTGCGACAACCGATGCGTCGCGATAGCCTTTTGCGACGACATTCGCCAGCGACCGCGCGGCCGCCGCACCATCGGTATAGGGGCCAAGCCGCACCTGCCAATAGCGTCCGGCCGCGACCACGCTGCCGCCGAGCACCGCCGCCAGCCCGTCGGCATTGGCCCGGCTGGCAAAGCTCGCGACGCGGATGAATGCCGCCCCCTGTCCGCCCTCCGGCGCCGCATCCGCCGCCACCGGGGCGCCGGCCGGGGCCAGCCCGCCATGCGGCTGCGCGGCTAGCCGGCGCAACTGCTCCGCCCGCTCGCCCGGCGTCGGCTCCGGCAGCATCGCGACGCGGCGCCCGCGCGCCACCGCCCGCTGCTGTTCAGCGGTCGGGTAGACCCGCCTGACCCTGACCGGCGCATCGCCCGCAGCTTCCGTTCCCAGCATCCGCGCCGCCGCCCGCGACAGGTCGATCAGCTTGCCGCGCGAAAACGGCCCCCGGTCGTTGACGCGGACGGTGATCGTCCGGCCGCTGTCGAGCGCGGTCACCGCGACATAGGACGGCATCGGCAATGTCGGGTGGGCGGCGGTCAACGCGCCGGGGTCGAAGCGCTCGCCGTTGGCGGTCGGCTTGCCGGCATGGTCGCGGCCGTACCAGCTTGCATAGCCGACCGCGTCATAATCCCGCCGGTCCTCCGGCACGTAGCGCACGCCGCCGACGGCGTAGGGTTGGCCGATCTTGACCGGCCTGTCGCTCAGCGCCCCGGTGGTGCCGCACCCGCCGAGCAGCAGCAGGGCGGCCAGTTCAGCGCGCCACCGCATCCGCCAGCAACCCCACCGACAACCCGTAGAAATTGGAGCAGTTGTAATCGAGGATGACGCGGTAATTGCCGCTCAGCAGATAGGCCGTCTTGCCCGGCCCGTCCGGCTCGATCAGCGTCGCGAGCTGGCCGTCCGGCGGCCAGGCGCCGCTTTCCGGCACAATCCCCCGTGCCCGCCATTCGGCGATGGTCAGCCAGCGGCTGTGCCGATCGTGGACGCGCGGGCAGCGCGGTGATTTGGTCCGGTTGGCGATCGCGGCGCGGTCCAGCCCCGCCGGCACCGACACCGCCACGCCCCAGCCCTGCCCCCGCCGCCAGCCGGCATCGACGAAATAATTGGCGATGGAGGCCAGTGTATCCGGCTCGCTGCGCCAGATATCGGCCTTGCCGTCGCCATCGCCGTCGCGCGCCACCCGCAGGTAAACGCTCGGCAGGAACTGCGGATAGCCGGTCGCCCCGGCCCAGCTGCCTTTCAGCTGCTCGCGCGAAATGCCCCGATCCATCATCTTCAGCGCGGCGATGAACTCGCCGGTGAACAGCGTCCGCCGCCGCCCTTCATAGGCCAGGCTGGCGAGCGAGCGCAGTAGGTCGAAATCGCCGGTATAGCTGCCGTAATTGGTCTCATGGCCCCAGATCGCGACCATGATCGATTCCGGCACGCCGGTTTCGGTCTCGATCCGCTCCAGCCGCGGGCGCAGCGCCTGGTACTTGGCTCGCCCGCGGTTGATCCGCGCCGCATCGACATGGCGGGCGCGATAGGGCGCGAAGGCGGGGATCGCCGATGGCGGCGCGCTCGGGTTGCCGCCCGGCTGCGCCCGGTCGAGGGTGACGACACGCGGGTTGAAGGTCAGCGTCGGCATCACCGCGTCCAGCGTGCGCTGGCTCACCCCGTCACGGGCCGCCTGCCCGCGCAACTCGCCCAGGAACGCCTGGAACGCCGCGTCCTCCTGCGCCACGGCCGGCGCCCCCGCCAGCGCCAGCACCGCAATCCCCAACCAACCCCGCATCATTCTCCCCTGCAACCACGGCACCCCGGCGCCGCGCGGCCACAGTGCCACAGCCGCCCCGTACAAGACATTCCCTTCGTCGCGCCGGATGCACGAAAGGCCGTACCGACGATTTTCGCTTTGCCAGCCCCCGCCGGCCGGATAAGCGGCTATGCCCGCCGTAAGCTGACAGCCGGCAAACGGCACGGAAGAGTGGCCGAGTGGTTGAAGGCACTGGTCTTGAAAGCTACCGGAGCTTGCGACTTGAGCGTGGAATTAGGAGTATATTTACAAGGGGTTAGCATAGGTCAGGTTTACCGGGTGTAATCACCCATAAGCCTGTCGTAAGCTGCCAGCCCCGAAATGGCATGGAAGCGTGGCCGAGTGGTTGAAGGCTCCAGTCTTGAAAACTGGCATACGGGCAACTGTATCGTGGGTTCGAATCCCACCGCTTCCGCCACCGCTGGGAGATTGCTGATGGATGCACTGACGTTTCCCTGCGATGCCTGCGGTAAGCAATATCAGCACGGGCCTCATCGTTATGAAGGTCACAAGCTTCACGCCTATGACTGATGGCCTGCGACACCTGCTATAACGCTAACTGGGATGGATGGGGGCCGATGCTGGAGCCTTTGGTCATCAAGAAACTTGAGTCC
The DNA here is from genome assembly GCF_004796535.1 of Sphingomonas flavalba. Classification (GTDB taxonomy): domain Bacteria; phylum Pseudomonadota; class Alphaproteobacteria; order Sphingomonadales; family Sphingomonadaceae; genus Sphingomonas_L; species Sphingomonas_L flavalba. The sequence continues at coordinate 117,305 of NZ_SPHY01000002.1, read as the reverse complement.
AAGGGCATCCCTATCCCGGCTCGTAACTCCAAAGGCTGGATACCGCGCGGCGGTTAGCAGCACCTCACGCCCGAGAGCGCAGGAAATGCGCTAGTAATTTGAATCGACGAACTTGAAGATCGCCCTTGCACAAAAGCGGACGAAAAAAGCGAAAATCACCATAGGTGGCCCAAGCCACAAGATTTTCCTGTCCCAGCCCCAATCCAAAGCAAAAACATAATCAAGAAGCGTTGCGAGCCACATTATCGCGATGACGACCACGAAAAGAGCGCAAATTGCGTTAACACCCTTTCGCTGACCGTCTACAAACTTTTTGTGATCCATCTTTTTACAATTCCATTGATCGCTGCCCTTTGCAACTTGTCCGTCATAGCAGCACCCCCGCCCAAAGGCGCAGGGTGCTGGCAGCGTCAAGGCGGAAGGAGTGTAGCCTACCCCCGCTGCTGCGGATGTTCGATTAACGAGGGACCGTCCGCTGATCCTCGGCGCAGGCAGGCAAATAATGCCCCGCGCAACCCTATGCTGGCACTGGCGGGCACCGTCAGTGAGCATGTGCCTGCTCCCATGTCCCGTCAGCTTCCCATGCACGGAGGGCAGCGACGACCGCTACCATATCCCGCCGGTCCAGCACCCCGCCTTCAATGCTGAGCAGAACTTCGCGCTCAACCCAAGCGTCGAAGGAGACGAACAGGGTCGTGAACGGGGACGGCTTCGGCTTCTCCGCTTCCTCTATCCGCTTGATGCGGCGTTGAAGGGCGCAGATGACGGTCGCGGCTTTTGAGCGGTCTCCAGCTTCACCACGCGGCGCTGAAGTGCCCGGAGGCTCGACACTACGGTCAGCCCTTCCTGGTGAGCGCCTTGCTCACCTCAATGTCCGCCGCGCCCTTCCCGGATTCCAAAGCTGCCTGCTCAGTCGATGCGTCAAACGTCTACCGCTGCACAAATGGCGATGGCGTCGGCCTGTTCACCTTCGCAAAGGTGTTCGGCGCACATGGCCTGCCAAAGCTGAAACGCTATTCTTCCGCCGCATCGGAAAGACCGCGCACTAATAAAAACGCGGGCAGGCATCGCTGCCCGCCCGCGCCTCATGATTCAGCGATCCCGCGCTCAGGCGGCGTCGCCGGCCTTTTCCTTTTCCTTCTTGGCGTAGACGCGGATCGGTTCCTTGCGGCCTTCCACTACGTCGCGGTCGATCATCACCTCGTCAACGCCGTCCATCGACGGCAGGTCGAACATGGTGTCGAGCAAGATGCCCTCCAGGATCGAACGCAGGCCGCGCGCGCCGGTCTTGCGCTCGATCGCCTTCTTGGCGATCGCGACCAGCGCGTCCTCGGTGAAGGACAGGGTCACCGCCTCCATCTCGAACAGCTTCTGATACTGCTTGACCAGCGCGTTCTTCGGCTCGGACAAGATCTTGACCAGCGCGTCGACGTCCAGGTCCTCCAGCGTCGCGATCACCGGCAGCCGGCCGACGAATTCGGGGATCAGGCCGAATTTCAGCAGGTCCGCCGGCTCGCTCTGGCGCAGCACCTCGCCGGTGCGCCGCTCCTCGGGCGCGGCGACATAGGCGCCGAAGCCGATCGACTTGCCCTGCAACCGGTCGGCGATGATCTTTTCCAGGCCGGAAAAGGCGCCGCCGCAGACGAACAGGATATTGGTGGTGTCGACCTGCAGGAATTCCTGCTGCGGGTGCTTGCGGCCGCCCTGCGGCGGCACGGAGGCGGTGGTCCCCTCCATCAGCTTCAACAACGCCTGCTGCACCCCCTCGCCGGACACGTCTCGAGTGATCGACGGATTTTCGGCCTTGCGGCTGATCTTGTCGATCTCGTCGATGTAGACGATGCCGCGCTGCGCCCGCTCGACATTATAGTCGGACGCCTGGAGCAGCTTCAGGATAATGTTCTCGACATCCTCGCCGACATAGCCGGCCTCGGTCAGCGTCGTCGCGTCCGCCATGGTGAACGGCACGTCGAGCAGCCGCGCCATAGTCTGGGCGAGCAGCGTCTTGCCCGAACCGGTCGGCCCGATCAGCAGGATGTTGGACTTGGCCAGCTCGACATCGCCGCCCTTGGCGCCGTGGTTCAGCCGCTTGTAGTGGTTGTGCACCGCAACGGAGAGGACCCGCTTCGCCTGGGTCTGGCCGATCACATACTGGTCGAGATGCTCGCAGATCTCGTGCGGGGTCGGCACGCCGCCGTCGCGCTTCGACACCAGCGCCGACTTGGTTTCCTCGCGGATGATGTCGTTGCACAGCTCGACGCATTCATCGCAGATGAACACCGTCGGCCCGGCAATCAGCTTGCGAACCTCATGCTGCGACTTGCCGCAGAAGGAGCAGTAGAGCGTGCTCTTCGAATCGCCGCCACTCAACTTGGTCATCCGTTCCTTCCTTCGGCCCGCCGTGCGGGCCCGTTCGGGCGGGGCATCCTAGACCGCGCCCATTCTATCCGACAATGCCGAATTTTCCGTTTCGCCGCGCCGCGCCGGTCAGGCGGCGGGCGCCGCCGGTTCCTCCACCGGCTGCGGGCGCTTGTCGAACACCTCGTCGATCAGGCCGAACGTCTTCGCCTCGTCGGCGCTCAGGAACTTGTCGCGTTCCATGGAGCTTTCGATCGTCTCGATCGGCTGGCCGGTATATTTGGCGTAGAGTTCGTTCATCCGGTGGCGGATGCGCAGGATTTCCTTGGCCTGGATCTCGATGTCCGTCGCCTGCCCCTGGGCGCCGCCCGACGGCTGGTGGATCATGATCCGCGCGTTGGTCAGCGCCACGCGCATCCCCGGCTCGCCGGCGGCCAGCAGGAAGCTGCCCATCGACGCCGCCTGGCCGATGCACACCGTGCCGACGCGCGGGCGGATATACTGCATCGTGTCGTGGATCGCCATGCCGGACGTCACCACCCCGCCCGGCGAGTTGATGTACATGTAGATGTCCTTCTTCGGGTTCTCGGACTCGAGGAAGAGCAGCTGGGCGGTGATCAGCGAGGCCATATGATCCTCCACCTGCCCGGTGACGAAGATGATCCGTTCGCGCAACAGCCGCGAATAGATGTCGAAGCTGCGCTCGCCGCGGTTCGATTGCTCGATGACAATCGGGACCAGCGCGTCGTGGATCTGGCCGTTTTCGAACGGATTATTCATGAAGAATCCCTGATTTCCTGCTCGTCGGGGGGTAATGCCTAGGCGCTAAGATCGGGTGAAGGCAAGCCGGGTTCAACCCCACCCGGCGCCGGATGCGCCAGGTAGGCCAGCCGCCGCACTTCCAGCCGCCCGCGCACCACCGTATCGAGGATCAACCCGCACAGCCCGTTCAGGATGGCGAGGATCATCAGCCCGGTCGCCAGCACCGCCGTCGGCAGGCGCGGGACAAGCCCGGTCTGGCTGTAGGTGACGGCCAGCGGCGCGGCGAGGACCAGCGCCGCCAGCGCCAGCAGTGCGCCGACCCCGCCGAAGAACAGCACCGGCCGTTCGATGCGGAACAGCGTGGCGATCGTGCGCAAGATGCGCCAGCCGTCGCGCCAGGTCGACAGCTTCGACGCCGATCCTTCCGGGCGGGCGGCATAGGATGTCAGCTTCTCCGCCACCGGCATCCGCAGTTCGAGCGCGTGGACACTGATCTCGGTCTCGATCTCGAAGCCGGACGACAGCACCGGAAAGCTCTTTACGAACCGGCGGGAAAACACGCGGTAGCCGGAAAATATGTCGCTGAAGCTGCGGCCGAACAGCCAGGCGAGGATGCCGGTGAACAGCCGGTTGCCCAGCCGGTGGCCGCGGCGATAGGCCGCCTCCACCTCGCTCTGCCGGGCGCCGACGACCATGTCGAGCCGTTCCTCGGCCAGCATCCGCACCATCGCCGGGGCGGCGGCGGCGTCGTAAGTCGCATCGCCGTCGGCCATCACGTAGATGTCGGCCTCGATGTCGGCGAACATCCGGCGGACGACATGGCCCTTGCCCTGCATCCGCTCGTCACGAACGGTGGCGCCGGCCTTGCGCGCGGCGTCGGCGGTGCGGTCGCTGCTGTTGTTGTCGTAGACGTAGATCGCCGCCTGCGGCAGCGCGGCGCGAAAGGCGGCGACGGTCGGGCCGATCGCCGCCTCCTCGTTATAGCAGGGCAACAGCACCGCGATTCGCGGCAACCGAGCGGGATCGGTCATCATCGCCTTCCCTTAGCCGGTTCCGCCACGCCGGCGAAGGCCGGAATGGCGGGCCTTGGCGATGCTCAGCCTTCCGCCTTCTTGGCGGCCGGCTTCTTCGCCACCGGCTTCGGCTTGGCCGGGGCCTCGTCCTTCGCCGCCGCGACCTTCTTCGCCGCCGGCTTCTTGGCCGGGGCCGGCGCTTCCTCGGCAGCAGCGGTCTTCTTCGGGGCTGCCTTCTTCGCCGCGGGCTTGGCGGCGGCGTCCTCGGCCTTGGCCTCCTCGCTCACCACCTTTTTCGGCGCGGCCTTCTTGGCGGCCTTCGGCTTGGCATGGTCGTGATCGTGGTGGTCATGGCCGCAACCGGGGCCGTGGACATGGCCGGCATCGTCCTCGGACTCGATCTCCGCCTCGATCTCGGCACGGCTGACCTCACGCTCGCTGATCTCCGCCTTGGAGAACAGGAAGTCGACGACCTTGTCCTCATAGAGCGGCGCGCGCAGCTGGGCGGCGGCCATCGGTTCCTGCTGGATATACTGGACGAAGCGCTCGCGGTCCTGCGGGTTGTACTGCTGCGCCGCCTGTTGGACGAGGCGGTTCATCTCCTGCTGGGTCACCTCGACGCCGTTGGCCTGGCCGATCTCGGACAGCAGCAGGCCCAGGCGGACGCGGCGCACGGCGATCGCGCGGTAATCCTCGCGGTCCTTCTCCATCTCGGCGCGCGCGGCCTCCGGGTCCTCCTCGTGGCTTGCCTCGTGCTCAAGCTGCGCCCAGATCTGGTTGAACTCGGCCTCGACCATCGACGGCGGCACGTCGAAGTCGTGCGCGGCGGCCAGCTGGTCGAGCAGCCGGCGCTTCATATGGGTGCGGGTCAGGCCGTTGTGCTCCTGCTCGATCTGTCCCTTGAACAGCTCGCGAAGCTGGTCCAGCCCTTCCAGGCCCAGCGCCTTGGCGAATTCCTCGTCGGCGACGGTTTCCTTCGGCGTCTTGACCGCGGTGATCACCAGGTCGAACGTCGCCGGCTTCCCCGCCAGATGCTTGGCGTTGTAGTTTTCGGGGAAGGCGACCTCGATCGTCTTCTCGTCATTGGCCTTCACGCCGACAAGCTGGTCCTCGAAACCGGGGATCAACTGCCCCGAACCGATCTCGATCGCCATGCCCTCGCCCTTGCCCCCGGCGAACTCCTCGCCGCCGACCTTGCCGACGAAATCCATCGTCACCAGGTCGCCGGTCTTCGCCTTGTAGGTCGGTTTGGCGTCGTCCCAGCTCTTGTTCTGCGCGGCGATACGGGCCACCGCCTCGTCGATCTGGGCGTCGGTCACCGGCGCGGTCAGCCGCTCCAGCTTCAGCCCGTCGATCTGCGGCGTCGGCACCTGCGGCAGCACCTCGAGCGAGACGGTGATCTCGGCGTCCTTGCCCGGCTCATAGCCTTCGGCCAGTTCCACCGCCGGCTGCATCGCCGGGCGCAGCTTGTTGTCGGCGAGGATCTTCTGCACGCCTTCCTGGATCGAGCTGTTCAGCGCATCCTGCTGCAACGCCGGGCCGTGCATCTTGCGGACCAGGTTGGCCGGCACCTTGCCCGGGCGGAACCCCGGCATCCGCACCTGCGGGGCCACCGTCTTCAACTCCGCCTCGACGCGCTTGTCGATGTCCTTGGCGGTGATGGTGAGCGTGTAGGCGCGCTTCAGGCCTTCGTTCAACGTCTCGACAGTCTGCATTTCGGTCAACATGCCTTTTCAAGCTGAATGGCGATGGCGGCAGCGTGCATGGGCGAAACTGGTGCGGGCGAAGGGATTCGAACCCCCACATCTTGCGATACTGGAACCTAAATCCAGCGCGTCTACCAGTTCCGCCACGCCCGCGTCAGGACCGCCGGTCGGCGGCGTCTATAACAGGAGGGCACTCCAGAGCAAGCGGATCGGGCGACCAGCCGCCCCAAAAGCCTGGAGCCCGTCCGCTTCAGGTGATGCGCAACATCGTTGGAATGGCGCTGGAGGGCGGTGCCGCCTGAACAGGACAGATTTCTAGCCGAGCGCCTTCTTCAGTTGCGCGTTCACCACCTGCGGATTCGCCTTGCCGGCCATCGCCTTCATCGTCTGGCCGACGAAGAAGCCGAACAGCGCTTCCTTGCCGTCCCTGTACTGGGCGACCTTGTCGGCATTGGCGGTCAGCACATCGGCGATCACCGCGTCGATCGCGCCGGTATCGCTGGTCTGCTTCATCCCGCGTTCCGCGACGATCTTCGCGGGGTCGTCACCGGTTTCCAGCATGATCTCGAACACCTGCTTGGCCAGCGTGCCGGACAGGGTGCCATCGGCAACCAGCGCGAGCAGCTCGGCGCCCTGCTCCGGGCCGACCGGGCTGGCGTCGATATCCTTGCCGATCCGGTGGAGGGCGCCGAACAGGTCGGAAATCACCCAGTTGGACGCCGCCTTCGGCGTCACCCGGTCGCCGCACGCCGCGAGCAGCCGCTCGAACCAGCGCGCCGTCTCCACCTCGGCGGTCAGCACCGCCGCGTTGTAGGCGGTGATGCCCAGCACGTCGCGATAGCGCGCGCGCTTGGTGTCCGGCAGCTCCGGCAGGCTGGCGCGGCATTCGGCGATGAACGCCTCGTCCAGCTCCAGCGGCAGCAGGTCGGGATCGGGGAAATAGCGATAATCGTGCGCGTCCTCCTTGGAGCGCATCGATCGCGTCTCGCCCCGGTCCGGGTCGAACAGGCGGGTTTCCTGGACGATGCGGCCGCCGCTTTCCAGCACGTCGACCTGGCGCCGCGCCTCATGCTCGATCGCCGCCATCACGAAGCGGACGGAATTGACGTTCTTGGTCTCCGTCCGGGTGCCGAATTCCTCGCCCGGGCGGCGTACGCTGACGTTGACGTCGGCACGCATCGACCCTTCTTCCATATTGCCGTCGCACGACCCGACATAGCGCAGGATGGAGCGCAGCTTGCGGACATAGGCCCCCGCTTCCGCCGGGGAGCGCATGTCCGGCCGCGACACGATTTCCATTAGCGCGACGCCGGACCGGTTCAGGTCGACATAGGACCGGGTCGGGTGCTGGTCGTGCATCAGCTTGCCGGCATCCTGCTCGACATGGATGCGCTCGATCCCGACGACCTTCTCCTCACCCTCGGCCGGCTCGATCGCGATCGAGCCCTCGCCGACCAGCGGGTGGTAGAGCTGCGAAATCTGGTAACCCTGCGGCAAGTCGGCATAGAAGTAATTCTTGCGGTCGAACCGTGACCAGCGGTTGATCTCCGCCTCGATCGCCATGCCGGTGCGCACCGCCTGGCGAATGCATTCGCGGTTCGGCACCGGCAGCATGCCCGGCATCGCCGCGTCGACCAACGACACCTGCGTGTTCGGCTCCGCGCCGAACGCGGTGGCCGCGCCGGAAAACAACTTGGCGTTTGAGGTGATCTGGGCGTGGACCTCAAGCCCGATCACCACCTCCCATTCGCCGGTGGCGCCCTGGATTCGGTAGCTGCTGGTCGTCATCGCACCGTCTCTAATCGGATCGGCGGCTATCGCAAGCGTCAGAAGGTCGGCGCTTCGCTTTCAGCGCGGCGGACCTCCGCCTTGCGCCCGTCGGCCAGCAACCGTCGCGACCAGACCCGCGCCGGCTGCTCGACCCAGCGATAGGTCAGCCAGGAACAGCCGACGACGATGACCACCATCGCCACGGTCACCGCATCGCTCCACGGTGCGGGCAGCGCGATCCAGTCGGCGCCGCCCAGCACCGGGTTGGGTCGGGCGAACCGCTCGCCGCCGATCAGTTGCAATCCGTCGATCAGCCGCGCCTGCACGAAGACGTGGATCATGTAGATCGAATAGGACAGCGTACCGAGCAGCCGGGGCAGCGGCCGGCGGAGCGCGCTGCTGATCGCGCCCCCTTCCCCGGCAAAGACGAAAATCGTGAGCGCGAACAGCAGCGGTGCCGCGAAGGTCGCCGGCCCGGTCCCGATCAGCGTGACGAAGGCGATGCAGGCGGCAACGACGGCGGCCTCGGCCAGCGTCGCGGCCCCGGCTGTCGCCGGCCGCCAGCGCACCACGCCAAGTGCGCTGTGCAGCAGCACGCCCAGGCTGAACCCGTAGAAGCAGCGCAGCCAGCCCAGCTCATAAGTCGCATCCAGCCCACGGTCGGACCACAGCCACAACCCGGTCAGCGCCGCGACCGCGATCAGCCCGAACAGCGGCAGAGCGCGCCGCCCGCCGACAAGCACGACGACAGCGAACAGTGCGTACGCCCACATCTCGGCGGCGATGCTCCACGCCGGGCCGTTCCATTGCAGGGTGTCGGTCAGTCCGAAGGTGTTGAGCAGCAGCAGCGACGCGACAAATTCGAACGGGCTGCGGCCGTTGGTGAACGGCACCCGGGTCGACAATCCGCCGGCACCGCACAGCAGCAGCACCAATTCCACTGCCAGCATCACCAGCAGCACGAACAGGTGCAACGGATAGATCCGCCCCATCCGGAGGCCAAGGAAACGCCAGCCCGAAAAACCGGCCTGCAAGCGCCCCAGATAGGCATTGGCTATAACGAAGCCACTGAGAACGAAGAAAAAATCGACGAACAGCCAGCTATGCCGGACGATACTCAGGTTGCACAGCACGCCGTTGGTGTGGAAATGGAACAGCACGACGGCGCAGGCGCAAAGTCCTCGAAGGCTGTCGAGCACCTCGAAACGATGCGACAAAACGCGTCCCCTTGCTAACCGGCGGCGCTTCTCCCAGCTTTTCGACGGCCGCGCGAGAGCATTTAGCATGTTTTCCCGCAATACGGCGCTATTTCGTCACCACCAGTCGCTAGGGCGTTCACCAAAGCCGGCCCGCGCCTCGATCGCCAGGCCGGCGTTCAGCACGGTCTGCTCGTCCAGCGGCCGGCCGATCAGTTGCAGGCCCAGCGGCAGGCCCTGCCCGTCCAGTCCGCCGGGAACCGACATCGCCGGCAGGCCGGCCAGCGACGACGGCACGGTGAACACGTCGTTCAAATACATGGCGATCGGATCGGCGCTGCGCTCGCCCAGCGCGAAGGCGGCGGACGGCGCGGTCGGGGTCAGCAGCAGGTCGCAGCTTGCCCAGGCCTGCTCGAAATCGCGGGCGATCAGCGCCCGGATCTTCTGCGCCTGCGTGTAATAGGCGTCGTAGAACCCGGCAGACAGCACATAGGTGCCGATCAGGATGCGGCGCTTGACTTCGGCCCCGAACCCGGCGGCGCGGGTGGCGGCGTACATGTCCTGCAACCCGGCGCCTTCGGGCAGGTCGCGCAGCCCGTAACGGACGCCGTCATAGCGGGCGAGGTTGGACGACGCCTCGGCCGGCGCGACGATGTAATAGGCCGGGAGGGCGTAGCGGGTGTGCGGCAGCGACACTTCGACCACCTCGGCCCCGGCGTCCTTCAGCCAGGCGGCGCCCTGCCGCCACAACGCGTCGATCTCCGCCGGCATATCGTCGACGCGGTACTCGCGCGGGATGCCGACGCGCTTGCCGCGCAGGTCGGCGGACAGCCCCGCCTCCCAGTCGGGCACCGGCAGGTCGAGCGAGGTCGCATCCTTCGGGTCGAAACCGCTCATCGCCTGCAGCATCAGCGCGCAGTCGCGCACGTCGCGCGCCATCGCCCCGGCCTGGTCCAGCGACGACGCGAAGGCGACGATGCCCCAGCGCGAGCAGCGGCCGTAGGTTGGCTTGATCCCGGAAATGCCGGTGAACGCCGCCGGCTGGCGGATCGACCCGCCGGTGTCGGTGCCAGTCGCCGCCGGGCACAGCCGCGCCGCCACCGCCGCCGCGCTGCCGCCCGACGATCCGCCCGGCGTCAGCGCCGCGTTGCCGCCGTCGTTCCGCCGCCACGGTGACACGACGTTGCCGAACGCGCTGGTTTCGTTGGACGATCCCATCGCGAACTGGTCGAGGTTCAGCTTGCCGAGCATGCCGGCGCCGGCCGCCCACAGCTTTTCCGATACCGTCGATTCATACGGCGGCACGAAATCGCCGAGCATCGCGCTGGCGGCTGTCGACCGCACGCCGGCGGTGCAGAACAGGTCCTTCATGCCGATCGGCACGCCGGACAGCGGCGCCAGCGTGCCCGCCGCGCGCGCCTTGTCGGCGGCGTCGGCGGCGGCCAGCGCATGCTCCGGCGTTTCGGTGATGAATGCGTTCAGCGGCCGCGCCGCCGCGACGCGGGCAACGAACTGCTCGGCCACCTCGCGCGCGGTGAACGCGCCATCCCGCACGCCGTCGCGGATCGCGGCGATGCCCAGATCGGTCAGCGCGGCCATTATTCGATCACCTTCGGCACGGCGAAGAAGCCGTGCTCGGCCTGCGGGGCGTTGGCCAGCACCGCGTCGCGCACATCGCCGTCGGTCACGACGTCGTCGCGCAGCCGCAGGGTGTTGGCGATAACCGCGGTCATCGGGGTGACGCCGCTGGTGTCGACCTCGCCCAGTTGCTCGATCCAGCCGAGGATGTTGTTGAGTTCGGGCACCATCGCCTCGGCTTCGGCATCGCTGACCGCGATCCGTGCGAGGCCGGCGATCCGGCGGACTGTGGCTGTATCGACTGACATGCCGCGCGGCTAGCATTCGGCCCGGCCGGCTTCAAGCACGACGGTAGTGTTGGACGCGATCCCGTCCGCCCGCTAGGTGGCGGACAGCGCAGTTCGGAGCAACCACTTGGCCCGGAAATTCCTGTATTTCATCGCCGGTGCGGTCGTCCTCGTGCTGGTCGCCGCCTTCGCCTACCGCCTGTTCAGCGCTCGGATCATGCGCGCCGCCTTCGTGCCCAGCGCCGCCTTCCAGGCGGCGCCGAAGGTCGCCGCCGACGCCTATGCCGATCCGGCAATGTGGTATTCCTACCCCGGCAAGGGCCCGACCGACCCGTCGCTCTGGGTGCCCGAAGGCTATCAGCCTGCCGGGGCTCCACCCGCCGCGCTGTTCTATATTCACCCGACAACCTACCTGGAACGCTCGGCCTGGAACGCCCCGCTCGACGACATCGAGGCCAGCGAACGCGCCCGCCTGTTCCTGCGCGCCCAGGCCAGCGCCTTCAACGGCGTCGCCACCGTCTGGGCGCCCAAATACCGGCAGGCGACGTTCGGCGCCTTCCTGACCGACCGCGCCGATGCGGAGAAGGCGCTGGCCCTCGCCTATGGCGACGTGCTGTCGGCGTTCGACCGCTTCGTGAAGGACCTGCCCGCCGACCGGCCGATCATCCTCGCCGGGCACAGCCAGGGCTCGCTCCACCTGACCCGGCTACTGCGCGAGCGGGTGGCGGGGCGGCCGATCGCGCAGCGCATCGTCGCCGTCTACATCGTCGGCTGGCCGATATCGGTCGACACCGATCTTACCGCGCTCGGCCTGCCGCCGTGCGAAACCGCCGAACAGGCCGGGTGCCTGCTATCCTGGCAAAGTTTCGCCGAGCCGGCCGACCCGTCGCTGATCTTCGAGCATTACGACGAGACCACCGGCTTCAACGGCGTATCGCGTGCCGGCACGCCGATGCTGTGCACCAACCCGCTGACCGGTATTCCGTTCACCGCCGCCGGCGCCGAGGCCAATCTCGGCACCCTGTTCCCCAGCAAGGACCTGAAGAGCGCGACGATCGAGGCGGGGCGGGTGCCGGCGCGCTGCGACGGGCGCGGCATATTGCTGATAGGCGAGCCGCCAGAGCTTGGCCCTTACACCCTGCCCGGCAACAATTATCATGTGTTCGACTATCCGCTGTTCTGGGCCAATGTCCGCGCGGATATTGCCCGGCGTCTGGCGACCTACCTCGCCGAACAGCCGGGCGAACTGCGTTGATCGCCACCAACCCCGCCGCTTTCCGCGCAGCGCTGCCCGACGGCGGGCGGCTGATCGGGCTGGATGTGGGTACCCGGACGATCGGCACCGCGCTGTGCGACGCCGGCTGGACGATCGCCAGCCCGGCATCCCTGGTCCGGCGGACGAAATTCTCCGCCGACCGCGCCGGGCTGGAGGCGCTGATGACGGAGCAGCAGGTTGCCGGCATCGTCATCGGCCTGCCGCTCAACCTCGACGGCAGCGATTCGCCGCGCACCCAGTCGATCCGCGCCTTCGCCCGCAACATGGCTGACGCCAGGCCGATCCTGCTGTGGGACGAACGCTGGTCGACCCAGGCGGTGACCCGCACGCTGATCGAAGCCGACGCCAGCCGGGCGCGCCGCGCCGAACTGGTCGACAAGCTCGCCGCCTCCTACATATTGCAGGGCGCGATCGACGCGCTCGCCGGGTTGTAACCCCGGCTTGCACGCGGCAATGAGGCGGTGATGACAGCGAAGCGAATTCTCCTGATCGTCGGCGGCGGGATCGCGGCCTACAAGGCGTGCGAGTTGATCCGCCTGCTCCGAAAGGACGGGCTGGGCGTGCGCTGCGTGCTGACCGACGGTGGCGCGCATTTCGTAACCGCGATGACGCTGGCCGCCCTGTCGGAACAGCCGGTCCACACCAGCTTGTGGGACCTGAAGGACGAAGCGGAGATGGGCCATATCCGTCTCAGCCGCGAAGCCGATCTCGTCGTCGTCTCCCCCGGCACCGCCGACCTGATGGCGCGGATGGCCGCCGGCATATCGGACGATCTGGCGACGACGCTGCTGCTGGCGACCGACAAGCCGGTGCTGGTCGCCCCGGCGATGAACGTGCGGATGTGGCTGCACCCCGCGACCCGGCGCGCCGTCGAACGCCTGCGCGCCGACGGCGTGACGGTGATGGAGCCGGACGAAGGCGCAATGGCCTGCGGCGAATACGGTCCCGGTCGCTTGCCCGAGCCGATCGCCATCCTCGCCGCGATCCACGCGATGCTGGCGGCGGAGCCCACCGCCAGCCGCCCGGCCAAGCTGCCGCCGCCGGCCGGCGGTCCGGCATGGATCGGCCGCGACGCGCGGCTGGCCGGGCGGCACGTCATCGTCACCGCCGGGCCGACGCACGAGCCGATCGACCCGGTGCGCTACATCGCCAACCGCTCGTCGGGGAAGCAAGGCTATGCGATCGCCGGCGCCCTCGCCGCGCGGGGGGCGCGAGTGACGCTGGTCTCCGGCCCGGTGGCGCTGCCGACACCGCCGGGCGTGGACCGCGTCGATGTCGAGACCGCGCGCCAGATGGCGAGTGAAGTCGCCCGCGCCCTGCCCGCCGACGCGGCGGTGATGGTCGCGGCGGTCGCCGACTGGCGCGTCGAGCCGGCCGCCGGCAAGATCAAGAAGCGCACCGACGGCAAGCCGCCGACGCTGGGCCTGTCCGAGAACCCCGATATATTGGCTGAACTGGCCCGCGATCCGCGCCGCCCCACGCTGGTCGTCGGCTTTGCCGCGGAGACCGAGAATGTCGTCGACAACGCCGTCGCCAAGCGGACGCGCAAGGGCAGCGACTGGATCGTCGCCAACGACGTATCGGGCGACGTGATGGGCGGCGCCGAGAACCGCGTCCACCTCGTCACCGCCGACGGCGTCGAGGATTGGCCGCAGGGCAGCAAGCTGGCGGTCGCCGAACGGCTGGCCGAACGGATCGCCGATGCATTGGGGACCGCACGATGACGGTGACGATCAAGGTCAAGCGGCTGCCGCACGGCGACGGCCTGCCCCTCCCCACCTACGCCACCGCCCATGCCGCCGGCATGGACGTCGTCGCGGCCGAGGCGCTGACCCTTGCCCCCGGTGCTCGCCACGCCGTCGCCACCGGCTTCGCCTTCGCCATCCCCGAAGGGCATGAGGTGCAGGTCCGCTCCCGCTCCGGCCTGGCATTGAAGCACGGTGTCGTCTGCCTCAACGCGCCGGGAACGATCGACGCCGACTATCGCGGCGAGGTGAAGGTGATCCTCGCCAATCTGGGCAGCGAGCCGTTCGCCATCGCGCGCGGCGACCGGATTGCCCAGCTCGTCCCCGCCGCCGTCACCGCCGCCTGGTTCGCCGAGGTCGAGGAGCTGGACGAGACCGCGCGCGGCGCCGGCGGCTTCGGCTCGACCGGGGTGTGACGCTCAGCGACACCCAGCTCGATCGCTACGCCCGCCACATCATCCTGAAGGAGGTCGGCGGCGCCGGGCAGCGGGCGCTGCTCGCCGGCCATGTCGCGGTGATCGGCGCCGGCGGCATCGGCTGCCCGGCAATCGCCGCGCTGGCGGCGGCCGGGGTCGGCCAGCTGACCGTGATCGACGACGACCGGGTCGCGCTGTCCAACCTGCAACGCCAGACGCTGTTCGCCACCGCCGATGTCGGGCGGTTGAAGGTCGACGCGGCGGCGGACGCTGTCGAGCGGCTGAACCCGGATATCGGCGTTATCGGGCAGGCGGTAAGGCTGGACGCCAGCAACGCCGCCGCGCTGCTCGCCGACGCCGACGTGGTGCTCGACGGCTGCGACAATTTCGCCACCCGGCTGATCGTCGCCGACGCCGCGCTCGCCCTCCACATCCCGCTGGTCTCCGCGGCTGTCGGGCAGTTCGACGGGCAACTGGCGGTCTATCGCGGCTGGGAAGCCGGCAAGCCTTGCTATCGTTGCCTGGTCGGCGACGATCCCGACCAGCCCGACATAAGCTGCGCCGACCAGGGCGTGCTCGGCGCGCTGACCGCAACGCTCGGCGCCCTCGCCGCGATCGAGGCAATCCGCCAGATCGTGCCGTTCGGGGCGGACAGTGCCGGCCGGCTGCTGCGGCTCGACGCGCTCGCCTTCCGCTTCCATACCGCCGCGCTGCCGAAAGATCCGGAGTGCCGATGCGCGGGCTGACCCTGATCGTGCTGACTGCCGACCGCGAACGGCTGGACGCCGCGATCGCCGTCGCAAGCGCCACAGCAGCGCTTGGCGGGCGCAGCCGGCTCTACCTGCACGACCGCGCGGTCGCCCTGCTGCACGGCGCGTCGCTCGACGACGCGCTGGCATTGGGAGTGGAGGTCATCGCCTGCCAGAGCGGCCTCGCCGCCGCCGGGCTGGCGCTGGACCGATTCGATCCGCGCATCGCCGGCGGCGGACTGGTGTCGCTGCTCGCCGAAGCGGGCGACGACCGCATAATCACTGCCTGAGGGCGCTCAGGCCTTCTTTGCCTTCTTCGCCGGTGTCTTCTTCCGGGCCGGCGCCTTCTTGGCCGGTGCCTTCTTCTTGCCGCGTGCCGGGGCGGCCGCGCGCGCGTCGATCAACTGCGCTGCTTCCTCCAGCGTCACCGCCTCCGGCTCCAGCCCCTTGGGTAGCGTCGCATTGGTGGTGCCGTCGGTCACATAGGGGCCGTAGCGGCCGGCCATCACCCGAATCTCCGCCTCGGTTCGCGGGTGGGCGCCGAGCACGCGCAGCGGCGCGGCAGCGGCACCGCGCGCGGGGCGGCCGCCATTTGCCGCTGCCTCGGCCAGCTTGACCACGGCGGCGTTCATGCCGGTTTCGAACACCTCCGTCGTGCTGCTCAGCCGGGCATATTTGCCGTCATGAGCAAGATAGGGGCCGTAACGGCCGATGGATGCGGTGATCGGCTTGCCGCTTTCCGGGTGCGGACCGATCTCGCGCGGCAGCGACAGCAGCTTGACCGCCCAATCGAGAGTCAGGCCGTCGCCCGGCAGATCCTTGGGGATCGACGCGCGCTTCGCCTCCTTGCCGTCACCAAGCTGGATGTAGGGGCCGAACCGGCCGCTGCGCCGGGTGATGTCCAGGCCGCTCGCCGGGTCGGTGCCCAGCGCCTCCGGCCCGCTGTCGCCGCCATTGTCACCGCCCGGCTGGGCGAAGCGCCGGGTGTATTTGCACTCCGGGTAGTTGGAGCAGGCAACAAAGGCGCCGAACCGGCCGCCGCGCAGCGCCAACCGCCCGGCCTTGCAGCTTGGGCAGAGGCGCGGATCGCTGCCGTCCGCCTGCGGCGGGAACAGATAGGGCTCCAGGAACTGGTCGAGCGCGGCGGTGATGTCCGACGGCTTCTGCTCCATGACCTGCTCGGTCTTCGGCTTGAAATCCTTCCAGAACGCCTCGAGCACCGCCTGCCACTGCGCCCGGCCGCCGGAGATGTCGTCCAGCTCGTCCTCCAGCCCAGCGGTGAAGTCGTAGGAGACGTAGCGCTCGAAGAAGCGTTCGAGGAAGGCGGTGACCAGCCGGCCGCTCTCCTCGGCAAAGAAGCGGTTCTTCTCGGTCCGGACATAGGCCCGGTCTTTCAGCACCTGGATGATCGAGGCGTAGGTCGACGGGCGGCCGATGCCTAGTTCTTCCAGCTTCTTGACCAGGCTGGCTTCCGAGAAGCGCGGCGGCGGCTGGGTAAAATGCTGTTCGGCGTGAACCGCCTTGCGCGCCGGGGCGTCACCCGCCGCCAGCCGGGGCAGGCGGCGCGAATCATCATCGCCGTCGCCGCCGGCCGGGTCGTCACGTCCTTCCTCGTACAGGGCGAGGTAGCCGGGAAACAGCACGACCTGGCCGGTGGCGCGCAGCGCGGTCTGGCCGGTGGCATCGGCCAGTTCGACCGCGGTCCGTTCCAGCCGGGCGGAGGCCATCTGGCTGGCAAGCGCGCGCTTGAAGATCAGATCGTAGAGCCGCGCCTCGTCGCCGGAGGCGGCGCGGTCGTTGGCGAAATCGGTCGGGCGGATCGCTTCGTGCGCTTCCTGGGCGTTCTTCGCTTTGGCCGTGTAGTGGCGCGGCTTGTCGGGAACATAGCTGCCGTCATAGCGATCGGCGATCGCGCGGCGGGCGGCGGAGATCGCGCTTTCGTCCATCTGGACGCCGTCGGTTCGCATATAGGTTATCACCCCGGACTCATAGAGAGTCTGGGCGACGCGCATGGTGTGGCTGGCGGAAAAGCCCAGCTTTCGGGCCGCTTCCTGCTGCAAGGTGGAGGTAGTGAACGGCGGCGGGGGGTTGCGGGTCGCCGGCTTGGTTTCAACCGATACGACAGTGAAACGACCGGCCTCTACAGCCGCCTTCGCCGCCTCCGCATCGCCGGCGGCGCCGATCGTCAGCCGATCGATTTTCTCGCCGCGCCAGCGCACCAGCCGGGCGACGAACGGCTGGCCGTCCTGCTCCATGTCGGCGAAGACCGACCAGTATTCCTGCGCGACGAAGCTTTCGATCTCCCGCTCGCGCGAGACGATCAGGCGCAGCGCAACCGACTGCACCCGCCCGGCCGACTTGGCGCCGGGCAGCTTGCGCCACAGCACCGGCGACAGGGTGAAGCCGACGAGATAATCGAGCGCGCGACGGGCGCGATAGGCGTCGATCAGGTCGTCGTCGAGCGCGCGCGGCGCCTTCATCGCCGCCGTCACCGTTGCCTTGGTGATCGCGTTGAACGTCACCCGTTCGATGTCCTTCGGCAGCGCCTTCTTCTGGCGCAGCATTTCCTGCACGTGCCACGAAATCGCCTCCCCTTCCCGGTCGGGGTCTGTGGCGAGGATCAGCCGATCGGCCTGCTTCGCCGCGTCGACGATCGCGCGCAGTTGCTTGCCCTTGTCGGCATAGGCTTCCCAATCCATCGCGAAGCCTTCGTCCGGCCGGACCGATCCGTCGCGCGGCGGCAGGTCGCGGATGTGGCCGTAGGAGGCGAGGACGCGGTACGCCCCGCCGAGATATTTCTCGATGGTCTTCGCCTTGGCAGGCGATTCGACGATGACAAGCTGCATGAAACCCCGGATCGAAAACGCTTCACGTACGCATGCGAGGATGGGAAGCCCCGGTGCGCCCCGTCAAGAGGGAGAGAGGATTACCCGCCCCGATCCATACCGATTGACCATGCCGCTGGAGTTCGTCCGCTTCAGGCGGAGTCGGCACCGGCCCGCTCCCCTACCCGGCGGGAAGCGCGACGCGGGCGCCGGCATGCCGCTCCAGCCGCCCGGCCAGTTCCAGTTCGAGCAGCACCGTCTGGACGACGGCCGGGGCCAGCCCGGCCTGGCGGATCAGCTCGTCGACCGCCACCGGCGTCGGGCCGAGCAGGGTGATGACGGCCCGCCGCTCGCCGTCGGTCGCGTCGGCGGCGATCGGCTGGGCGGCGAAGCGATCGGCCGGCTGGGCGACGACGCGCCGGTCGAGCGGGCCGATCGCCTCGACGACGTCGGCGGCGGACTGGATCAGGATCGCGCCATCGCGGATCAACTGGTTGCAGCCCTGCGCGCGCGGGTCGAGCGGCGAGCCGGGTACCGCCATCACCGCCCTGCCGGCCTCGCCGGCCAGCCGGGCGGTGATCAGCGAGCCGGAGCGCGGCGCCGCCTCCACCACCACGGTGCCGGCGGCCAGCCCGGCGATGATCCGGTTGCGCCAGGGAAAATGGCGGGCATGCGGTTCCGTGCCCGGCGGCTGTTCAGCGATCAGCAGACCGCGCACAGCGACCTCTTCCTGCAATGCGGCGTTTTCGGGCGGAAAGACCACGTCGATGCCGCCGGCGACGACGGCGATGGTGCCGCCGTCGAGCGCGCCGACATGCGCCGCCGTGTCGATGCCCCGTGCCAGCCCGGAGGCGACGCTGATCCCGTCGCTGGCCAGCGCCTGCGCCAGCCCGCGCGCGAAGCGGCAGGCGGCAGCCGAGGCATTGCGCGCGCCGACGACGGCGACCGTCGTCCGCGCCGCCAGTGGGACGGCGCCGCGCACGACCAGCACCGGCGGCGCGCTTTCGACATGGGCGAGAAGCGGCGGATAATCGGCATCGCCGGTGAACAGATAACGGGCGCCAAGAGCGGCGGTGCGTGCCATCTCCGCCCGCACCGCGCCCGTCTCCGCCAGCCGTGGCGCCCGCCCGCCGCCACGTGCCGCCAGTGCCGGGATCGCGGCCAGCGCCGCCGCCGCGTTGCCGAAACGGGCGATCAACTGGGCATAGGTCACGGGGCCGATATTGGCCGAGCGGATCAGCCGCAATCTGGCAAAATCATCGTCGCCGGAAGCGGCGTCAGCCACCCTTGGCGCCGCCGATGCGCGGCTCGGTGCCGGCGAGCAGCCGTTCGATGTTGGCGCGGTGGCGCCACAGCACCATCAGCGCCAGGGCGATCAGCAGCAGCGCCAGTTCGAACCGGCCGCAGATCGCGGCGACGAGCGGCGCTGAGACCGCGGCGGCCATGCCGCCGACCGAGGAATAGCGGAACAGTGCCAGCGCGCCGACCCACACCAGCGCGAACACGCTGCCGACCGGCCAGTAGAGCGCAAGAGCGACGCCGAGCAGGGTCGCCACCCCCTTGCCGCCGCGAAAGCCCAGCCAGACCGGGTAGAGGTGGCCGAAGAACGCCCCCGTCCCGCCGAGCAACGCCCCGGATTCGGGCAGGATCAGCCCGCCGAGCAGCACCGCCGCCGCGCCCTTGCCCGCATCGAGCAGCAGCGTCGCGGCGGCCAGCTTCTTGCCGCCGACGCGCAGCACGTTGGTCGCGCCGATATTGCCGGAGCCAGCCTCGCGAATATCGCCGATTCCGGCCATGCGACCGAGCAACAGGCCGAACGGAATGGCCCCGAGCACGTAGCCAAGGGCGAGCGCCGCCGCCGGTCCCATCCAGAGCATGTCGATCAAGCTCCCCAGCCCCCGTTCAAGACCGCCAGTTTAGGGCCTTGATCCAGACCGGCAATAACTTACAGCAAAATCTCAATGGCCGACACCCGTCCCCTGCTTTTCTTCGATTCCGGTGTCGGCGGCCTGTCCGTTCTCGGTCCGACGCGCGCGCTGCTGCCGACCGCGCCCGTCGTATACGCGGCCGATTCGGCCGGTTTCCCCTACGGCCTGAAAAGCGAGTCGGAAATCGCGGCGCGGGTGCCGGCGCTGCTCGGTCGGCTGGTCGAGCGGTACCGGCCGCGTCTGGTCGTCATCGCCTGCAACACCGCGTCGACGATCGCGCTGCCGGTGATCCGTGCCGCGCTCGACGTGCCGGTCGTCGGCACCGTGCCGGCGATCAAGCCGGCGGCACTCGTCTCGAAAAGCCGGGTGATCGGGGTGCTTGGCACCGATGCGACGGTGCGCCAGCCCTATGTCGACCGGCTCGCCGCCGAATTCGCCGCTGACTGCACCGTGCTGCGCCACGGATCGGCCCGGCTTGTCGAGCTGGCCGAGGCGAAACTGCGCGGCGAAGCCACCGACCCGGCCGAATATGCCGCGATCGTCGCCGCGCTGACCGATCAGCCGGGTGGCGCGGGGATGGACGCGATCGTCCTCGCCTGCACCCATTTCCGGCTGATCGAGGACGAACTGGCGCGGGCGGCGCCGGGCGTGACGCTGGTCGACGGCGCCGAGGGCATCGCCCGCCGCATCGCGCACCTGACCCGGGGACAGGGCTGGCCGGAAGCGGCGCCGCCCGGCATCGCGCTGTTCACCCAGCGCGACGCGGGACAGGAGCCGCTGATCCCCGCGCTCGCCGGATTCGGGCTGCAGCGGATCGACACGCTGTAGGTCCCCGGGCGGCGCAAACACCCGCCGCCGCTTGCCGAATCGGCCGGAAACCATGCTGTTGCGAGCTGTTCTCACTGGTAATACGATAGTTCACGGGCTATCGGCACGGCCGAGATGACCCAGAACAGCGACGAGCGCGCGCTCGACTACAACCACGTGTTCGCCCAGGCGATCGACCGGCTGCACAGCGAAGGCCGATACCGCGTGTTCATCGACATCCTGCGCAACAAGGGCATGTTCCCCAACGCGCGCTGCTTCGCCGGGCATAACGGGCCGAAGCCGATCACCGTCTGGTGCTCCAACGACTATCTGGCGATGGGCCAGCACCCCGACGTGATCGCCGCGATGGAAGAGGCGCTGCACGATGTCGGCGCCGGGTCCGGCGGCACCCGCAACATCGGTGGCAATACCCATTACCATGTCGACCTGGAACACGAACTGGCCGACCTGCACGGCAAGGGCGGCGCACTGCTGTTCACCTCCGGCTACGTGTCGAACGAGGCGGCGCTGGCGACACTCGGCCGGCTGCTGCCGGGCTGCATCGTGTTTTCCGACGCGCTGAACCATGCGTCGATGATCGCCGGCATCCGCCATTCCGGCTGCGAGAAGCGGGTGTTCCGCCACAACGACCTCGCCCATCTGGAGGAATTGCTGGCGGCAGCACCGGTCGGCGCCGCCAAGCTGATCGCATTCGAAAGCGTTTATTCGATGGACGGCGACGTCGCGCCGATCGCCGAGATCTGCGACCTGGCCGACAAATACAACGCGCTCACCTATCTGGACGAGGTCCACGCCGTCGGCATGTACGGCCCGCGCGGCGGCGGCATTTCCGACCGCGAGGGCGTCGCCCACCGGCTGACCATCATCGAAGGCACGCTGGCCAAGGCGATCGGCGTGATGGGCGGCTATATCGCCGCGGACCGCACGATCATCGACGTGATCCGCAGCTATGCGCCGGGCTTCATCTTCACCACCTCGCTGTCGCCGGTGCTGGTCGCCGGCGCGCTCGCCAGCGTCCGCCACCTGAAGGCGTCGAGCGCCGAGCGCGACGGGCAGCAGGCGGCGGCGGCGCGGCTGAAGGCGATGATGCGGGATGCCGGCCTGCCGGTGATGGCGTCGACCACCCACATCGTGCCGCTGATGGTCGGCGACCCGGTCAAGGCCAAGAAGATCAGCGACATTCTGCTCGCCGAATACGGCGTCTACGTCCAGCCGATCAATTACCCGACCGTGCCGCGCGGCACCGAGCGGCTGCGCTTCACCCCCGGGCCGACCCACAGCGAGGCGATGATGCGCGAGCTGGTCGGGGCGCTGGTCGAGATCTGGGACCGGCTGGAAATGCGCAAGGCGGCCTGAACGCCGCCCGCTCAGCCGCCCGCCGCCGGGCGCGGGCGCTCCATCAGCACGATCGCCTCGCCCTTGTATTCGGCGGCGTCGTAATGAACGAAGCCGGCGCGCTCGGCGACGCGGATCGACGGGCGGTGGCCGCTCTCGATCAGGCAAACGGTGCGGTCGATGCCGTGCGTCGCCTCCATCCAGCCGATCGCGCCGAGTACCGCTTCCGTCGCATAGCCGCGCCCCCAGGCCGCCGGGCTGAGCACCCAGCCGACCTCCGGCGCCGAGTCGAAGCGCGCGCCCAGCCCGCGCCGCCCCTCGAAGATGCCAACGTCGCCGACGAAGGCGCCGGCGCGGGTCTCGACCACCCACATGCCGTAACCGCGCACCGCCCAATGGCCGAAGTAGCGCAGCAGCCGCTGCCAGACCTGTTCGCGCCCCAGCGGAATACCGCCAACATGGGCGACGACCAGCGGGTCGCTCCACAGCGCATGAAGCGCGTCGAAATCGTCCTCCCGGTGACGGCGGAGGACAAGCCTGTCGGTTTCGATCATCCGTTGACCTTAAAGGCTTTTTCCCTCGCGCAAAATCATCCGCGACAGGTGGCTAGTCCCGGCAGAAGCCCTCGCCCGTTTTGATCATCAGGCAATCGTGCTTGCCGGCCAGGTATTTGAGGCCGGTTTCATCGCCCAGCACCGCGCGCAGCGTTTCCGGGCGGCCGGCGCGGGTGAAGCGGATGACATCGCCGTCGGCGACGCCGTCGTAGCGGTTCGTCCCATCAAGCAGTGTGACGGTCAGCGTATAGCGGCCCGGCGCGTCGGCTGGTGCCACGTCCAGCGCCAGCCCTTCGACGCCGACCCACTTGCCGATCCACGCATCGGTCGGGCTGGCCGATTCGTCCGGCGGCACCATCTCGAACTCCGGTGGCGGCAGCGCCTGGCCCGGGGGCAGCCGGTCGCGCGCCTCGGCCGCGTTGTCGGCGGGGCCGTTGCCGGAACAGGCGAGAAGCAGCAGCGCGACGGCGGTCAGCGCAGCGGAACGGAACGACATCGGCATTTCTCCCAGGGCTGGCGCGCCAGCCTACAGGCGGCAGGCGCGGCGGGAAAGCCGGGCGGCGGCGGCCCCGCATGCTGACAAAGGTGGCGCGCGCGGCCGCAAGTGCCTAGAGAGCCGCCATCCGACTCATTCGCGGACACAGAGCCATGCCCCGTTCCATCGCCATCGCCTCCGATCACGCCGCCTATGCGTTGAAGGCCGCACTGGTCGAATGGTTGCACGCGGAAGGGCACGCCGTGCAGGATCTGGGCACCAACGGACCCGATTCCGTCGATTACCCCGATTTCGGCTACCGCCTGGCGGAAGCGGTGGCGAAGGGCGACGCGCCGGTCGGCATTGCGCTCTGCGGGTCCGGCATCGGCATCTCGATCGCGGTCAACCGCAATCCGGCCTGCCGCTGCGCGCTGGTCGACGAGCCGCTGTCGGCGGAACTGGCGCGGCGGCACAATGACGCCAACGTCATCGCGATGGGCGGCCGGCTGGTCGGCCTCGACATGGCCAAGGCCTGCGTCACCGCCTTCCTCACCACCGAATTCGAGGGCGGCCGCCACCAGCGACGCATCGACAAACTGACCCACCCCAGCAGCGCGAAGGAGCCGGCATGAGCACCAACCCCAGGACCCTGAACGACGTTCAGCCGGACGGCTTCTTCACCCGCGGCGTCGCCGAAGCTGACCCCGCCGTCTTCGCCGGCATGACCCGCGAGCTGGACCGCGAGCAGAACCAAATCGAACTGATCGCGTCGGAGAACATCGTGTCGCGCGCGGTGCTGCAGGCGCAGGGATCCGTCTTCACCAACAAATATGCGGAAGGCTATCCGGGCAAGCGCTACTACCAGGGCTGCGCCCCGTCCGACACGGTCGAGACGCTGGCGATCGAGCGGGCGAAGCAGTTGTTCGGTTGCGGCTTCGCCAACGTCCAGCCGCATTCCGGCGCGCAGGCCAACGGCGCGGTGATGCTGGCGCTGACCAAGCCGGGCGACACCATCCTCGGCATGAGCCTGGACGCCGGCGGCCACCTGACCCACGGTGCCCGGGCGGCGCTGTCGGGCAAGTGGTTCAACGCCGTCCAGTACGGCGTCCGCCCCGACGATCATCTCGTCGATTTCGATCAGGTCGAGCGGCTAGCGAAGGAGCATAAACCGACGCTGATCATCGCCGGCGGTTCCGCCTATCCGCGCCACCTGGATTTTGCCCGCTTCCGCGCGATCGCGGACGAGGTCGGCGCGCTGTTCATGGTCGACATGGCCCATTTCGCCGGAATCGTCGCCGCCGGGCTGCACCCGACGCCGTTCGGCCACGCCCATGTCGTCACCACCACCACCCACAAGACGCTGCGCGGCCCGCGTGGCGGCATGGTGCTGACCGATGACGAGGCGATCGCCAAGAAAATCAACTCGGCGGTGTTCCCCGGCCTTCAGGGCGGGCCGCTGATGCACGTCATCGCCGCAAAGGCGGTGGCGTTCGGCGAAGCGCTGCAGCCGTCGTTCAAGAGCTACATCGCCGCCGTGCTGGAGAATGCGAAGGCACTGGCCAGCCGGCTGAAGGAGCGCGGCGCCGATCTGGTCGCCGGCGGCACCGACACCCATCTGGCGCTGGTCGACCTGCGGCCGTTGGGCGTGACCGGCCGCGACGCCGACGAGGCGCTGGAGCGCGCCGGCATCACCTGCAACAAGAACGGCATCCCGTTCGATCCGCTGCCGCCGGTCAAGACCAGCGGCATCCGTGTCGGATCGCCCGCCGGCACCACCCGCGGCTTTGGCGTCGCCGAATTCCGCGACATCGGCGACATGATCGCCGACGTGCTCGACGGGCTGCGCGCCAAGGGCGAGGCCGGCGACCCGGCGGTGGAAAAGGCTGTCAACGATCGCGTCCGCGCGCTGTGCGCCCGCTTCCCGATCTATCCGGAGGCGTGATGGTGACGGCGCGCGGGCAGCGGCGGACGCCGCGCAAGGCGGCGTAGATGCGCTGCCCGTTCTGCGGCCACGAGGACAGCCAGGTCAAGGACAGCCGGTCGACCGAGGACGGCGCCGCCATCCGCCGACGGCGCCAGTGCGAGGGCTGCGGCGCGCGCTTCACCACATTCGAGCGCATCCAGATCCGCGAGCTGACTGTGATCAAGGCGGAAGGGCAGCGCGAGCCGTTCGACCGCGACAAGCTGGCCCGGTCGGTCTCGATCGCCTGCCGCAAGCGGCCGATCGAGCCGATGCGGCTGGAACGACTCGTCTCCGGCATTCAGCGCCAACTGGAAACCGCCGGCGACAGCGAGGTCCCGGCGAAGCGGATCGGCGAGCTGGTGATGGACGGCCTGCATGCGATCGACCATGTCGCCTACATCCGCTTCGCCAGCGTCTACAAGGACTTCACCGAAGCCCGCGATTTCGAGGATTTCGCCGGCACTATCGCCGGCGTCGGGGCGCCGGAATGACCGCTGCGAACCGGGCATGACCTTTCACGTCTATATGCTGCGCTGCGCCGACGGCAGCTATTACACCGGCCAGACCGACACCCTCGACCGCCGCATCGCCGAGCATGAGAGCGGCGCGATCGGCGGCTACACCGCGACCAGGCGGCCGGTGGCGCTGGTGTGGAGCGAAGCCTTCCAGACCCGCGACGATGCCCGCGCGGCCGAGGCACGGATCAAGGGCTGGTCGCGCGCCAAGAAGGAGGCGCTGATCCGGGGGGACTGGGCCGCGCTGAAGACCGCCGCGGTGCCGCCGGCAGAGCGTGGGGTTCGGGAGGTGCCGGATGTGTCAGACGTGCATCCCTTGCCGATACGTCCCTCGACTGCGCTCGGGATGGACGGATTGGGGGATAGGGATAGGGATGGGGATGCGCAGGCACCCCGCCCCTCACCTCTCTCCACCCATCTATCCCGAGCGCAGTCGAGGGACCGTCCCAAGCACCATCGGGGAGCCATCCCGAGCGCCGTCGAGAGACGCACGGATCAGCAATGCGTGGAATTGCCCCCCACTCAGCCCGTGATCGTGCTGGTCCGCCCCCAACTGGGCGTGAACATTGGCAAGGCGGCGCGGGCGATGTTGAATTTCGGGTTGACCGAGATGCGGCTGGTCGCGCCGCGCGACGGCTGGCCGAACCCGGATGCCGGGCCGGCGGCGAGCGGGGCGGATGTCGTGCTGGAGCGGGTGCGCCTGTTCGATACGGTCGCCGAGGCGGTCGCCGATTGTGCGCATGTCCATGCGACCACGGTACGCAAGCGCGGGGTGACCAAGCCGGTGCTGACACCGGCGCAGGCGGCGGACGCGATCCATGGCGCCAGCGGGCGCTCCGCCATTCTGTTCGGGCCGGAACGGTCGGGGCTGGAGACCGAGGACGTGGCGCTGGCGCGGACGATCGTCACCGTGCCGATCAACCCGCAATTCGGCTCGCTCAACCTGGCGCAGGCGGTCAACCTGATCTGCTACGAATGGTCGAAGGGCGAGGCGCTGGCCAGCCCGACCGAGACCCCGCTCCTGCCGCCGGCGCCGCAGGTGGAGCTGGACGGCCTGATCGCCGCGCTGGAGGCATTGCTGGAGCCGGCAGGCTATTTCTATCCGCCGGATCGCGCGCCGGCGACCCGGCTGACCTTGCGCACCCTGTTGACCAAGCCCGGCTGGAACAGCCTGGAGGTCCGCACCCTGCGCGGGGTGCTGAGCGCGCTGGCCCGGCCCCGGCGGCGGTAGCGGCAGATCACGGTTAAACTTTACTGCGTCCCTCGACTGCGCTCGGGGTGGATGGGGACTAAAAAGCGGTCACTCTCCCCGTCCACCCCGAGCGTAGTCGAGGGGCCACCCCGAGCGCAGTCGAAGGACGCAAAAGGCCCAGCGCCGGCCCCTCACCGCTTGCGGTCGAACACCTCGAATTCATACGCGATCGAGGCCTCGACCAGCCAGTCCCACAGGCCGGCGGCAACGTCTTCCGGCACGCCGGCGGCAGCGGCCGAACGGCGGGCGTTGGCGATGACCTGGGCCTTGCGCGGCTCGTCGCGGACGGCGCTGCGTTCCGGCTTGATCCGCGCCGCGGCGTCCATATACCCGAAACGGGTGGCGATGAGGCGCATCAGCGCGCGGTCGACGGCGTCGACCCCGGCGCGCACTTCCAGCATGGTGGCGCAATCCTCCGGCGCCTTTACGGTTTCGTCCATGCGCGCGTCATAGTCCGTGGCGCGGCGCTGTCCACAGCTTGACTTGGCGGCGCCCTCCCGCTAGTCGCCCGCCTTCGCGATGGCCCCGCACCCCGGTGAAGCGGCGGCCCTGCCCCATCCGACGGACAAGCAGAGCGATGACCGGGAATTCCGCCATTCCGGCGGACGTTGTTGGCAATTGCTGAAGGAAGACTCATGTCGAAGCGCACCAGCGCCAAGTACAAGCTCGATCGCCGCATGGGCGAGAATATCTGGGGCCGTCCGAAATCCCCGGTCAACAAGCGCGAATATGGCCCCGGCCAGCACGGGCAGCGCCGCAAGGGCAAGGTGTCGGATTACGGCATCCAGCTGCGCGCCAAGCAGAAGCTGAAGGGCTATTACGGCGACGTCACCGAGAAGCAGTTCAAGAAGGCCTATGTCGAGGCCGCTCGGATGAAGGGCGACACCTCGCAGAACCTGATCGGCCTGCTCGAGCGGCGGCTGGACGCGATCGTCTACCGCGCCAAGTTCGCGCCGACGGTGTTCGCCGCGCGCCAGCTCGTCAGCCACGGCCACATCCTGGTCAACGGCGTGAAGTGCAACATCGCGTCGCGGCTGGTGAAGCCGGGCGACGAAGTGACGCTGGGCAAGAAGGCGCAGGAAATGGCGCTGGTGCTGGAAGCGCAGAGCCTGGCCGAGCGTGACATCCCCGATTACGTCGCCCCGGACGGCGCCGCCAAGATCACCTTCACCCGCGTCCCGACGCTGGACGAGGTGCCTTACCCGGTGAAGATGGAGCCGAACCTGGTCGTCGAATTCTATTCGCGCTGATCGGACGGATCACGGTTTAAAAGAGGGGCGGCCCGGCAACGGCGCCGCCCCTTTTTTCGTCATTTTAATCCCATTTCCGCCCGCAGAAACAGATCGGTCTTACTGAGCAGGTCGGTGCGCGCTTTGGTCGATGGCAGCGAGTGGGACAAGTCCGGATAAGCGACAAACTCCACGCTCTTTCCTGCCTTGCCAAGCCGCGATGCCATAAGTTCGGATTCCTCGATGAACACGTTTTGATCCATGTCGCCGTGGAACAGCAGCACCGGCGCACGGATCGCCTCCACATTCTGGGCCGGCGACGCTTCGCGCAGCGATTCCGCCTGAATGGTTTCCTTGGCGAGCTTGAACGTCGAGGTGTTGCGATATTGCTCCCGCAACAGATTGAAATCGGTGACCGGGGCAATCGCCACGACAGCCTTGAACAGGTCCGGCACCGTTACCGCCGACTGAAGCGCGGCATAGCCGCCATAGGACCAGCCAACGATTGCGAGATGCCGCGGATCGGCGATCCCTTCGCTGACCAGCCAACGTCCGGCATCTGTCACGTCGCCGATCGCCTGCCGCCAGGATTTGAATCCGTTGCCCATCTGCCAGCTGTCGCCATAGCCGGTCGACCCGCGGTAGTTGGGTTGTATCACCGCATAACCGCGCAATGCGAAATATTGGGACAGCCAGTCGAATCCCCATTCGTCCCGCGACCAGGGGCCGCCGTGCGGCATCACGATGGCCGGCAGGTTTTTGGCCACGCCCCCCGGCGGCAAGGTCAGATAGGCAGGAATCCGGGCGCCATCCGCCGCCGGATAGGTGATCGGCTTTTGCTTCGCCAACGCCACGCCGGCAAGTTCGGCACGCGACAGAAGGACCTTGTTCAGGCTTTTGGCCTGCTTGTCGAAAACGAAATAGGTTCCCGGGTCAGTCGCTCCGCCGGCATGGACCAGCAGCTTCCCGCTGTCGTCGCTCGTGTCGACGAGCGTGACCCCCGGGCCTCCGGGCAACGCCCGCGACAGCGCGGAGGCCATGCTGTCCATTTCCTTATCGAAATAGATGATCTTCCGGGCTTCATCGGCAAAGGTGACGCCGATCACCCTCCGCACACGGCCCAGCGTATCGATGCCGTCGACGTCGACAGACGGATTCGCGTAGATCAGCGTTTCCGTGAGCGACGGGTCCAGCGCAATGCTATAGAGTGCCTTGCGCCCGTCCAGCTTACGCAGGCCGTAGACAACGTTCTTGTCCCGATCGATGCGCATTGGAAGGAATCCTTCTTCCTCCAGGGAATTATAGGTTCCCAATGGCTTCCAGTCCCGGCTGTCCGGACCCCGATAATAATGGGTAATCGTTTCCTTCGCGTAGCCGAGCCCGTCATAGGCCCGCACCGCCAGGATCCGCACGGTGCCATGGCTATCGGTCAGATAGTTCTCGCCGTCCCGCCTCGCGATCTCCATGGTGCGTCGCTTGAGCGTGGCGATATCGACGTCGATCACCCCCAGGCCCTCAGCGTCCTTCTTGATGACCGAGCCGATTTTCGCTTCCGGCACGAACCAGTGGGTTATCAGCACATGGTCGGGGGAGCCCGGCATCCAGTCGATTACGTCGCCGCCATTGCCGCTGAAATACAGCGCGTTGGCGCCGCTGCGCTGCGACACGATCCTGACGTTGCTCGTGTCGGTGTTCACGGCGACGAGGCGGGTCGCGTTGACG
Organism: Sphingomonas flavalba; assembly: GCF_004796535.1. GTDB lineage: Bacteria > Pseudomonadota > Alphaproteobacteria > Sphingomonadales > Sphingomonadaceae > Sphingomonas_L > Sphingomonas_L flavalba. Next base: position 87,823 of record NZ_SPHY01000002.1, on the reverse strand, counting down.
AACGGAACGTCCGCGGCCCCTTTCCTGGCAATGGAGATATCGCAGAGCAGGCGTTGCTCGGACACCCATATACAGCGGTCGATGATCATCGGCTTGCCGTTCGCGGCCATGGCGATGCGCGGCTGCGGATTGGACAGCGTGGCGGTGTAGAGCGCGTTGCCCATGTCTCCGTACGGCGCGAGATAGGCGATCTGATCGCCCGACGGCGACAGGCTGATGTCCATGACCGACGGGAGCGCCCCGAATTTGGCAGCCAGCGTGTCGGGAGAATCGGCACCGACAAGCGCCGCCATCGCCAATCCGCACAGCCAGAACCGATATCGCATCGAAGCCCCCCAAGGATATCCCCTAACTATTTGATAAACATCCTTGGCCTTGCATTATGCAAGGCTTTTCCTTGTCGCCGGGCCAAGCCGCTGCCATGGCATGGCACCGATGCCCAAAGAGAGTGCTGTGTCCGACGCCATCCTTCCCCCTCCCCCCGAATGGGCGCGCCATGATGCGGTGTGGATCGGGTTTCCGAGCCATGCCGAGCTGTGGGAAGACGACCTGGCGCCGGCACAGGCGGAGGTGGCGGCGTTTGCGGCGGCGGTCGATGCCGGCGGAGCCGGGGAGCAGGTGGTGCTGGTCGCGGCGGACGAAAGCGCGGCCGCAGCGGCGCGGGCGCTGGCGCCGGCGCGGGTTTCGGTCGTCGTCGCGGCGTTCGGCGACATCTGGCTGCGCGATACCGGGCCGATCCTGCTCGGCGACGGGACGGCGCGATCGTTCCGCTTCAACGGCTGGGGCGGCAAATACCAGCTGACCGGGGACGAGGATATCGGCGCCCGGCTGGCAACGGCGCGCGGCATCGCGGTCGAGCGGTGCGCCTGGGTGCTGGAAGGCGGCGCGATCGACGGCGACGGCAGCGGCCTGGCAGTCACCACCGAGCAATGCCTGCTGAACCCCAACCGCAACCCCGGCATGACGAAGGCGGAGGTCGAGGCGCGGCTGCGCGCCGACCTGGGGCTGGAGCGCATCCTGTGGCTGGGCGACGGGCTGGCCAACGACCATACCGACGGCCATGTCGACAACCTTGCCCGCTTCGTCGCGCCGGGCACGATCGCGATTCCGGTCGCCGCCGGGGCGGACGACCCCAACGCGACCGTCTACGCCGACGCGGCGGCGCGGGCGGAAGCGTTCGGATTGACGGTCGCCCCCCTGCCCTCGCCCGGCCGGGTGCTGCGCGACGGAGACGTGATCCCGGCCTCCTACATGAACTTCTACATCGGCAACGCCGCGGTGGTCGTGCCGCTCTACGGTGCGCCCAACGACGATGCGGCGGTCGCGGCGGTCGCGGCGCTGTTTCCGACGCGCAGGGTTGTCGGCCAGCGCGCCGACCATATCTTGACCGGCGGCGGCAGCCTCCACTGCATCAGCCAGCAGATCCCCGCCGTTCAGGACATGCCATGACCGAGATCACCGTCGCCGCGCTGCAACTGGCCTTCACCGACGACATTGGCGAGAATATCGCCAACGTCTCCGCACTGGTGCGCGAGGCGGCGGCGAAGGGCGCGACCGTCATCCTGCCGCCCGAACTGTTCGAAGGCCCGTATTTCTGCCGGGTCGAGGACGAGGGGCTGTTCGCCGGCGCCCGGCCGGTCGAGCGGCACGAGGCGGTCGTGGCGATGCGGGCGCTGGCGGCGGAACTGGGCGTGTTCATCCCGACCAGCTTCTTCGAGGCGGACGGGCCGCACCATTACAACAGCCTGGCTATGATCGACGACAAAGGCGCGATCATGGGCGTCTACCGCAAGAGCCATATCCCCGACGGGCCGGGCTATGAAGAAAAATTCTATTTCCGTCCCGGCAACACCGGGTTCAAGGTATGGCCGACGCCGGGCGCGGCGCTGGGCGTCGGCGTGTGTTGGGACCAGTGGTACCCGGAAGCGGCGCGGGCGATGATGCTGATGGGCGCGGAGATCCTGTTTTACCCGACCGCGATCGGCAGCGAGCCGCACGACCCCGATCTCGACACCAGCCGGCTGTGGCGGCGGGCGATGATCGGCCATGCGGTGTCGAATGTCGTTCCGGTCGTCGCCGCCAACCGGATCGGCACCGAGGATGGCCAGCGCTTCTACGGCCACAGCTTCATCTGCGACGAGCGCGGCGACCTGCTCGCCGAATTCGGCGCGGAGGAGACGGGGGTGCTGACCGCGACGATCGACCTCGACCAGGTCAGGCGCCACCGCGCAGCCTTCGGCTTCTTCCGCGACCGGCGGCCGGAGCTTTACGGCCGGCTGGTCGCGGATATCTGACGCAGCGCGATCGCCCGCGCGAACACCGCCGCGAACATCTCCGGCGTCAGCCGCCCGGTATTCTGGTTATAGCGCGAGCAGTGGTAGCTATCGATCAGCACCCGCCCATCGGGCAGAGGATGTTCCGCCAAGTGGCCGAACGGCGCGGCGGCGGGACGCAGGCCCAATATCCGCACCGCCGAATCATGGGCGATCCGGCCGAGCGCGACGAACAGCCGGACCCGGGGCAACGCCGCGACCTGCGCCGCCGCGAACGGGCGGCAGGCGCGCGACTCCGCCGGAGTCGGCTTGTTCTGCGGCGGCAGGCAGCGGACCGAGTTGATGATGATGACGCCGCGCAGGCCGAAGCCGTCGTCGATCCGCGCGTCGTAGCGCCCGCGGGTCAGCCCGAACGCCTCCAGCGTGTCGAACAGCAGCGGCCCGGCGAAATCGCCCGTAAACGGCCGCCCGGTGCGGTTGGCGCCGTGCTTGCCGGGGGCGAGGCCGATGATCGCCAGCCAGCCGTCCGGATCGCCGAACGCCGGCACCGGCGCATTCCACCAGTCCGGGTGCTCGGTCCGCGATTCCTGGCGCAGCGCAACGAGGCGGGGGCAGCGCGGGCAGTCGTGCGGTGGTTCGGTCGCGGCAAGCGGGCTTTCGACGGGCATGGCGATGAGTTAGGCGCGCGGGCATGGTGACGACAAGCTATGTGATCGCGCTCGGCGCCAACCGCCCAAGCCGGAACGGCGCGCCGGAAGCTGCATTGGCCGCCACGCTCGCCGAACTTGGCGGGGCGGCATCGCCCATTATCCGCACCGCACCGATCGGGCCGTCGATCCGCCGCTACGCCAATGCCGCCTGCGTCATCACCAGCCCCCTTCCCCCGCCGGCGCTGCTGGCGGTGCTGAAGCGGATGGAGCGGGCCGCCGGGCGCCGGCCGGGCCGCCGCTGGGGCAGCCGGCCGCTCGACCTGGACATCATCCTGTGGTCGGGGGGTGCCTGGTCCTCCCCCGGCCTCACCATTCCGCACCCGGCGTTTCGCGAGCGCGGCTTCGTGCTGGAACCGTTGGCGGCGATCGCGCCGGACTGGCGCGACCCGATCACCGGCCTGACCGTCCGCCAGCTTCACGCCCGGTTGACCCGGCGGCGACCGGCTTATAGGGCGACCGCCTCTGGGGGCTCGTAGCTCAGTCGGTAGAGCAACGGACTTTTAATCTGTAGGTCCCGGGTTCGAATCCCGGCGAGCCCACCAGCCTTCTCCTCTGCCCCGGAATCGCCAATTGCATCCGGGCTTGCGCGCCGTAATATGCGGCGACGCGCCTCGCGCACCAACGGCTTTTGATTAGGGATGCCACGATGAAGAAGATGACCGCACTGGCCTGTCTGGCGGGCCTGATCGCGCTGGCGGGGTGCAACACGATCTCCGGCGCCGGCAAGGACGTCGCATCGGTCGGCAAGACGGTGTCGAAGACCGCCGAAGGCGCCAAATAACCGCTCAGCCGAGCGCGGCGCGTACCCGTTCGCGGTATTCGGGCGGGCAGATCAGCAGGTCCGGCAGCGCCGTGTCCGCCGCATTATAGGCGCAGGGGCTGCCGTCGATCCGTTCGGCGATCATGCCGGCGCCGAGCGCCACCGCTACAGGCGCGGCATTGTCCCATTGGTGCTGGCCGCCGCTGTGCAGGTAGATGTCGCCCTGCCCGAGCAGCACCGCCATCGCCTTTGCCCCGGCCGAGCCCATCGGTACCACCTCCGCATCGAGGGCGGCGGCGACGCGGGCGCATTCCGGCGCTGGGCGGCTGCGGCTGACCAGCAGACGCGGCCGCGCCGGCCGTTCGACCGGCGGAGGGGGGGCGTCGGAACGCAGCACCAGCCCCTGCGCCGGCAGCGCGACGGCGCCGACCGTCGCGTGCCCGTCGATCGCCAGCGCGACATGCACCGCCCAGTCGGCGCGCCCTTCCGCATATTCGCGGGTGCCGTCGAGCGGGTCGACGATCCACACCCGACGTTTCGCCAGCCGCGACAGGTCGTCGACGCTTTCCTCCGACAACACGCCATCGTCGGGCCGCTGCTGGGCGATCGCCGCCATCAGGAAGGTATTGGCGGTGCGATCGCCGGCGTCGCCCAGCGCCTTGCCGCTCAGCAATGCGCTGTCGCGCAGCGGCAGCAGCAGGCGGCCGGCGGTTTCCGCCAGGGCGGCGGCAAGGGCCGCGTCATCGGCATGGGAAGTCATGGCCGCGCCATACGCGATCGGCGGCGCAACGCAAATCGGGAGGGCCGGTGCTTCGGCGGCGGCGTATACGGCGCGGTATCCAGCGCCGCCCCGGTCAGGCGTCCTCGACCGGGCCGGTCGCGCCGATCGCCGGCGCGCGCTGATGCAGGCGGGCGAATTCGACGACCTGGCGGCCGACCAGATCGAGCTGGCCCGATGCCCCCGGGTCGTTGCAGCGCCCTTCGACGAACATGCCCCGGTCGCTCTTGATCGCGGCGCCGAGCGGCGTCGGCCAGCCACGCAGGGCATGGACGATCGAGCGTAGCGTCGCCAGCGTCGACCCGGTCGCCTGCCACCCGTAAGCGGTGACGATCAGGCCGACCGGCAGGCCGTCCAGATAGACACGGGCGTCCTTCGAGGTTTCCTCGACATAGTCGATCGCGTTCTTGACCAGGCCGGAGATCGAACCGTGATAGCCAGGGCTGGCCAGCACCAGCCCATCCGCCTGGCGCACGGCGTCGACCAGCGCCCGGGCCACGTCCGACCCGGGGAGCGCGCCGGGCGCGTAATGCGGCAGGGCGGCCAGTTGCGGCCCGTCGAACAGCGTGACCGTCGCACCTTCCGCCGCCGCCGCGGCCAGCGCCAGGCGCAGCGCCTGCTCGGTGGAGGAATTGGGCGCCGTAGTGCCGCCGATGCCTACGATCGAAAGGGGTTTGGTCATGCCGTGTGGTTGCCAGCTTCGGCGCGCCGGGACAAGATAGTTTATTATTCTACTATTATCTTGCGCTCCGGCGGCGGTTTCTACGGGGCCGAATCACCTCGACCACCGGGTCGCGACTCGGCGACGGTGAGCAACGTGGTCAACGCGTCCAGACCCAGCACCGCGGCGATATCGAGATATTCGATGACGTCAAGGCGGCGCTCGCCCAGCTCGTAGCGCGAGACGAATTGCTGCGGCTTGTTCAACTTGGTGGCGACATCGGCCTGCGAAAGACCGATGCCTTTTCTGGCCTCTATAAGGATAACGAGAAGTTGACGATAGCGCTCGTCCGTAATCCCTTTTGCCATGAACCGCCCCTTTACCAAACATGAGCAGCCAAAGGGCACTGGTAACAATCAGTACACCAAATTGATGTATTTTACAAAACCTAGCCAGAATGCGAAGCTCTGGTTGTGTGCATCGCCAATATAAGGCGTCGTTGCGTAGCCCCGGTATCGGGCAAGAATAGAAAAGATTCTGCGCAACAGGAAATGGGTGGTCGATCTTGGTTTACGTTACGGAAACCAGGTACTGCGCGGTCCGATGCGTGGCCTTTTCTCTGCTGCATGCAAGGGAGGCGGCGTTGTGAATGCCCATTACCGACCGAACGACGGCAAGCCGGCCGGTATGCCCGACCTGACGGTCGTTTCGCTGTCCGGCGACGTCCCCAATCCGCCCGATAAAAATTTTCACGGGGTGGATCGCGACCCCCGGATGCTGCGTGCCGGCCACCTTACCGCCGGCACCGTACGCGCCGTTTGTTACATTCATATGGTTTCGGCCGGCGGCATGATGGCCGAAACCGGGCTGGCGATGGCGCCTCGCGACAAGGTCAGCGTGGAACTGCGGCCGGGCCATCCGATAGCGGGCGAAGTGCTGTGGGTCGACGGCGCGCTGGTCGGCATCCGCTTCGCCGGCTGGATCGATCTGCTCCGCATGCTCGGCAACGACAGCATAGAGGGTTTCACGGCGGCGGCCGGCGGCCGGACACGCACGACGCTTCCGATGCTGCGGCGCCCGACGCCAGGCGACGACCCAAGATAATTCGCGCAGGAGAGCCCCGATGGCACTGGATTATGACAATGTTGACCTGACCGGCATTTCATTTTCCCCGGACGTCCCGATGCCCTCGGACGAACGACGGGGCGACCGGCGCCACCTGTCGATGTACCGATCGGCGGCGCTGACCATGGCCGGGTTCCAGGGCTTGTGCCTGATCCGCAACATCTCCGCCGGCGGGATGATGGGCAAGATCCACACCAAGCTGCCGATCGGCGCGCCGGTCTGCGTCGAGCTGCGGTCGGGTTATGCGGTGCCGGGGCGGATCGTGTGGACCGCCGATTCCATGATCGGCATTCAGTTCGACGAACGGATCGACGTGTTGCAGATCCTCCACGCGCCGAGCGAGGAGGATGCCGCCGGCATGCCGCGCCGGATGCCCCGGCTCAACATCCCCTGTGTCGCCGACCTGCTGCTCGCCAACATCCACTACAAGGTCAACGTCATCGACGTGTCGCAGGGCGGCGCCAAGATCGAGAGCAAGTTCCTGAAGGAAGGCGACGACGTCATCATCACCATCGACGACCTGGTGCCACAGCGCAGCTCGATCGTCTGGTCGCACGACGGCCGCGCCGGCGTATCGTTCTTTCAGCTTCTGCCGTTCGACACGCTGGCGGAATGGGCGATCCGCCGGCAACCATCGTACAGCTAAGGGAGGAGCGGCACCGCCTATACCCGGTCGAGCAGCCGCCGCGCGGCCTTCAGGTGCGGCGCGTCGATCATCCGGCCGTCGAGCTGGAGCGCGCCCACCGCGGGATTGGCGGCAAAGGCGGCGACCACCGCGCGGGCATGGGCGATCGCCGCGCCCGACGGGGCGAAGGCGGCGTTGATGACCGGAATCTGCCCCGGGTGGATCGCCATCATGCCGGTGAAGCCGTCGCGGGCACCGCGCTCGGCATAGCGGCGCAGCCCGTCGAGGTCGCGGAAATCAGGGTAGACCGTCTCGATCGGCGGCACCCCGGCTGCGACAGCACCGAACAGCGCCAGCGAACGCACCATCTGGTAGGGCGCGGTGTAGCTGCCGTCCGCCTCGCGCGCACCAGTGGCGCCGACCGCCGCCGGCAGATCCTCCGCGCCCCAGGTCAGCCCGGCAAGGCGGGGGGTGACGCCGCCATATTCGCCCAGCCGGAACACCGCCGCCGCCGTCTCCGTCGCCACCGGCAGGATGCGGGCGTCGCTGCCGGCAAGCAGCGTGTCGAGCCGGCGGAGCGACTCCGCGCCTTCCGCCTTGGGCAGGACGATGCCGTCGGGGGCGCCGGACAGCACCGCGGCAAGGTCGGCCTCCGCCAGCCCACCGTCGAGCGGATTGATCCGCACGAACAGCGCGCACTTGCGCCGCGCGCCGGTCAGGAAAGCCGCAACCGCGGCGCGGGCAGCGGGCTTTGCCGCGGGCGCAACCGCGTCCTCCAGGTCGAGGATCAGCGCATCGGCGCCAAGGCCCAGCGCCTTTTCCATCCGCTCCGGCCGGTCCCCCGGCACGAACAGCAACGATCGCAGCCTCATTCCCTGCCTTCCGTCGATTTTCCGCCAGCGCGCGTCATGCGGCGATTGCAACCCCGCTACAGGATCGCCTAACCTGCGGACAAGGGATTACGGAAAAAGGGGGATTCTAATGCGCGCTGTTCTGCTTGCCGGGGCGATGCTCGCCGCCCTCCCTGCCGCCGTCATCGCCGGCGCGGCGTTCGCCCAGCCGTCGGCCGCCGCTTCCTCCGCCGCCCCCTCCGCCGCCGACGCCCGGCTCAAGGCACTGTACGAGGCGGACTGGGCCTGGACCAAGGCGGACAGGCAGCAAGTCAAGGCCGGCGATCGCTGGGTCGCGGGCGACCGCCTGCCGGACGTCAGCCCGGCGGCGCAGCAGACGCGCATCGCTCACTGGCGCGAGACAATGGCGAAGCTGGAGGCGATCCCGGTCGCCGAGCTGTCGGCGGAGGAGAAGCTGAACGCCGCCGTCCTCCACGAAGTGCTGCGCGCCAACATCGCCAGCGCACCGTTTCACACCTGGGAAATGCCGTTCAACAGCGACAGCAATTTCTGGAGCGGCCTCGCCCGGGCCGACGACGGCGCCGATGCCGCCGCGCTGACCCGCGCCGTTGCGCGGATGCGGGATATCCCGCGCTATTTCGACCAGCAGATCGCCAATATGCGCGCCGGGTTGAAGCGCGGGTTCAGCGTGCCGCGCGCGACGCTCGCCGGCCGCGCCGATTCAATTGCTCCCTACGCCGAGACCGACCCGGAGAAGAACCCGTTCTACGACTCGTTCCGCACCCTGCCGGCGACGATGCCGACGGCGGAGCAGGACCGGCTGCGCGCTGACGCGAAGGCGGCGATCAGCCAGGCGGTCGCCCCGGCCTATGCCAAGCTGCTCGCCTTCATCCGCGATGAGTATGCGCCGAAGGCGCGCACCACCCTCGCCGCGGAAGCGATGCCCGACGGCAAGGCGTTTTATGCGGCGCAGATCAAGGAGTATACGACCCTCGACCTCAACGCCGAGCAGATCCACGAAATCGGCCTGAAGGAAGTCGCGCGGATCGAGGCGGAGATGCGCGACACCATGGTGCGCAGCGGCTTCAAGGGCGATTTCCCCGCCTATCTGAAATTCCTGAAGACCGATCCGCAGTTCATCGCCAAGACGCCGGACGAGCTGATGGGCGTGTCCGCCTACGTCGCCAAGCGCGCCGACGGCAAGCTGGCCGAGCAGATCGGCACCCTGCCCCGCTTCCGCTTCACCATCATCCCGGTGCCAGACGCGATCGCGCCTTTCTACACCGCCGGGCGCGGCGGGCTGAAGGCGTGCATGATGAACACCTACGACCTGCCGTCGCGGCCGCTCTACAACATCCCGGCGCTGACCCTGCACGAATGCGCGCCGGGGCACAGCTTCCAGGCGGCGCTGGCGCTGGAGCAGCCGGCGGACCGGCCGGAATTCCGCCGCGCCACCTATTTCTCCGGTTATGGCGAGGGCTGGGGCCTGTACACCGAATGGCTGGGGCGGGAGATGGGCATCTACCGCAACCCCTACGAGGAATTCGGCCAGCTTTCCTACGCGATGTGGCGCGCGGTGCGGCTGGTGATCGACACCGGCGTCCACCATTACGGCTGGAGCCGCGACAAGGCGATCGCCTACCTCGCCGACCACACCGCCCTGTCGCAGCATGAGGTGGAGACGGAGGTCGACCGCTATATCAGCTGGCCGGGCCAGGCGCTGGCCTACAAGCTGGGCGAGTTGACCATCCGGCGGCTGCGCGCCAAGGCGGAGGCCGAACTGGGCGCGAAATTCGACAAGCGGACGTTCCACGACGCGATCCTGTCGACCGGCGCGCTGCCGCTGCCGGTACTGGAACAGCAGATCGACGAATATATCGCGCGCGAGAAGGCCAGGGCCTGACGCCGCGACTCGGCGGATCGATACGGAACACGCGGCCGGGCCCCCGCCCGGCCGCTGGCAAGGACTACAAGCATGGCCGGACTGTTTTTCGAGCAATTCGTCGAGGGGCAGAGCTTTGCCCATGAAATCCGCCGGACGGTGACCGAGACGGACAACATGCTGTTCTCGACGATGACCCACAATCCGGCGGCGATCCACATCGACCACGAATATGCGAAAACCACGGAATTCGGCCAACCGCTGGTCAATTCGCTGTTCACGCTGGGGCTGATCGTCGGCCTGTCCGTGCAGGACACGACGCTCGGCACCACCGTCGGCAATCTGGGGTTCGAGGACGTGACCTTCCCCAAGCCGGTGTTCGTCGGCGACACGCTGCGCGCCGAAACCACCGTCGTCGGCGTGCGCGCCAGCAAGTCGCGGCCGACGCAGGGCATCGTCACCTTCGAGCATCGCGGCCTGAACCAGCGCGACGAACTGGTCTGCCGCTGCCGCCGCGCCGCGCTGATGCTGCGCGGCGACGGCTGACGGGCCAAGCAAACGGAAAGGCCGCACCGCCGGCGCCGCTCCACGATGACCGCCCCGCTGCTTTCGTGTATGATTGCCGCGCATCAATGCGCGGGAGCAATCGGCCATGCACCATAAACGGCACCGCACCCGCAATCGCCGCGCCGGCTGCAAACTCTGCAAGCCATGGAAGGTAAACGGCGTCCGGACCGAGCGGCTGGGTGGCGAGAAGTTCAGCGACCATGTCCGCCGCATCGCCGCGCCCGATACCGCCCTGCCTTAGTCGCGGGCGCGCGGCGACATCCCACGACGCAACTTCACTTCGGATATGAAAAAGGCTCGCCACCCCATTGGGAAGCGAGCCTTTTTATGGTGGGCGTGGCAAGGATTGAACTTGCGACCCCTGCGATGTCAACACAGTGCTCTACCACTGAGCTACACGCCCATCGGAGGCGGGCTTTAGCCGGGCACCTTGGCCCGCGCAAGCACCGAATGCGCCGTGACGCCGCTCAACTCTGGCCCGACAGGCTGCCGATATCGAACATCCGGTCGATCTCGGTCACCAGTTCGCGCAGGTGGAACGGTTTCGACAGCACCTTGGCCTGCGGCACCGCCTTGCCGGCGCGCAGCGTCACCGCCGCGAAGCCGGTGATGAACATCACCCGCATCCCCGGCGCCTGTTGCCCGGCGCGCTGGGCCAGTTCGATTCCGTCCATTTCCGGCATGACGATGTCGGTCAGCAGCAGGTCGAACGCGTTGGGCATCAGCAGCGGCAGCGCGGCGGTGCCGCGATCGACCGCGGTGACCGCATAACCGGCCTTTTCGAGCGCCCGCGTCAGATACTGGCGCATAACCTCGTCGTCTTCGGCCAGCAGGATCCGGATCATCGAAACCCTCATAATCGTTGGCGCCGAAAACCGGCCGCTGACGCGCTCTTATGCGCCTGCCTCTTAATAATTTCCAGCTTCGCGCGGGATTGATCGCATCGGCGGATCGCGCCAAGGTTGGCCGGTGTTCGACTTTATCGCGCCGAGCGGGCCGATGGTTCCGGTCATTCTGTCCGTGCCCCATGCCGGTCGCTGCTACCCCGCCGACACCGCCCGGCTGGCGCGGGTGCCGGCGGATCGGCTGGTCGCGCTGGAGGATCGGCATGTCGACCTGCTCGCCGCCCACGCCCCGGCCGCCGGGGCGGCGACACTGGTCGCGCGGACGCCGCGGGCGTGGATCGACCTCAACCGTTCCGAGCAGGATGTCGATCCGACGATGATCGACCCGCCGATCGCTTTTGGCCGGGCGCCATCGGCCAAGGTGCGCGGCGGGCTCGGGCTGGTGCCGCGCCGGCTCGCCGGGATCGGCGACCTGTGGCGGGCGCCGCTCGCGCGCGGGCAGCTCGACGCGCGCATCAACGCCGTCCACCGCCCCTATCACGCGGCGCTGGCGGCGGCGATCGCTGCCAGTCGCGACCGATTCGGCGTCGCGGTACTGCTCGACCTGCATTCGATGCCGCCGCTGGGCGGGGAGCGGCCGCCGGAGCTGGTGCTGGGCGACCGATTCGGGCTGAGCGCCGGTACCCGCTTCACCGCCCGCCTGCGTGGCGAGGCGGAAGCGGCCGGGCTGCGGGTTGCGCTCAACACCCCCTATCAGGGCGGCCACATCCTGGAGCGCCACGGCGCGCCGGGGCGCGGCATCCACGCGGTCCAGATCGAGGTCGACCGCGCCCTTTACCTGGCTAGAGACCTGCGCGCGCCCGATCCCTCCGGGGTTGCGCGACTGGCCCGCTTCATCGCCCGGTGCGTCGGCGCACTGGCGGAAGAGGCGCTGGGCGGCACGCTGCCGGTCGCCGCCGAATAGCCCCGATAGAAAGAAGCCACCCCGTGCGAAGCACGGAGTGGCCAAGGCTCAGGGAGGAAGCACATCCGAGGATGTGCCAACCCGCAGGAAGTGAAAGGGGGGAAAACACCTCCACGGGCCAACAAGATATGGAACGCGGCCGTGTGGATTTCAAGCCGCAACCAAAATTATTTGAACCGCAATGGGGGAGACCGCGCCACAGCCCCGCCCCATCTGCGCGCCCCGGCCGTCGGGCGCCGGTTACGCCGCCGCCGTGCCCATCATGTCCGGCAGCTTGCCCATGCGGACCTGCCGGCCGAACAGGTCGCTGACCAGGCCGAGCGAGAACAGGTGGGCATAGAGCAGCGGCAGCATGCCGTTCTGCGACCATTTGCGTAGCTGGTCGCCGCGCATGTCCTTCAACTTGTCCTGATCGACCATGCGGAAGCCGCGATAGACGAACGGCTGCTCCTGCTCAGGCTGCTCGATCTTGACCTCGCCGTCGATCAGCAGGCCTGATCCGTTCAGCTCGGCCATGAAAGCGGTGGTCTGCGCCGCTGCCTGCTCGAACCCTTCGCAGAATTGCAGGATCGACTTGGTCGCGTCGCTCGGCTCGCCGTCGACGAACAGCGGCGCGCCTTCCTCACCCGGGCCGATCGCCTCGCTGGTCGGGTCGAAGCACAGAGACAGCTCGTCGGTGTCGGGGCGCAGCCGCGCCAGCATGAACGGGTAACGGCGGATATAGGCCGGGACATAGGCCTCGCGGCTCATCCGCCCGTCTTCGCCGATCATCGTGTTCATGCCGGCGTTCAGCGCCATCAGCGCCAGCGGCACCGAACTCTCGCCGGACGAGAAGACGATCGGGAAAGAACGCTGGCACGGGATGAACTCCTCGACCGCGATCGGCACCGCATGCTCGATCGCCAGGAACGGCAGCGCGTCGGTCGGGCGGGTATGCCAGTCGGCATGGTCGTTGCTCGAAAGCGGGACCAGGTCCTTGTAGAAAAGCGGCAGGTTCGCCGGCGGCTGGCTGGCCATGTTCAATTCTCTCCACGTTGGTTGCGGTCCGGCGGCCGCCGGGGCGTTGCAATGGCTGGCGGGTCTATGGCCTTGGCGGTCATGACGCAAGACGGACCAGCTTGCCGGGGTTCATGATTCCCTGGGGGTCAAGCGCCCGCTTGATCGCGCGCAACGCCGCCAGCCGGGCGGGATCGCTCAGCCGCTCCAGTTCGCCGAGCTTCATCTGACCGATACCGTGCTCGGCGGAGATCGAGCCGCCGGCGGCGGTGACCAGGTCGTGGACACGGGCGCTGGCCGCCTTGCCGGCGCCGTCGGCCCAGTCGGCTGGCGATCCGGCGGGGGCGCGGACGTGGAAATGGACGTTGCCGTCGCCAAGATGGCCGAAACCGCTGGCCTGGGTGCCGGGAAACTCCGCCTCGATCGCCGTTGCCGCCTGCAGCAGGAAATCGGGCATCGCCGCCACCGGCACCGAAATGTCGTGCTGCGCGGCCGGCCCGCTGGCGCGCTCCGCTTCCGAGATCGAATGGCGCAGGCGCCAGAACGCGTCCTCCTGCGCACGGTTGAGCGCGACGACGGCGTCCTCGCCCAGCCCGGCGGCCAGTGCGACGGCCAGCGCCGCTTCCAGCCGCTCACGGGCGTCGGCCCCGACCAGTTCGATCAGCGCGTGCCAACGGTGGGCGCCGGCCAGCGGCGCGCGCGCGCCGGGGATGTGGCGCAGCACCCGGTCAAGCGAATCGGCGGGGATCAGCTCGAAACTCTCAATTCCGCCGGGCAGCGCCGCCTCCAGCCGGCGGAGCAGCGCCAGCGCGGTGTGCGGCGTCTCCAGCCCGACCCAGGCGACCGCGCGGTCGACCACCGCCGGAACCAGCCGCAGCGCGGCGGCGGTGACGACGCCCAGCGTCCCCTCCGCGCCGATCAGCAGTTGGGCCAGATCGTAACCGCGGTTGTCCTTGCGCAGCGCCGACAGGCCGTTGAACAGCGTACCGTCGGGCAGCACCGCCTCCACCCCGGCGACCAGCGCCCGCATCGTGCCGAAACGCAGCACCTGGGTACCGCCGGCGTTGGTCGACACCAGTCCGCCGACGGTGGCCGATCCCTTGGCGCCCAGCGACAGCGGAAAGCGGCGCCCGGCCGCCTCCGCCGCGTCGTGCAGGTCGGACAGGATCACCCCCGCTTCCGCCACCGCCAGATTGTCGTCGGCGGACAGCGACCGGATGCGGTTCATCCGCCGCAGCGACAGGATCAGGGCGCTGCCGTCGGCCGGCGGCGTCGCCCCGCCGACCATCGACGTGTTGCCCCCTTGCGGCACCAGCGGGGTTCCGGCGGCGGCGGCAAGCGCGACCGCCGCCGCCACTTCCGCCGTGTCCGCCGGGGCAAGCAGCGCCGGAGCGGCGCCGTGGTAGCGGCCGCGCCAGTCCCGCGCCCAGGGCGCGATCGCATCCGGGTCGGTGATGAAACCCTTCGGCCCGAGCAGGGCGGCGAAGCGGTCGAGGGCGGTGGAGTCGATCATCGCGCGGTCATAGCGCAACCGCGCAGATTTGCATCTTGAACGGCGCCTCAATTAATCGGGCGTTCAACCGGGCTGGGCCATGCGCGTCGCCCTGATGGAACTCTGGGCTTGAGCATCGCGCTTGTCACCGTCCTGCTGCTCGCTGTCGCCGCTCCGGCGGCGGAGCGCGTGGAATATGCCCAGGTCATCATCCGCGAACGGGTGATCATCCGCGTGCCGACCGCGCGCCCGCCGCGCCCCGCCGAATGGCGCGAACGCCGCGGGCCGGCCTGCATCCCCGCCGACCAGCTCGCCGGGGCGGAGGTGACCGGCGAGGACAGCGTCGACCTGCGGCTGAAGGGCGGCGCCCATATCCGCGCCCGACTGAACGGCCGCTGCACCGTGCTCGGCTATTATTCCGGCTTCTACCTGCGGCCGGGCAGCGACGGCCAGATCTGCGCCGATCGCGACGCGATCCACGCCCGGTCCGGCGGGCGGTGCGAGATCGACGAATTCCGCCTGCTGACCCCGAAACGCAGCGGCAAACGCGCGAAACCTTGACAAATGGCGGGGCTTTGCCCAAGCGCGGGACGCTGACGGCGACGGGCCGCCCGCTTCCATTCTTCCGGAATCTCGATGACTTTTGCCGATCTCGGCCTTTCTGACGAATTGATGCGCGCGGTCGACGAAGTCGGCTACAGCGAGCCGACTCCGATCCAGAAGCAGGCTATCCCCAGCGTGCTGATGGGTCGCGACCTGATCGGCATCGCCCAGACCGGCACCGGCAAGACCGCCGCCTTCGTACTGCCGATGATCGACATACTGGGCAGCGGCCGCAGCCGGGCGCGGATGCCGCGCTCGCTGATCCTGGAGCCGACGCGCGAACTGGCCGCGCAGGTTGCCGAGAATTTCGAGCAGTACGGCAAATACCACAAGCTTTCGATGGCGCTGCTGATCGGCGGCGTGTCGATGGGCGATCAGGTGAAGGCGCTGGAAAAGGGCGTCGACGTGCTGATCGCGACGCCGGGCCGGCTGATGGACCTGTTCCAGCGCGGCAACATCCTGCTGACCGGCTGCGCGCTGCTCGTCATCGACGAGGCCGACCGGATGCTCGACATGGGGTTCATCCCCGATATCGAGGACATCTGCGCCAAGCTGCCGAAGACCCGGCAAACCCTGCTGTTCTCCGCGACGATGCCGGCGCCGATCAAGAAGCTGGCCGACAAGTTCCTGACCGATCCGAAATCGATCGAGGTCGCCCGGCCGGCGTCGTCGAACCGGCTGATCGAACAGGCGCTGGTGCCGGTGACCAGCCGGACCAAGAAGGCGACGCTGATCGACATGCTCGGCGCGCCGGACGTCAAGACGGCGATCGTGTTCTCCAACCGCAAGTCGACGGTGCGTGACCTGACGACCAGCCTGAAGCGCGCGCGCTTCGCTGCCGGGCAGATCCAGGGCGACATGGAACAGGCGGAGCGCATCCGCGAACTGGACCGGTTCAAGTCCGGCGAGGTGACCGTGCTCGTCGCCTCCGACGTCGCCGCGCGCGGGCTGGACGTGAAGGCCGTCAGCCACGTCTTCAACTATGACGTGCCATGGCACCCGGACGACTACATCCACCGCATCGGCCGCACCGGCCGCGCCGGGGCGACCGGCAAGGCGTTCACCCTCGCCACCCCGGACGATGACGAGGCGGTCGCCAATATCGAGAAGCTGACCGGCCAGAAAATCCCGCGCATCGGCAAAGCCGCACCGGCCGCGCCCGCCGCCGCCGAGGACAAGCCCGCACCCGCCAGTTGCGCCGGCCAGCCCAAGGCAGCGGCCAAGCCGGCGCCCGAAAAGTCGAAGGCAGACGCACGACCCAAGGCCGAACGGGCACCTCCGCCCGCGCCCAGGCCCCACAAGCCGGAGCCGCGCCGCGACGACCGCAACGACGGCCCGGACGAAGGCTGGAACGGCCCGGTCCCGGATTTCCTCGGCATCAGCCTGGGCGGCTGATCGCCTTAGTGTTGCATGTGCGGCGCGGGCGGCGCCGCGCCGACATTCAGCACCGGCGCCGGCGTCTTCAGGCTATGCCAGGCCTCGCCGGCGGCGGGAGTTCCAGTCCAACCGATGCTGTTCGCTCCACATTGCTGGACGGTCGGGAAATATAGCGGCCCGGACGCTTCGGCACTCAGCTTCATCATGATGCCGAACTGGTCGAACTGGTCGGCGGGCAGCCGCCCCGTCCAGGTGACCGCGACCACCCGGTCGCGAATCTCCGCGCCCCCTTCCCCCTTGATCGGCGCCGGCAGCGGCTCTCGCTCGACCGACAGCGTCCAGCCCGGCTTCGGCTGGGGCTTGACCGACTCGGCTGCGGCGGGGATCGACACGCGGATCGCGGTGGTCGCCGCCCCGTCGCAGCCGTGCGACACGCGCAGAAAGCCGGCATAATAGCTGCCCGGCGGCGCCTGCGGCTCGGCAAACACGATATGTGCCTGCGCCGCCGGGGCGGCGGCGAGCAACAGGGCGGTGAGCGGCACGCGGATCGGGAAATTCATGGCCGCCGTTACCATAGCCGCCCGGCAAGGCCCAGCCGATCAATCGCGCCCGGCGTAACGGCGGCGGAACGCGTCGGCGAAAGCAGTTAGCCGCCCTTCGCCGATCGCATCGCGCAGGTTCTGCATCAGTCGCTGGTAGAACCACAGATTATGCTCGGTCATCAGCATCGCCCCCAATATCTCCCCCGACCGGACGAGGTGGTGGAGATAGGCGCGCGACCATTCTGCCGTCGGCGATTCCGGGTCGAGCGGCGTCCTGTCCTCGGCGAAGCGGGCGTTGCGGATGTTGATCGGCCCGTCCCAGGTAAAGGCTTGGCCGGTGCGGCCGCTGCGGGTGGGCAGCACGCAATCGAACATGTCGATGCCGCGTTCGACCGCGCCGACGATGTCGTCGGGCTTGCCGACCCCCATCAGGTAGCGCGGCCGGTCGACGGGCAGCATCGCCGGCGCATGGTCGAGCACGCCGAACATCGCCGCCTGCCCTTCCCCCACCGCCAGCCCGCCGACCGCATAGCCGTCGAAGCCGATGTCGGTCAGCGCGTCGGCCGATGCTTGCCGCAATGCGCGGTCGAGCGCGCCCTGCTGGATGCCGAACAGCGCCCCGCCCGCGTTTTCGGCGTCGAACGCGGCGCGGGATCGGCGCGCCCAGCGCATCGACCGCTCCATTGCCGCCGCCTGCACCGCGCGGTCGGCGGTGGTCGGCACCAGCTCGTCGAACGCCATGACGATATCGGACCCAAGCAGGCGCTGGATCTCCATCGACCGTTCCGGCGTCAGCATGTGGCGCGACCCGTCGAGATGGGATCGGAAGGCGACGCCTTCCTCGCTGACCTTGCTCAATTCGGACAGGCTCATCACCTGATAGCCGCCGCTGTCGGTCAGGATCGGCCGGCCCCAGCCCATGAACGCATGCAACCCGCCCAGCCGCGCCACCCGCTCCGCCCCGGGGCGCAGCATCAGGTGATAGGTGTTGCCGAGGATGATGTCGGCGCCGGTCGCCCGCACCGCCGCCGGTTTCATCGCCTTGACGGTCGCTGCGGTGCCGACCGGCATGAAGGCGGGGGTACGAATCTCGCCCCGGCGCATGTGGATCGTGCCGGTACGGGCGGCGCCGTCGGTCGCGGCGATGGTGAAGGCGAAACGATCGCTCACGCTGCGCTAGCGGCCCCGCTTGCCCTTGCCCGGCTGCGGTCGCTGAAAATTCAGGGTCAGCAACTCGTCGCGGGTCAGCCGGCCGTCACCGTTCTTGTCATAGGCAGCAAAGCGCCGGGCGAACTCGGCGACGAACTCCGCCTCCGATATCCGGTCGTCCTCGTTGCGGTCGAAATCGAAGCGGCCGGGAAGCGCCCCGGCACTGCCCAGTTCCGCTTCCGCCCAGTGCGACAGCTCGATCAGCGAGATCGCGCCATCGCCATTGGCATCGCCCAGCGCGAACGACGCCTTGACCCCGGCGTCGAACTCGGCGCGGGTGACGACACGGTCGCGGTCGGCGTCGAAGCTGGTGATCAGGATCGCGACCGGCGCCGCCATCATCGTGATGCCGCTGTCGACCGGCGGCACCGGCGGCGGCTGCACCTTGTCGGCCGGTGGCTGGTTCGCGCCGGCGAGCAGCAGCAGGCATGGCAGCAGCCCGGCATATCCAGCGCGCATCATTCGCATCCGTCGCCCGGCAGCAGCAGGCTCGCATCGCCGTAGGAATAGAAACGATAGCCCGCCGCGATCGCATGTGCATAGGCCGCAAGCATGCGTTCGCGGCCCATCAGCGCGCCGACCAGCATGAACAGCGTCGATTTGGGCAGGTGGAAATTGGTCATCAGCCCATCGATCGCGCGAAAACGATAGCCGGGGGTGATGAAGATGCTGGTGTCGCCCGTGAACGGCCGAATCGTGCCGTCCGGGTCCGCCGCGCTTTCCAGCAGGCGCAGGCTGGTGGTGCCGACGGCGATCAGCCGGCCGCCGCCGGCGCGCACCGCATTCAGCCGATCGGCGGTGGCGGCGTCTATCCGCCCCCATTCGGCGTGCATCCGGTGGTCGTCGGTGTCGTCGGACTTGACCGGCAGGAAGGTGCCCGCGCCGACATGCAGGGTCAGCGTCTCGCGGCCGACACCGGCGGCGTCGAGCGCAGCGACCAGCGCCGGGGTGAAGTGCAGCGCCGCGGTCGGCGCCGCCACCGCCCCCGCCGCGCGCGCGAACATCGTCTGGTAATCGTCGGCATCGCGGGCGTCCGGCGCGCGCTTGCCGGCAATGTAGGGCGGTAGCGGCATCGTCCCCGCCCGTTCCAGCAGCAGCTCGACCGGCTCGTCGCCGTCGAAGGTCAGCAGCAGGCTGCCGTCCTCGCCCCGTTCCCCGGCGACGGCGGACACCCCGGCGGCGAAGGCGATCCGGTCGCCGTCGCGCACCCGCTTCGCGTTGCGGACGAACGCCCGCCAGGCGCGCGGCCCCTCCCGCTTGTGCAGCGTCGCGCTGACCCGCGCCTCGCCGCGCCTGCCCTCCAGCCTGGCCGGGATGACGCGGGTGTCGTTGAACACCAGGCAGTCGCCCGCCCGGAGCAGCGCCGGCAGTTCGGCGACGCCGTGATCGGCCATGCCGGCGTCCGCCACCACCAGCATCCGCGCCGAATCGCGCGGGCTGGCCGGGCGCAGCGCTATCGCCTCCGGCGGCAGCGCGAAGTCGAACAGATCGACCCGCATCGCCGGCGGCTCAGCGCTTGCCGGTCGGCTTCGCGATCGTCGGCGGCGCGGGCGGAAGCTCGGTATCCAGCGTCGGCGCGGCGGCGGCGGCCGGCTCCCCGTCCGCCTCGATCCAGGCGCGCAGGATGCGGGTCGGGTTCATCGGCGGCTCGCCCTTCTCGATCCGGTCGGCCGCGTCCATGCCGCTGATCACCCGGCCGAACACGGTGTATTTGCCGTCAAGCTGCAGGCGCGGCATCAGCATGATGAAGAACTGGCTGTTGGCTGAATCTGGGTCCTGCGCGCGCGCTGCCGACACGGCGCCGCGCACGTGCGGCATATCGTTGAACTCGGCCTTCATGTCCGGCAGGTCGGACCCGCCGGCGCCGGTCCCCTCCGGGTCGCCGCCCTGCGCCATGAAGCCGTCGATCACGCGGTGGAAGGTCAGGCCGTTGTAGAAGCCGCGCCGGGTCAGCGTCTTGATCCGCTCGACATGGTTCGGCGCCTTGTCCGGGCGCAACAGCATGCGGATGCGGCCGCCGTTCGATAGGTCCAGCACCCAGATGTTCTGCGGGTCGACCGGCGGCGCGCTGCCTTCCGGCGACGGCGTCGGCGACGCGGCCGGCGTGGGCGTATCGCTTTGCGCCCCGGCGGCGGTCGCCAGGCCGAAAATCGCGAGCAGGCCGATCAGGAAGCGCATCGGGACGGAAACTCCGCTGGACATGGGATGGTGGCCTTTGCGCGAAAATGTGGCGGCTTGGCGGCGCATCGGTCGGTTTTCAGACGCCCCGCCTCAGGCCGGCGTCGGTAATCCGCGCCTGCACATCGGTGTTGACCGCCTGGGTAACGAAGCGGTGGATGTCGCCGCCGTAAACGGCGATTTCCTTGACCAGCCGCGACGCGATCGGCTGCAGCGCGACATCGGCCATCAGGAACACCGTCTCGATGCGATTGTTCAACTGCTGGTTCATGCCGGCCATCTGATACTCATATTCGAAATCAGCGACGGCGCGCAGCCCCCGGATGATCACGCTGGCGCCCTGCCGTTCGGCGAACGTCATCAGCAGCGCGTCGAAGGCGACGACCTCGATCGTGCCGGGGATCGCCGCGACTTCGCGCCGGACCATCGCCAGCCGTTCATCGACCGAGAACATCGGCGACTTGGACGGGTTGGTGGTGATGCCGATGACCAGCCGGTCGACCAGCTTCGCACCGCGCCGGATGATGTCCATATGGCCAAGCGTGATCGGGTCGAACGTCCCCGGATAAATGCCTGTGCGCACCTTGCTGTCCCCCCTGTTAGCGGTCGCGCTCGACGGTGTAGCGGGCGATTGCCCGCAGCAGGTCCGCCTCCTGCCCGAACGGGCGAAGATGGGCGATGGCCTGCTCGACGAGCAGCCCCGCCTGCGCCCGCGCCCGGTCGGCGCCTAGCAGCGACACGAAGGTCGCCTTGCCGGCCGCCGCGTCCTTGCCGACCTTCTTGCCAGCGGCCGCGGCGCTCCCTTCGGCATCCAGCAGGTCGTCGGCGATCTGGTAGGCGAGGCCGATGTCGCGGGCATAGCCGCGCAGTCCCTTGCGCCCCTCCGGCGGGACCCGGCCCATGATCGCCCCCGCCTCGACGCAGAAGGCGATCAGCGCGCCGGTCTTCAACTGCTGCAGGCGGGTGACGCCGGCAAGGTCGAAGCCGGTGGTCTCCGCCGCCAGGTCCATCATCTGCCCGCCGGCCATGCCGTCCGGGCCGCTCGCCCGGCCCAGTTCAAGGATCAGGTCGGCGCGGACGAACGGGTCCGGGTGGGTGCGCTCCTCCGCCAGCACGGTGAAGGCCAGCGCGTGCAGTGCGTCGCCGGCCAGGATCGCCGTCGCCTCGCCGAACTGCTTGTGGACGGTCGGCTTGCCCCGGCGCATGTCGTCGTCATCCATCGCCGGCAGGTCGTCGTGGATCAGCGAATAGACGTGCATGCACTCGATGGCGGCGGCGACGCGCAGCGCGGCGGCGCGATCGACGTTGAACAATTCGCAGGTGGCGCAGACCAGCAGCGGCCGCAGCCGCTTGCCGCCACCGATCGCGGCGTGGCGCATTGCCCGGAACAGCGGCGCGCGCGGGTCGTCCGGGATCGCCAGCAGCGAATCGAGCGCCCGGTCGATCTCACCCGCGATCCGGTCCAACGCGGGGGCAAGGCTGAGCGAGGCGCGCGGCATCGCGGTCAATCGGTGTCAAACGGCTTGAGGCCGGCCGGTCCCCCGTCGCCGCCGAGCACGATCTGCTCGATGCGCGCCTGCGCCTCGGCCAGCCGTTGCTCGCAGCGGGCGCGCAGCTTGTCGCCCTCCGCATACAGGGCGATCGATCGGTCCAGCGGCACGTCGCCGCTCTCCAGTTGCGCGACGATCGTTTCGAGCCGCTTCAGCGCGTCCTCGAACGACAGGTCGGCGGTGGTGTCTGCACTATCTGGCATAGGCCCGGCTTGTGAAGCGCGCACCGATGCGGGTCAAGCGCGCCGCCGCCGCCGCCGCCAAAAGAAGCGGTCCCGGCGCGACGTGCCGGGGCGTTTTCCCGCCGTCACGGCGCCCGAGGCGATAGCGCGCCGCTCCGGTCACGCGTCCGCGCCGGCCGCCTTCGCCTGTTCCTCGGCGACCAATTCCTTGCGGCTGAGCTTGCCGACCATCGTCTTGGGCAGCGCGTCGCGGACCTCGACAGCAACGACTCGTTCATGCTTGCCGAGCTGCGGATTCAGCCAGGCCTTCAGCGCATCGCCGGTTGCCGCCGCGCCCTCGGCGAGGGTGACGAACGCCTTCGGCACCTCGCCGTGATAGGCGTCGGCGACGCCGATCACCAGCGCCTCGCGCACCGCCGGGTGGCGGTAGAGCACCGCCTCGATCTGGCTGGGGAACACCTTGAACCCGCCGACCGCGATCATGTCCTTCAGCCGGTCGACGATGCGGATATAGCCGTCGTCGTCGATGACCGCGACGTCACCAGTGCGCAGCCAGCCGTCGACGAACACCGCGGCATCGTCGTCCGGCCGGTTCCAGTAGCCTTTCATAACCTGCGGCCCGCGGAACACCAGTTCGCCCGGCTGGCCGTCCGGCGCCGGGCTGGCCGGATCGTCCTTGTCGACCAGGCGGACATGGGTGGCGGGGATCGGCTGGCCGATCGTCCCGGTCTTGTTCAGCCCCTCATAGGGGTTGGTCGAAACGACGCCGGCGCTTTCGGTCAGGCCGTAGCCCTCGACGACGGTGGCACCGGTCCGTGCCTCGAACCGCGCCTTGAGCTCGGCCGGCATCGGCGCACCGCCGGAAATGCAGACGCGCAGCGACGACAGGTCGGCGCCGGCGATCTTCGGACTGTCGAGCAGCGCCTGGTACATCGTCGGCACGCCGGGCAGCGCCGTCGCCTTCGTCCGCGCCACCGCCGCCAGCGTACCGGGGGCATCGAAGCGCGGCAGCATCACGATCTCGCCGCCGCGCAGCACCGTGCGGTTCAGCACGCAGGTATTGGCGAAGACGTGGAAGAAGGGCAGCACCCCGACGATCCGGTCCTCCGCGTCCGGCTGCGGATCGATCGCCTGCACCTGCCGCGCGTTGGCGGTCAGGTTCTGGTGGGTCAGCATCGCACCCTTCGGCCAGCCGGTGGTGCCGCCGGTATACTGGATCAGCGCGATGTCGTTCTCCGGGTCGATCGGCGCCGGGGTCCCTGCCCCGTCATTGGCGATCAGTTCGGAAAAGGCGATGATCCGCGGGTCGTCCGGCCGCGCCGCCGTCTCGCTGGAACGGAACAGGCGGTAGAACAGCGACTTGGCGGGCGGCAGCGCCCCGGCGATCGAACCGACGATCAGCCGTTCGAGCGGGCTTGCCTCCAGCACCTTCAGCGCGGTCGGCAGCAGCGCCGTCGCCGACAGGGTGAACATCACCCGCGTGCCGGAATCCATCACCTGCCCGGCCAGCTCTTCCGCCGTGTAGAGCGGCGAGAAATTGACGACGATCGCGCCGATCGACAGCGCGCCGTAATAGGCGGCGACGTAATGCGGCACGTTGGGCAGGAACAGGCCGACCCGGTCGCCTCGGCCGACGCCGATCGCGCGCAGCCCCTTCGCCACCCGCCGGGCGCCGTCGGCCACCTCGTCATAGCTGTATTTGCGGCCCATGAAGTCCAGCATCGGCGCGGCGCCACGCCGGGCAACGCTGTCCGCCAGCATCGCGGGCAGCGACAACGGCGGAAAATCCTGGTCCCACTGGGTCGGGTGCTGGTAGGCGGTGCGCCACGCGTGCTCAGGGTCGGTCATCACCCAAGCCTAGGTGCGGCGGCGGGCCGGGGCAATCCTCCACCGGGCCTCGGCGGCGGTCAGCGCGAAAACCACCAGACGCCGTCGCGCACCGCGCGCCGGGCGCGGCCCGCCCGCTCCAGATAGCGCAAATGGGCCATCGCCTCGCCGGATGCGAGGGCGAGGACCGCGTCGTCGATCGCGCGACCGAACAGCGTGTCGAAGCAGTCGACCGCGCGCAGCGGCCGTTCGGCCAGCGCCGCTTCGAGCGCGTCGAGCCGCGCCCGGTGCTCCGCCGCGATCGCGTCGAGCCGGACATGGGCGCCGGTGAACGGTTCGCCATGCGCGGGCAGCACCAGCACGTCGGGCGCCAACTCGCGGCGGAACCGGGCCAGCGCCGCGAACCAGTCGGCCAGCGGGTTGCCCTCCGGCTCCATCGTGCCGAGCGAGACGTTGCTGCTGATCCGGGGCAGCAACTGGTCGCCGGAGAGCATCACGCCGTTCGCCGCGTCGACCAGGCTGCAATGTTCCGGCGTATGACCGCCGCCGGTCATCACCCGCCACACCCTGTCGCCGATCGCCACCGCCTGCCCTTCCGCGATCGGCACATGGCCGAGCAGCATCGGCGCGGCGAGCGCGGCGAAGCTGCTCCAGCCGCCCGCCCGCTCGGCGGCCAGTTGCGCGTCGGACCAGCCAGCAGCGCGGTGGTCCATCCACACCGCGTCCGGAACGGCGTCGCGGCGGTCGGCAAGCGCCAGCCGCGCCATCAGATATTCCGTGCGGTTCATCCACAGCGGCACGCCGAACCGCGCGCACAGCCAGCCGGCCAGGCCGACATGATCGGGGTGGAAATGGGTGACGATCACCCGCGTCACCCGGCGCCCGGCCAGCGGCCCGGCGAACAGCGCCTCCCACGCCGCGCGGCAGCGGTCGATCGCCAGGCCGGTGTCGACGATGGCGATGCCGTCGCCGTCGTCGAGCAGCCAGATGTTGATGTGGCGCAGCGAGCCCGGCACCGGCAATCGCGCCCAGCCGATGCCCGGCGCCACCGCGATCACTTCGCCCGGCGCCGGCCCGTCACGGCCATGGGTATAGGTCAGCCCGGCGTCCGGTTCCGGCCGGGCGGCAACGCTCAATGCTTGAACGGGTCGACGACGCCGGGCGGCAGGCGGCTCTCGCTCGGCGCCGCGCCTTCGCCCGCCTCGGCGGCATGGGCGGCGGCAAGGTCGCGCTCGGCGGTCTCGCGCTCGGCGCGCAACTGCTCGATCAGCGCCTCGCGGTCACCGTCCAGACGCTCGTCGGTCGGCGCTTCCAGCCCGGCCGCCTTCGCCGCCTTGGCGACCACCGCGTCCAGCTCGCGCTGGGTGGTCAGGCCGAGGGTCACCGGGTCCTTCGGCGTAATGTTGGCTATGTTCCAGTGGCTGCGGTCGCGGATCGCGCCGATCGTCGCGCGGGTGGTGCCGATCAGCTTGCCGATCTGCGCGTCCGACACCTCCGGGTGGTTGCGGATGATCCAGGCGATACCGTCGGGCTTGTCCTGCCGCTTCGACACCGGGGTGTAGCGCGGGCCGCGGGTACGGCGCATCTGCTCCGGCCCCTTGATGATCTTCAGCCGGTAGCTCGGGTCGGCCTGCCCCTTCTCGATCTCCTCGAGGGTCAGCTCATGGGCGCGCACCGGGTCGCGGCCGGTCAGCTTGGTCGCGGCGGTGTCGTCGGCGATCGCCTGGATCTCCAGGATGTGAAGGCCGCAGAAGTCGGCGATCTGCTCGAAGCTGAGCGCTGTATTGTCGACCAGCCACGAGGCGGTCGCGTGGGGCATGAGCGGCTGGGCCACGGCAAATGTCTCCGGACAAAAGAAGGGCCGCCCCTTGCGGAGCGGCCGGACAGATGAACCGATCTAATGCCGAACCGGGTTCAGAGCAAGATTCAATGGGCTCGGGCGACAAGCGGGAACCTTGGCGGCGGCGCGTGGTCAAAGCCGAACACCACCGACGGGGCAGGCGAAGATGACCAGAAACGCAATCGGGTACGCGGCGATAATGCTGACCATCGCCGGCGGGCTCGCCCCCGCCGTTCCGGCCGGCGCGGCAACGCTGGCCGACACCGGCTACGCCGGCCGCGACAATGCCGGGGCAAGCACCGGCCAGTTCGCCGGGCTGCGGGCCCGCCTCGCGCTCGGCGGCGGCGCCGCCGGCGCCACGCGGTTCAGGGCCGGCCTGACGCTGACCGCGACCCATGGCGCCCCCGGCCGGCGCGGCTATGGCGACGGGCTGGAAATCGGCTTTACCGGCGGGCAGCGGGCGCCGCGCCTGACCTTCGGCGGTTACGGCTTCGCGCCTGGCCGAGCGGCCGGCCCGGACGGGCGGCGCCTGGGCCTGTCGCCGCTCGGCATCGCGGGCATCGTCGTCGGCGCGGCGGTGGCGGCGGTCGGCATCGGCTATATCATCCTGCGCGAGAATGCAGAGCATTGCAGCCCGGATTGCAGCTAGGACGGATCGCCATTCAGAAGATGACGAGCCGAAAATGGTGGTTTTCCGTGACCCGGAGCGCAGCGGACTTATAGTCTGTGAGCACCGGAAGCGCGGAAGGCCGCCATTTGCAGGCCGTCAGGGCTAAACGGCGATCCGCCCTAAACGCGTTCACGCGGCGGCCCGGCACTCGCCGCCCGGCGGCACCAGCGCGGCGACGAACTGCGCCGCGCTTTCCGCCCAGCTAAACCGCCGCCCCTCAGCCGCGCATGCCGTGCGGCTGAGCGCCAGAGCGCGCGGAATCGCCGCCGCCAGATCCTCGTCCATCGCCCCGGTCGCGGCGGTCAGCACGTCCAGCGGTCCCGGCACCGGATAGGCGGCAACCGGGGTGCCGCAGGCCAGCGCCTCGATCATCACCAGCCCGAACGTGTCGGTCCGGCTGGGAAACACGAACACATCCGCCCCGGCATAGGCCCCGGCCAGCGCTCGGCCGGCCAGTGCGCCCGTAAAATGGGCAGCGGGGTGCCGCGCCTCCAGCGCGGCACGCGCCGGCCCCTCGCCGACGACAACCTTGCTGCCCGGCGCGGCGGCGCGCAGGAATGCCTCGACATTCTTTTCCACCGCGATCCGGCCGACATAGAGCTGGATCGGCCTGGGCAGGCCGGCATACAGCGCGGGCGGCGGCGCGTCGGGGGTGAAGCAGCCAAGGTCCACCCCCCTGCCCCAGTGTCGCAGCGCGGTGATGCCGTGGCTGGCGAGCAGCCGGCGGATCGACGGCGTCGACGCCAGCACGCCGCTCGCCGGGGCGTGGAACCAGCGGATGTAGCGCCAGACCCATTCCGCCGGCATGCCGGTGCGCCGCGCGACATAATCGGGAAACTGGGTGTGATAGGCGGTGGTGAAGGCAAGGCCGTGGCGCAGGCACCAGCGCCGCGCGGCCAGGCATAGCGGCCCTTCCGTCGCCAGGTGGATCGCGTCCGGCGCGAAGGCAGCCAGCATCGCCCCCACCCGCTCGGTCCGCGCCATCGCCAGGCGGATTTCGGGGTATGTCGGGCAGGGCAGCGAGGCGAACTGGTCGGGCGCGACGATCAGCACCGCGTGCCCCGCCCGTTCCAGCTCCGCGCGCACCGCCTGCAGGGTACGGACGACGCCGTTGACCTGCGGCGCCCAGGCGTCGGTGACGATCGCGATCCGCATCGATCAGGCCGCCAGCCGCACCGGGCGCGCCGCCGCGCGTTCGCGCACGGCGATTGCCTCGGCCCAGTGCAGCACCTCCATCCGCCCGTCGAAATGCTCGACCAGCGCGGTGCAACCTTCGACCCAGTCGCCGTCGTTGTAATAGGCGATACCGCCGATCTCGCGGATCTCGGCGTTGTGGATGTGACCGCACACCACCCCGTCCACGCCGCGGTCGCCGGCCGCATGGGCGACGACCTCCTCGAAGCGGCTGATGAACGCGACGGCGTTCTTGACCTTGTGCTTCGCATGCTTCGACAACGACCAGTACGGCAGCTTGAATGCCTGGCGGACGCCATTGACGACGATGTTCAGCCGCATCAGCAGACCGTAGGCGGCGTCGCCGACATAGGCGAGCCAGCGGTGGGCGAGCATCACCGTGTCGAACTCGTCGCCGTGGAGGACAAGCAGCTTGCGCCCGTCCGCGGTCTCGTGGATCGCCCGGCGGCGGATCTCGATGCCGCCGAAGCTGAGGCCGGAGAACTGGCGGAACATCTCGTCGTGGTTGCCCGGGATGTAGACGACGCGGGTGCCGCGCCGAACCCGCTTCATGATCCGGCGGACGACGTCGTTATGCGTCGTCGGCCAGTAGAAGCGCTTGCGCATCCGCCAGCCGTCGATGATGTCGCCGACCAGATACAGGACATCGCTGTCGGTATGGTCGAGGAAATCGATCAGCATCGCCGCGTTGCAGCCGCGCGTGCCGAGGTGGATGTCGGAAATCCAGATGGTGCGATACCGGCACCGCTTTCCGGGCGTGACAGCGTCCATGCGACCCCCGTCGGACGTTTCGTTCGCCCGAGGCCTATCGCGCCAAAGGGTTACAGTGGCAGGCAATTCCGGTGACGGTCTTGTGACAGGCCCCGCCGCCCTTATGCTGTCGGCGCGAAAGGGGAGTCGCGATGAAGCCGTTGCTGCTGCCGGTTGTGCTTGCCACCCTGCTCGGCGCGGCGGCCGCGCCACCCCCGGTCTACGACATCGCGATCCGGGGCGGCACGCTCTACGACGGCAGCGGCGCGGCCGGCGTCTCCGGCGACATCGCGATCACGGGCGACCGCATCGTCGCGGTCGGCGCGGCGCCCGGCCGCGCGGCGCGGGAGGTCGACGCGCGCGGGCTGGCGGTGGCGCCGGGCTTCATCAACATGCTGAGCTGGGCGAACGAGTCGCTGATCGCCGACCCGCTCGGCCAGAGCGACATCCGCCAGGGCGTTACGCTGGAGGTGATGGGCGAAGGCAACTCGATGGGGCCGCTGAACGCGCGGATGAAGGCGGACGCGCGGGCGCGGCAGGGCGACATCCGCTACGCGATCGGCTGGACCAGCCTCGGCGACTATTTCGCCTACATGGAAAAGCGCGGCATCGCGCCGAACATCGCCAGCTTCGTCGGCGCCGCAACCGTCCGCATCCACGAACTGGGCGAAGGTGACGTCGACCCCGATCCGGCCCAGCTCGGTCGGATGCGGGCGCTGGTCCGCGCGGCGATGGACGACGGCGCGCTCGGCGTCGGCAGCTCGCTGATCTACGCGCCCGGCACCTACGCCGAAACCGACGAGCTGGTCGCGCTGGTCGGCGCGGCGGCGGCGTGCGGCGGCATGTACATCAGCCACATGCGCTCCGAAGGCGAACGGCTGCTCGAATCAATCGACGAACTGGTCGAGATCGCCCGCCGCACCGGCGCACCGGCGGAAATCTATCATCTGAAGATGGCCGGCCGCGACAATTGGGGCAAATACGACGCGGCGATCGCGCGGATCGAGGCGGCGCGCGCCAGCGGCCTGCGCATCACCGCGGACATGTATACCTACACCGCCGGCGCCACCGGCCTCGACGCGGCGATGCCGACCTGGGTGCAGGCCGGCGGCGTCGAGCAATGGGTCGCGCGGCTGAAAGACCCCAAGATTCGCGCTCGCGTCGTCGCCGAGATGAAGGCGCCGGGCAAGGGATGGGAAAACCTGGCCTATGGCGCCGGCCCGGCCGGCATGCTGCTGAGCGGGTTCAAGAACCCGGCGCTGAAGCCGCTGACCGGCAAGACGCTGGCGGATGTCGCAGCAGCACGCGGGACGACGCCGGAGGACACGATCGTCGACCTGGTAATCGCCGACGGCAGCCGCGTCGATACCATCTATTTCCTGATGGATGAGGCGAATGTCGGCAAGCTGGTCGCCCGGCCGTGGATGAGCTTCGGCTCCGACGCGGAAGCGCAGGCGCCCGAGGGGGTTTTCCTGCAATCGAGTACCCACCCGCGCGCCTATGGCAATTTCGCCCGGCTGCTCGGCCATTATGTCCGCGACGAAGGCGTCGTCACCCTGTCCGACGCGATCCACCGGCTGACCGGCCTGCCCGCCGCCAATATCGGGATCAAGGATCGCGGCCTGCTGAAACCGGGCTATTTCGCCGACGTCGTGCTGTTCGACCCGGCGACGATCGCCGACCGCGCGACCTTCGCGAAGCCGCAGGTCTACGCCACCGGCGTCCGCGACGTGTTCGTCAACGGCGTGCAGGTGCTGAGCGGCGGCACCCCGACCGGCGCGGCGCCGGGGCGCGCGGTGCGCGGTGCCGGCTGGCAACGCTGTCCGCCGGCATGACCGGGGCGGCCCCGCCGCTTGACGCTGGACGGCCGGCCGGGCTTGATCCAGAGTGGCGGGGCATTCCTCCGGTTCGGGCGCGTCAAGCGAGCGTATGAAGACGAAGCAGGCATCGCAGGCCGAACTCCGCGCGCGCATCGCCACGCTGGAGGCGGAACTGGCTGCGGCCGCCGCGCGCCGGGCCAACAGCGAGACCCATAATTTCCGCGACATCGCCGATGCGATGCCTGTGATGATCTCCTACCTCGACGCCGAATGCCGCTTCCGCTTCGTCAACC
Source organism: Sphingomonas flavalba (assembly GCF_004796535.1). Lineage (GTDB taxonomy): Bacteria > Pseudomonadota > Alphaproteobacteria > Sphingomonadales > Sphingomonadaceae > Sphingomonas_L > Sphingomonas_L flavalba. The sequence continues at coordinate 57,259 of NZ_SPHY01000002.1, read as the reverse complement.
GTGCCTACGAACAGTGGTTCGGGCGGCCGGTAGCGGAGATCGAGGGCCAGCATGTCGGCGCGATCATGGATGCGGAGACCTATGCCGCGCGCCAGCCCTTCGTCGCCCGCGCGCTCGCCGGCGAACAGGTCCGCTACGATGTCGACTTCCCGCTTGACGGAGAGCGGCGCAAGACCATCGTCGAGCATGTCCCGCATATCCGCGACGGCAAGGTCGTCGGCTTCTATGCCTTCGTCCAGGACGTCACCGAGCAGTGGCTGACGCTGGAAACGCTGCGCGAGAGCGAGCAGCGCTTCCGCCGCATCGCGGACAGCATTCCAGCGCCGATCTGGGTGACTGGGCCGGACCGGCTGCGCGCCTTCGCCAACAAGGCCTATGTCGACTTCCTCGGCATCGATCCGGACGCGGCGCTGGCCTTCGACTGGCGGCAGATCCTCCACCCCGACGATCGCGATCGGGTGACCGCCGAATCGCTGGCCGGCGAGGCAAGCGGCGAGCGCTTCACGCTCGAAGGGCGCTACCGCCGCGTCGACGGCAGCTGGCGCTGGCTGCGCTCGGTATCGCAGCCGCGCTTCGACGCGCGCGGTATGCCCGACGGGTTTATCGGCGTCGCCGAAGACATCACGACCGAGAAGGAAGCCGCGGAGCTGGCGGCCAAGGCGGCGGCGATGCTGCGCGCCCGCGTCGACCAGCGGACCAGCGAGCGCGACCGGCTGTGGGCACTGTCGCGCGATGGCTTCATGATCTGCGACCTGGCCGGCGTCTGGCTGAGCGCCAGCCCGGCCTGGGCCACCCTGCTCGGCTGGCCGGAAGACCAATTGCTCGGCCGCACCGCCGAATGGATCGAGCACCCCGACGACGTCGCCCGCACCCGCGCGGTCCTGCGCGGCCTGTTCCACGGCACCAGCGGCGTCACCTTCACCAACCGCCTGCGCGCCGCCGACGGCGCCTGGCGCTGGCTGGCGTGGAACGCGGTGGTCGACGGCGACCGGGTCTACGCCATCGCCCGCGACGTGACCGACGAGCGCAACCGCACCGAAACGCTGGACCGCACCCGCGAGGCGCTGCGCCAGGCGCAGAAGCTGGAGGCGCTCGGCCAGCTGACCGGCGGCGTCGCCCATGATTTCAACAATCTGCTGACGCCGATCCTCGGCGGGCTGGACCTGATCGCCCGGCGCGGCCTGCCCGATCCCCGCTCCGCCCGGCTGGTCGACGCCGCGCTGCAGTCGGCCGATCGCGCCAAGACGCTGGTCCAGCGGCTGCTGACCTTCGCGCGGCGCCAGCGGCTCGATCCGCGGCCGATCGCGCTCGGCCCGCTGCTGCGCGGCATGGAAGACCTGCTGCGCAGCACGCTCGGCCCGGCGATCAGCCTCGACTTCGCGCTCGCCCCCGGCCTGCCGGTCGCCATCGCCGATCCCAACCAGTTGGAATTGGCGGTGCTCAACCTGGCGGTCAACGCGCGCGACGCTATGCCCGGCGGCGGCACGCTGACGATCAGCCTCGACCAGGAAAGCATCGCCCGCGCCGATGCCGATCTGCCGCCCGGCGCCTATCTGAAGCTCGGCGTCGCCGACACCGGCACCGGCATGGACGCGGCGACGCTGCGCCGGGCGATCGAGCCGTTCTTCTCGACCAAGGAACAGGGCGCCGGAACCGGCCTCGGCCTGTCGATGGCGCACGGGCTTGCGGCGCAGCTCGGCGGCGCGCTCCGCATCGCGAGCACGCCTGGGGCCGGCGCGCGCATCGACATCATACTGCCGATCATCGAAGGCGGGGCGGAGGCGGCGAAGGCGCCGGCGGCGCCCCCGCACCACCAGGCGCCGCTACGCATCATCCTGGTCGACGACGAACCGCTGGCGCGGACCAGCACCGCCGCGATGCTGGCCGAACTCGGCCACCATGTCGTCGAATGCCCGTCGGGGGCGGAGGCGCTGGCCGCGCTGGGGCGCGGCACCCCCGCCGACATGATCGTCACCGACCAGCTCATGCCGCGGATGAGCGGCGCAGAGCTGGTCCATGCCGCGCGCGCCGATCACCCCCGCCTCCACGCGCTGGTCATCTCGGGCTACGCCGCCGGCACCGACTCGCTCGCCGGCCTCCACTGCCTGGCCAAGCCGTTCACCGCCGGAGAGCTGGAAGCGGCACTCGCCGCCGCGGCCGGCGCATGACCGCTTTTGCGGTGGCCGGCCGCCGACCGGCGTGTTAGTGGAACAGGACAGTGGAGAGCGAGGCGACAGGCGACGATCTTGACCTGCCCGGCGGCGGCCCGGCGGCCGATGACGCCGCGCCGCCGCCCCGCCGCTTCTGGAAACGGCTGAAATGGGTGTCGCTGGCGCTGCTCGCCGGCTTCATGCTGCTCGTCGCCTGGCTGCTGGTCACCGCCCCCCTGTCCCAGTCGCTGAAGCCGATCGCGCCGCCCGGCATCACCCTGCTCGATACCGACGGCAAGCCGGTCGCCCGGCGCGGCGCGATCATCGACTCCCCGGTGAAGATCGCCGCCCTGCCCGCCTATGTTCCCGGCGCGTTCGTCGCGATCGAGGACCGGCGCTTCCGCAGCCATTGGGGGGTGGACCCGATCGGCATCGCCCGCGCCACCTGGCAGAATCTGCGCGCCGGCGGGGTGCGGCAGGGCGGCAGCACCATCACCCAGCAGCTTGCGAAGCTGGCCTTCACCAACGCCGACCGCACCGCCGGGCGCAAGCTGCGCGAAGCGGTGATCGCCTTCTGGCTGGAAGCCTGGCTGACCAAGGACGAGATCCTCGAACGCTATCTGTCGAGCGTCTATTTCGGCGACAATGTCTACGGCCTGCGCGCCGCCGCCCTCCATTATTTCAACCGCCCGCCGGAAAAGCTGACCGTCGCGCAGGCGGCGATGCTCGCCGGGCTGGTCAAGGCGCCGTCGCGGCTCGCGCCGACCGGCAACCTCGCCGGGGCGCAGGCCCGCCAGAAGCTAGTCGTCGCGGCGATGGAGCGGTCGAGCGTCATCACCCCGGCGGAGGCAAAGGCCGCCACCCCGGCCCGGCTCAACCCGCGCCCGGCGCAGGATCTGCCCAGCGGCACCTATTTCGCCGACTGGGTGCTGCCGGTGGCGCGCGAGCGCGCGGGGGACCTGACCAGCGAACTGAGCGTCGGCAGCACGCTGGAGCGCCGGCTGCAGCGCGCGGCGGAACGGGCGGTACGCCGCGCGCCGCTCGGCAAGGCGCAGGTGGCGATGGTGGTAATGCGGCCTGACGGGCGGGTGGTGGCGATGGTCGGCGGCCGCTCCTATGCCGACAGCCCGTTCAACCGCGCCACCCAGGCCCGGCGCCAGCCGGGGTCGACGTTCAAGCTGTTCGTCTACCTTGCCGCGCTGCGCGCTGGGATGACGCCGGATTCGATCGTCGAGGATTCGCCGATCACCATCGACGGCTGGTCGCCGAAGAACAGCGACGGGCGCTATCGCGGGGCGATTACCTTGCGCGAGGCGTTCGCCCGGTCGAGCAACGTCGTCGCCGCCCGCCTGATCCAGCAGGTCGGCGTCAAGGAAGTCGTCCGCGCCGCCCGCGACCTCGGCATCGCCAGTCCGCTCGGCGCCGACGCGACGCTGGCGCTCGGCACCTCGACGGTAACGCTGACCGAACTGACCGCTGCTTTCGCCGCGATCGCCGCCGGCGCCTACCCGGTCACCGCCCACGGCCTGCCCGAACCCGAACGCAGTTGGTACGACCGGCTGTGGAACCGGCCGACCGCGCTCAACCGGCAGACGCGCGCCATGCTGCTCGACCTGCTGTCCGCCTCGGTCAACAGCGGCACCAGCCATTCGGCCGGCCTCGCCATCCAGGCGTTCGGCAAGACCGGGACGACGCAGGACAATCGCGACGCGCTGTTCATCGGCTTCGCCGGCGGGCTGATCACCGGCGTCTGGGTCGGCAATGACGACAACAGCCCGCTGCGCGGCGTCCATGGTGGCGGCGTGCCGGCGCGGATCTGGCGGGATTTCATGACCAGCGTTGTCGACGGCGCAGCGCCGCCGCCGGAACCGGAGCCCGAAGCGGTCGAGGCGGAGGGCGACGACGTGACGCTGGATATCGGCAACGGCGCCGCCCTGTCGATCGGCACGGATCTTGGCCCGGTCAGCGTCGACATCAACCTCGGGCCGCAGGGCCTGAACCTGTCGGCGCGGCCGAACGACCGCCCCACCCCCGCGCCATCGCCCACTCCGACGCCGACGACGCCGCCGCCAGACCCGCGCCCGTAGCCTCTGGCTTCAATCCAGCCCCTCCCCTTCAGGGGAGGGGTAGGGGGTGGGGGTCATCGCCTTGCGCAAGGTCCCCGGCCCCCATTCCAACCCCTTCCCCGAAGCGGAGGGGCTATCCCGCCGCTTCAACCCGAACGGGACGGACTCCGCCGCCATTGAATCGCCCCCTTCCGTCATTGCGAGCGAAGCGAAGCAATCCAGAGCGCGCGCCAACCGTCCCGGATTGCTCCGCCCGCAATGACGATTCCCACGCATGGCATCACGCCTGCAGCGGTCAGGGCATCCGCCGCCCGACCCAGACGACTCGGCCGATGACGTTGATCGCCGCCGGGTCGCAATCCGGCCAGGCGGGATAGGCGGGGTTATCGCTCTTGATCGTGAACTGCCGCCCGGTCGGGTTCATCGCCACCCGCTTGACCCACACCACGTCTTCGACCCGCAACACATAGATGCCGTCGCGCAGCCGCGCGACGCCGTCGGCGCGGTCGACCAGTATCTCGTCGCCGTCGTCCAGCGTCGGCGTCATCGAATCGCCGTCGACCGAAATCACCGACAGCATTGCCGGGTCGACGCCCTGCCGGCGCAGCCAAGCCGGGTCGAACCCGATCACGCCGATCCCCCGCTCCGTGCCCGGCACCGCGCCGGGGCCGGCGGAGGCGTCGATGGCCAGCCGCCTGACCCGCGCGATATCCCCCATCGGCTGCCGCGCCGGCCGGTCGGCGGGCGCGCCGAGCAGCGTCTCCGGCACGCGGAAATAGCGGGCCAGCACATGCCGATCCTCCTCGGCCAGCCGGCGCGGGGTGCCGCGCTTGATATATTGCTGCAGATAGGCGGGGTTGCGGCCGATCATCCGCGACAGCGACGCGTAATCCTCGCCCTTCTCCCGGATCAGGGCGTCGAGCGCGGCGCGGGGATCGGGCTGGTCCATGCCTGCCAATATAGTGATAGGATTTTTCCTAGACAAGTAGGAAATCCTGCCAGACATAGGATATTCCCTATTTGTTCCAAGTCTGGCGGAGAGGACGAATGACGATATTGCGGCAAATCGAGGTGTATCTGAAGCAGACTGGGATGCCGCCAACCCGGTTTGGCCGCAACGCCGTGCGCGACCCCCGCCTGGTCCACGACCTGCGCAACGGGCGCGAACCCGGCGCGCGGATGGTCGCCCGCATTCTGCGCTACATCGCCGGCGAGCCGCAATGAGCCGCCGCGCCGACCCGCTCGCCGCGCTCTGCCGCTGCCTTGCCCGCCGCGCGCCCGGCCTGACCGTCGTCGAAAGCCGGTCGCGCCCCTGGGCCAGCGTCACCTTCACCGGCGCCCGGCACCGGATCGTGCTGACGGTGCCGGACGGCCAGCGCACCGCGCTCCTCGACGGACTGGACTGCGACGATCTTCCGCTCCCCGGTCACATCGTCGCCGACAACACCGCCGCCGACGACGGCGCCGCGATCGTCATCGAGGCATTGACCGTCGAGGCGGACTAGGCCCGGCCGATCCGGCGGACGGCGTCGGCCAGTTCGGCGCTGACCGCCGGCGGCCGCCCGCCCAGCCGCGCCAGCCCCGCCTCCAGCCGGGCAAGCAGCACCGTCGCCCCCGCACCCGCGCCCGCGTCCACCGGCTCCGGCGCGGGGTGAAACACCGCGTCTGACGCCGCCGCGCCCGTCCAGCGCCGGGCGCGCTGCCGCCGGTTCAGCCCGTGCAGCAGCGCGACGAAGCCAAGGCCGACGCCCGCCGCCGCCGCGCCGGCGATCAGCAGCCGCGCGGTCATCCCCAGCGGCGGCGCCGCTGCCGGGACCAGTGCCGGCAATCCGGTCAGCCCGACCAGCGCCACCAGCAACCCGCCCGGCGCCAGCAGCACGCCCGTCGCGGCGACCAGCGCCAGCCCGGCCGCGCAGGCCATCGTCTCATTCCGCGGGCTCATCGCCATCACGCTCTCCCTCCCGCCGCTAGACCAAGCGGATGGCGGCCGGTCAAGGCGCGATAGACCGGCGCGTAGCGCGCGATGTTCGCCGCCCAGTCCCGCTCGCGGATCACATAGGCCCGCGCCGCCTCCCGCCGCGCCGGCCAGTGCGCGCGGTCGTCGAACAGCCCGGCCAGCGCCCCGGCGATCGCCTCCGGCTCCCCCGGCGCGAACAGCGTGCCGGTCACCCCGTCCTCGATCAGCTCGCGGTGCCCGCCGACGTCGGACGCGGCGACCAGCTTGCCTTCCGCCATCGCCTCCAGCGGCTTCAGCGGCGTAACCAGCTCGGTCAGCCGCATCCGCTTGCGCGGATAGGCGAGGATGTCGACCAGCCCGTAATAGCGCGCGACCTCGCGGTGCGGCACCCGCCCGGCGAAGCGGATGCGGCCGGACACCGGCGATGCCTGCGCCTGCGCCTTCAGCGCCTCCTCCATCGGCCCGCCGCCGACCAGCAGCAGATGCGCCTTCGGGCGCCGCTTCACCAGCGCCGGCATCGCCGCGATCAGGTCGTCGATCCCCTCATAGGCATAGAAGCTGCCGATGAACCCGACCGTGTCGGTACCGACCAGCCCCAACTCCGCCGCCAGCCCTTCGTCGCGCGGCGGCGACGCACCGAACAGCGTCCGGTCGACGCCGTTCGGCGACAGCTTGATCTTGTCCACCGGCACCCCGCGCGCCACCAGGTCCCGCCGCAAACCCTCGCAGATCACCGCCACCGCATCGGCGGCGTGGACGGCGCGAGTCTCCAGAAACCGGGTCAGCCGGTAACGGGCGGAGCCTTCGCGCCCGGTGCCATTGCCGACCGCCGCGTCCTCCCAGAACGCGCGGATCTCGTAGAGCAGCGGCAACCCCCGCCGCCGCGCGACGCGGAGCGCGGCGAGCGCGGTCAGCACCGGCGAATGGGCGTGGAGGATGTCGGGCTTCCACGCGCCGACCACCGCGTCCAGCCGCCGGCCGAGCGCCTTCACCTCCCGCCACTCGCCGATCGGCGACGGCGCCGCCGGGGGCGTCTCGGTGCGGAAGAAGCGCAGCCCGTCCACCCACTCCTCGCCCGGCCCCAGCGCGGTGTGGCGCGGCCCTGTCACCGCCGCCACCTCCAGCCCCATCGCCTCCTGCGCCTTCAATATCGCGCGGGTGCGGAAGCTGTAGCCGCTGTGCAACGGCACGCTGTGGTCAAGGATATGAAGCACCCGCATCCCCGCCCCATGCCCCGCCCATGTTTAACGCCCCGTCAACCGCACCACCGCACGCGCCAGTCCCCCTTCCCCCCTTCTACCCCCCCAAACCCGTCCATCCCGAGCGCAGTCGAGGGACGCACCCGATCCCATGCGTCCCTCGACTGCGCTCGGGATGGACGGGAAATGGGTGCAGGACCGGGCATGCCCCCATGCCCCGCCGCCAAGCTCACCCATCCCCACCCCCAAGGTTTACGCCACATCAACCGCCCCCGCGCTAAGCCCGCGCCCGATGATCGACAATTTCGCTCTCGCCCTGACCCATGCCCTGCTGTTGCTGGCGGCATGGCGGCTGGCCGGGCGGGCGGATCTGGATCGGGATGCGCCGCCGCCCGCCCGGCGCGGCGGCCGGCCGCCGCGTGCGTGACCTTGCCTTCATCGGCTTCCTGCTCGCGCTGCTCGGCCTTGGCCTGCGGCGGCCGTTCCTGTTCGTCCTCGCCTATGCCTATGTCGACATCGTCGCGCCGCAACGGCTGACCTATTACCTGCTGAATGCGGTGCCGCTGTCGCTGATCGTCGCGATGCTGGCGGCCGGCGGCTGGCTGCTGGCAGATGACCGGCGGGGCGCGCGCATCGCCCCGCGCCAGATCGTGATCCTGCTCCTCCTCGGCTGGTGCGGCGTCACCACCGGCTGGGCCGCCTTCCCGGTGGAGGCGGCGGACAAGTGGGACTGGGTGTGGAAGGCGCTGGCGTTCACTGCCTTCCTGCCGCTCACCCTGCGCACCCGGTTGCGGATGGAGGCGCTGGCGCTGTTCATGACCCTGTCGGTCGCCTCGATCATCATCGTCGGCGGGATCAAGACGCTGCTGTCCGGCGGCGGCTACGGCGCCCTGAACCTGATGGTCGACAACAACAGCGGCCTGTACGAAGGCAGCACGATCTCGACGGTGGCGATCGCGCTGGTGCCGCTGATCCTCCATCTGCGCCGCCATGGCACCATCTACCCGCCGGACGGACGGGTACGGTTGTTCGCGGCGGCGCTGATCTTCGCCTGCCTGATCCTGCCGGTCGGGACGGAGGCGCGGACCGGCCTGGTCTGCATCGGCGTGCTCGGCCTGCTGATGCTGCGCGACGTGCGCCATCGCGGCGCCTATCTCGGCGCACTGGCGGCGGCGGTGCTGGTCGCCGCGCCGCTGCTGCCCGACAGCTTCACCCAGCGCATGGGCACGATCACCGAATACAAGGCGGACCAGTCGGCATCGACCCGGCTGGCGGTGTGGCGCTGGACATGGGATTTCGCCCGCGAACACCCGCTCGGCGGCGGGTTCGAGGCCTACCGCGCCAACCGCGTCGTCGTCGCGACCGAACGCACCGCCGGCATCGGCAACACGGTCGAGGCGAACCCGATCATCGACAAGGCCCGCGCCTACCACAGCGCCTATTTCGAAATGCTCGGCGAGCAGGGCTTTCCCGGCCTGCTGCTGTGGCTGGCGATCCAGCTTGGCGGCCTGTGGCGGATGGAGGTGATCCGCCGCCGCTACGCCCGCGCCGGGCCGGAGGATGGGTGGATCGCTTCGCTCGCCACCGCGCTTCAGCATGCCCAGATCATCTACCTGGTCGGCGCCGCCTTCGTCGCCATCGCGGTCCAGCCGTTCATGCTGATGCTGATCGGCCTGCAGATCGGGCTGGACGGCTGGCTCAAGGCGCGGGATCGCGGCGCCCGCCGCCACCCGTTCGTCCGCCCCCGGGCGCCGGCGCCGGCGGCATGAGCGGCCGCGCCAACGACCTGCCGGCGCTGACCGCGATCCGCGGTTTCGCCGCCTGGTATGTGGTGCTGTTCCACATCCGTGACAGCATCGACTGGCTGCCGGCGCCGCTCCATCGGCTGCTCGGCTACGGCTATCTGGCGGTCGACCTGTTCTTCGTCCTGTCCGGCTTCGTGCTGTGGCTCAGCTATGCCGGGCGCCTGTCCGCCGGCGGGCGGGAGGCGATCCTGCCGTTCCTGTGGCGGCGCATCGCCCGCATCTGGCCGCTCCATCTGTTCCTGCTCGCCGCGCTGACGGTGCTGGCCGCCCTGTTCGCCGCCACCGGACGCGGCGACCCCGGCCGCTATCCGTTCGCCGAACTGCCGCTGCACGCGCTGCTCCTCCAGAACTGGGGCTTCACCGATACGCTCGGCTGGAACGTCCCGGCCTGGTCGATCAGCACCGAATGGGCGGCCTATCTGCTGTTCCCGCTGCTCGCCGCCATCGGTTGGCAGCGCCGCCCCTTCGCTCTCTCGCTCGCGGTCGCGGCCGGGCTGCTCGCCCTGCTTGCCTGGGCCTATGCGCCCGGCGGGCGGCTGTATATCGACGTGCCCCGCCTCGGCCTGCTGCGCTGCCTTGCAGAATTCACGCTTGGCACCCTGCTCTGCGCCGCGTGGCGGCGGCCGGCGGCCGCGCCGGGCATCGCCGCCATCGTGCTGCTGCTTGCCGCACCGCTGCTATGGCTGGCCGGCCTGCCGGAAAGCATCGCCGCGCCACTGTTCTGCGCCGGGCTGGTCCTGCTGCTCGCGACGCGGCCGGGGCTGCTCGGCGCCCGCTGGGCGGTGTGGCTGGGTGAGGTCAGCTACGCTACCTACCTGTCGCACACGCTGGTCTGGATCGGGTTCAAGCTGCTGTTCGTCGCCGACCCCGCCCATGTCGGCCCGCTGCATATCGCTGCCTATCTCGCGCTGGCGCTGCTCGCCTCCGCCCTGCTCCACCGGCTGGTCGAACGCCCCGCCCAACGCTGGCTGAACGCTCGCCCTCCGCTGTCGCCCCGCCCGGCGGCAGCCGCCTGAGACTACTCAGTCGCCACTCGGCCGGAACCCCGCGCGCCAATCGCGTGTTAGAGTTCGTCCGCTTGAAGCGGAATCGGCACCGGCCGCCTGAAACGGACAGGCATTGGCGAAGGGCGGCGTCAGCGCGGGGGAATTGCCCGCTTGCCCCGCCCAGCGCTATCTGGTTGCGGCGGATTCACGGCTGCGTGCCGGCGGCCCCGCCCTGTCCGGTCCGTCACCCGCCTGTCTGAAAGGAAGACGCCATTACGACGCCCGCCGGCCCGCCCCCCAGCCATGTGCCGGACTTGCCGGCTGAAATCGCCGCGCTGTGGACGGCGATGGTCGACTGGCTGCAAACCCACAGCGCGCAGATCATCCTCGGCGTCATCGCGGCGGCGGCGATCGCGCTGCTGTTCCGCTTCATCCGCAGCCTTGGCGAAAAGCTGTGCCACCGGATGGCGACGGAACCGGGCTGGGCGACGATCATCGGCCGGACGATCGCGCGCACCGGCAACCTGTTCATTTTCGCATTGTCGGCGCGGCTCGTCGTCCATTTCGCGCAGGCGCCGCAGCCGGTGGCGGAGGTGTTCAACTTCATCTTCGTCGTCATCACCGCATTTCAGGCGGCGATGTGGGCGCGCGAACTGATCATCGGCTTCATCGAATATCGTAGCGACGCCGGCGAGCATGAGGCACTCGGCAACGCGATCAACATCATCCGCCTGCTGGTGACGGTGGCGCTGTTCGCGATCGCGCTGATCCTCGTGCTCGACAATCTCGGCGTCAACGTCACCGGCCTCGTCGCCGGCCTCGGCATCGGCGGCATCGCCATCGGCCTTGCCGCGCAAGGCATCTTCAAGGATCTGTTCGCCGCGCTGTCGATCCTGTTCGACAAACCGTTCCGGCGCGGCGACACGATCAAGTTCGACACCGACCTTACCGGTCAGGTCGAGGCGATCGGCCTGAAGACGACGCGGATCCGCTCGGTCGACGGCGACCAGCTCGTCGTCTCCAACGACAAGCTGCTCGGCGACGTCATCCGCAACCTGCGCGGGATCACCAACCGCCGCGTCGTGCTCAACCTGCCGCTGCTCTACACCAGCGACCCGGCATTGCTGGAACAGCTTCCGGCTGCGCTGAAGGCCATCGTCGAGGCGGAAAGTGATTGCCGTTTCGACCACGCCTGGCTGACCGCCTTCGACACCAATGGGCTGACGCTCGAACTGATGTTCCATGTCCGCGCCGGCGCCGACCGGATGATGGAGGCACGCCACGCGATCATGATCGCGACGATCCGGCGCCTGCACGAAGTCGGCCTGCGCCTGTTCTCCCCGCCGCCGGCGCCCGAACCGGAACCGCGCCAGGCCTGACCGGTCAGCGCAGCAGCGGCCGCACCAGCGGTCCGGCGCCGCAGCGCTTGGCCAGCGCCGCCACCTGGTCGAACCCGCCCAGCAGGCCGAGCACCGCCAGATTGGCCGGCGACCGGCGCAGGATCAGCAAGTCGACGCAGGGCACCGCCCCGGTCGCGAACTGCCGTTTGTGCTGGCCGTCGCCCTCGGTGAAGTCGAACCGGGCGAAACGCTGCTCGGCGAACAGCGCTTCCAGCGCACTGTATTGCAGCACCGTGCCCGGCGACAGCGCGGCGAAAGTCGGATCGTGGCCGAGATAGGCGTAGAGCAGCGTGTCCCCGACGGCCGGGCAGTAGAGATAGGCCGCCGCTCGCCCGCCGATGTGCAGCAGCCAGGCACGCAGCCGCCCCGCCGCCGCCGCGCGCTGCATGTCGGCGATGAAGTCGTCGCCGGTCGGCAGGCCGGCATCGAGCAGCCGCTCCTGATAGGTCAGCCGCGAAATTCCTCGCGCCTTGCGGTAGAATTCGTGGATCGACGCCGGGTCGTGGTGGGCGGTGATCGCGATCGTCCCGCCGCTGGCGTTGGCCAGCCGCCGCGCCTTGCGGCGCAGCGACGCGCGGGTCGCCGGCGACAGGCCGGCCAGATAGGCGTCGAACCTGCCCGTCAGGTCGACATAGCGCCTGGCATAACGCTGGCGCTCCAGCACGGCGCTGCCGTCGGGCGCCACGACCCCGGCCTGGGCGACCGGCAACGCCGTCACCAGCCAGCCCTCCGCGTCGGCTAGCGGCGGCAGCGTCACCGGCGCGCCGGACAGGCCGCCGGCCAGCGTCACGCCGACGCGGTGCAGCCGCCGGTGCAGGGTCAGCATCGTGCGGGCGCCGGCGGTCAGGCGCAGCGGCACCGAGGCGGGCGGGCGGACGAGCGGGGCCGCGCTCACAATCGCCCCTCGTAAAGCAGATTCGCCATCGCCTGCGCCGCCATCCGCCCGGCGGTGCGGCGCAGGCTGTAGGGCATCGGCGTCGCGACGACGCCGAGCGGCACGGCCTCCAATTCGCTGAAAAACGCCGTCGGCGCCCGCTCCGCCCGCTCGGCCAGCCGCCGGCACAGCGTCGAAAACCGCCTGACCAGCACCGGATTCGGCCGCCGCCCGTCCCGGCAGGCCAGCTCGAAACTATGGCTGACCAGCGTCACCAGCGGGTGGCCATTTCCAACAGCATGATCGACCGCCGCCACCAACTCCCCTGCCGACGCCGCGGTTAGCTGGCACGGCCGCAACCGCCCCGGCCCCTCGCTGAATTGCGTAACCGGCACCTCGATAATACCCTGATAACCTAGCGGGAAACTTTGCTCCGCCGGCAACCCGATCGCGCTCGGCCATGGCGCATGGCTGCCGTTGTGGCTGCTGTCGTACCGCAGGCCAAGCGCCGCCAGCGCGGCGAGCGTCGCGTCGTCGGCGGCAAAGCTCCCGACGCGGAACGCGATCGGCGGCGGCGCTCCCGCCTCGACCAGCAACGCCCGTGCCTCGGCGATCAACGCCCGCTGCCGTTCCGGCGGATAGGCGTTCAACTCGAAGCTGCCGCCGGCGCGACGATCGTCCAGCGTCGCCCCCGCCCAATTGGGGTGCAGGTGCAACTGCACCTCCTGCCCCGCCGCCAGGATCGGCGCGACGATCGCGCGGATCGCCTCTCGCCCCAGCACCAGCGCCGGCATCGGGTCGACGAAGAAGCATGCCTTCAACCCATGCCGCCCGAGCAGGGCGAGCTGGTAGCGCAGGCCGACTCCGGCCGGGTCGATCGAGCGGCGTATGACGTCGGCGACATCGAGCCCGGCGGCGTAATGGCGCCAGACCAGTTCCGTATCGATCGTCAGCAGTACCCGCGTCGTCATCCCGGCTGCCTACGCCGCCGGGGATAAGGACGGGTAAACCGTCAACCGCGCCGCCTAGCGGCTGTGGAAGAAATCGTAGATGCCCTGGGCGACGCCGGTCGACACGCCCGGCGCGCGGCACAGATCCTCAAGGCTGGCGTCGCGCACCGCCCGCGCCGTGCCGAAATGCATCAGCAGCGCCTTCTTGCGCGCCGGGCCGATGCCCGGCACCTCATCCAGCGAGCTGCCGCCGATCTGCTTGGCGCGCCGGGTCCGATGCGCGCCGATCGCGAAGCGATGCGCCTCGTCGCGCAGTCGCTGCAGGTAGAACAGCACCGGCGCGTTGGGCGGCAGGCTGATTTCCCGCCCGTCGGTCAGATGGAATATTTCGCGCCCGTCCCGCCCGTGGTGCGGCCCCTTGGCGATGCCGACCAGCGGCACGTCCTCCACCCCCATCTCCTCCAGCACCTGCCGCACGGCGTTCAGCTGGCCGCGACCGCCGTCGATCAATACCAGATCGGGCCAGTCCCCGCCGTCGCGATCCGGGTCCTCGCTCCGCGCCCGGGCGAAGCGCCGTTCCAGCACCTCGCGCATCATCGCGAAATCGTCGCCAGGGACTGTCTCGGCACGCTTGATGTTGAACTTGCGATAGGCGTTTTTGCGGAAACCCTCCGGGCCGGCGACGACCATCGCGCCCAGCGCGTTGGTGCCCATGATGTGGCTGTTGTCGTATATCTCGATCCGGTCGGGCGGCCCGTCCAGATCGAACAACTCCGCCAGCTCACGCAACAGCTTTGCCTGCGTCGTCGTTTCCGCCATTCGCCGTTCCAGCGCCTCGACCGCGTTGCGTTCAGCCTGCCGGATCAGCCGCAGCCGATCCCCCCGCCGGGGTCGCGACAGGGTGACACGGAAGCCGGCCTGCGCGCCGAGCGCTTCCACCAGCAAATCCGCGTCGGGCAGGTCGCGGTCGACCAGCACCATTTTTGGCGGCGGCACGCTTTCGTAGAATTGGACGAGGAAGCTGACCATCACTTCGTCATCCGGCACGTCGGCGACATGGGACGGGAAGAAGGCGCGGTGCCCCCAATTCTGGCCGCCCCGGATGAAGAAGGCCTGGATGCAGACGACGCCGGCGGTGCGCGCCAGCGCGAAGATGTCGAGGTCGCCCAGCCCTTCGGCATTGATCGCCTGGCCGCCCTGGATGAAGGTCAGCGCCTTCAACCGATCGCGGTAGATCGCCGCCAGCTCGAAATCGAGTTCGGCGGAGGCGCGCTCCATCGCCGCGCCGAGCTTGCGCTGCACCTGGGTCGACTTGCCGGCCAGAAACGCCTTCGCATCGTCGACCAACTCGCCATAGGCGTCTTCCGAGATGCGGCCGACACACGGGGCGGAGCAGCGCTTGATCTGGTAGAGCAGGCAGGGCCGCGACCGGTTGGCGAAGAAGCTGTCGGTGCACGAGCGCAGCAGGAACAGCTTCTGTAACGCGTTCAGCGTCCGCGTCACCGAGCCGGCACTGGCAAACGGGCCGTAATAATTGCCCTTCGCCTTGCGCGCGCCGCGATGCTTATGGATGCGCGGAAAAGCGTGGTCGGCATGAAGCAGGATGAAAGGGAAGCTCTTATCGTCGCGCAGCAAGACGTTGTAAGGCGGACGGTAGCGCTTGATCAGTTGCGCTTCGAGCAGCAGTGCTTCGGCTTCGTTGTTGGTCGTGACGATGGTCATCGACCGGGTCTGTGCGACCATCCGCTGCAACCGCTTCGGCAGGCGGGCGACCTGGGTGTAGTTGACGACGCGATTGCGTAGCGCCCGCGCCTTGCCGACATACAGCACGTCGCCCCGCGCATCGAGCATGCGGTAGACGCCGGGCCGGGCCGGCAGCGTCTTCAGGACAGTGCGGATCGCACGCACGCCTTCCTCGAGATTGGGCGCGTCCGCACCGCGCACGGTGTAGACGGCCTTTTCCTCGTTGAAGCGATCCGGTGCCTGCGGCTTGGGCATGGCGGGGATTTAGGATGCCGGACGCGCCGATACCACCGTTTGTTCACCCCGCCCGATGGCCGAGGACGGTCAGTTGGCGCGGCCCAACCCGGCGATCGTCCGGTCGATCAGCGCCTTGTCCGTCGTCGCATCGTGCTTCTCTGCGATCAGCGCGGTCGCCGCGCTCACCGCCGCGCTGGCGGCAGCGGCACGGATATCCGCCACCGCGCCGCGCTCCGCGGCCGCGATCTTCTCTTCCGCCATCCGCGCCCGCCGCGCGACGAGATTTCTGGCATCCTCTTCCGCGGCGGTGACGATCTGCTGCGCCTCCTCCCGCGCTCGCGCGACGATGGCGTCGGCGTCGCCCGCGCTTGCCGCATTGCGCTTCTGCGCCTCAGCGAGCAGGGCCTCCGCTTCGGCACGGATCGCCTTCGCTTCGTCAAGCTGTCGCCGGGTATCGGCAATGCGCGAATCGAGCCCGCCGGCGATCTGCTTGGGTAGTTTCAGCACCAGCGCCAGAATGAAGAACAGAGTCAGGCTGACATAGACCCAGCCCTCTGCCCCCAGGCCGAGCAACTGCGGTTCCGCGCCATGGGTGGCGTCCTCGTGGGTGAGGGCGACGGTGTTCTGCGGAATGCCGGGTACGTGTGCGCTCATGCCTGCCTCAATGTGCCGCAACAGCGGCCTTGGCGGCCTTGGCGGCGACGGACGGGGTCGGCCGCTTGCCGGTAAAACGCTCGACGATGTCGGCGGAAGCCTCCGCCGCGATCGACTCGATGCTCGTCATCGCCTTGGCCCGGGCCTGTTCGAGCGCGGCTTCCGCCGTTTTCAGCCGGGCGTCGACTTCTTCGCCGGCCGCCGCCAGCCGGGCTTCGACCGACCGACCGACCTGCGCCTTGCTGTCGGCCAGCGTAGCGCGGGCGCGCTCCCGCGCTTCGGCGATGCCTTCGTCATAGGCAGCCTGAATGTTGTCCGCCTCCGCCTTCGCCCTTTCGGCCGTGGCGATATCGCCGGTGACCTGATCCTCACGCGCTGTCATCACCCGACCGAGCTTCGGCAAGGTGAAGCGCACGATCCCGAAATACAGGATCGCGAAGAACGCCGTCAGCCAGGCAAGCTGCGGCACGAAAGTGGCGAAATCAAATTGCGGCATCGGTTTCCCGTTTCAGGCGTGCGGCGACGTTTTGACTCAGCTGAACGCCAGCGCCAGCGCAACGACCGCCGCGATCAGACCGAGCGCTTCCGTCACGGCGAAGCCGAAGATCAGGCGGCCGCCCATCTTGGCGTCGGCTTCCGGATTGCGGACCGCGCCGTTCAGATACTGGCCGAACACCGAGCCGACGCCGATGGCCGCGAGACCCGCGCCAACCGCCGCCAGACCGGCACCAATGACCCGTGCTGCTTCTGCGTCCATGTCAAATACCTTTCCGTCGATTGAAGTGCTTAATGAAGATTGACCGCGTCGTTCAGATAGATCGACGTCAGCAATGCGAAAACATAGGCCTGCACCACCGCGATCAACAGCTCCAGAGCGGTCAGCGCGACGTTGACCGCGAGCGGCAGCACGCCGAACACATAGGGCAGCGCCTGGAACGAGCCGAGGGCGACGACGAAGGTGCCGAACACCTTCAGCAGCACGTGCCCGGCGGTCATGTTGGCGAACAACCGGATCGCCAGGGTGAACGGCCGCGACAGGAAGCTGATGAATTCGATCAGGAATACGAAGGCGCCGAGTAGAATGTTGGCGTCCTTCGGCCAGAAAAGACTGAAGAAGTGCAGGCCATGGCGCGCGAAGCCGACGATGCAGACCACCGCGAACACGATCGCCGCCAGACCAAGCGTTACCGCGACATGGCTGGTCGGGGTGAACGCGCCGATCCACGGCAACAGGCCGAGCAGGTTGCAGGCGAGCACGAAGACGAAGATCGAAAAGACCAACGGCACGAAGCGCCGGCCATCGGCACCGACATTCTCGTCGAGCATCTTCTGAACGAATTCGTACATATACTCGACGGCGGCTTGCCAGCGGCTCGGCACCAATTGCGGCCGCGCCGTGCCGATGAACAGGAAGGCGGCGATGCTGACCATCGCCACCAGCATCCACAGCGAGCTGTTGGTGAACGAGACATCATAACCCATCGCATCCAGCGGATGCAGGGTCCTGATCTCGAACTGCTCCATCGGGTTGGCCATGCCGCTACTTCTCGTTCCGCTCGTCGTTGTCGGGGCTCGCGTCGAACTGAGCCGAGGTCTTCATCGCCCGGCGCGTGCCGGCGGCGAAACCCAGGACCAGCATCACCACCATCGCCCATGGCTTTGTGCCAAGGCCGGCGTGGTTGTCGATCAGCCAGCCGATGAAGCCGCTGACCAGCACCGCGCCGACGAATTCGACACCAACCGCCCAGCCCCGGCTTTCGGCGGCGCCCACTGGTTGCGTGCCGCCACGGGCATGCTCCGCCTTCGCATCGGCGATGCGTCGGTCGAGATCATCCTTCCCGGTCTGGCGGTCGTCAGCCAAGGCACACCTACAGATAAGAAAACATCGCCGGACAAAGTCCAGGCGACGCACTGCCACCGCAGGCCACCCTGCCGGCGCGCGGCTCGTTTAGGAACCGGGCGGGTGCAAGTCAACACCGTGCCGCCGTGCTTCCCGATCGCGCCGATTACCGTTAGGCTCATCGGATGGGGGATGGGATAACCGACGGTACCGGCCACCGGTCGCGCCTGCGCGAAAGGTTGCTCAACGACGGCGAGTCGCTCCTCGACCACGAACTGATCGAATATCTGCTCGGCTTGGTCATCCGCCGGCAGGACACCAAGCCGCTCGCCAAGCGCCTGCTCCACCAGTTCGGCGGGATAGGCGGGCTGCTGTCCGCGGACGCGGCGGCGCTGGCGCGCGCCGGATTGGGCGAGACCAGCGTCGCGGCGCTGAAGATCGTGCAGGTCGCCGCGCTGCGCCTGGTCCGTGCCGAGGTCAGCGAGCGCCCGGTCATCGCCAGCTGGCAGGCGCTGCTCGACTATCTGCGCGCCGACCTCGCCCATATTCCGGTCGAGCGGGTGCGCATACTCTACCTCAACGCGCGCAACATGCTGATTCGCGACGAACTGACCAGCGAGGGATCGATCGATCAGGCGGCGATCCACCCGCGCGAGGTGATCCGCCGCGCGATCGACCTAGGCGCCAGCGGCGTGATCCTGGTCCATAACCACCCGAGCGGCGACCCGGCGCCCAGCCGCCAGGACATCACCGTCACCCGCGCGCTGATCGAAGCGGGCAAGCATCTGTCGATCGTCGTTCACGACCATATCATCATCGGCGCCGGCGGCCACAGCAGCATGCGCGCCGCCGGGCTGATCTGAACCGCGCAAAAACGGGCTTCCCATCAGGGAAGCCCGCCAGTGAGGGCCTGATGATCAGCCCTGGAGGAAGGTCGTCAGCTCAGCCGGCGAAACGGCCTTGCTGTTGTCGGCATCGGCCTGGGCGAAAGCGGCGCTCGCCCATTTCTGCAAGTCTGTCGCCTTGGCCTTCTCGCCTTCGGCCTGGGTCTTGAGCGCGATCAGCCAGGTGCTGAACTCCTGTTCGTTCAGATCGCCGCTCTTATCGGA
The DNA here is from genome assembly GCF_004796535.1 of Sphingomonas flavalba. Taxonomy (GTDB): domain Bacteria; phylum Pseudomonadota; class Alphaproteobacteria; order Sphingomonadales; family Sphingomonadaceae; genus Sphingomonas_L; species Sphingomonas_L flavalba. The sequence continues at coordinate 38,289 of NZ_SPHY01000002.1, read as the reverse complement.
GTCGTAGGTGTCGAATTCGGATTCGACAACGGCGGTGACATTGGCCTTGGCGTCCGGCTGCGCGTCAGCGTCCGGCTGCTCCTGGGCTAGGGCAGGGGCGGTCAGCGCCAAAGCGCCGACCATCAGCAGTGTACGAAACATCGATCATCTCCACGTGATGGAACTCCGGCCCGATTGTTCCAGGCCACCTGCGACGCGGGGCTTGCGCTGCCATCGATCAACGTGCCGGCCGGCGGCGCGTTGCGGCGGGCCGGCGATTGCGAGGGACACCCATCCCTGCTAGCGCACCGCTCGACCGGGTTCCGATCGGAATCCGCGACGATTTGCGAACAACTCAGGAATTTGGGCGATGATCCCGCGCTATTCCCGCCCCAACATGGTGGCGGTCTGGACACCCGAAACCCGCTTCCGCATCTGGTTCGAGATCGAGGCGCATGCGCTCGATGCGATGGCCGAACTCGGCATCGTGCCCAAGGAGGCGGCGAAGGCCGTCTGGGAACGCGGCGCGTTCGAGGTCGATCGGATCGATGAAATCGAAGCGGTGACCAAGCACGACGTCATCGCCTTCCTGACCAATGTCGCCGAGCATGTCGGCGATGAGGCGCGCTTCCTGCACCAGGGCATGACCAGTTCCGATGTGCTCGACACCTGCCTTGCGGTGCAGTTGGCGCGGGCGGCCGACCTGCTGATCGCCGACGTCGACGCGCTGCTCGCGGTGCTGAAGCGCCGGGCGATCGAACATAAGCTGACCCCGACGATCGGGCGCAGCCACGGTATCCATGCCGAGCCGGTGACCTTCGGGCTGAAAATGGCCGAGGCCTATGCCGAATTTTCGCGCGGGCGGGCGCGGCTGATCGCGGCGCGGGCCGAGGTCGCGACCTGCGCGATTTCGGGTGCGGTTGGCACCTTCGCCAATGTCGACCCCCGGGTCGAAGCGCATGTCGCGGCGAAGCTGGGGTTGGTGCCTGAACCGGTGTCGACGCAGGTGATCCCGCGCGACCGGCACGCGATGTTCTTCGCGACGCTGGGCGTCATCGCCTCGTCGATCGAGCGGCTGGCGGTCGAGATCCGCCATTTGCAGCGCACCGAGGTGCTGGAGGCGGAGGAATATTTCTCGCCGGGACAGAAAGGCTCGTCGGCGATGCCGCACAAGCGCAACCCGGTGCTGACCGAGAACCTGACCGGGCTGGCGCGGATGGTGCGCGGCTATGTCACCCCGGCGCTGGAGAATGTCGCGCTGTGGCACGAGCGCGACATCAGCCATTCGTCGGTCGAACGCTATATCGGGCCGGACGCGACGATTACCCTCGACTTCGCGCTGGCGCGGCTGACTGGGGTGATGGACAAGCTGCTGGTCTACCCGGAGCGGATGCAGAAGAATCTCGACCGGATGGGCGGGCTTGTCCATTCGCAGCGGGTGCTGCTGGCGCTGACCCAGGCCGGGTTGAGCCGCGAAGCCGCCTATGCCCTGGTCCAGCGCAACGCAATGAAGGTGTGGGAGTCCGACGGCGCGCTGTCGCTGCTCGAACTGCTGAAGGCGGACCCGGAGGTGACGCTGTCCGACGCCGAGCTCGAGCGAAGTTTCGATCTGGGTTATCACCTGAAACACGTCGACACGATTTTCGAACGGGTGTTCGGCGCCGCCTGAGTGCAAAAACTGCAACTGACATAGCTTATTTTAAAGTTGCTTTTTTGAGCAATAATGTTATCTCTACTCGGAGACATGACAAGACGCTCTGCAAGGAGGTAATCATGCGCTACGTCGAGAACATGCTGAGTCTGGTGGTGGTCGTGGCCACCCAAGCCCTGGTCGTCGGAACGGTTGTCGCCCTCTGACGCGAAACGACCCCTCCCCGGGCAGCCGGCGAGGGGTTTTTCGTGTGCGGGGTCCAAGATGGCGGTGAATTGCCGCGCCGCTTTGCAGCTCGCGATGACGGTGGCTGCCGGAGGCGACGCCGAACCCGCTCTCCGTCCGGCATCCCCCTTCCCTTAAAGATCCAGCATCGCCTTCAGCTTGGTGAAGAAGCCCTGGCTGGCCGGGCATTCCTCGCCGGTCTCGGTGGCGCGGAATTCTTCCAGAAGTTCCTTTTGCCGGGCGTTCAGCCGGGTCGGCGTCTCGACCTCGATCTGGACGACGAGGTCGCCGCGCCCCCGCCCCTGCAGCACCGGCATGCCGGCGCCGCGCTGGCGGATCTGCTTGCCAGACTGGATACCGGCGGGAATGCGGATCTCGTGCGGCTGCTTGTCGAGGCCGGGCACGGTGATGCAGCCGCCGAGCGCGGCGGTGGTGAAGCTGATCGGCGCGCGCGCGAACAGGGTCGTCCCCTCACGTTCGAACAGCGCGTGGCGGGCGACGTGCAGGAAGATGTAGAGGTCGCCGCATGGCCCACCGCGCGCGCCGCATTCACCCTCACCCGACAAGCGGATGCGGGTGCCGTCGTCGACGCCGGGCGGGATGTCGACGTCGAGAGCGCGGGCCTTGTCCACCCGCCCCTCGCCCCGGCATTGCGGACAGGGATCGGCGATGACCTGGCCGGCGCCGTCGCAGGACGGGCACGGCCGCTCGATGACGAACGGCCCCTGCTGGGCGCGGACCTTGCCGATACCGCCACAGGTGGTGCAGGCGCGCGCCGCGGTGCCGGGCCGCGCGCCCGATCCGTCGCAGCCGTCGCACGGCGCCGACACGTCGATCGACACCTGCGTGTGCTTGCCGTGGAACGCCTCCTCGAGGGTGATTTCGAGGTCGTAGCGCAGGTCGGCGCCGCGCCGGGGCCCGCTCTGCTGCCGCCCGCGCCCGCCGCCCATGAATTCGCCGAAGATATTCTCGAAGATGTCCGAGAAGCCTTCGAAGCCGTGCATGCCGGCGCCGCCCTGGCCGAAGCCGCCATTCTGGAACGCCGCCTTACCGTAGCGGTCGTAAGCGGCGCGCTTCTCCGGGTCCTTCAGGCAGTCATAGGCCTCGTTGATCGCCTTGAACTTCGCCTCGGCATCGGCCCGACCGCCGTTGCGGTCGGGGTGATACTGCATCGCCAGCTTGCGATAGGCGGATTTGATCGTGCCGCCATCGGCGGTGCGTTCGACCTGCAACAGTTCGTAGTAATCGGCGTCGGTGCTCATCATGCCCCCGTATGTACCCGCGTGTGCGCGCCGGCGCGTCTCTTTGTGGTGCGTCCCTCGACTGCGCTCGGGATGGACGGATGTGGACGGGGATAGAGTTCAGGCTGGTGCGGTATTGCCTCGACCACCCTCGGGATGGACGGTTGGGAGACCCGCAAGCCTTCACCGTTTGCCCGACCGCGACGCAGTTCCGACGAATAGCAAAGAGCCGTCCATCCCGAGCGTAGTCGAGGGACGCATGGGAGGGGCAGCCGGGGCCCATCCGCTCGCCACGAGCGGGGTCGATGGGCGGTGGTGAGGATTGGCGGAGCGCAGCGCGCCGTGCGTCCCTCGACTACGCTCGGGATGGACGGACGTGGGGTAGGATCGAGTTCGGGCTGGTGCGGCATTGCCTCGATCGCGCGCGGGATGGACGGGCTTTTGGGGGGTGTGTGGAGGGTGCGCAGGTGGGGCGCGGTGGGCTGACCGGCGCGGACGCGCGGCCCGTCGCGCCTGCCTTGGGCGCGGTCGGGGGTGTCCGGGCGGGGGGGAGCAGGCATTGGCGGCCTGCTCCCGCGTCCGTCCGGGGCGTGCGAGGTCGGGGCCCGCGTCACCGTCAGCCTTTGTTGTTGTCGTCGACTTCCGAGAATTCGGCGTCGACGACGTCGTCGTCGGCCTTGGCCGGCTCTTCGGCTTCCGCGCCACCCGGCGAGGCCTGCGCCGCCTGCTCCTTTTCGTAGATCGCCTGGCCGAGCTTCATCGCGACCTGGGCGAGGGCCTGGGCCTTTTCGCTCATCGCCGCGCTATCGCCCCCCTCGACCGCGGTCTTGGCCTCGGCGATCGCCGCCTCGATTTCCGCCTTAAGCGCCTCGTCGACCTTGTCGCCATGCTCGGCGAGCTGGCGCTCGGTGGTGTGGATCAGGCTTTCGGCGTTGTTCTTCGCCTCAGCCGCCTCGCGCCGCTTCTTGTCCTCCTCGGCGAAGCGCTCGGCATCCTTGACCATCTGATCGATGTCGGAATCGCTGAGGCCGCCCGACGCCTGGATCTTGATCTGCTGTTCCTTGCCGGTGCCCTTGTCGCGCGCCGAAACGTTGACGATGCCATTGGCGTCGATGTCGAACGTCACCTCGATCTGCGGCACGCCGCGCGGCGCCGGCGGGATGCCGACGAGGTCGAACTGGCCGAGCAGCTTGTTGTCGGCCGCCATCTCGCGCTCACCCTGGAACACGCGGATCGTCACCGCCTGCTGGTTGTCATCGGCGGTCGAGTAGGTCTGCGCCTTCTTGGTCGGGATCGTCGTGTTGCGGTCGATCATCCGGGTGAACACGCCACCCAGCGTCTCGATGCCCAGCGACAGCGGCGTCACGTCGAGCAGCAGCACGTCCTTGACGTCGCCCTGCAGCACGCCGGCCTGAATGGCGGCGCCCATCGCGACGACTTCATCCGGGTTGACGCCGGTGTGCGGTTCCTTGCCGAAGAACTGCTTCACCACCTCGCGCACGCGCGGCATGCGGGTCATGCCGCCGACGAGGACGACCTCCGCGATGCCGCTGGCCTGCAGGCCGGCGTCGGCGAGCGCCTTCTTCGACGGTTCGAGCGTGCGCTTGATCAACTCTTCCACCAGCCGCTCCAGATCGGCGCGGGTGATCGTCTTGACCAGGTGCTTCGGCCCGGTGGCGTCGGCGGTGATGAACGGCAGGTTGACCTCTGTCGTCTGGGCCGAGGACAGTTCGATCTTCGCCTTTTCGGCCGCTTCCTTCAGCCGCTGCAGCGCCAGCTTGTCCTGCGTCAGGTCGATGCCTTCCGCCTTCTTGAACTCGTCGGCGAGATACTGGACAACCTTGGTGTCAAAATCCTCGCCGCCGAGGAAGGTGTCGCCGTTGGTCGCCTTCACCTCGAACACGCCGTCGCCGATCTCGAGGATCGAGATGTCGAAGGTGCCGCCGCCGAGGTCGTAGACCGCGATGGTCTTGCCGTCCTGCTTCTCAAGCCCGTAGGCGAGCGCCGCCGCCGTCGGTTCGTTGATGATCCGCAGCACCTCCAGCCCGGCGATCTGGCCGGCGTCCTTGGTCGCCTGCCGCTGGGCATCGTTGAAATAGGCGGGAACGGTGATGACCGCCTGGGTGACGGTTTCGCCGAGATAGGACTCGGCGGTTTCCTTCATCTTCTGGAGGATGAAGGCGCTGATCTGCGACGGCGAATAGTCGGCGCCGCCGGCCTTGACCCACGCGTCGCCATTGGCGCCCTTGACGATGTTGTAGGGCACCAGTTCCGTATCCCGCTTGGTCACCGGATCGTCGAAGCGACGGCCGATCAGCCGCTTGACCGCGAATACGGTGTTGTCCGGGTTGGTCACCGCCTGGCGCTTCGCCGGCTGGCCGATCAGCCGCTCGCCGTCCTTGGCGAAGGCGACGATCGACGGCGTCGTGCGCGCGCCTTCCGAATTCTCGATGACCTTCGGCTTGCCGCCCTCCATCACCGAGACGCAGCTGTTGGTGGTGCCAAGATCGATACCGATCACTTTTGCCATTATCGTCCTCATGCCCCTGCAAGTACAAAACCTCCCGACCCATAGGGCCGGGGTTACCGGGGCGATATAGGGGGGCTTTCGCTTGTCGCAAGTCGCCGCGCGGCGTAGACTTGCGCGCTCCTGTGGCAAGCGGAGTGGTTGCGATGGCCCGAGCGTTGTTCCTTCTTCCCCTGCTGGCGATCACGGCGAGCTGCCAGAAGGCGCCGGAGTTGTACGTCGACAATGCCAGCGTCCAGCTCTCGCCGGTGGCGGGCAACCCGTCCGCCGCCTATTTCACCGTCCACGGCAGCGACGAGGCGACCGACCTGATCCAGGTGTCCAGCCCGATGGCGATCCGCGTCGAAATGCACGAGAGCAGGAACGATAACGGCGTGATGCGGATGAACACGGTGACCGCCGTGCCGGTGCCGGCTGGCAGCAAGGTGGAGTTCGCGCCCGGCGGGCTGCACGTGATGCTGTGGAACATCAACCCGGCGATCACCCCCGGCAAGACGCTGCCGCTGGTCTTCGCGTTCGGCAACGGCACCCGCATCCAGGTCGACACGCCGGTGCACGCGATGGGCGCCGCCGCGCATTAAGGGTTTGTCCGCTTCAGGCGGAAGCGGCGCTTAACCAGGATAAATTCTAGTGGACGGACGGGCACTGACCGGCGGCGAGCGGGCGCTGGCCGCCGCGATCTTCGGCGACGCGATCGCCTACGATCGCGTGCGGGTGTACCGCCGCAAATGGTGGCCGCTCCAGCCGCGCCGTGTGACGATGGCGCCCGACGGGCACCTTTGGTTCCACCCGGACGGCGACGCCTATTGCCTGGATTTCAGCGCCGCGCCCACCGCCCTGCAGGGCCATTTCATCCACGAGATGACCCATGTCTGGCAGGCGCAGCGCGGCGGCCGGTGGTGGCTGCCGCTGATGCGCCACCCGTTCTGCCGTTACCGCTACACGCTGGTGCCGGGGAAGCCGTTCGTCCGCTACGGCATCGAGCAGCAGGCGGAGATCGTCCGCCATGCCTTCCTGGCGCGCGGTAGCGATTGCCCGGAAGCGCGGTGCCTGCCCTTCGGGGCCGGCTAGGGTTCGTCCGCTTCAGACGGAAGCGGTACCAGCCCGCTCCCCCACCCGGCCTCCCATATGATACTGCCGTTGGGAGGCCGGGTGGGGGAGCGGGCTGGTACCGCTTGAACAGGACAAGCCCTAGCCCGCCGGCTTGTCCACAGCCTTGGCGACGCCGACCAGCGCGGGGCGGAGCAGGCGGTCCTTGATCATGTAGCCGACCTGCATTTCCTGGACGATGGTGCCCGGCTCCGCCTCCGCGTTCGGGATTTCGACCATCGCCTGGTGGCGGTTGGGGTCGAGCGGCTGGCCGAGCGCGACGACGCGGGTGATGCCGTTGCGCTCGAACACGGTGCCAAGCTCGCGCTCGGTCGCCTCGATGCCGGTGATCAGGCCTTTCAGCCGCTCGTCGTCGTGCAGCTCGGCCGGGATCGCGGCGAGCGCGCGGGCGAGATTGTCGGCGACCGACAGGATGTCGCGGGCAAAGCCAGTGGCGGCATAGGTGCGCGCGTCGACCACCTCGCGTTCCAACCGGCGGCGCGTGTTCTGGGTTTCCGCCTGAGCGTAAAGCACCGCCGCCTGCGCTTCGGCCAGCTCGGCCTGGAGCGCGGCGAGACGGTCTTGCCCGGCACTGTCGGGCGCCGCGGGCGCGGTGTCCTCGGCGGTGGGGGTTTCGATCTTCTCGTCTTCGTTCATGCCATCAGCCTCGACAGGGTTTGTGCGGTGAAGTCAACCATGGGAACGATGCGCGCATAGTTCAATCGCGTCGGGCCGATCACGCCGACGACACCGACCACCCGCCCGTCCCCGCCGCGATAGGGGGCGGCGATGACCGACGAGCCGGACAGCGCGAACAGCTTGTTCTCCGACCCGATGAAAATGCGCGTGGCGCTGGCGTCTCGCGCCAGATCGAGCAGGCGGGCGATCTCCTCCTTGCCCTCCAGCTCGTCGAGCAACTGGCGGACGCGTTCGAGATGCGCGGTAGCATCGTCGTCGAGCAGCCGCGCCTGGCCGCGCACAATCAGGACGGGGCGGGCGCCGTCGCGCGACCAGACGGCGAGGCCGCGCGCGATCAGTTCCCCCGCGGCGCGGTCGATCGCGGCACGACCGGCGGAAATCTCCGCCGTCATACGCTCCTGCGCCTCGCCCAGGGTCAGGCCGGCGAGGCGTTCGCTGACATAGTTGCCGATCTCGATCAGCAGCGAGGGGGTGACGCCGGAGGGCAGATCGACGACGCGGTTCTCGACCGATCCGTCCTGCCCGACCAGCACCGCCATCGCCTGCCGCCTGGACAGCGGCACGAAGCCGAGCTGGCGCAGCACCGGCTCCTGCTTCGGCACCAGCACGATGCCGGCGCAGGCAGACAGGCCGGAGAGCGTGGCGGTGACCGAGGATATCGCCTCCTCGATCGGGCCGGCATTGGCCGAGCGGCGCTCGATCTCCGCCCGCTCCTCCGCCGAGGGTTCCGCCACCTGCATCATGCCGTCGACGAACAGGCGCAGGCCGATCTCGGTCGGGATTCGCCCGGCGGAGACGTGCGGCGCGGCGAGCAGCCCGGCTTCCTCCAGATCCTGCATGACGTTGCGGATCGAGGCGGAGGACAGGTTGAGCGACGCGAGCCGCGACAGCGTGCGCGAGCCGACCGGGGCGCCGTTGTCGATGTAATTCTCGACCACCAGCCGGAACACGGCGCGGGCGCGTTCCGACATCTCGAGGATGCTCTGCGAACTCATGGCGCCAATCTAGGGAGTGTTGTGCCGCAGTTGAAGCGTCGCCGGGCGGCGGATCAACGGATGCGGCGGGCGATCAGGATCAGCACCAGCCCGAGCGCGCCGAGCGCCGAGCCAGCGGTGACCCAGAACGGTTCGCCCAGCATCGACGAGGCCGGCCAGCGAATGACCTCCGTCCCCTGCCCCAGCCACCAGAAGCCGACCAGCGCGGCGACGACGCCGATGATGATGAGTGCCCTGCGCATGCCGCTGCTTTGAGCATGCGGCGGCGCGAGTGGCAAGAGCAAGAGGGGGTGGCATGGCGCGGCGGCTGGGGCTACAGCCCGGGCCGAACCACCTGCCACCAGCAACAAGGACATATCATGCGCCCTTCCGGCCGCGCGCCAGACCAGATGCGAGCCATCACCATCACGCCGAATTTTACCCGCCACGCCGAAGGATCGGTGCTGATCGGGTTCGGCGATACCAAGGTGCTGGTCACCGCCTCCGTCGAGGAGCGGCTGCCGCCGTGGCTGCGCGGCAAGGGCGAAGGCTGGGTGACGGCGGAATACGGCATGCTGCCCCGCGCCACCCACACCCGCGGCAGCCGCGAGGCGGCGAAAGGCAAGCAATCCGGCCGTACGCAGGAAATTCAGCGGCTGATCGGCCGGTCGCTGCGCGCCGTTGTCGACCTGAAGAAGCTGGGCGAACGCCAGATCACCGTCGACTGCGACGTCATCCAGGCCGACGGCGGCACCCGCACCGCCTCGATCTCCGGCGCGTGGGTGGCGTTGCGCCTGGCGGTCGACGGGCTGATGCGGCAGGGCCTGCTGAGCGAGGACCCGATCGTCCAGAAAGTCGCGGCGATCAGTTGCGGTATCTATCAGGGAACCCCGGTGCTCGACCTGGATTATGCCGAAGACAGCAATGCCGGCGCCGACGCCAATTTCGTGCTGACCGGCGACGGCAACATCGCCGAGGCGCAGGCGACGGCCGAAGGCGCGCCCTATGACGAGGAGGCCCTGTTGCGCCTGTTGCGCCTTGCCCGGATCGGCTGCACCGAGATTTTCACCGCGCAGGACCGGGCGATCGCCGGATGAACTACCAGGCCAGCCGCAAGCTTGCCGCCGGGCGGCTGGTCGTCGCCAGCCACAATGCCGGCAAGGTCCGCGAGATCGCCGCGCTGCTCGGCCCGGCGGGGATCGAGCCGGTATCGGCGGCGACGCTGGGCCTGCCCGAGCCGGAGGAAACCGGCACCAGCTTCATCGCCAATGCCGAGTTGAAGGCGCGGCTGGCCGCCGACCTGTCCGGCCTGCCGGCGCTGGCCGACGACAGCGGCCTGTGCGTCGAGGCCCTTGGCGGCGATCCTGGTATCTTTTCCGCCCGTTGGGCGCAGCCGGGCTTCAAGGCTCCGCCGGCGCGCAGCGTCGACGGAAGCCCGGCGGAGGGAGGAGCGGAGAAGGATTTCGGCTATGCGATGCGGCTGGTCCACGAGCATCTCCTGGCGCTTGGCCCCGATACGCCGCGCGATGCGCATTTCGTCTGCGCGCTGTCGGTCGCCTGGCCGGACGGCCATGTCGAGAGCTTCGAAGGGCGGGTCGACGGCGTGCTGGTCTGGCCACCGCGCGGCGAACGCGGATTCGGCTATGACCCGTTCTTCCTGCCGAACGGCCATGCCGAGACGTTCGGCGAGATGGAGCCGGAGGCCAAGCACCGGATCAGCCACCGTGCCGCCGCCTTCGCCATGCTGAAGGCGGCGTTGCTCTGACCCCTTCCCCCGAACCGCTGGCGCTGTACATCCACTGGCCGTTCTGCGTCTCCAAATGCCCTTATTGCGATTTCAACAGCCATGTCCGCGCGACGATCGACGAAGCGGCATGGCAACAGGCGCTGCTCGCCGACCTGGCGCATGAGGCGGCGCTGGTGCCGGGGCGGCCCCTGACCTCGATCTTCTTCGGCGGCGGCACGCCGTCGCTGATGCCGCCAGCCACCGTCGCGGCGCTGATCGCGGCGGCGGAGCGGCACTGGGGCTTCGCCGACGGCATCGAGATCACGCTGGAGGCCAACCCGTCCTCGGTCGAGGCGGCGCGCTTCGCCGATCTGGCGGCGGCCGGGGTCAACCGCGTCTCGCTCGGCCTGCAGGCGCTGGACGATGCGGTGCTGGCCTTCCTTGGCCGCGCCCACGGCGTCGACGAGGGGCTGCGGGCGCTGGAGACGGCGCAGGCTGCGTTCGACAGGGTCAGCTTCGACCTGATCTATGCCCGGCCGGAACAGAGCGCGGTGGCGTGGGAGACCGAACTGGCGCGGGCGATCGGCTTTGGCACCGGCCATCTGTCGCTCTACCAGTTGACGATCGAGCCGGGCACCCGCTTCGCGACGCTGGTCGCGAACGGCGCGCTGCGCCCGGTCGACCCCGACCATGGTGCGACGCTGTTCGAACTGACCCGGGCGATGACCGCCGCCGCCGGCCTTGCCGCCTACGAAGTGTCGAACCATGCCCGGCCCGGCGAGGCGAGCCGGCACAACCTGTCCTACTGGCGCTACGACGATTATCTGGGCGTCGGCCCCGGCGCGCACGGCCGGCGGCTGGCGCAGGCGAGCGAGCGCCATCGCAAGCCGGAGAATTTCCTGAGCGCGGTCGCCCGCAACGGCCACGGCATCGTCCGCGAGGACGCGCTGAGCCCGGCGGCGCGGGCGAGCGAGGCGCTGCTGATGGGCCTGCGGCTGAGCGAGGGGGTCGACCTGGCGCATATCGCCCGGCGCACCGGGTGCGACCGGCTGGTCGACCGGGCGGCGGTCGAGCGGCTGGCCGGGCACGAACTGGTGACGCTGACCGGCGACCGGCTGACGGTCAGCGACGCGGGGATGCTGCTGCTCGACTCGATCCTGGCGGAAATCGTCGTCGCGGGGGTGTAGACGGCGGCCCCCGCCCTTATTCGCCGAAGCGAGCCGGGGCGGGCGAGGCGACGGTGAAGCCGCCGCCGCCGATCTGCTTTACTTCCAGCGCGCGTTCGGCAACGCCGTCGCGGCCGAAGCGGAAAGCACCGTCGATGCCGGCGAAACCGCCGCTGTCGGTCAGCCGCTGGACCGGGAAGGCGGTGCCGACGCGCCAGTCCTGCGCGATGCGGGTGGCGAGCAGCACCCCGTCATAGCCAAGGCTGGCGATGCGATAGGGCGCGGCGGCGTATCGGCCGCGATACTTGCCGGCTAGCTGGTTGTAGAGGCCGTCCGACACGCTGGCGAACCAGGCGCCGGCCATCGCCGGGCTGGCGCCGAGATTGGTTTCGGTGTTCCACAATTCGGTGCCGAGGATGCGCGCGTCCGCCCCGCCTTCCTTGCGAACCAGTGGCGCCGCCTGCAGCGCGATGCGGCCGCTGTCGGCGATCAGCACCGCGTCGTAGCCATTCTTCGGCAGCTTGCCGATCGCCGCGGCCAGCGATGTGCGGCTGCGGTCGAAATTCTGCATGGCGACGACCTGCCCGCCGGCCGATTCGACCGAGCGGATCATCGCCGTCGCCGCGCGCTGGCCATAAGTGCCGGCCGGCATCAGCCCGGCGAAGCGGGCGACGCCGCGCGAACGGGCATAGCGGACCACCCGGTCGATCGACTGGACCGGGTTGTAGCCCATGATGAAGGTGCCGCGCCCGGCGACGCTGACATCGTTGGAAAAGCTGATCAGCGGCACATTGGCGCGCTGGGCGAGCGGGGCGACGGCGCGGACGTCGTCGGCGAGCAGCGGGCCGAGGATCAGCTTGTTGCCGTCGGCGAGCGCGCGCTGCGCGGCGGCGGCGGCGCCGGGCGCGGTGTCATAGACGGTGACGCGGATGCGCTGGCCGCCGGTATCGAGCACGGCGAGGTTCGCGGCGTTGGCAATCGACTGGCCGACCGCCGCGACCGAACCCGTGGTCGGCACCAGCACGGCGATGCGATGGCGTTCGGTATCGGTCGGCAACTGGTTGTCGACCGGGCCGGGCTGCGTGGTCGGCGGCGGCGGCGCCGGCGGCTGGCCGCGCGGCACGACCGTGGAGCAGCCGGCGATAAGAAGCGCCATTGCCAGGCCCGCCAGCCGCGCCAACCCCCAAGGACGCGGTTGCGGCGCCGCATATGCCTCTGCCATGACGATTCCCTTATGAACGAAACTCTGGAACCCGGCCTCTACATCGTCGCGACGCCGATCGGCAACTTGTCCGATCTGTCTCCGCGCGCCGGACAGGTGCTGGCGGCGGCCAACCTGATTGCGGTCGAGGACAGCCGGGTGACCGCCAAGCTGCTCCACCATCTGGGCATCAAACGGCCGATGCTGCCCTATCACGACCATAATGCCGACCGGATGCGGCCGGAGCTGATCGCGCGGATGGCGACGCAGGCGGTGGCGCTGGTCTCCGACGCGGGCACGCCGCTGATCTCCGACCCCGGCTTCAAGCTGGTGCGCGATGCGCGGGCGGCGGGGGTTACGGTCACCACCCTGCCCGGCCCCTGTGCGGCGATCGCGGCGCTGACCCTGGCCGGGCTGCCGACCGACCGATTCCTGTTCCTGGGCTTCCTGCCCGCCAAGGCGGCGGCGCGGGCGCAGGCGATCGCCGAGGTGGCGACGGTTCGCGCGACGCTGGTGCTGTACGAATCGGGGCCGCGTCTGGGCGACTGCCTTGCCGCGCTGGCCGCTGGGCTGGGCGGGCGCGAGGCGGCGGTGGCGCGCGAGATCAGCAAGCGGTTCGAGGAATGTGTGACCGGTACGCTGGCCGATCTGGCCGCGCGCTATGCCGAGGCACCGCCGAAGGGCGAGATCGTGGTGGTGGTGGCGCCGCCGGGCGCGGCGCCCGCCCCCGACGCCGGCGCGATCGACGCGGCGCTGGCCGAGGCGCTGACCCGCCTGCCCCCGGCCAAGGCGGCGGGCGAAGTGGCGAAGGCGACCGGCGCCGACCGCAAGGCGCTCTATGCGCGGGCGATGGCGCTGAAAGGCGGCGGATGACCGCGCAGGCGCGACGGACGGCGGAGCGCCATGGCCGGCGCGGCGAGACGGTCGCCGCCTGGTGGCTGCGCCTGCACGGCTGGCGGATCGTCGACCGGCGGGTGCGCACGGCGGTGGGCGAGATAGACCTTGTCGCACGGCGCGGGCGCACCGTCGCCTTCGTCGAGGTCAAGCACCGGACGCGCGCCGCGGCGCTCGACCATGCGATCGACCGGCAGCGGCTGAAGCGGGTCGCAGCGGCGGCGGCGCTGCTCGCGTTCCGCTATGCCGCGGGCGCCGACACGATCCGCATCGACGTGATCCTCGTCGCGCCGGGCCGCCTGCCCCGCCACATCGCCAATGCCTGGCATGGGTGACAAGGCCGCCGCCAGCCCGTAGAGCGCGGCCGACAAGGAGTGCCCCGCCAATGTCCCTTACCGTCGCGGTCCAGATGGACCCGCTGGAGACGATCAAGATCGCCGGCGATTCGAGCTTTGCCCTGATGCTGTCGGCGCAGGCGCGCGGGCACCGGCTGTTCCATTACGCGGCGGAGGACCTGAGCTACGCCGACGGCCGGGTATGGGCCAAGGCGCGGCCGGTGACCGTCAAGCGGGTGGCGGGCGACCATTTCACCGCCGGCGACCCGGTGGCGCTCGACCTGGGCAGCGAGGCGGACGTGGTGCTGATGCGCCAGGACCCGCCGTTCGACCTGGGCTATATCACCGCCACCCACTTGCTGGAGCGGATTGCCGACCGGACGCTGGTGGTCAACGACCCGGCGTCCGTCCGCAACGCACCGGAGAAGATTCTGGTGCTCGATTATGCGCGGTTCATGCCGCCGACGCTGGTCACCCGCAGCCTGGACGAAGCGCGGAAGTTCCTCGACCAGCACGGCGAGATCGTCGTCAAGCCGCTGCACGGCAACGGCGGTAAGGCGATATTCAAGATCGGGCGCGGCGACGCCAACCTGTCGTCGCTGATCGAGGTATTCAACACCGCCTATCGCGAGCCGCACATGCTGCAGGCGTTCATTCCCGACGTGGTATCGGGCGACAAGCGGATCATCCTGGTCGACGGCGTCGTCGCCGGCGGCATCAACCGCATTCCGGGCGAAGGCGAGATCCGGTCCAACCTGGCGGTCGGCGGGCGTGCGGCGCCGACGACGCTGACCGAGACCGAGCTGGAAATCTGCGCCGCGCTGGGGCCTGAACTGAAGCGGCGCGGGCTGGTGTTCGTCGGCATCGACGTGATCGGCGGCAAATGGCTGACCGAGATCAACGTCACCTCACCGACCGGCTTTGTCGGCATGGATGCGTTCAACGGGACCGATACCGGCGCGATGATCTGGGACGCGATCGAAGCGCGGCTGGCGGCACGATGACCGACTGGGTGATCCGCCTGATCGAGGACGCCGGCTATCTGGGCGTCGCGCTGCTGATGTTCCTGGAAACGGTGTTCCCGCCGATCCCGTCAGAAGTCATCATGTCGGTCGCCGGGGTTGGCGCGGCGCGCGGCTATATGAGCCTTTGGGGGGTGATCGTCAGCGGCACGATCGGCGCGATGGCGGGCAATTACGCCTGGTACCTGCTGGCGCGGGCGATCGGCATCGCCCGGTTCCGCCCGCTGATCGACCGGTTCGGCCGCTGGCTGACCATCGACTGGCGCGAGATCGAGCGCGGCGAGGCGCTGTTCGAACGCTATGGCGCGCCGCTGATCCTGTTCGGACGGATGCTGCCGACGGTGCGCTCGCTGATCTCGATCCCGGCCGGGCTGCTCGGCATGAAGACGGCGCCGTTCCTGCTGTGGTCGACGATCGGCACCGCCGGCTGGACGGCGATGCTGGCGGTGGCGGGTTATATGCTGGGCAAGCGGTTCGCCGATGTCGAACTGGTGCTCGGCCCGCTGTCGAGCGCGGTGATCCTGGCGGTTCTGGCGGTGTATGTGTGGCGGGTGCTGTTCTGGCGGCCTGAACGCTGAAATCAGGCGCGGGGGTGGGCGTTGCGGTAGACGTCGAGCAGGTGGGCGGCGTCTACGGCGGTGTAGATCTGGGTCGAGCTGAGACTGGCGTGGCCGAGCAGTTCCTGCAGCGCGCGCAAGTCGGCGCCACGGCCGAGCAGGTGGGTGGCGAAGCTGTGGCGCAGCGCGTGCGGCGTCGTGCGATCCGACAGGCCGAGTCGGCCCCGCGCCTTGCGGACGGCGCGGCGGACCAGCGCCGCCGACAGCGGCCCGCCGCGCGCGCCGCGGAACAGCGCGACATCCTTCTCCATCGGCCAGGGACAGGCGGCGACATAAGCCTCTATCGCCTCGCGCACCTGCGGCAGGATCGGCACGATCCGGGTCTTGTCGCGCTTGCCGGTGACCGCCATCGCCTCGCCGATCGGCAGCACCGCGCCGGTCAGCGCCATCGCCTCGCCGACGCGCAGACCGGCGCCGTACAGCAGCAGCAGCACCGCCCAGTCGCGGGTGCCGATCCACGGCTGATGCGCGTCTTCGGCCACTTCGTCGGCCAGCGCCAGCGCCTCATCCGGTGAAATCGGGCGCGGTACGCCGCGCTTGACCCTGGGGCCTTTCAGCCGTGGCGCCTCGACGCCGACGAAGGCGAGGAAGCCGCGCACCGCCGATAATTCCCGCGCCGCCGACGCGTTACCGATGCCGTCGTTCCGACGCCGGGCGAGGAAAGCGCGCAGGTCAGCCGTGCCGATCGTCTTGAGCAGGGCGCCGTCGACCGCCTGGCCGTGATGGCCGGCGAGGAAGGCGAGCAGCCGCTCGGCGGTGGCGACATAGGCGCGCACGGTGTGCGGCGAGCGCCGCCGGTCGCGGCGGAGATGGTCGCCCCAGCGGACGGCAAGTGGGTGCGGCAGGCTCACGCCGGCGAGTGTAGCC
Source organism: Sphingomonas flavalba (assembly GCF_004796535.1). Classification (GTDB taxonomy): domain Bacteria; phylum Pseudomonadota; class Alphaproteobacteria; order Sphingomonadales; family Sphingomonadaceae; genus Sphingomonas_L; species Sphingomonas_L flavalba. The sequence continues at coordinate 22,076 of NZ_SPHY01000002.1, read as the reverse complement.
GCCTTTGCCGGCGGCGTGAATCCCGCTTGCTCTACGCGACCTGCGCCCAGCGACCGGCCGAGTCCTGCTTCCAGTAGCGGCGTTCGACGCCCTCGCGCTCGGCGAGCGCGCGCCAGGCGGCGCGGGCGGCCTCTATCCCGTCCTCGTCGAAGAAGTGGAAGGCGCGGTCGAACGTGGTCGCCTCGTCACGCCAGCGGCCATCGACGAGCGCGATGTTGCGGGCGGCGTTCAGCGGCACCGGCGCCTCGGCGATCAGCACCGGCTGGTCCGGCTCGCCACCGTCGCCGGCCGTGGCATGGGGCAGGAAGGCGTCGGCGCGGTAGGCCCAGAGATCCCGGTCGAGGGCATCGCGCTGGGCCGGATCGGCGCTGACCACCAGCAGCCGGCCGCCTTCCCCCAGCACGCGCTCGGCGATGCGGGGGAGGACGGCGCCGACCGGGCTGGTGGTCAGATGGTAGAAATCGACCTGCACGCCGGCGCTATTTCTCGAAATTGTCGGCGACGAAGCGGTCGAGCAGACGCACGCCGAAGCCGGTCGCGCCCTTGTCCCACACCGCGCCGGGCTTGTCCGCCCAGACCATGCCGGCGATGTCGAGATGCGCCCAGCGGACGCCGTCGTTGACGAAGCGCTGGAGGAACTGCGCGGCGGTGATCGACCCGGCATAGCGCGGGCCGACATTCTTCATGTCGGCGATCTGCGAATCGAGCAGCTTGTTGTAGGCGTCGCCAAGCGGGAAGCGCCACAATGGGTCGCCGGACGCCTTGCCGGCGGCGAGGAGTTGGTCGGCCAGCGAATCGTCGTTGGCGAACAGGCCGCCATGTTCGTGGCCGAGCGCGATGATCATCGCCCCGGTCAGCGTCGCCAAATCGACGATGGTGCGCGGCTTGTGCACTTTCTGCACCCAGGCGAGCGCGTCGGACAGGACCAGCCGTCCTTCCGCATCGGTGTTGATCACCTCGATCGTCTGGCCGGACATCGACGTCACGACGTCTCCCGGCCGCTGGGCGTTGCCGCCGGGCATGTTCTCGACCAGCCCGCAGACGCCGACGACGTGCGCCTTCGCTTTGCGCAGGGCCAGCGCCTTAATCGTGCCGACGACGGCGCCGGCGCCGCCCATGTCCCACTTCATGTCCTCCATGCCGGCGGCGGGCTTGATCGAGATGCCGCCGGTGTCGAAGGTCACGCCCTTGCCGACCAGCGCCAGCGGCGCGTCCTGCCCGCCACCGGTGCCGTCCCAGCGCAGCACGAGCAGGCGCGGCGGCCGCGCCGAGCCCTGCGCGACACCGAGCAGCGCGCCCATGCCGAGCTTGCACATCGCCGGTTCGTCCAGTACCGTGATCTCGACGCCCAGTTCCTTCAGCGGCAGGCAGCGTTCGACGAAGCTTTCCGGGTAGATGATGTTCGCCGGCTCCGTCACCAGCTCGCGGGTGAAGCCGACGCCCTGGGCGACCGCATCCGCCCGCGCCCAGGCCGCATCGCTGCCGTCCGGCGCGCCGACCAGCACCACCTCGGCCAGCGTCGCCTTGCTCTTCGGCTGCTGGCGGGTGCGGTGGATGTCGTAATGCCAGCCGCGCAGCACCGCGCCGGCGCCGAGCGCGGCCGCCGCTTCCGCCGTGGAATCGGTGCCGGACAGGTCGATCACCAGCTTTTCCGCCCCCGATTTCAACAGCCGGGCGGTGAGCGCGGCACCGGCCCGCTCGTGATCCACCGGGGCGCCGGCACCGACACCGACAAGCAGCACCCGGCACGGCGTGCCGTCGACACGCGCAAAGAATTCGGCGACGGTTCCCGCTTCTCCGTCGAAACGGGCACCGGCGACGGCGGCCGCCACCAGCTCCGCATCCTCCGCCGCCAGCCCGGCCACCTTGACCTTGCCGGCTCCCCCGCCCGTGACGAGCAAGGCGAGGGCATGGGCACCGGTGGGGCGGGCGGAGGCAAAAGAGAGGCGCATCGGAGAAGCTTCCTTCATGAAATTCGCTATAGATCGTGCGGGCCGGCTGGCCCGATAACGCCCTATCTAGGCCGGGATAGCGGGAAAATGAACCGTCCGTACCAAGAGATTGCGGCATTTCCGTTCCGGTGCGATAGGAGCGCGCCGGTAACCGCCGCCACGGCGCGAAAGGGTGAATGTGACGCGTAGATGGTCGATCCCGGCTGCGGCCCTGCCACTGGCCATCGGCCTTGCGCCGGCGGGCGCCGCCGCCCAGACCCCGCCCGCTCCGCCGCCCGAAACCCCGGCGCCGCCGGGCGAAACGGATGACAAGGTCGTCGCGTTCAGTGCCGGGCAGATCGAGTACCAGAGCGAAAGCGATGTCGTCACCGCGACCGGCGAGGTGCGGATGAGCCGCGAGGGCAACCGGTTGCGCGCCGACACGGTGAGCTGGAACCGCAGGACCGGCGCGGTCGTCGCCGAGGGCAGCGTCGCGATCACCAACCCGGAAGGCGACACCGCCTATGGCGACCACGTCGACCTGACCGACACGCTAAAGGACGGGGTGGTCGAGAACCTGCTGGTCGTGCTGCAGGACGGCGGCCGGCTGGCGGCACGGCGCGGAACGCTCGCCAACGATGTCAAGACGCTGGAGCATGCAGCCTACACCCCCTGCGCCGTCGTCGACGACAAGGGATGCCCGAAGAAGCCGACCTGGAAGGTTACTGCCGCCAAGGTCGTTTACGATCCGAATATCGGCCGGGCGACGTTCAAGGGGGCGCGGATCGAGCTGTTCGGCCTGCCGCTGATTCCGCTGCCCGGCCTGTCGACTCCGACCAGCGACCGGTCCGGCAGCGGGCTGCTGGTCCCCGACCTGCGCTATAACCGGGTCAACGGCTTCGAATTTGCCCAGCCCTATTATTTCTCGATCACGCCGAACCGCGACCTGACCGTCACCCCGCACATCTATTCGTCGGTGCTGCCGCTGATCGAGGCGAAATACCGGGCGCTGACCGGGACCGGCGCCTACCAGATCCATGCGATTGCCACGTCGAGCCGGGCGATGTCGGCGACATTGCAGCCGGACCCGGCATCGTCCCGGAATTTCCGCGGTTATATTGAAGGTAGCGGACGGTTCCAGCTCGACCCATACTGGAGCGTCAGCGGATCGTTCCGGGTGGCGACGGACCGCACTTTCCTCCGCCGCTACGACTTTTCGCGCGACGACCGGCTGCGCTCGACCCTGCGGCTGGAACGACTGGACGCGGACAGCTATTTCTCGCTCGCCGGCTGGGCAACGCAGACGCTGCGCATTGCCGATCCGCAGGGCCAGCAACCGATCGCCCTGCCCGAGATCGACTACCGCCGGCGGATCAGCGACCCACTGCTCGGCGGCAAGGTCGAGCTGCAGCTGAACAGCCTGGCGATCGGCCGCACTGCCGGCCAGGACACCCAGCGCGCCTTCGCCGGCCTGCGCTGGGACCTGAGGCGCTATACGCCGCTGGGCCAGGAGGTGACCTTCACCGCCTATGCCCGCGCCGACGTCTACCATACCGACGAGACGCTGCTGACGGCGACGACATCCTACCGCGGCGAGGCCGGCTGGCAGTCGCGCGGCATCGCGGCGCTGGCGATCGACGTCAAGTGGCCGTTCGTCGGCGAGTTTCTGGGCGGCACCCAGCAGATCACCCCGCGCGTCCAGATCGTCGCCAGCCCCGACATCAGCAACCTGAAGATCCCGAACGAGGACGCCCGCGCCTTCGACCTGGAGGACAGCAACCTGTTCGCGCTGAACCGCTTCCCCGGCTACGATCGCTTCGAGGACGGGCAGCGCATAACCTATGGCGTGGATTACGCGCTCAGCCTGCCGGACATCAGCATCGACGCCAATGTCGGCCAGAGCTATCGGCTGAACAGCCAGCCGGTGCTGTTTCCCGACGGTACTGGCCTGTCGCGGCGGACGTCCGACATCGTCGGCCGGGCGACCGTGCGGTTCCGCGATTTCGTCACCCTGACCGAGCGGTTCCGGCTGGACAAGGACAGCCTGGCGGTGCGCCGCAACGAGATCGACGCGACGATCGGGTCGCGCAAGACCTATGCGATGATCGGCTATCTGCGGCTCAACCGCGACATCGACGACCGGATCGAGGACCTGCGCGACCGTGAGGAGATCCGGCTGGGCGGCCGGGTGCAGTTCGCCAAATACTGGTCGATCTTCGGTTCCGCCGTCGTCGACCTGACCGACAAGCGCGAGGACCCGCTGTCCCTCGCCGACGGCTTCTCGCCGGTCCGCCACCGGCTTGGCATCGCCTATGAGGATGATTGCGTCGAGCTTGGCGTCACCTGGCGGCGCGATTATGAGGACACCGGCGACGCCCGGCGCGGCAACAGTTTCCTGTTGCGTCTGGCGTTCAAGAATTTGGGCCGCTAAGCCTGTGTTCAGCCGTGTGGGCGCAGCCTGCCATCGCCGAACGTGAACCATAGGGATTGCACCGGATTTGACCCCGACGACCAACAGGCGCTGGAAGCGCCGCGCCACGCTCGCCGCCATGCCGCTGATGATCGCCGCCACCGCCGCGCTGGCGCAGACGGTGGGCGAGGACGCGGGCCTGCCGCAGACCGGCCTCAACCTGCCGACCGACATTTCGATCTTCGACAAGGAAGATCCGGCGATCCGCAAGCCGACCGCGATCATCAACGGCGAGATCATCACCCGTACCGACATCGACCAGCGGCTTGCCGTCGTCGTCGCCGCCAACGGCGGGCGGGTACGGCCCGAGGAGGCCGACCGGCTGCGGCTGCAGGTGCTGCGCAACATGATCGACGAGACGCTGCAGATCCAGGAAGCCAAGGCCAACGACATCGAGGTGACCGAGAAGGAGGTCAACGACAGCTACGCCCGCGTGTCGCAGAACTTCAAGCGCACGCCGGAAGCGATGGACGAATATCTGCGCTCGGTCGGGTCTTCCGCCGCCTCACTGAAGCGCCAGATCAAGGGCGAGCTGGCCTGGCAGCGCCTGCTCCGCCGCCGGGTCGAGCCGTTCGTCAACATCGGCGACGAGGAGGTCCAGGCGATCATGGACCGGCTGGAGGCGTCCAAGGGCACGTCCGAATACCGGGTCGGCGAAATCTACATGGCGGCGGCCCCGGAGGCGCGCCAGCAGATCTTCCAGAACGAAGAGCAGATCATCGAGCAGATCCGCCAGGGCGGATCCTTCGCCGCCTATGCCAGGCAATATTCGCAAGCGTCGACCGCCGCGGTCGGCGGCGACCTGGGCTGGGTGCGGGCCGAGCAGCTACCTGAGCCGCTGGCGGCCACCGTGCAGCAGTTGCAGATGGGGCAGATCGCCGGGCCGATCGAGGTGCCGGGGGGCTTTTCCATCCTCTACCTGATGGACCAGCGGCAGGTGCTGACCGCTGATCCGCGCGACGCGGTCCTCAGTCTGCGCCAGTTGTCGATCACTTTCCCCGCCGGCATCAAGCAGGCCGATGCCGACGCACGGGCATCGAAGTTCATCGAGGCGACGCGCGACGTCAAAGGCTGCGGCGCGGCTGGCAAGATCGGCCAGGACATCGGCGCCGAAGTGGTCGACAACGACCAGGTCCGGGTGCGCGACCTGCCGCAGCCGCTGCAGGAACCGTTGCTCAAGCTGTCGGTCGGCGAGGCGACCGCGCCGTTCGGTTCGGTCAGCGACGGCGTTCGCATCCTGGTGCTGTGCGGCCGCGACGACCCGCAGGTCGCCTCCGGTCCGTCCCGCGACCAGATCATGTCCCAGCTAGAGGAGGAGCGGGTCAACCGCCGCGCCCAGCGCTACCTGCGCGATCTGCGCCGCGACGCGGTGGTGGATTATCGCTGACGGCGTGGCGATGCAGTCCTCCCTCGCGGTTGCGCTAGGCGATCCGGCCGGCATCGGCCCCGAAATCGTCGCGAAGGCGTGGGATTACGGGCGTGACGGCACGCTTGCGCCGTTCTTCGCCGTCGGCGACGCGCGCGCGCTGCAGGCGGTGTGGTCCGGCCCGGTCCAGCGGATCGCCGACCCGCGCGAGGCGGCCCGCGTCTACCCCGATGCCCTGCCGCTGATCTCCGTCGAGGATGCCGGCGGGATACGGCCCGGCCAGCCCGATCTGGAAGGCGCGCGCTGCTCGCTCGACTCGCTGGAGCTGGCGGTCGGGCTCGCCCGGTCGGGCGCGGCGGCGGGACTGGTCACCGCGCCGGTGTCCAAGGCCCAGCTCTACGCCGTCGGCTTCACCCACCCCGGCCAGACCGAGTTCATCGCCGAGCGATGCGGCATCGCCCGCGAGAACGCGGTGATGATGCTGGCCGGCCCCAGCCTGAAGGTCGTGCCGATCACCACCCACGTACCGCTGGCGCGGGTGGCCGAGCTGCTGACAGTCGAGATGATCGTATCCAGCGCGCTGACCACGGCGCGGGGCCTACAGCGCAACTTCGGCATCGAATCGCCGCGACTGGCCTTTGCCGGCTTCAATCCCCATGCCGGCGAGAGCGGCTCGATCGGCCGCGAGGAGATCGACATCATCGAGCCGGCGCTGGCGATCCTGCGGACCGAGGGGCTGGAGGTCAGCGGCCCGTTCGCCGCCGACACGCTGTTCCACCCGCGCGCCCGCGCCCTATACGACGTGGCGATGTGCCTGTACCACGACCAGGCGCTGATCCCCTTGAAAACGCTGTATTTCGACGAAGGCGTCAACATGACATTGGGCCTGCCGGTGGTGCGGACGGCGCCCGACCACGGCACCGCCTTTGCCATCGCGGGCGAGAACCGCGCCGAGCCGGGGGCGATGATCGCAGCGCTGCGACTGGCCGCGCAGGCCGCCTCGGCGCGGTGCGAACGCACTCAGGGGTGACGCCAGCCCTGCCGCCGCTGCGCGATGTCATCGCCTGCCACGGCCTGCGCGCCAGCAAGGCGCTGGGCCAGAATTTCCTGCTCGACGGCCAGTTGCTCGACCGGATCGCGCGCGTACCCGGTCCGCTCGCCGGCGAAGCGGTCTACGAGGTCGGCCCCGGCCCCGGCGGACTGACCCGCGCGCTGCTCCGCGCCGGGGCGGAGGTGACGGTGGTCGAGCGCGACCGCCGCTGCCTGCCGGCGCTGGCCGAGCTGGCCGACGCAGCGCCGGGACGGCTGCATGTCCACGAGGGCGATGCACTGGCATTCGACGCTGCTGCAGCGACCGGCCGGGCACCGCATATCGTCGCCAACCTGCCCTACAATGTCGGCACCGCCCTGCTCGTCGGCTGGCTGACCGGCGAAGCCTGGCCGCCCTGGTGGAAAAGCCTGACGCTGATGTTCCAGAAGGAAGTAGCGGAGCGGATCGTCGCCGCGCCGGGAAGCGGCGCCTATGGCCGGCTGTCGGTGCTCGCCCAGTGGCGCGGCGAGGCGCGGCTGGCGATGACGGTCCACCGGTCCGCCTTCACCCCACCGCCCAAGGTGATGTCGGCGGTCGTCCACATCGTGCCGACCGCCCAGCCCGCGGGCGTGCGCTGCGCGACGATCGAGGCGCTGACAGCCGCCGCGTTCGGCCAGCGCCGCAAGATGCTGCGCCAGAGCCTGCGGTCGGTGCCGGGCGCGCTCGACGCGCTGGCGGCGTGCGGGATCGACGCGACGCGGCGTGCCGAGACGGTGCCGGTCGAGGGCTTCGTGGCGCTCGCGCGGGCGCTGGAGCGCGACTGAGGCTGTCCGGTTCGTGCTTACGCCGTCATTGCGAGCGCAGCGAAGCAATCCGCTGCTCGATGCCGAGCATTTTCTGGATTGCTTCGCTGCGCTCGCAATGACGGAGGGATGCGGGTTGTCGGCGGAGCTGAGCGGACTCAGTCGGGCTTCGGCGTCGGCTTTTCGTCCGCTGGCGGCACCTTGACGTTGACTTGCGCGGACTGGACGACCGGCGGTGGGCCTTTGGCGATCACCGCCGCCAACCGCGTCGCGTCGGCGCATTCGCGGGCGCAGAGCTTGCGGATCTTCGCCAGATTCTCCTTGGCCTTGGTGACGGCGCCCTTCTGGACCATCGCGTCACCCTGACCGGCGAGCGCGGCGAGGTCGTTGGGTTCCAGGTCGAGCGCCTCGCGGTACATGCGGATTGCCTTGCCGGGCAGGCTCTGCTGCTGGGCGACACCGCCGAGCGCGATATAGGCCGGGCGGTTGCGCGGATCGACCGCCAGCGCGCTTTCGTAGAAATCATTCGCTTCCGACAGGTTGCCGGCGCGGCGCGCGGCATCGCCCTTCTGGACCAGCGCGACCGAGCGCGGATCGAGCTGGTGATCGGCACGCTGGCTCTGGCCGGCGCTGGACATAGTGAGGAAGGCCAGCGAAACGGCAAGGGCGGCAGGCGTGAAACGCATAACTATCTCCACGAACTTCGATCGTTCAGTCGTCATGACGGGCATCTCAGTCGCGCGACGAAGAAGCCGTCCGTCCCGTCCCGCGCCGGGTCCAGCGTGCGGCCGCGGCCACGCGCCCGGCCGGCCGGGCCGAAAGGCTCCTCGGCCCGCCAGTCTGCGCATTGCGCCGCAAAACTGTCAACCTGCCCGGCCCCCTCCGCATCAAGCAGCGAGCAGACGGCGTAGACCAGCGCGCCGCCGGGCCGGACCAGCGGCGCCGCCACGTTCAGGATCGCCGCCTGCGCCGCGACCAGCCGCGCGATCCGGTCCGGCGTCAGCCGCCAGCGCGCCTCCGGGTTGCGGCGCCAGGTGCCGGTACCGGAACAGGGCGCGTCGACCAGAACGATGTCGGCCGCGCCGGCGAGGTCGGCGAGCGCCGCCGCCTCCCGCCCCGGGTCGAGCAGGCGTTGCTCCACGGCGGTGGCGCCCGCCCGGGCCGCGCGCGGCGCCAGCCGGGACAGGCGGTCGCGATTGGTGTCGCAGGCGACGAGGCGCCCCTGCCCGCCCATCGCCGCAGCGAGCGCCAGCGTCTTGCCGCCGGCGCCGGCGCACAGGTCGACCACCGTCATTCCCGGCGCAGCGGCGCAAGCCTCAGCGATCAACTGGCTGCCCTCATCCTGCACCTCGACGACGCCGTCGCGCCAGCGCGGATCGTCCTCGACCGCGAAGGGCGCGGCGAAGCGCAGGCCGTTCGTGGCGTGGGGTGTCGGCGTGGCATCCGGCCACAGCGAGGCGACGGCTTCGCGGGTCGCCTTCAGCGTGTTGACGCGGAGATCGAGCGGAGCGCGGCCGAGCAATGCGGCGGTATCGTAGTCGGCCAGCTGCGGCGCCAACCAGGCGGGAACCGGCGCGGCGGGTGCCGCCTCCTCTCCCGCCGCGATTGGCGCCGGGCCGTGCGGCGTGCCGTCGAAGGCGGCGACCAGCGCCGGGTCGCCGGCGGCAAGGCCGAGCATCGCCGCCCGGCCTGATCGCGGACGGTCGCCGCTGCGCCGGATCGCCGCGTAGACAAGGTCGCGGACGGCGCGCCGATCCTTCGACCCGGCATAGCGCCGGGTCTTGAAATAGCGAGCGATCAGCGTGTCGGCGGCGGCGCCCCCGTCACGCGCCGAGACGATGATCGCGTCGAGAAGCTCGATCCCGGCCTGGACGCGGGCGGCGGGGGTCATCGTACCAGCCGATCAACTGGTTGGGTAATTCGGCGCCTCGCGGGTGATCGAGACGTCATGGACATGGCTTTCGCGCAAACCGGCATTGGTGATGCGGACGAACCTCGCCCGCTCCTGCAGGTCGGGGATGGTCTTCGCGCCGGTATAGCCCATCGCCGCCTTCACCCCGCCGACCAGCTGGTGGATCACGTCACGGGTCGGCCCCTTGTAGGGCACCTGCCCCTCGATCCCTTCCGGCACCAGCTTCATCTGGTCCTTGATGTCCTGCTGGAAATAACGGTCGGCCGAGCCGCGCGCCATCGCGCCGACCGAGCCCATGCCGCGATAGGATTTATAGGCGCGGCCCTGATAGATGAAGGTCTCCCCGGGCGCTTCCTCCGTCCCGGCCAGCATCGAGCCGAGCATCACGCTCGACGCGCCAGCGGCAAGCGCCTTGGCGATGTCGCCGGACGAGCGGATGCCGCCGTCGGCGATGACCGGCACGCCGGATTTGCGCGCCTCCCCCGCCGACTCGGCCACCGCCGACAGTTGCGGCACGCCGACGCCGGCCACGACGCGGGTCGTGCAGATCGAGCCGGGGCCGATGCCGACCTTGATGCCGTCCGCGCCGGCGTCGATCAGCGCGCGGGTCGCCTCCGCCGTCGCGACGTTGCCGGCGACGACCTGGACGGCGTTGGACAAGCGCTTGATCCGCTCGACCGCAGCGGGGACCAGCCGGGAATGGCCGTGGGCGGTATCGACGACGATCAGGTCGCAACCCGCGTCGATCAGCGCCTCGGTCCGCTCGAAGCCGGAATCGCCGACGGTGGTCGCGGCGGCGACGCGCAGCCGGCCGGACGCGTCCTTGGTCGCGCTGGGATAGGTAACCGCCTTCTCGATGTCCTTGACGGTGATCAGGCCGATGCAGCGATAGGCGTCGTCGACGACGAGCAGCTTCTCGATCCGACGCTGGTGGAGCAGGCGGCGCGCCTCGTCATGGCTAACATGGGCGGGGACGGTGGCGAGATTGTCCCGGGTCATCAGCTCCGACACCGGCTGGCGCGGATTCTCCGCGAAGCGGACGTCGCGATTGGTCAGGATGCCGACCAGCCGGCCGTCCTTTTCCACAACCGGAATACCCGAAATCTGGTGATCGGCCATCAGCGCGCGCGCTTCGGCCAGAGTCTGCTGCGGGGCGATGGTGATCGGGTTGACGACCATACCCGATTCGAAGCGCTTGACCTGGCGGACGGCGGCCGCCTGCTGCTCGACCGACAGGTTGCGGTGGAGGACGCCGAGGCCGCCGAGCTGGGCCATGACGATCGCCATGTCCGCTTCGGTCACCGTATCCATCGCCGAGGACAGGACCGGGATGTTGAGCGCGATCTCCCGAGTCACATGGGTGCGGGTATCCGCCTGGCTTGGCAACACTTCCGATTCACCGGGCCTGAGGAGGACGTCGTCGAACGTAAGGCCCAGTTGAATATCCATCGGAGTGCGCGATGCCCTTTAGTTATGTGTTGAGGCGCGCCATGTAACCATTGGCGGAGGCGCGCGCCAGCCCCCGATTCCGCTTGGGCGCGGGCAAGGCAGCGCCTAGGCTGCGTATTGTCGAACGGAGGAGAAACCCATGGCCGCCACCGCCGCCCTGTTCATCGTCGTGCTGGTGCTGTTCTATCTGGCGAGCAGCATCAAGATCGTCCGCCAAGGGTATCAGTACACGATCGAGCATTTCGGCCGCTTCACCGCCGTCGCCCGGCCGGGGTTCAACTTCTACCCCGCCTTTTTCTACCGGGTCGGGCGGCGGGTGAACATGATGGAGCAGGTGCTCGACATCCCCGGGCAGGAGATCATCACCCGCGACAACGCGATGGTATCCACCGACGGCGTCGTGTTCTTCCAAGTGCTCGATTCCGCCAAGGCGGCCTATGAAGTGTCGGACCTGTACAACGCCATACTGAACCTGGTGACCACCAACCTGCGCACGGTGATGGGCTCGATGGACCTGGACGAGACGCTGTCGAAGCGCGACGAGATCAACGCCCGGCTGCTCGGCGTCGTCGATCACGCGACCGAGGCATGGGGCGTCAAGATCACCCGCGTAGAGGTGAAGGACATCCGCCCGCCCGCCGACATCGTCAACGCGATGGCGCGCCAGATGAAGGCGGAGCGGGAGAAGCGGGCGTCGATCCTTGAGGCGGAAGGCTCGCGCGCATCCGAAATCCTGCGCGCCGAAGGGCAGAAGCAATCGCAGATCCTGCAGGCCGAGGGGCGGCGCGAGTCGGCATTCCGCGATGCCGAGGCGCGCGAGCGCGAGGCGGAGGCGGAGGCCAAGGCGACGCAGATGGTGTCCGACGCGATCGCCGGCGGCAACGCGCAGGCGATCAACTATTTCATCGCCCAGAAATATGTCGAGGCGGTCAGTCAGTTCGCGACGTCGCCCAACGCCAAGACCATCCTGTTCCCGGTCGAGGCGACGCAGCTGATCGGCACGCTCGGCGGCATCGGCGAACTGGCCAAGGACGCCATCGGCAGCGCCCAGGCGGCTGCCAAGCCGGCGGCCAAGACGGGCGCCGCGGTCGTCCGCCGGCCCGGCCCGTTCGAGACGCAGGGCTGACGATGGACATCGAACCGGGCTGGCTATGGATGATCCTGGCGGTGGCGCTGGCCGCCGCCGAGCTGGCGCTGCCGGGCGTCTACCTGATCTGGTTCGCGGCGGCGGCGGCAGTCGCGGGGCTGACCACCCTGATCTTCGAGCCGTCGGTGACCGCGCAGTTCCTGGTCTTTGCCGCCGGCGCCGTCGTCGCGGTGATTGCCGGGCGATCCTGGTACGTCGCCAACCCCATCGAATCGAGCGACCCGCTGCTGAACGACCGCGTCGCACGGCTGATCGGCCGCGTCGTCACCGTAGAGACGGCGATCGCCGGTGGCGAAGGCCGCGTCCAGGTCGGCGACGGGGCATGGTCGGCGCGCGGGCCCGACGCCCCGGTCGGCGCGCGGATGCGCGTCGTCGGCGTCGAGGACGGCGTGCTGATCGTCGAGGCGGAGCCGGCGTTGCCGCCGGCGTAGGGCTTGTTCGCTTCACGCGGAATCGGCGCGGGCCGGTGTCGCTTGAACAGAACAAGCTCCGGCGCGCTGCTTAGCTCTTGCCGAACAGGCCCTTGGCGAAACCGGCGATGTCGTTCAGTGGGTTGCCGTCGCCATCGCGGTCGAGCAGGCCGCCGAGCTTGCCGACAATGCCGTTGACGTCGGTTTCACCAAGCTGCCCGGCCAGCGCCGGCAACAGCGCCTGAAGCTTCGCGACGTCGATCCCCGTTTCGGCGGCGGCATGAGCGGCGGCGCCACCGGCGTCCGTCCCGCCCTGTGCCAGCCGGCCGAGCATCGATTCGCCGCCGGTTTTGAGATCGTCGACTGACAGGCCGACCTGCCCGGCGAGCGCCGCCAGATCGATGCCGCCAGCCTTGCCCAGAAGGCCTTCCAACAGTCCCATATCGCAACTCCACTTCGGCCGGCCCGGCGCGGGCCGCCGCTGAACCTAACCGCAATCGCGCGGCGGCGGTAGCCTTCAGTCGGCGGAGAGCTGGCGGAAGATCGCCGCATCGACGAGCAGCAGCACCACCGACACCGCGGCGCCGAACGACGCATCGACCAGCGCCAGCAGGAAGGCGGAAACCGGCCCCTTGGCGAGCAGCAGCACCACCGCGCCCAGCGTCCACACCGCCGCCGTGACGATCAGCGTGCCGAGCACGCGGACGACGGCGAGCAGCGCCAGTATCCGCCAGCCATTGCCGTCGCTCAGCCGCCAGGCGCGGCGCAGCCCCTCGACCGGATCGGACAGCCGGCCGGCGACCAGCGCCGGCTGGGCAAGAGCGAGCCGGCCGACGAGATAGAGGCCGGGGACGATGAACAGCAGGAAGCCGCCAAGCCAGATCATCCCGACCAGCAGGTTGAGCAGCACGAACCACGGCAGGCGGCGCAATCCTTCGCGCAGCGCATCGGCCACCGTCGGCCGGTTGGCGTCGAGCAGCAGCGCGAAGATCGACGCCTGCCCGTAGCTGGTGACCAGTGCGGCGAGGAACAGCTTGCCGCCGTGCAGCTCCATATAGGCGGTCAGCCGCTCGACCAGCGCCCCGCCCTGCGGCATCGGTGCGAACAGTTCCAGCAGCAGCGCGGGCAGCAGCAGGAACATGCCGGCGATGGCCAGCAGCAATTCGGCATGGCCGCGCCCGAGCGCCACCGCATCGTTCCACGCCTTGCCTGTGTCGAGCCTCACGTGCCACTCTCCCATCAAACGCCCCGCCCTGCTACACGGCGCGGGGCGGGTTCCACAACGGGCTGCACGCGGAGGGCGCCATTTCGGTGATGACAGAGACGCGGGGATGATCGACGGTATCGAATGGCAGGTCGCCGGCGCGCCGGTACCCTATCCGGACGCGGTGGCCGACATGGAGGCGCGCGCCGCCGCGATCCGCGCCGGGGACGCCGCCGAGCGGGTTTGGCTGCTCGAGCACCCGCCGCTCTACACCGCCGGCACCAGCGCCGAGGCGAGCGACCTGATCGACCCGCGCTTTCCGGTGTTCGAAAGCGGGCGCGGCGGACGCTACACCTACCACGGCCCAGGCCAGCGGGTCGCCTATGTCCAGCTCGACCTGGGCGCGCGCGGGCGCGACGTGCGCGCCTATGTCCACGCGCTGGAAGATTGGGTGATCGCCGCGCTCGGCGCGCTGGGCGTCCCGGCCCGCCGCGTCGACGGCCGGGTCGGCATCTGGACCGACGACCATGGCGCGGAGGCGAAGATCGGCGCGATCGGCGTCCGCATCCGCCGCTGGGTCACCCTGCACGGCGTATCGATCAACGTCGCGCCCGATCTTGGCCATTTCGGCGGCATCGTGCCGTGCGGGCTGGCCGAGTTCCCGGTCACCAGCCTCGCCGCGCTAGGCAACCCGGCCGGCATGGCGGCGCTCGACGCCGCGCTCGCCGACGCGCTCCCTCAATTCGTCGCCGCGCTGGGCCAGCGTAGAGATTCCCTTGAGGGGTGACGGATTTATGTCTAGAGTCGTGGTGGATTTGGTTGTTCATAGGGCCAGTTAAGCCGACCAAATCCCTACAAAATTAGGGAGTTTTCAATGCGCGACCTTCTTTCGAAGCTGACGACTGGTGCTCTTGTCGCCGGCGCGGCCCTGCTGGTTTCGGCCTGTGGCGGCACCGAACCGGCCAGCACCGTCGACAACAGCGCGGTGACCGACCTGAACGCCGTCGAGCCGGCCGGCGAGATCACCGACAACATGACGGCGGTCGACGGCACGATCGGCAACGAAGCCGTTGGCACCGACGCGGCCGCCCCGGCCGCCAACGAAGCCGTCGCGAACGACGCCGCGGCCCAGTAATTTCGTCGCTTGCGATGAACGGGCCGTCCGGGCGACCGGGCGGCCTTTTCATATCCGCGCCATCAAGGATTGAGACCGGCGCAAAACACCCTTAATCAGGCAACACAGGTTTGCGGAGGAGTGGGATGGCGGTTTCGACTGGATGGCGCGCGGCCGTGGTGGCTGCCGGTGCAAGCCTGCTGGCGGTGCCGACGGCGGCGCCGGCCAACTTCTTCTGGAAAGCGCCGGACATGAGCGGCGCGCCGGTTCGCGGCGACGAGCCGGAACTGCACAATCCGCTGCCGGGCGCGACCCCGGCGGAACTGCAGGCATCGCTGGTCTGGATGCTGCGTGCCGGACTGAACGTCGGCGCGCTCCAATGCCAGTTCGACCCGACGCTGCTCGCCAGCGGCCAGTACAACCACGTCATCGACTATCACCGGGTCGAGCTGGGCAAGGCGTACCAGACGCTGGAAGGCTATTTCAAACGCACGAAAAAGCCGCTGAAGGCAGCGCAGAACGCGTTCGACCAATATGGCACGCGGACCTATTCGCGTTTCTCCACGGTGTCGTCTCAATATACTTTCTGTGAAACGGTCAGCAAAATCGGGCGCGCGGCGCTGTTCGTGCCGAAGGGCCAGTTCCACACCGTTGCCGAGAAATATCTGAGCGAGCTGCGCAACAGCCTGAACCGCCACGGCGAGCAGCGCTTCACCTACCAGATCCTGCCGATCGTCACCCCGATGCCGCCGCTCGACGACAAATGCTGGGGCAAGAAGGGCGAACTCGACACCCGCCGCTGCCCGTTCGCCTTCTGATCAGCGCAGACCGAGCTGCTTGTGCGTCTGCAGCGACAGGCGCCAGCGCGGCCGTTCCATAACCAGGGCGATGGCGGCAGCGCGCGCGGTTTCCGCCGCAGCGCAATCCATCGGCTGAACCAGAAAATGGTCAAACGCCCAGCTTTCCAGACGGGCGATGTCGGTGTCCGGCTGCGGCCAGACGAGCTTCAGTTCATTGCCGCTGGTCTGGAGGATCGCCGTCCCCGCCTTCGGGCTGACGCAGATCCAGTCGATGCCCGGCGGGGCGGCGATGGTGCCGTTGGTTTCGACCGCGATCGTGAAGCCGGCGGCGTGGAGCGCGTCGACCAGCGCCGCGTCGACCTGGAGCAGCGGTTCGCCGCCGGTCAGGACGCAATAGGCCCCTGCCCCGTCGGCGCCCCACAGCCGCCGCGCCGTCGCCGCCAATGCGCTCGCATCGGCGAAGCGGCCGCCGCCATCGCCGTCGGTGCCGACGAAATCGGTGTCGCAGAACCGGCACTGCGCGCTGGCCCGGTCCGCCTCTCGCCCGCTCCACAGGTTGCAGCCGGCGAAGCGGACGAACACCGCCCGCCGCCCGGCCTGCATCCCCTCCCCCTGCAGGGTGAGGAACATTTCCTTGACCGCATAGCTCACGGCCGCGCGGCGTAGACGGTCGGATCGGGCAAGGCCGCCGCCTCGAACCCGGCGCGGCGCAGGCGGCAGCTATCGCACAGGCCGCAATGGCGGCCGTCCGGCGTCGGGTCGTAGCAGGACCAACTCTGCCCGGCGTCGAGGCCAAGCCGGGCGGCTTCGGCGGCGATCTCCGCCTTGCTCATATGCTGCAGCGGCGCGCGGATACGGAACGGTTCCCCTTCCACCCCGGCGCGGGTGGCGATTTCCGCCAGCCGCTCGAAGCCGGCGACGAATTCCGGTCGGCAATCCGGATAGCCGGAATAGTCGACGGCGTTGACCCCGACATACAGGTCGCGGGCGCCCGCCGCCTCCGCCCAGCCGAGCGCCAGCGACAGAAAAATGGTGTTGCGCGCCGGGACATAGGTGGCGGGGATGACCCCGTCCTGCACCCCGTCCTTCGGCACCGCGATCGCATCGGTCAGCGCCGACCCGCCGAACGCACGCAGATCGATCGGCAGCACGATGTGGCGTTCGACGCCGATCATCGCGGCGACGCGGCCGGCGGCGGCGATTTCCACCGCGTGGCGCTGGTTATAGTCGATGGTGAGGGCAAGCACCGCAAAGCCCTCCTCGCGGGCGCGGCCGGCGCAGACCATCGAGTCGAGGCCGCCGGACAGCAGGACGACGGCACGCTTGGGATTTCGGGTCATGACAGCGGCGGCTACCGCTCCGCCCGCGCCGGCGCAAGGGCGCGCCGCGACGGCAAAAGAAGGGCCGCCAATGAAAGCGGCCCGAGGAAGGCCGTTGCGGCCTGGTTAGGAGGAAGCTGTGCCCAATATCGGCACGGCGCCCGGTATAGCGCCGGAATGGTCAATCAACCGTTAATGCTGCGGGCGATCAGCAGCCGCCGAGCCGGCGCGCCTCGTATCGCACGTTGAACGGCGCATTTGCGGCGATGCCCTGCGAGCTGATGTCGAGCAGGCGGCTGGTCTCGACCTTGATCGTCGTGCGGCCATGGCCGTTGCCAGGGCAGGTGTAATGGACGGTCGCGATCGCCGGCTGATCGTCGATGACGAAGCGGGTGCAGTTGGCGCCGGGATGCTGAAGCTGGAGCAGGCTGGCCGCTTCGGCGATGCAGATGCTGCGCGCCGGGCCGTTCCCGTCATAGGGTTTCAGCTGCCACCGCCCCGACTCGACCGGGGCGAGCGCCTTCAGCCGCACCACCGGCTGCGGCGTAACGGCAAGCGCGGCCGCGCCGCCGGATAGCGGCAACAGGATCAGCAGCGCTTGAAAAACAACGGAAGGCAACGACTTCACAATCCCACCCCCATGGCCCCGCTCGCGCGGATGACGATGCGCATTAGACGGAACTGGTTACGATAGCGTTCCGCATAACGCCGCATCGCTTATGTGGGTTCATCGCCGGCGGCCGCAAGGGATGCCAGCGGAACCGGGAAGGTGCGCGCGCAGAATGCGCAATCGACGCCGATGATACCGTCGGCATCGGCCATCGCGGCGCGCTCTTCCGCCGGAAAACGGGCGAGAACGCTGGCGATATGGGCAGGGTCGCAGCGGCAGCCCTTCCCGATCGCCGTCTCACCGAGCAGCCGGACTTCGTCCTCATCGTGGAACAGGCGCCAGACCAGGGTTTCCAGGGGCAATGCCGGATCGGTCAGTTCAACCGCCTTGATCGTCCCGGCAAGCGCCGCGACATGATCCCACTGGCCCTGATCGATACGGGCGTGGAGCCGGTCCCGCCCGGTCTCGCCGCCCGGCAGGTGCTGGACCAGCATGCCGCCGGCGACGCAGGGTCGCCCCGCCCCGCCGGCGATCGCGATGCGAACCAGGCTGGGGATCTGTTCCGACTGGGCGAAATATGCCTCCGCAGCGGCGGCGAGCGACCCGCCTTCCAGCGGCACGATGCCTTGATAGCGTTCGCCGGTCACCGCCTGATCGAAGGTGATCGCCAGATAGCCCTTGCCGAACAGCGCGAACAGCGACGGATCGGCCGGTGCCTCGGCGAAGCGATCGGCGTCGAATTGCAGATAGCCGCGTAACGCGCCGGCACGATAGTCGCAGACCAGCAGATCGACGACGCCGCCTTCGGTCTGCGCCTGCAGCGTCATCTGCCCACCCTCGTCCTTCAGCGTCGTGCCGAACAGCGCGGTCAGCACCAGCGCCTCCGCCAGCAGCGCTTCCAGCCGGAGTGGATAGGCATGGGCGGCGAGGATCGCGTCGAGCGTCGGGCCGAGCCGGACGAAGCGGCCGCGCGCATCCTGCCCCGGTATCGCGAAGCCGAGCGCCAGGTCGATCGCGGTCGCAGGTGAGGCGGCGGGCGCCGGCATCAGGCGGTCACAGCCGGCCGAGGCACCACAGCAGTACCGATTTCTGCGCGTGCAGCCGGTTCTCTGCCTCGTCCCACACCGCCGAGCGCGGGCCGTCGATGACCTCCGGCGTCACTTCCTCGTCGCGGTGGGCGGGCAGGCAGTGGAGGAAGGTGGCGCTGCCCTTGGCCGCCGCCATCAGCGCCGCGTTGACCTGATAGGGCGCCATCGCTGCCAGCTTTTCCGCCGCATGGGCCTGGCCCATCGACACCCAGGTATCGGTGACGACGATATCGGCGGCGGCGGCGGCGCGAAGCGGGTCGCGCTCCACCACCACCGTGGCGCCGGTGCCGGCGAGACGGGCGCACGCCGCCGCGACGAAGCGGTCATCGGGGTCGTAGCCCTCCGGACAGCCGATTGCGACCGAGAAACCGAACAGGCCGGCCGCCTCCACGACGGAGTTGAGGACGTTGTTGCCGTCGCCCAGCCACGCCCATTTGGAACCGGGGAGCTGCACCCCGCGCTCGACGACGGTCAGCAGGTCGGCGACGATCTGGCACGGGTGCGACAGATCGGTCAGGCCGTTGATGACCGGCACGCCGGCATGGACCGCCATCTCCTCCACCTTCGCATGATCGTCGGTGCGGATCATGATCGCGTCGGCATAGCGGCCGAGCACGCGCGCGGTGTCGGCGACCGTCTCGCCACGGCCGAGTTGCATCGACCCGGCGTCCATGACGATACTGGTGCCGCCAAGCTGGCGGATCGCCATGTCGAACGACACGCGAGTGCGGGTCGAGTTCTTCTCGAAGATCATCGCCAGCACATGGCCGTCGAGCGGCCGGTCGGCGTCAGCCCGGCCCTTCGGCCAGCCGGCGCGGGCCGCCTTGCGATCGACCGCGTCGGCCAGCATCGCCGCCACCCCGTCCCCGCCGGCATCCGACAGGTTGAGGAAATGGCGGATCCCGCCGGCGCCGCTCATGCCGCGTCGGACGGGGTGTAGCTCCGCGCCCCCTCTGACAGCTTGCGGGCGAATTCCGCGATATGCTCCTCCCCGATCACCAGCGGCGGCAGGATGCGGACGACATTGTCGCCGGCCGACACGGTCAGCAGACCGTGATTGTCGCGCAGATGGGCGACGAAATCGCGGCTCGGCACCTTCAGCCGCAGGCCGAGCATCAGCCCGGTGCCGCGCACGCTGTCGAACAGCGCGTCGTGGTTGGGGATCATCTGCTCCAGCGTCTGGCGCAGCCGCTCGCCCATCTGCTTCACATGGTCGAGGAAGCCGTCGGCGAGGACGACGTCGAACACCGCCTGCCCCGCCGCCATCGCCAGCGGATTGCCGCCGTAGGTGGAACCGTGGGTGCCGTGGACCATGCCCTTGGCCGCTTCCTCCGTCGCCAGGCAGGCGCCCATCGGGAAGCCGCCGCCGATGCCCTTGGCGCTGGCCATGATGTCCGGCACGATGCCGTATTGCTCATGCGCGTAGAGCGTGCCGGTGCGGGCGACACCGCACTGCACCTCATCCAGAATCAGTAGCAGGCCGTGCTTGTCGGCGAGGGCACGCAACCCTTTCAAGAATTCCGGCGTCGCCGGGCGGATGCCGCTTTCGCCCTGGATAGGCTCGACCAGAAAGCCGGCTGTGCTGGCGCCGATCAGCTTTTCCGCCGCTTCCAGATCGTTGAACGGCGCGTAGGCGAAGCCGGGCAGCAGCGGTTCGAACCCGTCGCGCAGCTTCTCCTGGTCGGTCGCGCTGATCGTACCGAGGGTGCGGCCGTGGAACGCGTTGGAGAAGGTGATGATCGTGTGCCGTTGCGGGTTGCCGTTGGCATAGTGGTAGCGGCGCGCAGTCTTGATCGCGCATTCGACCGCCTCGGCGCCGGAATTGGTGAAGAACACCGTGTCGGCGAATGTGTTGTCGACCAGCCGCTGGGCGAAAGCCTCTCCCTGCGGGCTGCCGTACAAGTTCGACACATGCATCAGCGTCGCCACCTGATCCTGCACCGCCTTGGTGAAATGCGGATGGCCATGGCCGAGCAGGTTGACCGCGATGCCGCTGGCGAAATCCAGATAGCGTTCGCCGCGCTCGCCGATCAGGTAGCAGCCCTCCCCTCGCACCGGCCGCGTCCCGCACCGGGGATAGACGGGCATCAGCGCGGAAATCGTCATCGGAAGGATCCTTTCGGAGGCGGGCGGAAGCCCAATGCAAAAAGGCGGCTTTCCCGGCCGCCTGAGCCCGCGCCTATAAGCCCGGCGGGGCTGAGAATCAATGCGACGCCGCCCGCTGGTGCGTCAGTTCCTGATCTTCCAGCCGGCGCGGAGCAGCGCATAGGCGAGGACGCCGAGCGCGACGTTGATCGCCAGCAGCAGCGCCGCGCCGATGATGATCGGCGAATCCGCTTCGCCGAGGAAGCCGTAGCGAAAGCCGGAAATGATGTAGAAGAACGGGTTGGCGTGGCTGATCGCCCGGTACAGCGGCGCGAGATTGTCGATCGCATAGAAGGTGCCGGAGAGCAGCGACAGCGGCGCGATGACGAAATTGGTGACCGAAGCAGCGTGATCGAACTTATCGGCCCAGATCGAGGTCAGCACGCCGAGGAACGACAGCATCACCGCCCCGTTCAGCCCGAACCACAGCAGCGCGGCGGGATGGCGCGGCATCACGTGCAGTCCCGGCCACAGCAGCATCGCCGCCCAGATCACCAGCCCCACCAGGATGGCGCGGGTGACGGATGCAAGGACCAGCCCGGCGAGCAGTTCCGCATGCGACAGCGGCGGCATCAGATAATCGACGATCGTTCCCTGGATCTTGCCGACGAGCAGCGAGAAACTGGCGTTGGCGAAGGCGTTCTGCATCATCCCCATGACGATCAGGCCGGGCGCGATGAAATCGGCGAAAGGATGGCCGAGCACGGTGCGGCTGGCGCCACCGAGCGCAACGGTGAAAATCGTCAGGAACAGCAGGTTGGTGACCGCCGGCGCCCATATCGTCTGAAGCTGCACCTTGAAGAAGCGGCGCACCTCCTTCACATACAGCGTCCTGAGACCCGGCCAGTTGACGTTCTTGATCGTCGCCTCGCCGGGTGCGAAGCGGATTCCGGGCGGGGACTGGTCGTTCATGGCGACAGGGCCTATCGGCCCGTGGCCGGACCCGCAAGAACGCGCGAATGAAATTCGGATTGAAGGAAAGACATGGCCTGGACCGACGAGCGGATCGAGCAGCTCAAGACGATGTGGGAAGGCGGACTGACCGCCAGCCAGATCGCGGAGACCCTTGGCGGGGTCAGCCGCAATGCCGTGATCGGCAAGGCCCACCGGCTGGGCCTGCAATCACGCCCGTCGCCGGTAAAGGAAAAGGACAAGAGCAAGGCGAAGGAAGCCGCCACCCCGGCGCCCGCCCCCACCCCGCGCGAGCCGGCGGCCCGACAGGCCGAACCGGCCCCGGCTCCGCGTGCCACCGCCCCGCGCCCGGCAGCACCGCCGCCC
>NZ_SPHY01000019.1 GCF_004796535.1 Sphingomonas flavalba | reverse complement strand
CGATCTCGTCGTCGGCCGCGTCGCCTTCGGCCGGCTGGCGCGGGGCCTGATCCGCGCCGCCCGCCCGCCCCGCACCAACGCCCTCGCCGACCGGCTCGCCGCCGCCCTCGCCGACGCGCCGCCGGCCCGCATCCTCTGCGCCACGGGCGACGCCACGGCGATCGCCTTCATCGCCCTGTGGCGCACCCCGCGCTTCGCCGCCGCCCGCGCCGCGATCCCGCTCGCCACCGTCGCCACCGCCTCGCACAGCTTTGCGGAGGACACGGCCGAGGACCGACTCATCGTCGAACTGCTGGCCCTGCTCCGCTGACCGCCCGGCTCAGGTGAAGGTGATCGTGTCGGCGGCGGCGTGGACGCGGGCTTGCATCGCGGCGATGCGGGCGTTCAGCGAACGCCAGTCGACGCCGACCATGGCGCCGCCGCTCTTCAACAGACGCCCCGCCACCCACACGCTGTCGACATCGGTGCGCGCGGCGAAATTCACGACCCGGTCGGCCAGCGTCCCGGCCGGCGGGAAGCCGGGCCGGTCGGTGCCGAGCAGGACAAGGTCGGCGCGGCGCCCGACCGCGATCGTACCGCCGATGTCGCCCAGGCGGATCGCGTCGTAACCGCCGCGCGTCGCGAAATCGAACACGTCGGGGGAGTGGTATCCGCTGGCGACATGCTCGCTCGCCGGGTCGAGCGCCAGACTGAGGAAGGATGCGCGGATATGCTCGAAATAATCCTGGGTGAGCGACAGCGGCGTGTCGGTGCCGATGCCGGTACGCACCCCGAAAGCGCGGGCGCGGCCGTGGGCGGGGTCTCGCCGGGCGAGCGGCCGGCTCGGGAAGGTCTCCGCCACGGCGGTCGCGCCCAGCATTACGCCGGTCTGCGCCATCAGCTTCAATTCGTCGTCGGTCGCGGTGACGCCGTGCGAGCAATGGACGTCGGGGCCCAATAGCCCGGCCTCGTGAAGGTCGAAAAGACCAAGGCCGCGATGGCCGAAATGACCCGGCGGCACATCGGTCGGCCCGGGGTTGGCGTGGTGGGTGATGATCCCGATCCCCATTGCCCGCGCCCGTCCGAACTCCTGCTCGGCGACGCGAGCGAGCGGCTGGCCCTTGGAACCGACGCTGAGCGCGATGCCGAGCTGCAACAGGCCGCTGCTGTCGCCCAGCACCTCCTTCTGCAACCGCGCCACCGTCTGCCAATGGTCGTCGCTGGTGAACTGGCTCGCCTGCGCCCGCGCCTCGGCCAGCGGCAGGGTATCGCCCGGCCCGTAATCGCAGCGGTTGCTGACCTGATAGGCGAACCAGCCGGCAATGCCCGATTCCTTCAGGCCCCGCGCGGCGGCCAGCGCCCGGTCCGCCGTCTGCTGGCCGTGCGCGACGTCGAGCAGAGCGGTCACGCCCGAATCGATCGCCTGCAACCCGCCATAATAGGCCGCCAGATGGTGATCCTCCGCGCTGGCGCAGGGCATCCACTTCATCTTCCAGACCTGATAGCCGGCGGCGAACTCCTTGACGTTCGTCTTCACCAGCCGGCCGGCGGCGGCGCACTGCCAGATATGGCGATGGCCGTCGGCCATGCCCGGAATCAGGATCATGCCCCGCGCCTCGACGACCACCGCGTCGCCCGCCGACAGGCCCTTGCCGATCGCCGCGATCTTGCCGTTGTCGATAAGCACGTCCACACCGGTCAGCTCGTCGAGCGCCGGGTTCATGGTCAGCACGTCGGCGCCGCGGATCAGCGTCCGCGCCGCGCCGCCGGTCCGCGCCACAGCGGCGGCCGCCCGCGTCGAGCCAAGCCCAAGTCCGGCCGCCGCGCCGCCCAGGGCGGCAAGGCGCATAAACTCCTTCCGACTGAGCTCCACCACGGAATGTCCCCCTTTTCGGAAAAGAGTAATCGTATACTATTTACAATGTCAACGCGGATCGACCGGGCAATCGGCATGACGCCGCCAGCCTTTCCGTCTAGACTGGCCGACAGGTCAGGCTGAGCAGGACGGCAGATGACTGAGGCCCACAATACGGATGCGCTGCCCGCCCCGGCGCGCGGCCCGCTCCACGGCCTGCGGATCATCGAGGTCGCCGGCATCGGGCCGGGGCCGTTCTGCGCGATGATGCTCGCCGATCACGGGTCGGAGGTGATCCGCGTCGCCCCGCCCGGCGCGGCGGACGGTGCCTCGGCTGCCGCCCACCGCCTGCTGCTCCACCGTCGCCCCACCCTGACCGTCAACCTGAAGGTGCCGGCCGGGCGCGCCCTCCTCCTCCGCCTCGCCACCGGCGTCGATGGGCTGATCGAGGGGTTTCGCCCCGGCGCGATGGAACGGCTCGGCCTTGGCCCGGACGCGCTGCTCGCCGCCAACCCAGCGCTGGTCTACGGCCGGATGACCGGCTGGGGGCAGGACGGCCCGCGCGCCGGGGAAGCGGGGCACGACATCAACTATATCGCGCTCGCCGGCGCGCTCGGCCGGTTCGGGCCGCCGGACGGCAAGCCTGCGCTGCCCGCCAATCTGCTCGGCGACTTCGCCGGCGGCGGGCTGCTGCTCGCCTTCGGCATGCTGGCCGCGTTCCACGCGGTACGCGGCGGCGCGCCTGGCCAGGTCGTCGATTGCGCGATGACCGAAGGCGCCTCGCTGCTGATGACGATGCTGTGGTCGCTGCGCGCCGCCGGGTTGTGGACCGACCGGCGCGGCGCCAACCTGCTCGACGGCGGCGCGCCCTTCTATGACAGCTACGCAACCGCCGACGGCGGCCATGTCGCGGTCGGCGCGATCGAGCCGGCCTTCTACGCCGCGCTGCTCGCCGGGCTGGGCTGTGCCGACGACCCGGATTGCGCCCGGCGCGACGATCCCGCCGCCTGGCCGCTGCTGAAACGCAAGTTCGCCGCGATCTTCGCCACCCGCAGCCGCGCCGAATGGGAAGCGGTGTTCGCCGGCACCGATGCCTGCGTCACCCCGGTCCTGACCATGGCGGAGGCGGCGCACGACCCCCATTTCGCCGCCCGCGCCGCCTTCATCGACGCCGGCGGCATCGCCCGCCCGGCCCCCGCCCCGCGCTATTCCGGCTTCCCCCTGACCCCGGCGCCCGCCGCCGACCGGGCCGCCCTGCTCGCCTCCTTCGGAATCGACGAGGCAGAGCAGCACACGCTGATCGCTGCTGGCGTATTCGCCCCCTAGCGCCGCCGCATCCCCTTCGCCCGCACATTCGCCGGCCTTCCCCGCCGCCTTATCGGGGGCCTGTAACTATTCCCTTCATTATCAATGACTTCAAATCGTAATGCCCCGCTCACCGGGTCCGCCGCCGCCAGTTTCAAAGGTAAGGTTTGCCCGATAACGTAGCAGGTAAGGCTGTCCTCCCCGGTCAGGCTGTGCTCGCTCTCGTCATAGCGGAAATACTCCCGCCCCAGCGTCGACGCCGGCACCAGCCCGTCGCCACCCAGCCCCTCGACGGTCGCGAAGAATCCGAACGGCTGCACCCCGGTGATCCGCGCCGTCACCACCTCGCCGACCCGCTCCGCCAGATAGGCGGCGACATAGCGGTCGACGGTGTCGCGCTCCGCCTCCATCGCCCGCCGCTCCAGTTGGCTGATCGTCTCGCCGGTCTGCTCCATCGTCGCCATTTCCTTGGCGGTCAGCTCCCCTTCGCCCAACCGGTAGGCGCCGACCAGCGCCCGGTGGATCAGCAGGTCGGCATAGCGGCGGATCGGACTGGTAAAGTGGGCGTAGGAGCCGAGCGCCAGGCCGAAATGCCCAGCATTGGCCGGCGCATAGTAAGCCTGGGTCTGGGTGCGCAGGATCTGCTCCATCACCTGCGGCCGGAAGGCGGCGTCGCCGACCATCTCGATCACCCGGTTGAACGTCGCCGGGCGGATCACCTGCCCCAGCGCGAACGGCACCTCGAAGCTGGCAAGATAGTCCTTCAGCGCGACCAGCTTCTCGCGCGACGGCGGCTCGTGCACCCGGTACATCACCGGCGCGCCCTTCGCCTCCAGCGCCTTGGCGGCGGCGACGTTGGCCGCGATCATGTAATCCTCGATCAGCTTATGCGCGTCGAGCCGCTCGCGCGGCGCGACCGACAGGATGCGCCCTTTCTCATCCAGCTCGATCCGTCGCTCCGGCAAATCCAGGTCAAGCGGCCCGCGCGCATCCCGCGCCTTGGCCAGCGCCTGCCAGCACGCCCATAGCGGTTTCAGCGCCGCGTCGGCCAACGCCGCCGGTACGGATGTCTGACCACCATCGATCGCCGCCTGCGCATCTTCATAGGCGATGTTCGCCGCCAGCCGCACCACCGCCCGGGTAAAGCGCCAGCCGGTAACCTTGCCCTGCTTCGATATGGTCAGATGACAGGCGAGCGCCGCCCGGTCCTCCCCCGCTTTCAAGGAACAGATACCGGCGCTCAGCGGCTCGGGCAGCATCGGCACCACCCGGTCGGGGAAATAGACGCTGTTGCCCCGCTTCCGCGCTTCCCGATCCAGCGCGGAGCCAGGGCGGACATAGAAGCTGACATCGGCGATCGCGACGATCGCTCGCCACCCACCTTCCCCATCCGGCGCCGCCCACACCGCGTCGTCATGGTCGCGCGCGTCGGCCGGGTCGATCGCGACGATCGGCAGATCGCGCAAATCCTCTCGCGTGCCGAGCGCCTGCCCCGCCACCTCGCCCGCTTCCTCGAGCGCGGCTTCGGAGAACACGTCCGGTATTCCCAGTTGGTGGATCGCGATCAGCGAGAAGCTGCGCGGCTCGAACGGATCGCCAAGCCGCTGGGTCACCCGCGCGGTCATCCGTGGCGGCCGCCCCGTCCGTTCCGCCAGTACCAGGTCGCCCGTCCCGGCGTCACCGTGGTCCGAAACCGGGAAGTCGCGCCGCTCCTTCTTCTCCACCCCCTGCAACCACCAGCGGCCGCCTTCCTCGCGCAATACCCCCAGCATCAATTCGCTGCTGCGCGCCAGCTTCTTCATCGGGTGGGCGATCCAGCCCTTTCCAGCTTCCTCGGTCCGGGCGAGAAAGCGGTCGCCGACGCCCATCGCGCCCTTGCGGCTGCGTTCCCGCACCCGCAGCCGCGGTTCCGGCCCGCTTGCTTCCCACCGCTCCGGCACCGCCCAACTCTGGCCGCTGTCGTCGACATCGACGACGCGCAACACCGTCACCTTGGGCAGGCCGCCCATCTTGTGGAAGGCGCGGCCGGGCGCGCTGTCGATCAGCCCCTCATCGGCCATGTCCTTCAACAACACCTTCAGCGCGATCTTGTCGGCGCCGTGCAAGCCAAAGGCGCGCGCGATCTCACGCTTTCCCGCCGGCTGCTCGGATTCGCTGATGAAACGGAGGATCTGGTCGCGGGACGGCAGGCCGGCGCTACGGGGCTTCTTCATCGTCAAAGCCTAGAGGAAGATCGCCGGCCGCGCCATTGCGGCTTCGCCCTTTGCCGGTTCGACGATAAGCAGGGGCGATGATACATGATCTGCTCATCGTCGGCGGCGGCATCAACGGCGCCGCGATTGCCCGGGAAGCGGCGCTGAACGGCTTGTCGGTGTTGCTGGTGGAAAAGGATGACCTGGCCGCTGCCACCTCCTCCGCCTCGACCAAGCTGATCCACGGCGGCCTGCGCTACCTCGAATATTACGACTTCAAGCTGGTGCGAGAGGCGCTGATCGAGCGCGAGCGGCTGCTGAAGGCCGCCCCTCATCTGATTCACCCACTGCGCTTCGTGCTGCCCCACGAACACGCGATCCGGCCGTGGTGGATGGTGCGCCTCGGCCTCATCCTCTACGACCATCTCGCCGGGCGCATCTCACTTCCCCGCTCACGCGGCTTGCGCGCCGGCGACGCGCTCTACCGAGCGCCGCTGAAGGATGGGCGGCGCGGCTTCGTCTATTCAGATGCGCGGGTCGACGATTCGCGGTTGGTCATCCTCAACGCCCGCGACGCCGCCGATCACGGCGCGACGATCTTGACCCGCATTGCATTGATCGCCGCCGTTCGCGATGGCGCAGTGTGGCGCGCGACGCTGAGCGACGGCCGCACCGCTACCGCCAGGGCGATCGTCAACGCCGCCGGGCCATGGGTGGCGCCGGTCAACGCGCAGATCGGCGTCGCCAGCCGCGCCGGCGCCCGGCTGATCAAAGGCAGTCACATCATCGTGCACCAGCTATTCGCCGGGGACCACGCCTATATCCTGCAGCAGCCGGACCGACGCATCGTCTTCGCCATCCCCTATCTTGATGGGCTGACGCTGGTCGGCACCACCGACGTCCCGGTCGACCGCGCGGAAGATGCGTGCATCGACGCGGTGGAGGTCGCCTATCTGCTCGACGCCATCAACCGCCACTTCACCCGCCGGACCGGCCGCCAAGACATAGTCGCCACCTATTCAGGCATCCGCTCGCTCTATGACGACGGCGCCAGCGAGGCGCGGCAGGTCACCCGCGACTATGTCCTTGAGCTAGACGATGGCGGGAACGCGGACGCGCCGCCGCTGCTGTCGATCTTCGGCGGCAAGATCACCACCGGCCGCCGCCTCGCGGAGGACGCGCTGGCAAAGCTAGCCCCTCGGCTCGGCATCACGCCGGCAAAGGTGACGCGTAATCGCCCGCTGCCCGGCGGAGAGATCGCCGATTTCGACACCTTCGTCGCCGGCGCGATCGCCCGCTGGCCGTTCCTCGGCGCTGCGCGCGCGCGGCGGATGGCCGGCGCCTACGGCGTCCTGCTCGCCACCCTGCTCGACGGCGTCACCGACGAAAGCGGCCTCGGCGAGGATTTCGGCCACGGCCTGACCGCGTGCGAGGTCGCGTGGCTCGCCGACCGCGAATGGGCGCGCACGGCGGAGGACATATTGTGGCGCCGCACCCGCATTGGCCTCAGCGCCCCCGCAGGCATGGCGGAGCGCCTCACCGCGTTCCTTGCGGCACGGGGCCGATAAGCCCTGTTGATCGTCACGATACCCCCAGCTATAGCCCGCCTCTGCCGGCGGCCCGGAGACGTGGGTGAGTGGCTGAAACCAGCGGTTTGCTAAACCGCCGTAGGGGCTTTACCCCTACCGAGGGTTCGAATCCCTCCGTCTCCGCCACAAATATCCTGCACATTGATATTACACGATAATATATGGCACTTTCCGGCAAGACGCGTGTTTGCAGGGGCTTCCCGTCATCGAAGCACAAGGGTTTCCGTGCGTGCCGACGGCGTCGCCACGGGCTTGCCCGATTACCCGACGCCGCATCGATGACGGGCGACGTGCCTGCTACGCACGGTGTCGACGAGGCCCTGCCGTCCTACCCCTCGCCCATCACGATTTCGCATCGAGCACTCGATCTGTCTACGATAGCGAAGATATGTCGTTCCAACCGAGCCCTGTTTCTCTACTGTATCAGTTATGTATATTATGGGGACAATCCGAACACGGCGGGGGTCGCAATCGCAATGAGCCTCCGTAACAGGCCACGATCCAATGAGCTCTCATATTCATCGTATATTTTATAATATACTGTTGAATACCTTATAATCTCCATAAAATCCGACGTAATCATGTCATTATTCTATAGAACAACATGTAATCCATTCTAAAATGTGTAATTATGATAATACCATAAGAGCATTATTCTTAATTAAAGAATTTCCAACCACCCCCAAATATTAAATTTCTTGCTCGCGAATGTGACGATCCGCCATCGCCCGCATCGGCATAGACGGGGGATTGAGAATGGAGCAGAATAAGTTGGCAGAACGATCGCGGGTTATGTCACTCGGGCTAGCTGGCCCGAGCGGAGCCTGCCGCAGTCGGCACCGCACTCTGCTCGGCGGAGCCGGCCTGGCATTCGCGCTGCTTACCACGCCAGCGGTCGCGCAATCGCCTGCCAGCGCGGGGAGCAATGGGATCGGTGAGATCATCGTTACCGCGCAGAAGCGCGAGACGAGGCTTCAGGACACCCCGGCCAGCATCGGCGTCGTCGATGCTTCGATACTGCAGAACGCCGCGATTTACGGCATCAACGATCTGACCAGGGTCGCACCTGGGCTTGACGTCACCGATGCCGGGCCAGGCCAGCGGCGCGTATCGCTGCGCGGCATCCGCTCATCGGGCGAAGCGCAGGTTGCCATTTAT
The DNA here is from genome assembly GCF_004796535.1 of Sphingomonas flavalba. Taxonomy (GTDB): domain Bacteria; phylum Pseudomonadota; class Alphaproteobacteria; order Sphingomonadales; family Sphingomonadaceae; genus Sphingomonas_L; species Sphingomonas_L flavalba. The sequence continues at coordinate 29,176 of NZ_SPHY01000019.1, read as the reverse complement.
TACGATGAAGCACCGCTTACCGGCGCACCTGGCACGACCAGTGATTCCGGCGGCAACCAGGGTGATCTCCAGGCATTCGACGTCGAGCGGATCGAAGTGTTGCGGGGGCCGCAAGGCACGCTGTTCGGTTCGAGCTCGATGGGTGGCACGGTTCGCATCATTCATCAAAAGCCGGGTTTCGATTACGGCGCGACGATCAATACGATCGGCTCGACCACGGCGCATGCCGGTGAGAATTACCAGATCAACGCGATGGTCAACCTGCCCGTCGTCTCCGATCTGCTGGCGGTCAGAGGTGTCTATTTCCGCCGCAAGAACGCCGGCTGGATCGACAACCCCTCGATCGGCCAGACCAAGGTCAACCGCGAAGAGACGGAAGGCGGCCGCCTGCTTGTCCGACTGCTTCCCGTCGCCGGCGTGACGGTCGACCTTGCGCTGCATGCCTATGACACGAAAGCGGCGAACCCGATCTGGGCGCCGGCGCAGGGCCGGTTCGTTTCGGCCAACCGGGCGCGGATGGACTTCTACGACAAGAGCCAACTCTATTCGGCCGTGGTCAACGCCGATCTCGGCTTCGCTGATCTGGTTGTCACCGGATCCTATCAGGATCGCGACAGTCTTTTCATCCGCGATCCCTATTATCTGATGCAGGTCGCCAAGAACAATCCGGCCTTCTGCCGACGGCACTTCGACACAGCCACCTGCGCGACGCCGGACGGAATGGCCGATTTCAACGCTTACGTAACGGGCATCGAATCGGTCCAGTATGTCTCGCCGCAGACAATGAACAACACCACGGCGGAGGCGCGGCTGCAGTCGAAGCCGAGTGAGCTGCTGAGCTGGACGGTCGGCGCCTATTGGTCGAAGCGCAATTCGTGGGTCGGATCGAACGGCATCCTGGCCGATTCCATGGGCCGGCTGATGGAAGATCAGCCGCTTGTCTACACCCGGCAGGTCAAGGATCATCTGCGGCAAGTAGCCGGGTTCGGCGAAGTGTCGGTTACACCGCTCGACGGCCTGACGCTTACCGGCGGCCTGCGCTACTACGATTACGATCGCGTTGTCGCCGGCGACACCCAGAAGGGCTTCGACCTCATCAATTTCGCCGTCCAGCCCTGGACGGAACGTGAAACCAGAGAGAGCGGCTGGCTCTACAAGGCCAATATTTCATACAAGGCTGCGCAGGGCATCCTCGTTTATGCGCAGGCCGCGTCCGGCTTCCGCCCGGGTGGGGCCAACCAGGTGCTCGGGCTGCCGAGCAGCTTCACGCCATATGAGTCGGACAGCCTGTGGACCTACGAAGGCGGCCTCAAAACCACACTGCTCGACCGTCGCCTGACGCTCAACCTCGCCGCCTATCTCACCGACTGGACCAACATGCAGGTGCAAGGCACCAGCGGCACTTTCGCCTTCCTGACCAATGCGGGCAGCGCGCGCATCAAGGGGCTTGAGGCCGAAGTGATCGTCGTTCCGGTCAACGGACTTCAACTTACGGGCAACCTCAATTGGCTTTCCGCCAAACTGGTGGAGGACCAGATCAACGATCTGGTCATCGCCAGCGGCCGCAAGGGCGATCGCGTGCCCAACATCCCGCGGATCAGCTATGCGCTGGGTACGCAATACGAGTGGGACGTTGGCAGCGACCTATCGGCCATGGTCCGGGCCGACCTCAATTATGTGGGTCGTTCTCACTCCGATTTCCGGCCGACATCGAGCGCATACCTGCCGCTGGGCGGCTACACGCTGGTCGGCGCTCGCGCCGGTTTGCGGACGGAGCGTTGGGAAGCCTATCTGTTCGTCTCCAATCTGTTCGACGAAATCGCGCGCACGTCGGCATCGAACATGATCGGCAGCACCGTCGAAACCGTGACGACGGCCACGCCGCGCACCATAGGGGTCGAACTGAAATGGAACTTCTGATCGTGCGGCCGCGAGGCGGCGCCCGCTATCCGCGGATGGCGCACCACGCCATCCCGTATCGAGGATCAAGACCATGAAGACGTTGCCGGTTTGCTTCGCGCTTCTCCCGCTCATCGCTGGCGCTGCAACAGCCGCGCTGGCGCAAGAAGCACAGGTCCAGGTGCAATCTGCGCCGGACCCCGCCGGCGATGCGATCGTCAGCGGCGTGGCCGCACTCGAACCCCGGCTGGCGGGCATGGCCAACGATGTCTGGTCGTGGGCTGAAATCGGCTTCAAGGAAACCAAGAGCGCCGGGCGTCTGCGCGGCGAACTGCAACAGGCCGGTTTCCGGGTCCGCAACGGCGTGGCGGGAATGCCCACAGCGTTCATCGCCGAAGCCGGATCGGGCGGGCCGGTGATCGCCCTGCTCGCCGAATTCGACGCACTGCCAGGTCTCGCCCAGGCGGCGGTTCCTGCCCATAGCCCGATCGAGGGCCAGGCGGCAGGCCACGCCTGCGGCCACAACCTCCTCGGCGCTGCATCGGTCACGGCGGCGATCGCGATCAAGAACTGGCTCGCCGCGCAAGGGCTGCCTGGAACCGTCCGCCTTTATGGAACCCCGGCGGAAGAAGGCGGCTTCGCCAAGGTCTACATGGTGCGCGACGGCCTTTTCAACGATGTCGACGTTACGCTGAGCTGGCATCCCGGCGACCGCAACAGCACCACGCCCAGCCGCTCCCTCGCGATGATCTCGGGCAAGTTCACCTTCACCGGTGTCGCGTCGCACGCGTCGGTGGCGCCGGAACGCGGCCGATCGGCGCTCGACGGCGTCGAGGTGATGAACGTCGCCGCCAACTTCCTGCGCGAGCACGTCCCGCAGACGACGCGTATCCAATACGTCATCACCCGGGGCGGCGATCAGCCGAACATCGTCCCGGCCATGGCGCAGAACTTCTACTTCGTCCGGTCGCCCGACGCCGCGACGCTGCGCGACGTGTGGAGCCGCATCGTCAAGGCGAGCGAAGGCGCGGCGCTGGCCACGGGCACGGCCGTCTCGCACGAAGTCCTCTCTGGCGCTTACGACACGCTGCCCAACGTGGCGCTCAACACCGTGATGCACGACAGTCTGGCGCGCGTCGGGGGTTATGCCTACACATCCGACGAGGCCGCCTATGCCGCGCAGATCGTCACGACCTACACCGGGGCCGGGCCGGGCCGCGTCACCAGCCCCGGCGACCCGGCGGCGATCGAGCCAATGGGCCCGCCGCGGCAGGGCTTCGCGTCCTCCGACGTCGGCGACGTCAGTTGGGTGACGCCTACCGCGACGCTCTCCACCGCCACCTTCGTCCGCGGCACCTCTGCACATAGCTGGCAAGCGGCGGCGACGAGCGGAACGACGATCGGCGTCAAGGGGGCGCTGGTCGCGGCCAAGACGATCGCGCTCGCCGCTACCCGCCTGTACCGCGACCCCGCCTTGATCGACGCGGCGCGCAAGGAGTTCGCGGAACGGCGTGGTGACGGTTTCGCCTACACGTCCTTGCTGGGCGACAGGGCGCCGGCGCTCGACTACAACGAACGATAGGAAAGGCGATCATATGACTGGATTATCTCGCAGGGAAGCCGCGCATGTCTTCGGCCTCGGGATCGGCACCGCGCTGCTCGGCGGTTCGACCCTGGCGGGGGCCGCCACGGCGGGGCAGCCCGACGACGGCGCTCAGGTGCCGGCCGGGCTCGATCATATCGTCTGGGCGGTTCCCGATCTTGACGCCGGCGTTCAGCTAATCACCAATCTCACCGGGATCGCGCCGGTCTCGGGCGGTCTCGCACCGGGCCGCACCCAGCCTCATAACGCGCTGCTCAGCCTCGGCGGCGGCAGCTATCTGGAGGTATTCTGCCCGGCGCGCACCGGCTCCGCCAATCACTGGGGCGCGCTCATCGCCGACGGAAAACCGCGCGTGGTAAGCTACGCGATCCATTATAGCGACCGCTTCGCTGCACTGCTCAAGCAGCTCGCGAACACCGATCTGAAGGTCACCGGCCCGCGCGCGATGGGCCGGGTGAGGCCCGACGGCGGCAGGCTTGACTGGGAACTGCTCAATATCGGTGGCACGCCGTTCGACGGGATGTTGCCCTTTTTCATCGACTGGCTCGGGTCGACACCGCATCCGTCGCAATCGTCGCCTACGGGGGTTACGATCGAGAAGCTCGTGATCGTCCATCCCGACGCCGACAGGGTAGCCGAGACGTACCGCGCGATCGGCATCGCCGTGTCGGTGGTTCGCGGCGACAAGGCTTCGATCCACGTGCGCCTCAGGACGCCGAAAGGTGTCGTTGTCCTGAGTTGATCGCGGCGGCCACGGGCTAACGCCTTTCTCCGGGAAGCCGGGAACTTTCCGGCTTCCCGCGATCCTCGGCCGACACTGCATCAGCCTTCTCGCCCGGCAGCTATGCCGTGCCGACGGCGAGCAGCGCCCGGTCGAGATCGGCGATCAGGTCGGCCTCCGCCTCCAGCCCGACGGACAGGCGCAGCAAGCCGTCGGTGATGCCGGCCACTGCCCGCGCCTCATCCCCCATGTCGGCATGGGTCATCGTCACCGGATGCGCGACAAGGCTTTCGACGCCGCCCAGCGACTCCGCCAAGGTGAATACGCCGAGCGCCGCGACGAAGCGCCGTACCGCCTCCGCACCGCCGGACAATTCAAAGCTGAGCATCGCGCCGAAGCCCCGCTGCTGCCGCGCCGCGACCGCATGGCCGGAGTGGCCTTCCAGCCCCGGGTAATGGACACGGCTGACCGCCGGCTGTGCCTCCAGGTACCGCGCGATCGCCATCGCATTGCGCTGCTGTCCGTCCAACCGTGCGAACAGTGTCCGCAGTCCGCGCAGCGTCAGCCAGGCATCGAACGGCGCTCCGACGCAGCCGACCACCGTCGCCCAATACCGCAGCGCCTCCACTTCCGCCGGGTCAGCGGCGATCACCGCGCCACCGACCACGTCGGAATGGCCGTTCAGATATTTGGTGGTCGAATGGATCACATAATCCGCCCCCAGCGCGAGCGGGCACTGGAGCGCTGGTGAAAGGAAGGTGTTGTCGACAGCGATCCGGGCACCGGCGGCCTTGGCCTGGGCACTGATCGCGGTGATATCCACCACCCGCATCAACGGGTTGCTCGGGCTCTCGACGAAGACCAGCGAGGGGCGCTCGCCCAGCGCCGCGGCGAGCGCCGCCGGGTCGCCCTGATCGACGAAACGCAGCGCAAACTGTCCGCGCCCGGCCCGCGCCTTCAGCAGCCGCATCGTCCCGCCATAGCAGTCATGCGGCGCAAGGACGGAATCGGCCGGTCCCAGCCGCCCGACGAGAAGATCGAGCGCAGCCATGCCGCTTGCGGTGATGATCGCGCCGGCACCCCCCTCCAGCTTCGCGAGCGCTTCGGCGAGCAGGTCGCGGGTCGGGTTGCCGGATCGGCTATAGTCGTAGCGGCCGGGCGCGTCATAGTCGGCGAACGCGTAGGTGCTAGACAAATAGAGCGGCGGCGCGACCGCGGCGAAGGCGGGGTCGGTCGCCACCCCGTGCGCAGCCGCGATCGTTTCCGGCCGACGATCAGCCTTGTCGCGCTTGCTCATTGAAATACCGTCCTTCCGCCTTGCTATCCGTCGGCCGCTCGTAACCGGGCACCTGTCCCGGGTCCACCGATTCCCGATGGTGAGACTTCGACTCGGCGCCGCTAGAACAGCGCGCGCGCCTGCGCCATGCGCTCGATCGCCTGATCCAGCGTCTCGTCATTCTTGGCGAAGCAGAGGCGGACGACGGTATCGACCGGGTCGGCATGGTAGAAGGCGGATACCGGGATCGCCGCGACGCCCGCCTCGCGGACCAGCCGGTCGCAGAATGCGGTGTCGTCCAGGGCGATGCCGGACGCGGCAAGGTCGACCGACAGGAAATAGGTGCCCGCGCTCGGCTGGGTCCGCCAGCCCGCCGCCTCCAGTCCATTCGTCAGCCGGTCGCGCGACCGCGCGAGATCGGCGCGCATCGTCGTGAAGTAGCGCTCGTCCTTGCCCAGCCCGTGGGCGACGCCGGCCTGCAGGTTCGGGGCGGTGGTGAAAGTCAGGAACTGGTGCGCCTTGGCAACGACGCGGGTCAGGGCCGGCGCGGCGCACATCCAGCCGACCTTCCAGCCGGTCAGCGCGAAGATCTTGCCGCCGGAGCCGATCTTCACCGTCCGCTCCCGCATGCCGGGCAGCGCCATCGCGGTCAGGTGCGGCCGGCCGTCGAAGACGACATGTTCCCACACCTCGTCGGCAATCAGCACCGCGTCGTGGCGGACCACCCGCTCGGCGAGCAGGGCGAGGTCTGCGGCGGCGAACATCGTCGCGGTCGGGTTGAGCGGATTGTTGAGGATGGCGACGCGGGTCTTCGGACCAAAGGCGGCGTCGAGCGCCTCCGCCGTCAGCCGCCAGTCCGGCGGCGCCAGCCGCACGAAGCGCGGGACGCCGCCGGCGCGCAGCACCAGCGGCAGATAGGCGTCGTAGGCCGGCTCGATCAGCACCACCTCGTCGCCCGGCGTGACCAGCGCCAGGATGGCGGCGGCGATCGCCTCGGTCGCGCCGGAGGTGACGGTCACCTCGTCCGCCCAGCTGAGGTCGAGGCCCTGATGCCGGGCGTAATGATCGGCCACCGCCTGGCGCAGCACCGGCAGGCCGGCCATTGGCGGGTACTGGTTCGACTGGGTAAACAGCGCCCGCGACGCGGCATCGACAACATCGCCGGGGCCGGTGGAGTCGGGAAAGCCCTGGCCAAGGTTGATCGCGCCCAATTCGCGGGCAAGACCCGACATCGTCTCGAAGATCGTCGTCGGCATCGCGGCGTAGATCGGGTTCATGGTGCCTGTCATGCCAGAATGAACCGAAAAATCCACTAACGCCGCGCATGGACCGGCAGGCGAGGTTACTGCATAGGTTATCGGTGTCTTATCACCCTCCCCAATCTCCTACAGCCGCAAAGCAGGCGATCATCGCTGTAGGACGCGCCTTCGACGCGCGCGGCTGGGCGCCGGCGACCAGCGGCAATTATTCCGCGCGGCTGGACGACGGGCGGATCGCGATCACCGTGTCGGGGTGCCACAAGGGGCGGCTGGGCGAGGACGACGTGATGCTGCTTGCCGCCGACGGCACGCCGATCGACGCCAAGCGGCCTTCGGCGGAAACCGCGCTGCACCTGGCGTTGTACGCCCATTCCCCGGCGATCGGCGCGGTTCTGCACAGCCATTCGAGCGCCGCCGTCGGGCTGAGCCGGGCGCGACGCGATGCCGACCACATCCTTTTGGCCGGGCATGAAATGCTGAAGGCGCTGCCCGGCGTCGCCACCCATGCAACCGCCGTGGCGATCCCGATCGTCGCCAACAGCCAGGACATGGCCGAGATCGTCGCCGCGCTCGCCGGCCGGCTGGACGGGGCGCCAGCCTATCTGATCCGCGACCACGGCCTGTACGGCTGGGGCCGCGACATGGCGGAGGCTGAGCGGGTGATCGAGGCGGTCGAATGGATGATCGCCGCCGAACTGGCCGAACTGAGCTTTGCGGGAGCGACAAGATGAGCCGCCTGACGATCTACGCCGACACCGACCCGGACACCGTGCTGGTCGATACCGGCGATGGCGCGGCCATTGCGCGCGAACTGGCGGCGATCGACGTCGCGTTCGAGCGCTGGCCCGCCGAGGCGCCGCTGGCGGACGATGCCGACGACGCGGCGGTGCTTGCCGCCTACGCCCCGGAGACCGAACGGCTGCGGGCCGCCAACGGCTATCAGGCAGTCGATGTCATCCGGCTGGCCCCCGGCCACCCGGACCGCGCGGCGCTGCGCGCCAAGTTCCTCGACGAACACCGGCACGGCGAGGACGAGGTGCGCTTCTTCGTCGAGGGTGAAGGGCTGTTCAGCCTGCGCGCGGCGGGCCGCGTCCACGCGGTGCTGTGCAAGGCGGGCGATCTGATCGCGGTGCCGGCCGGCATCCGCCACTGGTTCGACATGGGACCGGACCCGCATTTCACCGCGATCCGCCTGTTCACCTCACCCGACGGCTGGGTCGCCAAGTTCACCGGCGATCCGATCGCCAGCCGGTTTCCGCGCCACGAACCGGCCTGATGCCGATCCGCGCGATCCTGACCGATATCGAGGGGACGACGAGCAGCATCGCCTTCGTCGCCGACACGCTGTTCCCCTATGCCCGCGCCCGGATCGACAACTTCATCGCCGCGCATCCGGCGGAAACGGCGGCGCTGCTGGAGGGCATCGACGCGGCGACGCTGAAACGCTGGATCGACGAGGACCGCAAGGAACCGGCGCTGAAAACCCTTCAGGGAATGATCTGGGCCGAGGGCTATCGCACCGGCGAGCTGGTCGGCCATGTCTATCCCGACGCGGCGGAAGCACTGCGCCGCTGGCACGCCGCCGGGCTGGTGCTGGCGGTGTTTTCGTCCGGGTCGGTCGCGGCGCAAAAGCTGATTTTCGGCCATAGCAGCGCCGGCGACCTGACACCGCTGTTTTCCGGCTGGTTCGACTTGGCGACCGGGCCGAAGCGTGAGGCCGGTTCCTATACGAAGATAGCCGCCGCGCTGGGTTTCCCTCCCGCCGACATCCTGTTCCTGTCCGACGTCGCGGCGGAGACCGGGGCGGCGGCCGCCGCCGGCCTTGCCACCCGGCTGATCGATCGGGCGGCGGGCGACAGTTTCGCTACGATCGCGCCGTGAAGCTGAACGGCATTCCGCATCGGTCGATCGCGCGCACCGCCGATGGCGCCGGTATCCGCATCCTCGACCAGCGGCGCCTACCGTGGGAAGTGGTGTGGGTCGAGCTGCGCAGCACCGAATCCTGCGCGGCGGCGATCAGCGAGATGTGGACAAGGGGCGCGCCGCTGCTGGCGATGACCGGCGCCTATGGTCTGGCGATGGCGCTCGCCGAGGACGGATCGGACGCGGCGCTGGACGCGGGCCATGCGCGGCTGCTCGCCACCCGGCCGACGGCGATCAACCTGCGCTGGGCGCTGGACATTATTCGCGAGCATGTCCGGCCGCTGCCGGAGCGCGACCGCGCCGCCGCCGCCTTCGCCCGCGCCGACGCGCTGTGCGACGAGGATGTCGCGCTCAATCGGGCGATCGGCGCGCATGGGCTGGCGCTGTTCCGGGAATTGCATGCCAAGAACCCCGGCCGGCCGCTCAACATCCTGACCCATTGCAATGCCGGCTGGCTGGCGACGGTCGACTACGGCACCGCGCTGGCGCCGATCTATCTGGCCCATGACGAGGGGCTGCCGGTCCATGTCTGGGTCGACGAGACCCGGCCGCGCAACCAGGGTGCGCTGCTGACCGCGTTCGAACTGGCCGGGCACGGCGTGCCGCACCGGGTGATCGCCGACAATGCCGGCGGTTTGCTGATGCGGCAGGGCGCGGTCGATCTGGTTATCGTCGGCACCGACCGGGTGACTGCCAATGGCGACGTGTGCAACAAGATCGGCACCTATCTGAAGGCGCTGGCGGCGCACGACAATGGCGTACCCTTCTACGTCGCCCTGCCCTACACGACGATCGACCGTGCAACGGCGTCGGGCGAACAGGTGCCGATCGAAGAGCGCGGCGGCGACGAGGTCGCCTGGCTGACCGGGCCGGACGACGCCGGCACCCTGCGCACCGTGCGGGTGACAGCATCCCCGGCGCACAACCCGGCGTTCGACGTCACCCCGGCGCGGCTGGTCACCGGCTATATCACCGAGCGCGGGGTTCTGGGGCAACCGTAAGCGAATAGCCGCATTCGTTATCAAACGAAGTTGAATCCGGTTTTTGCGTATCTCTCTTATCGTCGATCGCACTTGCTGAGCGCGCACATTATCTCGAAGTCAAAATAGTCAAGACTTAGATGCGGCAGAGCAGCCAAATAGCGACTCCTTGTTAGCGAGCCGGCGTTGTAACGTCGGCGGCGAGGAAGGAAAAAATATCCCGTTTATCCCCTTGACCCACGTTAGCCGTGATGCCATAAGGGGGGAATGACGAAGAAAAGCCCTTCTGCCAGCCCCGCGTTTTCGGTCCGCGAGTTCTTCGCCCGCTTCCCCGACGAGCAGGCCTGCCTCGAACACATCATGGCGGTGCGCTTTGGCGGCACGAAGCTGGATTGCCCGTCGTGCGGCGCGGAAGGCCAGTTCCACAAGCTGCGTGATCGCCGGGTCTATGCCTGCCCGAACTGCCTCTTTCAGATCGCCCCGACCGCCAACACCATCCTGCACGACACGCGCACCCCGCTCGTTTCGTGGTTCTACGCGATGTATCTGTTCTGCACGACGCGCCACGGCGTGAGCGGCAAGGAACTCCAGCGCCAGCTGGGGGTGACCTACAAGACCGCCTATCGCATCGGCCAGCAAATCCGCATTCTCATGAGCAAGGCGCAAGGCTTTGACGCGCTCCTGGCCGGTCACATCGAACTGGACGAAGCTTACGTTGGCGGTCGCCGCTCGGGCGGCAAGCGCGGTCGCGGCGCGCCGGGCAAGACTATCGTTATGGGTCTCGCACAGCGCGGCGGTCGCATGAAGGCGGTTGTCATTCCCGACGTGAAGAAAGACACGCTGCGCGACGTGGTTCTGGACAACGTGGAGCCGGGTTCGGTTGTCTCGACCGATGAACTCTACAGCTACAACTTACTGACTGGTGACGGCTTCAAGCATGGCGCGGTGAAGCATGGCCGCAAGGAATATGCCCACTACGATTACCGCCTTGGCGAGACCTTCCACGTCAACACCGTGGAGGGCTTCTGGAAGCTGTTCAAGGCGTCGGTTCGCTCAACTCACATCCAGATCAGCGGCAAGCACATGCAGCGCTATCTGGACGAGTTCACTTTCCGCGCTTCGAACCGCCACCGCGTGAACGGGATGTTTGACCTTCTGGTAGGGGCGCTGTGACGCGCCCCATTAAGGCATCGAACTGCTTGCGATCGGCCGGACCTACCCCATCGGCCTCGGCCTGCGCCGCGAACTCGTCTAACCGCCCCTCGGCGAGCGCTTTGTTTAGCGTCAGCTTCATAGGACTCCTTTACCACATAGGGCGCGAAAAGGCACCGGAGCCTCAGTGAATCTGCTGAGCGCGGCTCCAGAGGCTTTCCAGCTGCGCGAGGTCCCTTCGCTCCCATGCTTCATTCAACGAATCGAACAGCTGCGGCTCGAACCTGAATACGTACTGGCGCGGGAATCCCACCCCGACTCTCTCGCCCGTTTCGGTGGAAACAACGGTGGACGGATTCGCCACGTACACTAGGCCATTGGCCTGCCCAATCACCTCCCGATCCAGCGGTACATCACCATAAGCTCTTGTAATAACTCGCATATCACTCTCCTCCGACTGCTCTGCGAGGAAGATGGCGAAGGGAATTCGTATCCGCAACGGCGATGTTGGTAACAGTCCTATGGCATAACCCCACGATGCCGGGTTGCGCGGGTTGTAGCCCGATGCTACATCTATTGTCCCATAGGAGATGAACCATGGCAGAAGAGGGTAACGAAGGAGGGGGCACGGGAGCATACCCAACGCCGCCCTACATCGCCTACCGAACGCTTGGCACGCTGTTCGGCGACTTCAAAGAACATGGGCTGCCCCCCGTAATTGATCGCTCTGTGTTGACGCGCTTCTCTGGCGGGGTCGCCGGACAGATCATGAGTGCCCTCAGTTCGCTTGGCCTCATGGATGACAAGAAGAAGCCGACCCAGGATTTGGCCGAAATCGTCGCCGCCTATGAAACGGACGATTACAAGCCGCGCCTTCGCCAGCTGATCGAGAGGAACTACCCCTACGTCCTGAAGCTCAACCTTGAGACGGCCACGCCCTCGATGTTCGCCGACGCCTTCAAGAACAATCTTGGCGCCAAGGAGGAGGTGCTGCGAAAGTGCCGCACCTTCTTCCTTCAGGCCGCGCGCGACGTGGGTATCGCGATTGGCCCAAGGATTGAGAATGCCAAATTCCCCCGCAGTCGGAACGGAGGCGGACGCAAGAAGAAGCTGGCGCCAGCTCATCCCGCCACTGAGCACGGTGCGAGCGATCCGCCCGGCGGCGTCGAGGGCGGCGGAACCAGGGGTGCCTCGAAGGCGGACACCGAACTCGTTTCCCAGCTCCTCGGGAAATTCCCAGACTTCGACCCCGCGTGGCCCGACGACATCAAGGCCAAATGGTTTGCTGGCTTCGATCAGTTTATGGCCGGCATCAAAGGAAACGGCGGCTGATCGATGATCAACCGCCGCATCCAGTTTCCCTGTCCGACGCGCGTAGCCCTCGAAAGCATCGCGTCGGTCGCCCTAGCCGAAAGGAGGTGCGCCATGTGGTCCATGGCCCGGACATTAAGGGTTAGCGGTCGCTAGACCGCCACCCATCCTGCCCCCTTCCAGAAGGGGTAAGAACAACGGCGCGGCTCGGTTCCACCCCGGACGCGCCGTTGTGCTGCATATAGGTTGAAAACGCTGACAATGCAAAACCGACGGCAAGGGTCATCGGCTAACGTGGGTCAAGGGGATAAACGGGAAAAATATTGTTAGAAATTGACGTGCCCGGGTTTTTTCGTGCCGTGCTGACTTACACTGACGATCGCAGTGGAGGATTGACAGCGATCGCTGCGTTGATCGGCATCCCGCTCTTGCTTTTTCAGATTTTCCAGGGCGCCCGACAAGAGCGAGGTAGGGCACATGCGCGGCGCTACGCCGCGCTAGCGGCACTTCCGATGACCCTCAGCGGCGTTAATCGGTGGGCCAAGGACGTGGCCCAGTCTCTAAAAGCCATCGATCCATGGCTGAAAGGGACTGAACGAGATCAGCCCGCGCCCGCCTTTGATCCGCCCCCCTCGCCAGATCATCTAATCTCGGCGATTGAGCAAATGATAGAGGCCGCACAAGGTGGCTATATCAGTAAAATTCTTGCCGCAATCGTTTCTGACATCCAAGTATTAAACTCCCGCATCAGCGACGCAAAAAATTATAAAGGCCGTCATTTACGAATCGAAACAAGTATGATCGATAGCAACCTTTTTATTGCTGCCAGAATATACGCACGTGCCGAATCGCTTTATGATGCTTCGCGCTCGCTCTCCAACAACGTGCCAGTGGATTATAGCCGTGTACGGTCTGCCCTCCACAATATGGGTATTCACGAGCAGGACCTTCCGGCAAGATCGAGCGTATATCCGACCGTCCACCAAATGATTGAACGGGCGCACCAGAAACAGATCAGCCGGAAACGCCGCTATAAAAAAATCTGTGACGCGATCTCGGAAAGATGGGCGGCGCCTAGCTCGACGGCTCGAAGAACGAAACGCTAGGTATAAGATAGTCTGTGGGAGCACCATTTCTGACAGGCTGTTTCCCATGTGCCACAGAGAGCGGGCGGCTGATCACCCGTCCACGATTTCGAGTTTCAATTGCATAGGCTGTCCACTGACTTACAACGGTGCGATGCGGTCGAACTCCGGCTTGTTGCGTATGCGTCAATACCACCGCCGCTGATCTGGACAGGGCGGAGGCAAGCTGCGACACACAGCGGCATGAAAGACACGGATACGCCAGCCTATCTGTCTGGCTTTGCAGGCGATCACGAGACCGAGGCGGTAGCCGGCGCCCTGCCCATCGGCCGCAATTCCCCGCAGCGCCCCGCCTTCGGGTTATACGCGGAGCAGCTTTCCGGCACCGCCTTTACCGTACCGCGCGCCGACAACCGGCGCAGCTGGCTCTACCGGCTGCGCCCGAGCGCGGACCATGCGCCGTTTCGCCGCTATGGCGGCGCCGCGCTGTTCACCACCGGGGCGACGGACGGGCCGATGGCGCCCAACCGGCTGCGCTGGAATCCGCTGCCGCTGCCCGAGACGCCGATCGACCTGATCGACGGCATGGTGACGATGCTGGCCAACCGGCCGCCGGAGGCGCTGGAGGGGGTGGCGGTTCATGTCTACGCCGCCAACCGGGACATGGCGACGCGGGCCTTTGTGAACGCCGACGGCGAAATGCTGTTCGTTCCGCAGCACGGCCGGCTGCTGCTGCTGACCGAGATGGGGCGGCTGGCGGTGGCGCCGGGCGAAATCGCGCTGGTGCCGCGCGGCGTGCGGTTCCGCACGCTGCTGCCCGATGGCGAGGTGCGCGGCTATGTCGCGGAGAATCACGGCGCACCGTTCCGCCTGCCGGAACTGGGGCCGCTGGGGTCCAACGGGCTGGCGGCGGCGCGGGATTTCCTGCACCCGGTCGCCTGGTTCGAGGACCGCGACGAGCCGTTCGAACTGGTCCAGAAATATATGGGCTCGCTATGGGTGACGACGCTCGACCATTCGCCGCTCGACGTCGTCGCCTGGCACGGCAACCTTGCGCCGTGCACATATGATCTGGCGCGGTTCAACACGATCGGCACGGTCAGTTTCGACCATCCCGATCCGTCGATCTTCACCGTGCTCACCTCCCCCAGCCAGACGGCGGGGCGGGCCAATGCCGATTTCGTCATCTTCCCGCCGCGCTGGATGGTGGCGGAGGACACGTTCCGCCCGCCCTGGTTCCACCGCAACGTGATGAGCGAGGCGATGGGGCTGATCCACGGCGCCTATGACGCCAAGGCGGGCGGTTTCGCGCCGGGCGCATTGTCGCTCCACAACATGATGACCGGACACGGGCCGGATGCCGCAAGCTGGCAGGCGGCGAGTGCGGCGGAGCTGAAACCGCACAAGATTGACGGGACGATGGCGTTCATGGTCGAAACATGCTGGCCCTACCGGCCGACGCCGCACGCGCTGGCCTGCCCGGAGCGGCAGGCGGATTACGACGCGGTGTGGGGCGGTTTTCCAAAGGCGAAGGTGCAATGAAGCTAGCCAGTCTGAAAGGTGGCCGCGACGGGCGGCTGGTTGTCGTGTCCAGCGACCTCGCCTGGTATGCGGAGGCCGGGCATATCGCCCCGACCCTGCAGGCGGTGCTCGACGACTGGGACCAGCACGCGCCGCAGCTGCGCAACCTGTCGACCGACCTGGAGCATGGCAGCATCCCGCGCGAACGCTTTCACGAGCGCGAGGCGGCGGCGCCGCTGCCCCGGGCCTATCAGTGGGCGGACGGGTCCGCCTACGTCAACCATGTCGCGCTGGTCCGCCAGGCGCGCGGGGCGGAGGTGCCGGACAGTTTCTGGACCGACCCGCTGATGTATCAGGGCGGGTCCGACGATTTCCTGGGGCCGCGCGACCCGATCCCGCTCGCCGACGCAGCATGGGGCTGCGACCTGGAGGCGGAGGTGGTCGTCGTCACCGGCGACGTCGCGCAGGGAAGCGGGCGTGACGAGGCGCTGGCGGCGATCCGGCTGATCGGGCTGACCAACGACGTGTCGCTGCGCAACCTGATCCCGGCGGAGCTGGCCAAGGGTTTCGGCTTTTTCCAGTCGAAGCCGGCCAGCGCCTTTTCGCCGGTGTTCGTGACGCCGGATGCGCTGGGCGAGTGGTGGCGGGACGGCAGGCTGCACCGGCCGCTGATGGTCGAACTGAACGGCGCACCGCTCGGCCGCGCCGACGCCGGGGTCGACATGACCTTCGATTTCGGCACGCTGATCGCCCATGCGGCAAAGACCCGCAATCTGCGCGCCGGCACGATCATCGGGTCCGGCACCGTGTCCAACCGCGACGCCGACGGTGGACCGGGCAAGCCGATCGGCGAGGGCGGCGTCGGTTATAGCTGCCTGGCGGAAGTGCGGACGGTGGAGACCATTCTGTCCGGCAAGCCGGCAACCCCGTTCCTGACCCATGGCGACACGGTGCGGATCTGGATGGAGGACGAGCGCCGCCGCCCGCTGTTCGGCACGATCGAGCAGACGGTGGCGGCAGCACGGCCATGATGATCCGGCCGGCGATGGCCGGGGACGAGGACCGCATCTGGGCGATCATCGAACCGGTGCTGCGCGCCGGCGAAACCTATGCCCTGCCCCGCGACTGGAGCCGGGACGAGGCGCTGGCCTTCTGGCTGGGCGCGCCGCACACCGCCTATGTCGCCGGCGACGGCGGGCGGATGGTCGGCACCTATTATTTGCAGCCGAACCAGCGCGGCGGCGGCGATCATGTCGCCAATTGCGGCTATATCGTCGCCGGCGACGCAACCGAGCGCGGCGTGGCGCGGGCGATGTGCCTGCACTCGCTGGACGAGGCGCGGGCGAAGGGATTCCGCGCCATGCAGTTCAACTGCGTCGTCGCCAGCAACAGCCGCGCAGTAGCGCTGTGGCAATCGCTGGGCTTCGCGACGGTCGGCACCGTGCCGGGCGCGTTCCGCCACCCGGCGCTGGGCGAGGTCGATGCGCTGGTGATGCACCGAACGCTTTGATTTGACGGGCGCCGGCGCTATCGCCCGTCCAGATTTTCTTCAGGACAAACCGATGCCGACCAGCCAGCGCCCCACCGTCCTCGTTACCGGCGGGGCGGGCTATATCGGCAGCCATGCGGTGCTGGCGCTGACCGACGCGGGCTGGCCGGTGGTGGTGCTCGACAACCTCAGCGCCGGCTTTCGCCGGGCGGTGCCGGAAGGCGTGCCGTTCGTCGAGGGCGACGTCGCCGACGATGCGGTCGTCCGTCCGCTGATCGTGGCGCACGGCATCGGCGCGATCCTGCATTTCGCCGGGTCGATCGTCGTGCCGGAGTCGGTCGTCGATCCACTCAAATATTACCGCAACAACACCGTCGCCAGCCGGGCGCTGCTGGAAAGCGCGGTGACCGGCGGGGTCCGGCATTTCATCTTTTCGTCGACCGCCGCGACCTATGGCGCGCCGGAGAGCAGCCCGGTCGCCGAGACCGCGGCGCAGCGGCCGATCAACCCCTATGGCATGTCGAAGCTGATGACCGAGGCGATGCTGGCCGACACCGCCGCCGCCCACCCGATCAACTATGCGGCGCTGCGCTATTTCAACGTCGCCGGCGCCGACCCGCAGGCGCGCGCCGGCCAATCGACGGCGGGCGCCACCCACCTGATCAAGATCGCGGTCGAGGCGGCGCTCGGTCTGCGCGACCATGTTTCGGTGTTCGGCACCGACTATGCGACGCCGGACGGCACCGGGGTGCGCGACTATATCCATGTCAGCGACCTGGCCGCCGCCCATGTCGCGGCGCTGGAGGCGCTGATCGCCGCGCCCGACGAGAATATCGTCGTCAATTGCGGCTATGGCCGGGGCTATTCGGTGCTGGAGGTGCTGGACGCGGTCGACCGGGTCGCCGGCGTCACCCTTGTCCGCCGGATCGGCCCGCGCCGCGCCGGCGACGGCGCGATGCTGGTCGCCGACAACCGCGCGATCCTCGCCCGCCTGCCGTGGCGGCCGCGCCATGACGATCTGGACACCATCGTTCGCCACGCGCTGGCCTGGGAACGGGCGCTGGCGGCGCGATAAAGGTCAGCGTTTCAACTCGCGGGCGATGGCGCGGCGGGTGGCGGCGCCGTAGGGCGGCTTGAACCCGGCGAGCTTTGCAACGTCGAGGCGCGGCTGGCGGTAGACCGCCTTGGCGTGGCTGAACGCGCGGAAACCGTCGATGCCGTGGTAACTGCCCATGCCGGACGGGCCGATGCCGCCGAACGGCAAATCCTCCATCGCGGTGTGGAATATGACGTCGTTCACCGTCACCCCGCCCGAAATCGTCCGGTCGAGCACCGCCTGCCGCTCCCCCGCATCCTCACCGAAATAATAAAGGCCGAGCGGGCGCGGCCGGGCGTTCACCTCGGCAATCGCGTCGGCGATTGCGCGGTAGCGGCGGATCGGCAGGACGGGGCCGAATATTTCCTGCTGCATCACCGTCATGTCATCGGTTGCATCGCGGATGATGTGGAGCGGCATGCGGGTGCCGTTCGACCCGGCGAAATCCTCGCCCGCCGGGTTGACCACCTCCACCGTCGCGCCCTTGGCACGCGCGTCCGCCACCCAGGCGGTCAGCCGGTCGAAATGGCGGCCATTGACCACCGCCGTATAATCCGGGTTGGCGAGCATCGTCGGGTAGAGCCGCGCCGCCGCCCCGGCGATGCCCGCGACGACAGCATCCTCCCCCTCCTCCGGCACCAGCAGGTAATCCGGGGCGAGGCAGATTTGGCCGGCGTTGAGCAGCTTGCCCATCGCAATCCGTTCCGTCGCGCGGGCGATGTCGGCGGAACGGCCGATGATCGCCGGCGACTTGCCGCCCAGTTCCAGCGTCACCGGCGTCAGAGTGTCGGCGGCGGCGTGGAGGATGTGCCGGCCGATCGCGGTTGCGCCGGTGAACAGCAGATGGTCGAACGGCAGCACAGCGAACGCCTGCCCCGCTTCCGGCCCGCCGCCGAACACCGCCAGTTCGTCCTCGGCGAAATACCGCGGCACCGCCTGTTCGAGCAGCGCGGTAGTCGCCGGCACATATTCCGACATCTTGAGCATCGCCCGGTTGCCGGCGGCGAACGCCCCGGCGAGCGGCGCGAAGGCAAGCTGGATCGGGAAATTCCACGGCGCGATGATGCCGACGACTCCCTTCGGCTGGTAATCGATCCATGCCCGCGCACCGAGCAGGCCGAGCGGAAAATCGAGCCGCCGCCGTTCCGGCCGCGCCCAGCGCCCGACATGGCGGGCGGCGTGCTTCAACGCGCGGATCGCGCCGATCACGTCGGTCATCAGCGACTGCTCGTGGCTGCGGTGACCGAAATCGTCGGAGAGCGCGGCGGCGATCGGCTCCGCCTGATCGACGAGCAGCGCGACCGCGCGGGCGATCCGGTCGCGGCGCGTGGCGAGCGGCACCGGCAGTTCCGCCATGAAGGCGGCGCGCTGCGCCGCAAGCACCGCCACCATGCTTTCGGCCATCGCAGCATCCCCCTCTCGTTTGTTTCGCATCGACTTATCCCCCGAAGATCAACCATTGTCGAACGGGAATGAAGGCCCTACTCCGGCGCCCGTCCACCCTGCTGCGGAGCGCGCCTTGGCCGAGACATTCCACACCGTTATCCTGTTCGGTGCCACCGGCGACCTTGCCCACCGCATGCTGTTCCCGTCGCTCTACAACCTGTTCGCCGACCGGCTGCTGCCCGACGACATCGCGATCATCGCATCCGGGCGAAGCGTAATGACCGACGCGGCGTTTCGTGCCGACATCGCCAAGAGCCTGCCCGGATTCCTGGGCGAAGGCCGCTACGACGCGGAGTCCGCCGACGCGTTCCTGGCGCGGGTGCGCTATTGCCCGGTCAGCGTCGGCAAGGCCGAGGATTTCGCCCGGCTGGCGGAGATGGTCGGCCCGGCGCGCGACAAGGGCGTCGCCGTCTACCTGTCGACGCCGCCGTCGCTGTTCGCCCCGGTCGCCAAGGGGCTGGGCGAGGCCGGGCTGGCCGGCGCCAATGTCCGCATCGCGATGGAAAAGCCGATCGGCCAAGATCTGGCGTCGTCGCGCGCGGTGAACGACGGGGTCAACGCGGTGTTCGCCGAGGACGATGTGTTCCGCGTCGACCATTACCTCGGCAAGGAAACGGTGCAGAACCTGCTGGTCCTGCGTTTCGGCAACATGCTGTTCGAGCCGCTGTGGAACGCCGGTGCGATCGAGCATGTCCAGATTACCGTCGCCGAGACCGTCGGGCTGGAAGGCCGGGTGTCCTATTACGACGGCGTCGGCGCGCTGAAGGACATGGTCCAGAACCATATGCTGCAATTGCTGGCGCTGGTTGCGATGGAGCCGCCGGCGTCGATGAGCCCGGCGTCGGTGCGCGACGAGAAGGTCAAGGTGCTGCGCTCGCTGCGGCCGATGGACGATGCCGATGCCCAGCGCCACAGCGTGCGCGGCCAGTACGACGCCGGCGCCGTCGGCGGCCAGCCGGTCAAGGGCTATGCCGACGAGCTGGGCAAAGAGTCCGCCACCGAGACATTCGTCGCGGTCAAGGCGTTCATCGACAACTGGCGGTGGAAGAACGTGCCCTTCTACCTGCGGACCGGCAAGCGGATGCCGGAGCGCCGGTCCGAGATCCTCGTCCAGTTCCGGCCGGTGCCGCATTCGATCTTTTCCGGCAATGGCAAGCCCGCCGCCTTGCGGCCGAACACGATGATCATCAGCATCCAGCCGGAGGAGAATATCCGCCTGCTGGTGATGGCGAAGCAGCCGGGGCTCGACCGCCACGGCATCGAGCTGCGGGAGGTCGCGCTGGACGTATCGCTGTCGACCAGCGCCGCCGGGCAGCGCCGGCGCATCGCCTATGAACGGCTGCTGCTCGACCTGCTGGAAGGCGACCCGACCCTGTTCGTCCGCCGCGACGAGGTGGAGGCGGCCTGGGCCTGGATCGATTCCATCCATGCCGCCTGGGCCGGGGCGCAGGTGGAGACGCGGCACTATACCGCCGGCACATGGGGCCCGAGCGCCGCGATCGCGCTGATCGAGCGCGATGGAGCAAGCTGGCATGACTGACGTTGACAGTACAGGCCGCGACGCGGCCGGGAGCATGATGAGATGAGCCGCCTCGATCCAGCCGTCGCCCGCGTCACCGACCGGGTCATCAGCCGCAGCAAGGCCGGTCGCGCCGCCTATCTGGATATGATCGCGGCGCAGCGCGACCATGGCACCAACCGCGGCGTGCTGAGTTGCGGCAACCTCGCCCATGCCTTTGCCGCCGCCGGGGAGGACAAGCCGGCGATCCGCGACGGCGCGGCGATGAACATCGGCATCGTCACCGCCTACAACGACATGCTGTCGGCGCATCAGCCCTATGGCCGCTACCCGGAGCTGATAAAGGTCTTTGCCCGCGAGAAGGGCGCGACGGCGCAGGTGGCGGGCGGCGTGCCGGCGATGTGCGACGGCGTGACCCAGGGCCAGGCGGGCATGGAACTGTCGCTGTTCAGCCGCGACACGATTGCCCTCGCGACCAGCGTCGCGCTGAGCCACGCGATGTTCGAGGGCGTGGCCCTGCTCGGCATCTGCGACAAGATCGTCCCCGGCCTGCTGATCGGCGCGCTGCGTTTCGGCCATGTCCCGGCGATGCTGATCCCCGGCGGGCCGATGCCGTCCGGCCTGCCCAACAAGGAGAAGGCGCGCGTCCGCCAGCTTTACGCCGAAGGCAAGATCGGCCGCGACGAACTGCTCGACGCGGAGGCGGCGAGTTATCACAGCCCCGGCACCTGCACCTTCTACGGCACCGCCAATTCCAACCAGATGATGATGGAGGTGATGGGCCTGCACGCGCCCAACGCCGCCTTCGTCAACCCCGGCACCAAGCTGCGCCAGGAACTGACCCGCGCGGCGATCCACCGGATCACCGAGATCGGCTGGAGGGGCAACGATTACCGCCCGCTCGGCCGGATGATCGACGAGCGCGCGATCGTCAACGCCGCTGTCGGGCTGATGGCGACCGGCGGGTCGACCAACCACGCGATCCACCTGCCCGCCATCGCCCGCGCCGCCGGCATCGTCATCGACTGGGCCGATCTGGAGGCGCTGTCGGAAGCGGTGCCGCTGCTCGCCCGCGTCTACCCGAACGGCCAGGGCGACGTGAACGATTTCCACCGCGCCGGGGGCATGGCCTTCGTCGTGCGCGAACTGCTCGACGCCGGGCTGCTCCACGGCGACATATTGACCGCCTGGCCCGGCGGGCTGGACGCATGGCGCAGCGAACCGACGCTCGACGGCGACGCGCTGGCCTGGGCGCCAGCGGTCGAGACCAGCCGCGACGAGGCGATGCTGCGCCCGGCATCCGCGCCGTTCCAGCCGACCGGCGGGATGCGGCTGCTCCAGGGCAATCTTGGCCGCGCGGTGATCAAGACCAGCGCGGTCGCCGAGGATCGCTGGGTGATCGAGGCGCCGGCGCGGGTGTTCGCCGATCAGGACGCGGTGATCGCCGCGTTCAAGGCCGGCGAGCTGGAACGCGACGTGGTGGTCGTCGTCCGCTTTCAGGGGCCGGCGGCGAACGGCATGCCGGAACTGCACAAGCTGACGCCGTCGCTCGGCGTGCTGCAGGACCGGGGCTTTCGCGTCGCCCTCGTCACCGACGGGCGGATGTCCGGCGCGTCCGGCAAGGTGCCGGCGGCGATCCATTTATACCCGGAGGCGCTGCATGGCGGGCCGGTCTCGCGCATCGCCGACGGCGACATCATCCGCGTCGACGCGGTGGCAGGGACGATCGACGCGGTTGGCGTGGCCCTCGCCGCGCGGCCGCCGGCGGTGCGGCCGAAGCCGGCGCCCGGCACCGGCCGCGAGCTGTTCGCCCTGTTCCGCACCGGCTGCGACGATGCCGAGCACGGTGCTTCCCCCCTGTTGCACGCGATGGAGAGCGAATGATGCAGCCTGTCGAGACGATCATGCGGACTGCCCCGGTCATCCCGGTGCTGGTGGTCGACGCGCCCGAGGACGCGCGGCCGATCGCCGAGGCGCTGGTCGCCGGCGGGCTGAGCGTGCTGGAGGTGACGCTGCGTACCCCGGCGGCGCTGGAGGTGATCGCCGAAATGGCGCAGGTCGACGGCGCGATCGTCGGCGCGGGCACCGTGCTCAACGCCCGCGACCTGGAACGGGCATTGGCGGCGGGCGCGCGCTTCATCGTCAGCCCCGGCCTGACCGAGGGCCTGACAAAGGCGGCGATCGACCGGCAGGTGCCGTTCCTGCCCGGCGTCGCCAATGCCGGCGACATCATGCGCGGCCTCGACCTGGGGCTGGACCGGTTCAAATTCTTCCCGGCCGAGGCAGCGGGCGGGATCAAGGCGCTGAAGGCGCTGGCCGGGCCGTTCGGCGACATCTGCTTCTGCCCGACCGGCGGCATCACCGCCGACAGCGCCGCGCAGTGGCTGGCCGAACCGGCGGTGCTGTGCGTCGGCGGTAGCTGGATCGTCCCGCGCGGGCCGGTCGACCCCGCCGCGATCACCCGCGCCGCTAAGGCAGCGTCAACGCTCCGGCGGTGACCGCCAGCCACAGCGCGAAGGCGGCGGCGGCGAGCAGCGTGCCGAACGGCAGGCGGGTCGCGCGGCCGGGGCGCTTGCCGAGCGCCGCCATGACGGCAACCGCCGCCAGCCCGCCGACGCTGGCGGCGAGCAGCACCCAGGGCAGCAGCGCCCAGCCGAGCCAGGCGCCGATCGCGCCGAACAGCTTCGGGTCGCCGCCGCCCAGCCCGACGCGGCCGCGCAGCAGGCGATAACCCTCCGCCACCACCCACAGGCTGCCGAAGCCGACGACCAGCCCGGCGACACGGTCGGCGAGCGGCGGCGCGATGCCGATCAGGCCGGCGCCGAGGCCGAGCGCGGCGAGCGGCAAGGTCAGCCGGTCGGGCAGCCAGAGATGGTCGAGGTCGAGGACCGCCAGGGTCAGCAACATCCAGCCGAACAGCGCGCCGGCCGCCCCCGTCGCCCAATCCGGCGCCAGGCCGAGGGCGAGCGCCCCGATCCCCGCCGCCGCCGCCTCGATCGCCGGATGGCGGAGGTCGATCGGCGCGCGACAGGTGCGGCAGCGCCCGCCGCGGAGCGCGAAGCCGGCGAGCGGGATCAGCTCGACCGGGCCGAGGGTGCGTCCGCAGCCGTCGCAATGCGAACGCCCGCGCGCGACCGACGCGCCGCGCGGCCAGCGCAGCACCACCGTCGCGGCGAAGCTGCCGGCGATCGCGCCCGCGCCGGCGCCGGCAAGGGCGGCAAGCAGCGTCATCGCGCCGGACGTGCCCGCCGCCACGCGCCGCCCGCCCGCCTGTGTACGCGGGAGTCGACGGCGCATGGGTGGGGCGCGGGCACTCTGGGCTCCTGCCTGCGCAGGAGCACGGGGGGGTGGGCAGACGCCGGCATCGGCGGCTTATCGTCCTGCCGCCCGGATTCGGCAAAGCCGAATCGGCGCGCGCGCGTTCAGCGCAGGGCGATGCGGTCACCAAGGTGGAGGCGGGCGCCGTCGGTGATCAGTACCGGGTCGCCGAGCCGCGCCTGGGCGAACAGCAGCGCGGCGAACGGCACCGGCACGCCGATGCAGCCGCGCGTCGCCGAACCCTCCACCACATCGCTGCCGTGGATCGCGACGCCGTCGTTGGTCAGGCGCAGCATATAGGGCATGTCCGCCTCGTAAAGGTTGGAGCGGTGATCCCGATCCTTCTCGGTGATCGCGAACCTGCCCAGCGGAGTTGGGTTGCCGTCGACGCCGTAGAGGATGGCGGCGGTGCCAATCTCGTAGCCGCCGCGGAACACCGACAGCGTCTGTGCCGCGAGGTCGACGGTGATGACGATCGGCCCCGGCGGCACCCCTTCGTCGTCCCACGCATAGTCGCCCAGTTCGAGCGGCCGGTCGAGGGCCAGCACCCCTTTCAGCACGAAGCCGGTGTCGGCGGGTGCGGGCGGCGGCGCTTCGGCGGCGACGGGCGGTGCCGGACGGGCGGCGGGCGATGCGGCAGGCGCGATCCGCGCCGGCGGAAAGGCGATGGCCGCGCCCGCCAGCGCGAGCAGCCCCCCTGCCCCCGCCGCGATGCCGACCGACCGGAACCCGCCTGCCACAACCGCAACTCCTTAATCCTTTCCGGTCTGTTTACCCGGATTCGGCGCGCGGGTCAGCGGGGCTGTTCCGGCTGTTCCCGTCAGGGACATTCACCATGTCCGGTGACGGGTTCGCCCCTCCTTCCAAAAAAAAACGGCAAATGCGGTCACGAAGCGGGCATGTCGATCGTCAACCCGACGAACATCAAAGGAGATCGACGATGAGCGAGACCGCTGCCCCCCGCTACGAACAGGAAGTGCCGGACGTATTGAAGGCGATGGCCAATACCCAGGCCGC
The DNA here is from genome assembly GCF_004796535.1 of Sphingomonas flavalba. Classification (GTDB taxonomy): domain Bacteria; phylum Pseudomonadota; class Alphaproteobacteria; order Sphingomonadales; family Sphingomonadaceae; genus Sphingomonas_L; species Sphingomonas_L flavalba. The sequence goes on along the minus strand of NZ_SPHY01000019.1, from coordinate 4,561 downwards.
GATCACCGCCCACGGCCTGCCCCGCCTGCTGCATCACCTGGTCGTGCTGCGCGCGTCGCAGATCAACCGCTGCGCCTTCTGCGTGAAGATGCACACCCGCGAGGCGCGCGAGGACGGCGAGACCAGCGAAAGGCTGGACCGGCTGGTGGTTTGGGATCAGGTAAGCGATTTCACCGCCGGCGAGAAAGCGGCGCTGGCGTGGACGGAGGCGCTGACCGTGCTCGACCACAAGACCGACCTGGGCGCGCTGCGCGCCGAGCTACGCCGGCATTTTTCGGAAGGACAGGTGGCGACGCTGTCGGCGACGGTGGCGATGATCAACCTGTGGAACCGCATCGGTATTTCACGGCATTGAGCGTGAACGCGCGCGACGCGGAGCTGTTCGAGCAGGCGCGGCCCCGGCTGCTGGGGCTGGCCTATCGCATGCTCGGCTCGCGCGCCGACGCCGAGGACGCGGTGCAGGACTGCTTCCTGAAATGGAGCCGGGCCGACCGCGCCCCGATCGTCGAGCCGGCGGCGTGGCTGACCACGGTATGCACCCGCCGCTGCCTGGACCTGCTGCGCGCCGCCCGGCGCCGCCGGGTCGACTATGTCGGTAGCTGGCTGCCCGAACCGCTGCACGCGGCGACACCCGACGACGGCGAAGCCGCCGGGCTGGCATCCACCCTGACCACCGCTTTCCTGCTGATGCTGGAACGGCTGAGCCCGAAGGAGCGCGCCGCCTACCTGCTGCGCGAGATTTTCGACCAGCCCTACCCCGCCATCGCCGCGACGCTGGCGATCGATGAGGCGGCGTGCCGCAAGCTGGTGTCGCGCGCCAGGGCCCATGTCGACGCCGGCAAAGCGCGCCACCATACCCCGGCGGAAACGCAGGACCGGCTGCTCGATGCGTTCCATGCCGCGATCCTGAGCGGATCGCCGGAGCCGCTGGCCGAACTGCTCTCCGCCGACATCCGCCTGACCGCCGACGGCGGTGGCAAGGCGTCGGCGATCCTCGGCGTGCTGGAGGGACAATACCGCGTACTCGGCTTCATCCGCCACGCGCATAAATGGTGGGACGGGTTCGACTGGACCGCCGCCGATATCAACGGCGCGCGCGGCGCGATCCTCCGCCGCGACGGCGCACCGGTGCTGACCCTGACCTTCGCCTATGACGCGGCCGGGCGGATCGCCCATATCTTCATCATGCGCAATCCCGACAAGCTGGGCCGGCTGGGCCCGGCGCGCATCCGCTGACGCCGGATCGCTGGCCCGGCGGCACCCCGGTGCGGACGCCGCTCACCGGGCACGGATCGAGCGGGACGGCGCCCCTAGCGACGGCGCCGATCAACCGCTAGGCATTGGCCATCCACATTTTTTCCGGAGTCTTCCGATGCAATTTTCACGCAGACATTTCGTCCTGTCCGCCACCGCCCTCGGCGGGCTGGCGGGCATCCGCTGGCCGGCCCATGCCGCCATTGCGCCGAAGCTGGCAGCCGTGCTTGACGCGATCGCCAGGGAGGAACTGAAGGAGTCGCCGGAAAGCTACAGCTATCTGGGGCTGGACAGCGGCGCCGAAGCGTGGGCGCGCGCCAAGCTGGACGACCGGTCGGCGGCGGCGCGGGCACGGACCTTCACCGACATCCGGCGCTTTCAGGCAATGCTGGCCAGCGTCGACCGGACGACGCTCAGCGGCCATGACGGCCTGCTCTACGACTCGATCGCCTATGCGCTGGGGAACGGCGCGGCGGGCGAGCGCTTCCCGTATGGCAGCGTCTACACCTTCGGCGGCGGGTCGCCCTATATCATCAGCCAGCAGGACGGTGCCTACCAGAGCATTCCCGAATTCCTGAATTCCGTGCACCGGATCGAGGCGCGGGCGGACGCGGAGGCCTATCTAGCACGGCTTGCCGCCTTCGCCACCGCGCTCGACCAGGAAACGGAGCAGGCGAAGCACGACGCGGGGCTGGGGGTGATCGCCCCGGCCTTCGTCCTCGACACGACGCTGGAGGGGATGCGCGGCCTGCGGGCGGTGCCGGCCGCGAAGGCGCGGATGGTCCGCTCCCTGGCCGACCGCACGGCGGAGAAGGCGATTTCCGGGGACTGGGCGGCGCGGGCGACGAAGATCGTCGAGAGCGGCGTCTACCCCGCGCTCGACCGCCAGATCGCGGCGATGACCGCGATCCGCGCCAAGGCCAACACCGACGCCGGTGCGTGGAAGCTGCCCGACGGCGACGCCTATTACGCATGGGCGCTGCGCTATGCGACCAGCACCGACCTGTCGCCGGAGGCGGTGCACCGGATGGGGCTGGAACAGGGCAAGGAGCTGGACGCGCGGATGGACGCGGTGCTGAAGTCGCAGGGGCTGACGCAGGGCACGGTCGGCGAGCGGCTGGCGGCGCTGACCAAGGATCCCAAGCAGCTGTTCCCCAACACCGACGCCGGCCGCGCGGAGGCGATCGCCTACGTCAACCGGAAGATGGACGAACTGCGCGCGCTGCTGCCGCGCGTGTCGCGCATGGTGATGAAGGCGGACGTGACGGTGAAGCGGGTCCCGCCCGACATCGAGGCCGGCGCCGCGCTCGGCTACATGAACTTCGCCTCGCTCGACGGCACCCGGCCGGCGATCTATTACATCAACCTGAAGGACACCGGGAACTGGCCGAAATTCACCATCCCTTCGCTGTCCGCCCATGAAGGGCTGCCGGGCCATAGTTGGGAGGGCGCCTATGTCGCCGAGCACCGCGACGACGTGCCGCTGGTCAGTTCGCTGATGGGGTTCAACGCCTATACCGAAGGCTGGGCGCTGTATGCGGAGCAGCTGGTCGACGAGCTGGGCTTCTACGAGAACGATCCGTTCGGGCGGCTGGGCATGTACCAGGCGCTGCGCTTCCGCGCGTCGCGGCTGGTCGCCGACACCGGGCTGCATACCAAGAAATGGAGCCGCGACCAGGCGATCGACTTCATGACGTCCAGCACCGGCCGCGCCCGCGCCGCCTGCACCAGCGAGATCGACCGCTATTGCGCGGCGCCGGGCCAGGCGTGCGGCTACAAGGTCGGCCACAGCGAGATCGTCCGGCTGCGCGACAAGGCGAAGGCGGCGCTGGGCGACCGTTACGACGTGCGCGATTTCGACGACGCGGTGATAAAGGCGGGGGCGGTGCCGCTGTCGGTTCTGGCGACGGCGATCGACGCCTATATCGCCACCGGCACATCCTGAACCCAGGGGAGTAACAGCCAGCCGTGACCGCAGCGCCCAGCGCCCATCCGCTCCACCAGCGCATCCGCAGCGCGATCGAGGGGCGGATCATGTCCGGGGCGCTGCGCCCCGGCGACCGCATCCCCTACGAGCACGAACTGATGCAGCAATACGGCTGCTCGCGGATGACGGTGAACAAGGCGCTGTCGGCGCTGGCCGATGCCGGGCTGATCGTCCGGCGGCGCGGCGCCGGCTCGTTCGTCGCCCAGCCGCGCGCCCATGTCGCGACGCTGATCGTGCCGGACGTGCCGGCCGAGATCCGCGCGCGCGGCATGGCCTATCGGCTGGACCTGATCGATCAGGTGCTGCTCGACGCCGGCGACGCGCGGGTGGCGGCGGCGATGACGGTGCCGGCGGGAAGCGCGGTGCTGGCCGTCACCTGCCGCCACAACGCCGATGGCCGGCCGTTCGCGATGGAGGAACGGCTGATCAGCATCGCCGAGGTGCCGGAGGCGGTCGACATCGATTTCGCTGCCGTGTCGCCGGGTAGCTGGCTGCTCGCCCATGTGCCGTGGACAGAGGCGGAGCACCGTATCCTCGCCCGCCCCGCCGGCGATCATGCCGGGGCGCTGGCAGTGGCGGCGGACACCGCCTGCCTGGTGCTGGAACGGCGGACCTGGCGGGCGAAGCACACGATCACCTGGGTGCGCCAGACCTTCCCCGGCGCCTTCGCGTTGACCGCCCGCTTCGACGGCTAGAGTCTGTTCCGTTCAAGCGACGCCGGCACCGGCAAGATCTCGGCTTTCGCCGGGATGACGATTCCATCAAGAACGACAGCCGCCTAGAAAAACAGCTTCCGCAGGTTGACGCGAACGGTCCGGCCCATCGGGTCGAGATAGCCGGGCTGGTAGCTGATCGGGACAACGCCGTTGGCGTCGCGTACCGTCTGGCGGGCGTTGAGGATGTTGTCGACGGCCAGCGTCACCCGAGCCCCCTGTGCCCAGCGCTGCCGCGCCAGCGCCGGGATCTGGCCGAGATTGGCGAACAGCCGAAGGTTGGCGGTCGCGAGGTCGGAGAAGCGCAGCGTGCCGCTGTTGCCGGTGACCCGCGTCGCGCTCTGCCAGTCGCCGGTCAGGCGCAGGCCGTAGCCGTCCTTCGACACCCCGGCGCGCAGTTCCAGCTCGTGCCGGGCCTGCCCGCCGCGCCCGCCGACCGCGTCCCCGCCGAGCAGGTCGAGCACCGGCAGGCCGGGGCGGATCAGCACCTCGTCGCGGAAATGCCAGGTGTGGTAGAGCGCCAACTGCAATCGGCCGCCGGCCTGCCCGCCGCCGCGCCCGCCGCCGCCGAAGCCGCGCCCACCGCCCGGCGGGCCACCGGCGCCGC